>NZ_BCSH01000154.1 GCF_001570765.1 Nocardiopsis listeri NBRC 13360 | reverse complement strand
GGAAAAACAAACGCGACTCGACCCTCAGCCAGGGTCCCGTCGCCCAGCACCACGTGGGTGGCGGCCTCGCCCTGAGCGAGCGCGGTCACTCCGCGCAGTAGCTCCTCGTGGTCGGAGCCGACCACGACCGCCCGGTGGGTCAGCGACGACCGGCCTGTCGCCAGCGTGTGGGCGACATCGCGGGGGTGGTGGCGCGCGGCCTCGTCCCGGATCCGGACGGCCTGGGCGGTCAGGGCCCGCGCCTCGGCGGCGGACACCAGCCACGGCAGCGCGCCGGAGGCGGACGGCTCGGGAAGGGGTTCCGGAGCGTCGTCGAGGGACTCGTTCTCCCCGGCCTCTTCGAGGATGACGTGGGCGTTCGTTCCACTGACACCGAACGAGGACACCCCCGCGCGACGTGGACGCCCCTCCACCGCCTCCCACTCACGAGACTCCGTCAGCAGCTTCACCCCGCCCACGGACCAGTCCACATGCGAGGTCAGCTCATCCACATGCAAAGTGCGGGGCAGCACACCATGGCGCAT
>NZ_BCSH01000153.1 GCF_001570765.1 Nocardiopsis listeri NBRC 13360 | reverse complement strand
TCTGCACGTGGACGAGCCGACCTCGCATGTGGACTGGTCCGCGGGCGGGGTGGAGCTGCTCACGGAGTCTCGTGCGTGGGAGGCGGCGGAGGGTCGTCCGCGTCGCGCGGGGGTGTCCTCGTTCGGCGTCAGCGGGACCAATGCCCACATCATTCTCGAAGAGGGATCCGAGAGCGTGGTGGCGCCAGCCCCGGAGGCCGCGGGCGACACCGACGGAGCATCGGAACCCTCTGCTCTCACGGACTCGTCGGAGCCGGGTGTGCTGGCGTGGGTGGTGTCCGGTGCGGGTGAGGAGGCGCTGCGCGAGCAGGCCGGGCGGCTGGCCGAATGGGTCGAGGGCCGCGACCTGCGAGCCGATGATGTCGCCTACACGCTGGCGACAGACCGGTCGAAGCTGTCCCACCGGGCGGTCGTGGTCGGCTCCGACGGTGACGCCATGCTGGAGGCCACGCGTGCGCTCGCCCGGGGCGAAACGGTCGCGCGGGTCACCGCGGGCACCGCCGCTGATCAGGATGGCCAGATCGCGTTTGTTTTTCC
>NZ_BCSH01000152.1 GCF_001570765.1 Nocardiopsis listeri NBRC 13360 | reverse complement strand
CCCTCGCGTATGTGATGTTCACGTCGGGTTCGACGGGGGTGCCCAAGGGTGTGGCGGTCACGCATGGGGACGTGGTCGCTTTGGCTTTGGATGGTCGTTGGGGTGGTGGTCGTGATGAGCGGGTGCTGTTCCATTCCTCGCATGCCTTCGATGCGGCGACCTATGAGATCTGGACTCCGTTGTTGCGGGGTGGTGCGGTGGTGGTGGCGCCTGCGGGGCGGATTTCGGCGGAGGAGTTCGGGCGGGTGGCCCGGGAGTACGGGGTGACGTCGACGTTTGTGACGGCGGCGTTGTTCAACCTGTTCACGGCGCAGGATCCGACGTGTTTCGCGCCGTTGCGTGAGGTGATCACCGGTGGTGAGGCGGCTACGCCTTCGGCGGTGGCGAAGGTGGTGGCCGCGTGTGCGGACACGGTGGTGGCCAATGGTTATGGGCCGACGGAGACGACGACTTTCGCTGCTCATTTTCGGGTGGATGCGGGGGATGTGCCTTCGGGGTCGGTGCCGATCGGTAGGCCGTTGGATGGGATGAGCGCTT
>NZ_BCSH01000151.1 GCF_001570765.1 Nocardiopsis listeri NBRC 13360 | reverse complement strand
ATGCGGCACAAGGTGCTGCCGCGCACGCTGCATGTGGATGAGCCGACCTCACATGTGGACTGGTCCGCGGGTGGAGTGGAGCTGCTGACGGAGTCCCGTGAGTGGGAGGCGGTCGAGGGCCGCCCGCGTCGCGCGGGGGTGTCCTCGTTCGGCGTGAGTGGAACGAACGCGCACGTCATCCTCGAAGAGCCCGGTGTCGGCTCCGAGGATGCAGCTTCCGATTCCTTCGAACCTGAGCCTGCTGAGCGGACTCTCGGCTCGGAATTCGAAGCGCCGGCCGAGCCGGGTGTGCTGCCGTGGGTGGTGTCCGGTGCGGGTGAAGAGGCGCTGCGCGAGCAGGCCGGGCGGCTGGCCGAATGGGTCGAGGACCGTGGCCTGCGAGCCGACGACGTCAGCCGGTCCCTGGCCGGAGCCCGGTCGGGACTGTCGCACCGGGCGGTCGTGGTCGGTTCCGACCACGAGGAGCTACTGCGCGGAGTGACCGCCCTTGCCCAGGGTGACGCCGTTGCGGGAACGGTCTCCGGTTCGGTCGCGGAGCTTGGCCGTCAGCTCGCTTTCGTGTTCCC
>NZ_BCSH01000150.1 GCF_001570765.1 Nocardiopsis listeri NBRC 13360 | reverse complement strand
CCGACCTGGTCGCGTTCTGTTTGGGTGAGGGTGTCGGTGGGGCGACGCCGTCCGATTTCCCGTTGGTGTCGTTGGGTCAGGCCGAGGTGGATCGGTTGGTGGGTGATGGTCGGGACGTGGTGGACGTGTGGCCGTTGACGCCGATGCAGCAGGGCATGTTCTTCCATTCGTTCCTGGAGCCGGGTTCGTCGTCGTATTTCGAGCAGGTGGTGGTCGAGCTCGATGGGGTGGAGGATCCGGTCGGGTTGGGTCGTGCGTGGGCTTCGGTGGTGGATCGGCATCCGGTGTTGCGCATGACGGTGGCCTGGCAGGGGTTGGACGAGCCGGTGGTGTTGGTGCGTGCCGGGGTTCGGACCCCGGTGTCTCATGTGGATCTGCGGGGGTCTTCGGAGGGGGATCGTGGGCGTGCGATCGAGGACTTCCTGGCCGAGGACGAGGCCGCGGGGTTGGATCTGGGCGAGGGTCCGTTGTTGCGGGTGGGGTTGTTGCGTACTTCCGATACCCGGGTGGTGTTGGTGTGGACGTTCCATCATCTGCTCTTGGACGGGTGGAGTCTGCCCTTGGTGTTGGAGGACGTCCTCACCGCC
>NZ_BCSH01000149.1 GCF_001570765.1 Nocardiopsis listeri NBRC 13360 | reverse complement strand
CCCGCAGGCCTACTCCCATCTGGGTCTGATCCGCTGCGCCCAACTCCTGGACCGGTAACCTCGGAACGCCCCGCGTATCGGGGCATCCGGTCCCGGTCCCAACCCCCACGCCCTCAGGAGACTTGTGTCCGCCCCCCGCAAGGTCCTGGTCATCACCGTCGCCCTGACCCTGTCCCTCATCGGTCTGAAGTTCCTGGTGCCGTTGGTCGCCCCGGTCGTACCGGCCGACCGCCCCCACGAGTTCGCCAACGGCCTGGGCATACGGCTCTTGAGCATCGGGCACGAGGGGAATCGCGTGACCTGGTACAACGAGATCCACAACGGCACGGGTTCCGACATCACCCTGAACCTGACCTCCACCTGCCGTCACGGCCGACCACCACAGGAATCGGGCCCCTCCGGTACCTCCCTGGAAGGTGCGGAGAGCCTCACCATCCCCTGGGGGCAAACCCACGGTTGGTCGGAGTCCTGCCCCTCCCCGGAATCGGGACGCTGGTGGACGTACACGATGCGTTTGAGCGACCCGACCGGTGAACACCGCTTTCCACCGCTGACTCTGGCCGGCCGCGCTCACTGAGGGGCTGCCTGGGGATCGGT
>NZ_BCSH01000148.1 GCF_001570765.1 Nocardiopsis listeri NBRC 13360 | reverse complement strand
AGGCTGAGACCGTTCGGTGTTCGTCGAGGGGTGTCGGTGCTGGATTCCGTCACTGTCATGGCAAGAGCCACCAATCCTGCTGAGCGTTGTCGGTGCGTGCGTGATCGCGGACCGGAGTATCGGGCCCCGGACCATGGGCGCGGCCGGGGTCGGTGAGGCGGGTCGACGGGACCGTCCTGGGTCGCCGGGGGAAGGCGGCCGATCGGTCCGGCCTCCGTCGACCGCGCGGTGGGGGTTCTCAGTCCTCGCGTCCCAGTTCGACGTCCTCCAGGATCCCCAGCGCGTCGGGCACCAGGACGGCCGCGGAGTAGTAGGTGCTGACCAGGTAGGAGAGGAGTGCCTGGTCGTTGATGCCCATGAACCGCACCGACAGCCCGGGCTCGTACTCGTCGGGGATCCCGGTCTGGTGCAGACCGACCACACCGCGGTTCTGCTCACCGGTCCGCATGATGAGGATCGAGCTGGTGCGCTCCTTGGTGACGGGGATCTTGTTGCACGGCAACATGGGGATGCCCCGCCAGGAGGGGACCTTGTGGCCGGACATGTCGACGCTCTGCGGGTAGAGGCCACGGCGGTTGCATTCCCGTCCGAACGCGGCGATGGTGCGCGGGTGCGCCAACAGGAAGGTCGGTTCCTTCCACACCGTGGCGACG
>NZ_BCSH01000147.1 GCF_001570765.1 Nocardiopsis listeri NBRC 13360 | reverse complement strand
ACCATCGCCGGTTTGTGGATCGGTACGCGGCGTGAGTTGGTGGAGCGGTTGCGTGAGCGTGCGGAGCGGTTGGAGCGTGAGCAGCACATGATGGCCGAGCAGGCGATCACCGCCGAGCGCACGCGGATCGCTCGGGAGATGCACGACGTGGTGGCGCATCGGGTGAGTCTGATGGTGTTGCACGCGGGTGGGTTGGAGGTGTCCTCCATTGATGAGCGGACCGAGCGGGCGGCGGGGTTGATCCGTACCACGGGGCGTGAGGCGTTGACGGAGTTGCGCGGCATCTTGGGTGTGTTGCGTGAGGAGGAGGGGCAGGCGGCTCCTACGGCTCCGCAGCCGGTGTTGGCGGATGTGGAGGGGTTGGTGGCGCAGTGGCGTGGTGCGGGGATGGATGTGGTGTGTGAGCACGATGGTGAGCGTGGTGTGTTGCCGTTGGGGGTGCAGCGTACGGCGTTTCGGGTGGTGCAGGAGGCGTTGACCAACGCGGCCAAGCACGCCACGGGTGCTCGGGTGCGGGTGGGGTTGTGTTACGGGGTGGGGCGGTTGGAGGTGGAGGTGTCCAATGGTCCGGTTCCGGGTGTGGTGCACTCGCCGCCGCGTAGTGGGTACGGGTTGACGGGTCTGCGGGAGCGGGTGGCCCTGGCGGGTGGAGAGGTCAGCGCGGGT
>NZ_BCSH01000146.1 GCF_001570765.1 Nocardiopsis listeri NBRC 13360 | reverse complement strand
CCATCTACACGATCTTCGAGGGCGCCAGCGAGATCCAGAAGCTCATCATCGGCCGCACCATCACCGGCCTGCCCGTGCGCTAGGAACGGCGCGGTGCGTACACGGGGAGGAGGGGCCGGGCGGCCCCTCCTCCCCTCGTCGATGGGTGAGGACCCGGGTGACCGGGTAGGCGCGGATCAAGGAGGTGAGTTCGATGTCCGCGTTCTCCGCGTTCGTCCCACTGATCATCATCGCCGTGGTCGTCCTCGCCATCTTCCTGGTGCTGGGCATCTTCTACGTGGTCCAACGTCAGGCGGAGAAGGCCGTCCGCTCTCCCGAGTACTGGGACGAGCAGCCGGATGGGCGCACGTACCCGACCGGGTGGGGCGAAGGGCCCACGGTCTCCGGACCCGCGGATGGATTCCAGGACCGCCCCCAGGAAGCGCCCCAGGATCCGCCACGGGATCCACCACGGGACGAGCGCTTTCCCAGGGATCAGGGGGAGCCTCCCGAGGGCTGACCCGCCAGGGCCTCTCAGACCGCGCGGGCGACGGTGACGATGTCGCGGCTCGTGTCGGTCAACGGCCCCTGGTCCCAGCCCCCATAGCGCTCGACCACCGTGAAGCCGGTCGCGGCGAGCAGCGCGCCGATCTCCGCCGCGACGGTCACGGTCCGTTTGGCGGAGGACGAGCTCGCCGCCCCCCGACACCACGGAGGCTGAGGAGATGACGGAAGACAAGGACCGG
>NZ_BCSH01000145.1 GCF_001570765.1 Nocardiopsis listeri NBRC 13360 | reverse complement strand
TTCGTGTAGGAGGTACCGACGTTCTCCGGGTCGGGGTCGTACAACGACTCCAGGTCCCAGCCACGATCGGTCGGGAAGTCGCCCACCGCGTCCTTACCGGCCGCCAGCAGGTCCCAGAGCCCGTCCGCGCCGGTGACACCACCGGGATAACGGCAGCCGAGTCCCACGATCGCGATCGGCTCGTCCGCACCCATCGGCGCCACGGCGTCAGCATTATGATGCGCGTCGGTCCGTACTTCCTCTTCCCCCACCAACTGCACGAGCAGATGGCGGACGAGCACCTCGGGTGTGGGGTAGTCGAAGACCAGCGTTGCGGGCAGCCGCAGCCCCGTCGCCGTGTTCAACCGGTTGCGCAGCTCCACGGCCGTCAGCGAGTCGAAACCGATCTCCTTGAACGGGTGATCGGCCTGCACCGCCCCGGCTCCGGAGAAGCCCAGTACCGCCGCGGCGCTGGAACGCACCAGCTCCAGAAGCACACCCGGCCGGTCCTCGACCGGCATCCGCACCAGGCGGTCCACCAGTGAGGACCCACTGGCATCCACAGCCGCAGCACGCCGTGCCGGAACCCCGCGCACCAGACCACGCAGCACATGCGGAACTCCGTTGTCGCTGCTGCGCAGCGCACTCAAATCCAGCCGGACCGGCACCTGGAGCGCCTCGTCCGTGCGTAGCGCGGCGTCGAAGGCGGCAAGGCCCTGATCCGCCGAGAACGGCAGGATCCCTCCGCGT
>NZ_BCSH01000144.1 GCF_001570765.1 Nocardiopsis listeri NBRC 13360 | reverse complement strand
GGTTGGTGGAGTCGTTCGGGGTGCGTCCGGATTTCCTGGTGGGGCATTCGGTGGGGGAGTTCGCTGCCGCGCATGTGGCGGGGGTGCTCTCGTTGGCGGATGCTGCCCGGTTGGTGGTGGCTCGTGGGCAGTTGATGGAGGCGCTGCCTGAGGGCGGTGCGATGGCGTCGGTGCGTGCTACCGAGGCCCAGGTGCGTGAGGCGCTGGTGGAGGGTGTGGATGTCGCCGCGGTGAACGGGTCCTCGGCTGTGGTGGTGTCGGGGTTCGCTGATGCGGTGGAGGAGGTCGCGGGCCGTTTCGCGGGGTCGAAGCGGTTGCGGGTGTCCCATGCGTTTCATTCGGCGCTGATGGAGCCGATGCTCGCCGGGTTCGCGGAGGTGGTTTCCGGGGTGGAGTTGTGTCCGGCTGAGATTCCGGTGGTGTCGACGGTGACTGGGCGGGTCGGCGGTTTGGAGGATCCGGAGTACTGGGTGGAGCAGGTGCGGTGTCCGGTGCGGTTCCATGACGCGGTGGTTGCTCTGGGTGAGGCCGGGGTGTCCAAGGTGTTGGAGTTGGGGCCGGATGGTGTGTTGTCGGCGATGGCCCGCGAGGGTCTGGGTGAGGGCGCGGTCGTGGTTCCGGCGCTGCGCCGCAACCGCGAGGAGGAGCAGGCGTTCGTGTCCGCGCTGGCGACACTGCACGTCGCCGGAGCGACCGTGCGATGGCGCTTCGCCGGGGCCGACAGGGTGGCGTTGCCGACCTATGCCTTCGA
>NZ_BCSH01000143.1 GCF_001570765.1 Nocardiopsis listeri NBRC 13360 | reverse complement strand
AAGGGCGGTGCCATTCCACTGACCACCGAACAGGGCCTGGCCCTGTTCGACGCGGCGAGGCGGATCGATGAGCCGGTCGTCGTCCCCACCCGCTTGGACACCGCGGCCCTGCGGGCCCAGGCCAACTCCGGAGTCGTCCCGGCGCTGCTGCGTGGACTCGTGCATGTCTCCGCTCGGCGGACGGCCCGCGCGGCGACGGAGCAAGCCGAAGGCCTCCTGACCGAACGCCTGGCCGGGATGTCGAATGCGGCCAGGGAGGGTTTCCTTCTGGGTCTCGTGCGCACGAACGCGTCGGCTGTTCTCGGCCACGCCACGTTCGACGCCATCGGCGCGACCCGCCCCTTCAAGGAGATCGGTTTCGACTCGCTGACGGCCGTGGAGTTGCGCAACCGGTTGAACACGGCGACGGGGTTGCGGCTGCCCGCAACGCTGGTCTTCGACTACCCCACGCCGACCGATCTCGCGGCACGGCTCTGGCAGGACCTCATTCCGGAGGAGGCCGCGCAGGCCGATTCGGATGCCGAACCCGAGGCGGACACCGCCGACCTGATCGACGAACTCAACGTCGCGGACCTGGTCCAGCGGGCGCTGGGCACGTCCGAGAACTGAGCAGACCCGGAGGACTAGGGAGAGTCATGGCTACCTCGAACAAGCAACTTGTGGAAGCACTCCGGGCGTCGGTCAAGGAGAACGAGCGTCTGCAGCAGCGGAATCGGAAGTTCTCGGAACCGATCGCGATCGTGGGGATGGGGTGTCGGTTCCCTGGTGGTGTGGT
>NZ_BCSH01000142.1 GCF_001570765.1 Nocardiopsis listeri NBRC 13360 | reverse complement strand
GCGCCGCGTTCGGAGGTGGAGCGGGTGCTGGCCGAGGTGTTCGCCTCGGTGTTGGGCGTGGGGCGTGTGGGTGTGCACGACGACTTCTTCGCGCTGGGCGGGGACTCCATCCTGAGCATCCAGGTGGTCTCCCGGTCTCGTCGTGATGGGGTGGTGGTCTCTTCCCGGGACGTGTTCGCGCGCTCGTCGGTGGCGGCGTTGGCGGAGGTGGCCCGGGTGGAGGGTGCCCGGGTCGCGCCGGTGGGTCCGGTGTCGGGTCCGGTGGTGGGTACTCCGATCACGGAGTGGTTCTTCGCCACGCATCCGGTGGCTCCGGATCACTTCACGATGGCGGTGATGTTGGACCTGGTCGAGCGGGTCCAGGCAGGGGTGCTGGAGCGGGCTCTGCGCGCTCTGGCGGTTCAGCACGACATGTTGCGGTTGCGTGCGGACGAAGGCGGGTTGCGGGTCCTGGGGGTGGGGGAGGCCCGGTTCGACCTGGCGGTCGTGGACCTGGGTGAGGTGGAGCCCGGGGATCGTGAACGGGTCGTACGTGAGCGGACCGAGGCCGAGCAGGCTTCCCTGTCCCTGTCGGAAGGACCGGTGGTACGTGCGGTCCTCTTCCGGCAAGAGGGTGTGGATCGGTTGTTGCTGACCGCCCATCACCTGGTGGTGGATGGTGTGTCCTGGCGGGTGTTGTTGGAGGACCTGGGCACGGCCTATCGGCGGTCGGTCGAGGGCGGGGAAGTGGATCTGGGGTCGCGTAGTACGCCCTTCCCGGTGTGGGCGGAGCGGTTGGCCCGACACACCGCCGAGGGCGGCTTCGACGACG
>NZ_BCSH01000141.1 GCF_001570765.1 Nocardiopsis listeri NBRC 13360 | reverse complement strand
GGAACTAGATGGTTCTGATGGTGTAGCTGGTGTGCGGGGCCTGGAAGTAACCCCGGACATGACCCGCGAGCCGCTGAACGCTACGGAAGAACGAACGCACCTGGGCCCGCATACGGCGGCGATCAGTGATGACCTCATCGGCCAGATACCGCTTCAGGTCGGCGTTGACCAGCTCGTCAGGGTTCAGATGGGGTGAATACGGCGGTAGGAAGTGCAGCTCGATCTGCTCGGCATGGTCCGCGACCCAGGCGCGTACCGCCTTGGACCGGTGAACCGAGTGCTGGTCCACCACCAGATGCACCTTGGTGTTGAAGTGCTTGATCAACCGGCCCAAGAAAGCGAGGAACACCGGGGCGGTGAAGGACCCCTCGAACACGGTGAAGTACAGCTTGCCGGTAGGGCTGATCGCGCTCATGGCGTTGACACCGAACCGGTTGCCGCTCCTGGTGGTGGTCGGCGTGCGCCCGCTCAACCCCCAGGTACGACCCGCCAAGTGGTCCGAGCGCACCCCGACCTGATCGGCGAACATCACCCGTTCTCCTTGGGCTCGGGCCCGCTCACGCAAGCCCGGCCAGGTCTGCTCGATCCACTCCTGTTGGGCTTGGGGGTCGGCTTGGAACGCGCGCCGGTCCGGGCGCTGAAAGGTCAACCCCAGGCGGCGCAGGATCTTGCGTATGCCCCGGTCGGTGAAGGTGGTGCCGAACAAGTCCTGGACCACGGCGGCGACCTTGACGGCGGTCCACAAGGTGCCGCCCACCCCCAGCTGGTGGGGTTCGTACTCCACGAGTGCTCGGGCCAGAGCCTGCTCCTGGTCGGGGGTGAGCTTGGTACGCTCGCCCGGTTTCCTGCCCGGCCTGCCCGAGCGCAGGCCCTGGGTGCCCTCTGTTTCCTGGCGGCGGCGCCAGTTATGGATCGAGTCGAGGCTGA
>NZ_BCSH01000140.1 GCF_001570765.1 Nocardiopsis listeri NBRC 13360 | reverse complement strand
GGCTTATTCATAAGCCTCGAAGTATCGGGTGAAGAAGTACAGACCGATGATCACGGACAGGGCCTCGCTGAACTTGGCCAGCGGAGCGCGGTAGCGGGTCTGGAGCATGCCCCAGTTCTTCAGATGGGCGACGGCTCTTTCTACCGCCGCCCGGAAGCTGTTGATCACGGTGTTGTTGGCCTGCTGCTCCGGGGAGAGCTCGCCGCCCGGGGGTTTCCTGGCGGGTGAGATGTCCACCTGGGCCTGGTAGCCCTTGTCGCCCAGGGTGCTGTCCAGACCGGCGATGAGATCGTCCAGGCCGCTGGCCTCCAACGCGTGGGCGTCGTGGCGTGATCCGGGTACGGGCGCAGGTCCGATGGCGGCGATGTCGCCCGCGGGTGTGCAGGCGATCTGGAGGTTGAAGCCGGTGGTCTGGTGTTTTCCCGAGTACATGCCCTTGGCTGCTTTCCAGTCCCAGGTGGGGGCCAGGGTGCCGTCGACCAGGATGGTCGAGCCCCCTACGGTTTCGCTCGGGTCGAGGACGAAGGTGGCCAGTTCAGCGGCGATGAGGGGGCGGAGCAGGTCCCATCGGCGGCTGACGGTGGCCTGGGAGACATCGAAGAAGGCTCCGGCCAGGTTCTGGGTGAGGTTGTGGCGGTGCAGGGCCACGACCATGGCGACGGAGGCGTACAGGCCCAGCGCGGCGGGTCTGCCTCCGGGCCGGGTGAGGTGCCCGAGCCTGTGGTGGATGCGGGCGGTGAGCTCGGTGAGTTGTTCGGGTGGCAGTCCGGTTATACGCTGCAAGTCCAACGGCTCTTCTGCTTCGTCTGGTTGGTCTCTCAACCCCAGATTTCAGCGGAGGAGCCGTTGTTGTGTGGGCAGAACACGGAAATCCGTCTGAATCGTCCCGCTTTGACTCTTTCGAACGATGGTCGGATCCCTGCTGTGAACAGGGCTTATGAATAAGCCT
>NZ_BCSH01000139.1 GCF_001570765.1 Nocardiopsis listeri NBRC 13360 | reverse complement strand
CCAGTCCACAGGCACACCGCGCACCCACAGCTCACCCGCCGACACCAACATCCGGTCCAAGCCGCCCTCATCACGGCGCAACGACCCCACCACCACACCAGAAGCCCCAGAAGCACCCGCCTCATCGGCGACCGCGTCCAGGGTCTCCTCCAACGCACCCGCCAACACCGGATGCGCCGACACCTCCACGAACACCCCCACACCCTCAGCCACCAGACCCCGCACCACCGGCTCCAGCAACACCTCACCGCGCAAATTCTCGAACCAGTACCCCGCCCCCATCCGCGCGGTATCCACAACCCGGCCCGTCACCGTCGACACCAACGGCACCTCACCCGAACGCGGCTTCACCCCACCCAGCACGTCCACAAGCTCATCACGCAACACATCGATATGAGCCGAATGCGACGCATAATCCACCGGCACCCGACGCGCCCGGATCCCCTGCTCCTCGCACCAACCCAGCAGCCCCTCAAGACCGTCCACATCACCCGAGACCACCGTCGACGACGGACCGTTGACCGCGGCCACACCCACACCAGGCCACCGACCCACCAACCCACGCACCCGATCCGCACCCAGCGCGACCGAGACCATCCCCCCACCACCAGCGACCCGACGGATCAACCGCGACCGCAACGCGACCACACGCGCACCGTCCTCAAGACTGAGCCCACCGGCCACACACGCCGCCGCGATCTCCCCCTGCGAATGACCCACCACCACCGAGGGCTCCACACCCCACGAGCGCCACACCGACGCCAAAGACACCATCACCGCCCACAACACCGGCTGGACCACATCCACCCGGCCCAACGCCTCCTCATCACCCACCACCTCGAACAGATCCCAGTCCACAAACGGCTCCAGAGCACGGGCACACTCACCCATCCGCTCCGCGAACACCGGCGAAGCCTCCAACAACCCCGCCGCCATCCCCACCCACTGCGACCCCTGACCC
>NZ_BCSH01000138.1 GCF_001570765.1 Nocardiopsis listeri NBRC 13360 | reverse complement strand
ATGAGTGAGTCCGATGTGTGAGCAGGTAGCGGACACAGCGAAGGGTGCCGCAGAGTCTTGGTGTGAAACGAGACCTGGACACCCTTCTGACCGCACTCTACGTGTTCTGCGACGACCACGTCGTCGAACCCCGCCGTATCGGCCGACCGCCACGGCTGTCGGACGCCGAACTGCTGTGCCTGGCCATCGCCCAGGTCCTGCTCGGCTTCCCCTCCACCCGTCACTGGATTCGCTTCGTCGACTCCCGCCTGGGCCACCTGTTCGCCTATCTGCCTGGCCAGTCCGGATACAACAAGCGCCTCAACAACGCCGGACCACTGATCACCCGCGCCCTGGACCACCTCGCCCGACAGGCACCCACCTGGGACGACGACCTGCGGCTGATCGACTCCACCCCGCTGCCGTGCGCGGCCTCGCGCGAGACCGTCAAACGCTCGCAGTTGGCCGGGCAGGCCGGGTACGGGTACTGCCGCTCCCACTCCCGGTTCTTCTGGGGCTACCGGCTCTACCTGGTCACCACGGCCGAGGGCATGCCCATCACGTGGTGTCTGGCCCACCCCAAGATCGGCGAACGCGAGGTCATGGCCGCCCTGCTGGAACGCGACCACGACCTCGTCCGGGCCGGTCAGGTGATCCTGGCCGACAAGGGCTTCGCCGGACGGGACTTCGAGCATTTCGTCTCCCAGCGGCTGGGCTGCTATCTGGTGCGTCCCGACCGCAAGGACGAGAAGCCCCGCCACGGCAAGCTGGTGCGGTCTCGCCAGTGGATCGAGGCAGTGATCGACACCCTCAAAGGCCAGCTCAGCCTGGAACAGCATGGAGGGCGCACTCCGGCGGGGGTGTTCGCCCGTACCGCACAGCGCCTGCTCGCCATGGCCGCGGCGATTTGGCACAACTGGGAGACCAACGCACCCGCCAAGCGTTCCCTGATCGCCTACGACCACTGAAGACATCGGACTCAATCAT
>NZ_BCSH01000137.1 GCF_001570765.1 Nocardiopsis listeri NBRC 13360 | reverse complement strand
CTAGACGAGTCTTTCCGAATACGTTCAGTGGTCGTAGGCGGTCAGTGAGCGGCTGACCGCCTGACCGGTCTGGAAGTTGTGCCAGATCGCGGCTGCTAGAGCCAGTACTCGCTGGGCCACCCGCACTGCCACTCCCTCAACGGTGCGGCCTCCGTGTTGTTCCAGGTCAAGCTGGCCCTTAAAGGTGTCGTTGACCGACTCGATGAGCTGGCGGACTTTCTTCAGCATCGGCTCGCCCGGACGTAGCGCCTCCTTCTTCCGAGAGGGCCTCAGCAGGGTGATGCCCTGTTCGGACAGTGAACGCTCGAACGCCTTGGAGGCGAAACCCTTGTCCGTGATCAACAACAAGCCCTGCCGATCGGCCACCAGTTCGGCATCGACCTCCAACATCGCGGTCAACACCTCGCGCTCACCGATCTTGGGATCGGCCAGAGACCACAGGATCGGCATCCCCGCCGGAGTGCAGACCAGATAGAGCCGCAGTCCCCAGAAGAAGCGTGAATGCGACGCGCAGTAGCCGTAACCCGCCCAGCCCGCGAGCTCGGATCGTTTCACCGTGGGTCGCGACATCCCACACGGCACGGGGGTGGAATCGGCGATCCACACGGTGTCGTGCCAGAAGTCGGTGTTGGTGGCCAGGACGCGTATCATCCGTTTGATCTGTGGCAAGGCGGCTCGTAGCCGTTTGTTGTATCCGGGGTCTTTGGGGATGTAGGGGAAGGCCTCGCTCAGGTGTTCGCGGGCGTAGCGCAGCCAGCGGGCCTCGGAGTGGAAGCCGAGCAGGGCCTGCATGACGGCCAGGCATAGTAGCTCTGAGTGGCTGAAAGCGGGCGGGCGTCCGGGGGCTCGGCGCAGGCCGGGCCTCTCGTCGTCGATTTTCACGTAGAGTGCGGTCACGAGGGTGTCCAGGTTCGTCGTCACAAACGATCATGGACACCCTCTCTTCGTGCGCTCAAGCCTTTTGGAAAGACTCGTCTA
>NZ_BCSH01000136.1 GCF_001570765.1 Nocardiopsis listeri NBRC 13360 | reverse complement strand
CTGTCCCTGCCCGGTGTCGAGGGTTCGTTGGCGGCCCGGTCGGCGTTGACCCTGCGCGGCCTGTGCACCCCCACCGGCGGGGTCATGGCCGCCGCCACCACCTCCCTACCCGAGGAGATCGGCGGAGTCCGCAACTGGGACTACCGATACTGCTGGCTGCGCGATGGCGCCCTGACCGTCCAAGCCCTGGTCACCCTCGGCTCCACCCAAGAGGCCGAGGACTTCCTGGACTGGCTCCACCGGGTCGTGGACTCCCTGCCCTCCCCCGAGATGCTGCGCCCCCTCTACAGCCTGCGCGGCACCGGCCTGGGCCCCGAGGAGATCATCGACTCCCTGTCCGGCTACGCCGGCTCCCGCCCGGTACGCATCGGCAACCTCGCCGACCACCAGGTCCAACTCGACGTGTTCGGCCCCGTGGTCGAACTCATCTGCCACCTGTCACAAGCGCGCGGCCACCTGGCCGACCGCGACTGGGACCTGATCCAGGCCATGGCCCAGGCCGTGGCCCGCCGCTGGCACGAACCCGACCACGGCATCTGGGAAGAACGCGACGAGCCCAGACAACGCGTCTACTCCAAGGTGATGTGCTGGGTCACCCTGGACCGGGCCATCACCCTGGCCCACACCTACGACCGCACCGTCGAGGCCACCTGGCCCGGGTTGCGCGCCCAGATCCGTGAAGAGGTCCTGGACAAGGGCTGGAACGAGACCGCTCAGGCCTACACCACCGCCTATGAGGGCACCGACCTGGACGCCGCCTCCCTGCACATCGGCCTGTCCGGGCTGATCGATCCCACCGACGAACGCTTCCAGGCCACCGTCACCGCGATCGAGGCCGAGCTGCGCAGCGGCCCCACCGTCTACCGCTACCACCGCGACGACGGACTGCCCGGTGGTGAGGGCGGCTTCCACCTGTGCACCACCTGGCTGATCGAGGCCTACCTGCTCACCGGACGCCGCGCCGAGGCCGAGGAGCTGTTCAAGCACCTGGTGGACGCCGCCGGGCCCACGGGGTTGATCCCCGAGGAGTTCGACCCGGTCACCGAACGCGCGTTGGGCAACCA
>NZ_BCSH01000135.1 GCF_001570765.1 Nocardiopsis listeri NBRC 13360 | reverse complement strand
CGGTGTCAATCCGTTGAAGCAACACCCTCGTCCTGGCCCTCCAACAACTGCCGGTGGAACACCTCTTGCGGTGTGTAGAACCCCAAACACGCCCGCGGCCGGGTGTTGAGCTCCTCGGCGATCGCGGTCAGATACGGCTGATGCTGCGGGATGTCGGTGCCCTTGGGTAGATACTCCCGAATCAGCCGGTTGGTGTTCTCGTTGGTGGGACGCTGCCAGGGGCTGTGCGGATCGGCGAAGAACACCGGCAGGTCGGTGGCCACCGTCACCGCCGCGTGACGGCCCATCTCCGTTCCCTGGTCCCAGGTCAGCGACTTGCGCACCAACTCCGGTAGCCCCGACACGTGGTCGATGAGCACATCGGCCACATGATCGGCCGTCCTCCCCTGGGGCAGGGCCAAGATCACCGTGAACCGGCTTTGGCGGTCCACCAGCGTGATCACCGCGCTCTTGCCTTCTTTGCCCACCACCAGGTCCCCTTCCCAATGTCCGGGTACCCGGCGGCCCAGAGCCTGCTCTGGGCGCTGGCGGATGGAGCGCATGCCCACGATCCGGGCACCGGACAGGCCGTTCTTGCGGCGGGGGCGGCGGGCGCCGCGTTTGGAGGGCAGCATCACCCCCAGCCGGGCCAGTTCGCCCTTGGGTAGGGCGTAGATCCAGGTATAGAGCGCTTCGTGGCTGATGCGGGCACCGCCGGTGGGCACAGAGCCTTCCATGGGCTCCACGCTGGCATCGTCGGCTTCCAGCTTCAACCGGCCCGCGATCTGGCGTGGGGTGCGTCCCCGCCCCAGGTCGGCCAACACCCGTTGGCGGATGATCGGGTCGGCCTCCATCAAGCGCTGTTGGGGGCGGGTGCGGCGGGTCTTGGCGCGTTGGTGGGCGGTGGTGGCCCGGTAGCCGCGCTTGCTGGTGTTACGGCGTAGTTCGCGGCTGATCACCGACTGATCCCGGCCGATCAGGCGGGCGATGGCGCGTACGCCTTCTCCTCGTGCGTGGGCGAGCGCGATCTCCTCGCGTTCAGCGAGGGTGAGCATCCGTCGTTCTTGCATGAGCAACCCCTGTGACCTGCGGTGTTGCTACGACGGTATGACACCA
>NZ_BCSH01000134.1 GCF_001570765.1 Nocardiopsis listeri NBRC 13360 | reverse complement strand
TCCTGTTGTCATCGGAGATGAAGGCATCAGGGTCCAGGTCCTCGTCAGCCCGCCGGACGACTCCGGGCGCAGGGCCTTCACAGTCCACTTCGAGGTTGGTGACACCTGGACCCGCCACGCCAGCGGTGTCCTCGGTGACGACGTGAGTGTGCCCGGAGCCGGCGAACTCACTGTCTGGCCCCCCGAAGGAGCGGCCGTCCTACCGACGGACGGGCTCTACGAGCGACTCTCCGCCTCGGGATACGGCTACGGCGAAGCGTTCCGGGGCCTGCGGGCCGCGTGGCGGCGGGGCGACGAGGTGTTCGCCGAGGTCGCCCTGCCCGACGGTGTCGAGCCCCAGGGGTTCGGAATCCACCCCGCCCTGCTCGACGCCGCCCTGCACGTGAACGCGGCCGACGCCGACGGCCAGGGCCAGATGCTCCCGTTCGTGTGGAGCGGGGTGTCCCTGCATGCGGTGGGAGCCACCACACTGCGCGTCAGGGTGACGTCCGCCGAACCCGAGGGCGTCTCGCTGGAGATCGCTGATACCCAGGGCGCTCCTGTCGCGACCGTCGGCGCGCTGGTCTCCAGACCGGTCGACGCCCAGGCGCTCACCTCGCCGAAGGCGGACACCGACTCCCTCTACCGCGTGGAGTGGGCGCCGATCTCCACGTCCGAGGCTCCGGCCACCCACGCGTGGATCGACGAGCTCGCGTCCCTTGTGGACACGGAGGTGCCCCATGTCCTCATGAGTCCGAGCGGAACCGCCCCCGCCACGGTGACCAACGACGTGCTCGCCACGCTTCAGACCTGGCTCGCCGACAACAGGGGAGACTCCTCGGTTCTGGTCCTGGTGACCAGGGGCGCCGTCGCGACCGAAGCGGGCGAGACCGTCACCGACCTGGCGGGCGCGGCGGCCAGAGGACTGGTGCGTTCGGCGCAGGTCGAGCACCCCGGACGGTTCATGCTGCTCGACCTTGACGGAAGCGAGACCGAGGACCTCGTAGCCGGGGCACTCGCGACGGGAGAGCCCGAACTTGCCGTCCGCGGTGGCCAGGTCAGTGCCCCCCGCCTGGCCAGGCCGGCCGATGCCCTGGTGCTCCCCGATGAGCCATGGCGACTGGAGGTGACCGCCTCCGGCACAGTCGACGGGATCAATCCTGTCCCCAACCCCCAGGCCGCGGTTTCTCTGGGCGTGGGTGAGGTGCGTGTCGGTGTTCGCGCCGCGGGAGTGAACTTCCGCGATGTTCTGATCTCGCTCGGGATGTACCCGGGTCAGGCACTTGTGGG
>NZ_BCSH01000133.1 GCF_001570765.1 Nocardiopsis listeri NBRC 13360 | reverse complement strand
TGCTGTGGCCGGAAACGTTCGCCCGGGTCAGTGATCGGTGCCAGGGTTGACCGCAACACCAGCAGTCGATCCTGGGAGCCGCGGTGTCCGCACCCCTCAAAGCCCGCAGACTCACCAACCCTGAGGGCCAAAAACTCCAACGCATCGTCCGCCGGGGCAGCACCAACACCGTGCGCTACCGGCGGGCGATGATCATCCTGGCCTCCTCCAGCGGCAACACCGTCCCGGTCATCGCCCGACTGGTCGCCGCTGACGAAAAGACCGTGCGCGAGGTCATCCACGCCTTCAACACCCAAGGGCTGAGCTGCCTGGACCCTAAATGGGCGGGAGGCCGTCCCCGCCTACTCACCCCCGATGAGGAAGACCTCGTCATCCACACGGCCACCACCCGCCCGACCAAACTCGGCCGGCCTTTCACCCACTGGTCGCTGCGCAAACTCACCGCGTACCTGGCCCACCGCCCCGGACCAGGCCTGCGCATCGGCCGCGAGACCCTACGTACCCTGCTCCACCAGCACGGTGTCACCTTCCAACGCACCACGACCTGGAAGGACTCACCCGACCCCGAGGCCGATGCCAAACTCGACCGCATCGAGCACGTCATGGAGCACTTCCCCGACCGGGTCTTCGCCTTCGACGAGTTCGGCCCGCTGGGCATCCGCCCCACCGCCGGAACGGGCTGGGCCCGCAAGAATCTACCGGACCGGATCGCGGCCACCTACCGGCGCACCCATGGCATCACCTACTTCCACGGCTGCTACTCGGTGGGAGACGACACCCTGTGGGGCGTCAACCACCGGCGCAAAGGCGGCGCGAACACGCTCAAGGCCCTGAAGTCGATCCGGGCCGCACGCCCGGACGGCGCACCCGTCTACGTGATCATGGACAACCTGTCCCCGCACAAGGGCCCCAAGATCCGCACCTGGGCGGCCAGGAACAAGGTCGAGTTGTGCTTCACCCCCACCTACGCCTCCTGGGCCAACCCGATCGAGGCGCACTTCGGACCTTTGCGCCAGTTCACCATCGCCAACTCCCACCACCCCAACCACACGGTCCAGACACGGGCGCTGCACGCCTACCTGCGATGGCGCAACGCCAATGCCCGCGACCCGGACGTGCTCGCGGCCCAACGCCGAGAACGCGCCCGGGTGCGCAGCGAGAAAGGTGTTCGCTGGGGAGGCCGACCGCTACCCATCGCAGCGTGAGGACACCCGGGCGAACCTTTCCGGCCACAGCACTAGATGGGTGATTCCAAGGGGCGGAGGTGGATGGTGGAGATGATTGGTGGCTGG
>NZ_BCSH01000132.1 GCF_001570765.1 Nocardiopsis listeri NBRC 13360 | reverse complement strand
AACTCGCCGTGACGCTTCTATGTCAAGCGGCAGGCCGATAGACCTCTCCCACCTGCCGCTTGAGCGCTTGATCAGCGACCATCGCTCGATACACCACATCCACCAAATGCCGCTTCAGAGCCCGATACGCGCCCTTTTTACCCTTGGCCACCTCCCTGGCACGCACGAACTCCTGAGCCGGCCCGGGCCACTGAACCTGAACCAACGCGATCGAGTGCATCGCCCGGTTCACCTGCCTGTTCCCACCCCGATGCAGCCGGTGCCGCCGGCGACCGGAAGAGAACACCGGGATCGGCGCGCACCCCGACCAGCGAGCCAACCGCGCCGAGGACGCGAACCGGCCCACGTCCCCCACCTGCGAAAGCAACACCGCAGCCCAGACCACACCCACACCACGGATCGCCAACAGGTTCGGCGCTATCGGCCCCACCACGTCCCTGAGCCGGCGCTCCACACCAGCCACACGCACAAGCAGCGCTTGGACCTCATCAAGCTGCTCCAACAGCGCCCAACGCACCACCTCCTCCACATCGGCCTGCTCCACCACAAGACGCACCCGACCCACCTTCACCCGAGTGGACAACGCCCCCTTGCCCGAGCTTTGACCCAGCTCCGTGTGCAGCATGGCCAGCAGCCGGTTGGTCAACGCCACACGACGCTCGACCAGATCTTGGCGCAGGTCCACCAGCACACGCACCTGGCGCACCACCGGGTCGATACGGTGCCGGGCCAGATGGGGATCGGCCAGGGCCGCGCGCGCTACCGCCACCGCATCGATCACGTCGGACTTGGCCCCTACCGCCCCGCTCAACCGGCGGTGGGCGGCCATGGCCCGGGCAGGCACCCACACCACCTCCTGACCCGCGTGCAGCAGAGCGTCAGCGATCGCCCGCCCCAGACCGGGGCCGCCCTCGATGGCCCACAACACCGGGGCTTGCAGAGCCAGAGCACGAGCCCAGGCCAGGAGCTGGCCCAGAGCCTTAGGGCCCGAGGCGACCTTCTTGGCCAGTCCCACACGGGTGCCGTCATCGGCCAGCGCGACGGCCTGGTGCATGTTCTTGTGCGGATCGATGCCCACTGTCACCATGGCAGTGTCCTGTTCTTCCTCTTCAGAGCAACGGGACGGTTGCCAGAGCCCTGCCGCGGGGGACAGATCTACTGTGAGTCAACGGCTACACAGGCTTCTATAAGGTCACTCCCGCGAGCGGGGCTCTGGTCTGCGGGCACTGGTGGACAAGTCACGAACAGGTCCTCAAAGACAGATCTTGCTGGAGTCACCCCAGCCCCGCTGCCGGGC
>NZ_BCSH01000131.1 GCF_001570765.1 Nocardiopsis listeri NBRC 13360 | reverse complement strand
CGGCGAGGCCGCGGGTGTGGTGTTGGAGGTGGGTCCGGGTGTGGACGCGCTCTCCCCGGGTGATCGGGTCATGGGTTTGTTCGCGGGAGCGTTCGGGCCGGTTGCGGTGGCCGATCAGCGAATGCTGGTGCGGGTTCCGGAGGATTGGGATTTCGTTGAGGCCGCGTCCGTTCCGATTGTTTTCCTGACGGCTTTGTATGCGTTGTGTGATTTGGGTGGTGTGGTTGCTGGTGACCGTGTGCTGGTGCATGCGGGTGCTGGTGGTGTGGGGATGGCCGCGGTGCAGTTGGCGCGGTGGTTGGGTGCGGAGGTCTTCGCGACGGCTTCTCCTGGTAAGTGGGAGGTTCTGCGGGGGCTGGGGTTGGATGAGGCGCATATCGCGTCGTCGCGGGAGCTGGGTTTTGAGGAGAAGTTTCCCGGGGTCGATGTGGTGGTGAATTCCCTGGCGAGGGAGTTCGTGGACGCGTCGTTGGGTTTGTTGCGTCCGGGTGGGCGTTTCGTGGAGATGGGCAAGACCGACGTCCGGGACGCGGGTGTTCTGGACGGTGTGGTGTATCGGGCGTTCGATTTGGCGGAGGCTGGGCCGGACCGTATTCAGGAGATGCTTCACCAGGTCGTCGGCCTTTTCGAGTCGGGGGTCGTTGAGTTTCTGCCGGTGCGTTGCTGGGATGTGCGGCGTGCGGTGGAGGCTTTCCGGTTCGTGAGTCAGGCGCGGCATGTGGGCAAGGTCGTCCTGACCGTCCCGCAGGGCTGGAGCGAGGGCGCAGGTGGAAGCGCTGTTGACGGTGTGGCGGCCGACGGGTCTGTGTTGATCACTGGTGGTACGGGTGTGCTGGGTGGTTTGGTGGCCCGGCATCTGGTGTCGGTGCATGGTGTGCGGCGCTTGTTGCTGGTGGGTCGTCGGGGTTCGGAGGCTCCGGGTGCGGCTGCGCTGGTGGAGGAGTTGTCGCGGGCCGGGGCCGAGGTGGTGGTCGAGGCGTGTGATGTGGCGGACCGGGCCGCTGTCGAGGGTCTGCTCGCGGTGCATCGGGTGTCGGCTGTGGTGCATGCGGCTGGTGTTCTGGATGATGCGACGGTTGAGGCGCTGACTCCGGAGCGGGTGGAGCGGGTGCTGCGGGCCAAGGTGGACGCGGCGGTGAACCTGCATGAGCTGACACGGGGCTTGGATCTGTCGGCGTTCGTGATGTTCTCGTCGTTGGCGGGGACGTTGGGTGGCGCGGGGCAGGGCAATTACGCGGCGGCGAACGCCTTCCTGGACGGGTTGGCTCAGCACCGCAGGGCACAGGGGCTTCCCGCGCAGTCGTTGGCGTGGGGTTTGTGGGGTGAGCGGTCGGGGTTGACCGGTCATCTGGGTGAGGCCGACCTCAAGCGGATGGCC
>NZ_BCSH01000130.1 GCF_001570765.1 Nocardiopsis listeri NBRC 13360 | reverse complement strand
ACCGCTCGTGCTTCCCCGTGACGGCGGCCGGGCGGTCCAAGTGCGGATCTCGGCACCGGACGATTCCGGGCGCCGCGCGTTCTCCGTCCACTCCCGCGCCGACAACGGAGACGGGTGGACCCGGCACGCGGGTGGGACGCTCACCGCCGACACCTCGACGGCCGACTTCGACCTCGCCCAGTGGCCGCCCGAAGGAGCGACCGCGCTCGACATCGACGCCCTCTACCCGAGCCTGGCCGAACGCGGGTTGACCTACGGTCCGGCGTTCCGGGGCCTGCGGGCCGCGTGGCGGCGGGGCGACGAGGTGTTCGCCGAGGTCGCCCTGCCCGAAGCGGAGGAAACCAAGGGGTTCGGGATCCACCCCGCCCTGCTGGACGCCACTCTGCACGCGGTGGGCGCCGGCGGTCTCCTGCCCGACTCCTCCGGACAGGCCATGCTGCCGTTCGCGTGGAGCGGGGTCGCCCTGCGCGCCCTGGGCGCCTCCTCGCTGCGCTGTCGCTTGAGGAAGGCGGGCGGCGACGGCATCGCCTTCGAAGCGGTGGACCCCTTCGGTACGCCCGTCATCTCCCTCGACTCCCTGGTTTTTCGCCCGGTCACCGCGGAACAGCTGGTCGCGGGCCGGAGCGGATCGCTCGACTCCCTCTACCGTGTCGACTGGGCCGCGGTGGAGGCGGCGGACACGGACCCCGGAACGGTCGACGGGGCCATCATCGGGGCCATCGGCGCGGCCGGGCTGGAGACGCTGGGCTTCGGGACCTTCCCCGACCTGGCCGCGGTCGCGGACTCCGGTGAGGTGCCCGCAACGGTCCTGGCACAGGTCGATGCCGACCCCGCACCGGATGACCTCGCCCGGCACACCTCCGAGACGGTCCTCACCACGCTCGCACTGCTGCAGGAGTGGCTGGGGAACGAGCGCTTCGCCGACAGCCGACTGGTGTTCGTCACCCGGCAGGCCGTCGCCACCGAGCCCGGTGACGATGTGCCGGGCCTGGCGAACGCGGCCCTGCGCGGCCTCGTCAGATCCGCTCAGTCGGAGAACCCGGACCGCTTCACCCTGCTCGACCTCGACGACGACGCGTCGTCGGTCGCAGCCGTCCCGGTCGCGCTGGCCTCCGGCGAGCCCGAACTCGCCGTACGAGCGGGTGCCGTCCATCGCGCACGCCTGGCTTCGGCCGCCTCCGGAGGCTCTCTCGTCCCGCCGGCCGACTCCCCGTCATGGCGCTTGGACTCCGGCGACGGTGGGACGCTCGAAGACCTGTGCCTCATCGCCACTGACGACGCCACCCGGCCCCTGGGCGTGGGTGAGGTGCGTGTCGGTGTTCGTGCCTCCGGCTTGAATTTCCGCGATGTTCTGATCTCGCTCGGGATGTACCCGGGTCAGGCGCTCATCGG
>NZ_BCSH01000129.1 GCF_001570765.1 Nocardiopsis listeri NBRC 13360 | reverse complement strand
CCGGTCCGTACCGCCCCGGACCCCGGCGCCCTGGTCGTCGACTGGCTCCGTGACCTCCAGAACGAACTCGTGGAGTCCCGCCGGTACGAACACCTGCCCCTCAACCGTGTCCAGTCCCAGAGCGGACTCCCTGGGGACACTCCGCTCTTCGACAGCATCGTCGTGTTCGAGAACTACCCCGTGGACGAGGAAGCCGCCCGCCGACACGGCGTCACGGTGGAGAGCATGACCGCGAGGGAGGCCACCAACTACGCGCTGACCCTGATCGCCTACGACGGTCCCGCCATCGACCTGCGCTTGCGCTACGACCCCGCGCTGTTCGACGTGGGCACGGTGCAGCGGCTGTTGAAGCACCTCTCCCACCTGGTGGACGGCATCGTCGCCGCACCCGACCGCCGCCTGGCCGAGCTCGACCTTCTCGACGGCCGAGAGCGGGATCGTGTCGAGGCCTGGGGGGACGGCGGTACTCCACAGCGGCTCTGGACGATCCCCGACCTCTTCTCGGCGAGGGTGGCACAGCGACGGGACGCGACCGCCCTGGTCACGACCGACCGGGAATGGACCTGGACGGAACTCGACGAGCGCGTGAGCGTCATCGCCCGGCGGTTGGTGGATCGGGGCGTCGGTACCGGGGACGTCGTAGGAGTGCACCTCCAACGCGGGCCCGAACTCGTCGCGGCCTTCCTCGGGATCATGCGTGCCGGGGCGACCTACCTTCCGATCGACCCGAACTACCCGCAGGCCCGACGGCACTTCATCGCGCGGGACTCCGGAGCGAGCCTCGTCCTCGTCGGTGCGGATCCCGTCGAATCCCTGCCCGAGGACCTGGAACAGGTTCCGGTGGCCGACCTCTGGGACGTCGAGAACGACGCGTGCGGCGGTGATCCCGTACCACCGGGTCTGGACGACCTCGCCTACCTCATCTACACGTCGGGTTCCACGGGCACGCCCAAGGGCACCATGGTGACGCACCGAGGCGCCGCGGAGCTGGCCGACTCCATGACCGAGCGCTTCGCCACCACGGAGGACACCCGGGTCCTGCAACTGGCCTCACCCAGTTTCGACGCCTCGGTGATGGAGGTCCTCATGGCCCTGGGCGCCGGTGCCCCTCTCGTGCTCCCGGAGCCGGGACCGCTCGTGGGCGATGACCTGGCGGAGGTCCTGCTGCGTGAACGAATCGGGCTGACGATCATCCCGCCGTCCCTGCTCGCATCGGTTCCCGAAGGGGAGTTCCCCGACCTTCGCACCCTGGTGGTCGGAGCGGAGGCCTGCACGGAGGAACTCGTCCGACGCTGGTCCCCCGGGCGGCGCATGGTCAACGCCTACGGTCCCACCGAGATCACCATCGCGGCCACCCTGAGCGACCCACTCGTCCCCGAACGAACACCGCCGATCGGTCGCCCGGTGGTCGGCACCCGGCTCC
>NZ_BCSH01000128.1 GCF_001570765.1 Nocardiopsis listeri NBRC 13360 | reverse complement strand
CCCGGTACGGCAGCCGTACTTTGGCGTGTGAGCTGGGCGAACACCGCTGATCGACACGGTGTTGTGATCGGTTCGCCAGACACAAGAACGGCCACCCGAAGATCGTTGCTGTGTGAAGAGAAAACAACCACGGGCGGCCGCTGCCCTGATGATAGAGGCCCACCAAGCCCAGGACGACCTCAACGCCCTGATGAGCGGGATACGTGACTGCTTCGCCCGCATCCAACCGTGGCTGACCGCCACCGGCTACGTCCGAGCAGTGCTCTCTGAGGTGCCCGAACGCAACGGGTGGGCCATCGCGGAGTGGATCGGCCACCGCACCCCCGACAAAGTCCAACGCTTGCTGAACCGGGCCACCTGGAACAGCGACGCGGTCATGCGAGCGGTCCGCGCCCATGTCGTGAGCGGCCTGGATGAGGCGGCCCCTGCCACCAGCATGAGAGTCGGGGCGCTGGACGAGACCGGACAGGAGAAGAAAGGCCAGGACACCGCAGGGGTCAAACGCCAACACATGGGGTGCTCAGACGGGGTCGCCAACGGGATCAACACCGTGCACCTGTCCTATGTGCGAGGCGGGGTCGGACACTCCCTGATCGGGTGCCGGCAGTGGATCCCCGCTGAACAGGTGGAGGCCCCGGCGCGGGCCGCCCAGATGGGACTGCCCCAAGATCTGGAGTTCGCGACCAAGGGAGAACTGGCCATCCGGGTCCTGTCCCAGGCCCACGCCGATGGGGTCCTCTTCGATTTCGTGTGTGGCGATGAGGTCTACGGAAACAGCCCTGACCTACGACGTTACTGCGAACAGAACCAGCAGGGGTATGTGCTGCGCATCCCCTCCAACTTCCCGGTGGTCCTGGGCGATGGAACCAGCACCACGTGTAAACACATCGTGCGCCGGCACCTGAGGCAGAAGAAGCGGTGGCAGATCCTCTCAGCCGGCAGAGGGGACAAGGGCGACCGGTTGTATGCCTGGGCGTGGGTGGCCACCAACTCGGCCCAGCACTGGCTACTGGTGCGCAAACACCTGGCGACCGGCGAGTGCGTCTATCACCTGTGCTACGTCCCCCGGGACCGGCCGGTGACACTGCGGCGGTTGGTCACCGCGGCGGGGCTGCGGTGGCCCATCGAGGAGGATTTCGAGTTCGGTAAGGACCTGTTCGGTCTGGACCAGGCCCAGGTCAGGCTGTATGAGGCGATCCGACGCCACACCGTTCTGGTCATGCTCGCCCTGGCGGTGTGTGCTGTGGCCGCCGCCCGTGCCCGCCCCGGCACCGATACCCAAACGCCACCCCCAAGGGGCCCCGATGACAGGCCGCCCATCGAGCCCGGCCATGTGGGACTGACCGTGGCCGCGATCAAGAACCTGCTCAGCGCTTTGAACTCGCACCGGCCCACCCTCGAACACAGGATCCACTGGCAGAACTGGCGCGACCGTCACCGGGCCCGTGCGCGCTGGCACCATCAGCGGACCCGTCTCGCGCGCCCACTTCAACACCCGTATCCGCAGGTCAACTAACAAAGTACGGCTGCCGTACCGGG
>NZ_BCSH01000127.1 GCF_001570765.1 Nocardiopsis listeri NBRC 13360 | reverse complement strand
AATGCCGCTTAGCGTAGGTAGGTGACAAGTGTGCCTCGGGTCGAGCCGGTAGGTTGCCGACCATGACTCTCGCCCCGCCCACCGGGAAACTCCTCGATCAGATCTCGGTCGGTGTGCTGACCTCCTCCCTGCCACGGGAGATGATCGATGAAGCCATCGCCCAACACGGCAAGCAGGCCAAACGCTCCGACGGTAAACTCCCACCCCACGTGATGGTCTACTTCGTGATGGCCCTGGCCCTGTTCGGTGACGAGGACTACGAAGAAGTCATCACCCGCCTGGCCCAACCCCTGGCCCGATGGGGGTGCTGGGAATGGGAAGCGCCCACCACCGGAGGGCTCACCCAGGCCCGCCAACGCCTGGGCTGGCAGGTGATGGAAACGATCTTCACCCACATCGCCGCCGAGCCGGTCGCCGATGCCCTCACCCGAGGCGCGCGGTTGAGCCATCTACGCATGGTCTCCATCGACGGCATGATCCTGGAAGTGCCGGACAGCGCCGCCAACGCCACCGAGTTCGGCTACGGCGGTGGAGCGGCCAGCCCCTCGGCTTTCCCCCAGGTCCGGGTGGTCACCCTCAACGAGTGCGGGTCCCACGCGCCCCTGGCCGCCGCGTTGGGGCGAGGCGGTGGCGGTAAGGGCACCGGAGAACAGTCCCTGGCCCGCACCCTCTACCCCCGGCTGGAGCCGGACATGCTGCTCCTGGCCGATCGGAACTTCCACTCCTTCACCGACTTCACCCAGGCCGCCGACACCGGCGCCCACCTGTTGTGGCGGGTCAAGGACACACTGGAACTACCGGTGCTGGAGGTGCTGGCCGATGGGTCCTACACCTCGTTGGTCATGGCCCCCAAGTTGAGCAAGAAACAGCGCACCGATCTGATCGGAGCCGCTCGCCACGGCCGCGATCTGGAAGCGACCAAGGCCCGCCGGGTACGGGTCATCGAGTACGAACTCCCCGACCGGGGCCGGGGCGGCCCTGAGGTGATCTGCCTGATCACCACGCTCAACGATGCCATCGCGATGCCGGCCGCCCGCCTGGCCCAGGCCTACCACGAGCGGTGGGAGAGCGAGGGCGCCAACGCCGAGCTCAAGACCGGTCTGCGTGGGCCCGGGCGGGTACTGCGCTCCCACAAACCGGACATGGTCCGTCAGGAGATCTACGGGTATCTGCTCACCTATCACGCGTTGTGCGCGTTGATCTGCGCGGCGGCCACCGAGGCCGACACCGATCCGGACCGGATCAAGTTCACCCGCACGGTGCGTGTGGTGCGCCGTCGGGTCGTAGACCCGGCGGCTTTTTCCCCCTGAGGGGTGGGGCGGTGTCCTGGACGAGGTGTATCGAGAACTCACGGCCAAGAAGCACCTGAACCCGCTCCGTCGTCATCGGAGCTATCCCAGAGTGGTCAAACGAGCCCGGTACAACGGCTACCGGGTCAAGCGCCCCACGGATACCGGGGTCCGTCATGCCGGCGCCGCGACGATCCGGCTGGTCAATCTTCCTGAGCCCGGGATCGCTGCATGAAGATCAACTTACGCTAAGCGGCATT
>NZ_BCSH01000126.1 GCF_001570765.1 Nocardiopsis listeri NBRC 13360 | reverse complement strand
CCCGGCTACCTCGTACCCTCCGCGCTCCTCGCCCTTCCCTCGATGCCGCTGAACCAGAACGGCAAGGTGGACCGAAAGGCGTTGCCCGCACCCGAACGTGCCGGAGGAACCCACGTGGCTCCCCGTACCGACACCGAACGCGTGATCGCGGACGAGTTCGCCTCGGTGTTGGGCGTGGAGCGTGTGGGTGTGCACGACGACTTCTTCGCGCTGGGCGGGGACTCCATCCTGGCGGCCCGTCTCCTGTGGCGACTCGACGGTCTGTTAGGGACGGACTTCGGCCAACGCGCCCTGTTCCGGTACCGCACCCCGGAGGCCCTGGCGGCGGCGGGCCACGACGGCGGTACGCAGGACTCCCTCCCCAGGGTCGACCGAGGGGGCCCGCTGCCCCTCTCCGCCGCGCAACGCCGTCTGTGGTTCCTGCACCAGATCGGGGGCGACAGCGCCGAGTACTACACCGGCGCGGGATTCCGTATCCGTGGTCGGCTCTCCCCGGAAGCCCTACGCGTGTCCCTCACCCGGCTTCAGCGGAAAAACGAGGCGCTTCGGACCACCTACGACATGGTCGACGGTGAACCCGTGCAGTTGGTGCGCGACCCCTGGGACGCGGACGACCTGCTGTCCGTGGCGGACCTGACCGAACTCTCCGAGAGCGAGCGCGACTCCGCCTTGGACGCATGCCTGCTGGACGAGGTGAACGCCCCCTTCGACCTGGTACACGGCCCCGTGAACCGGGCGCTGCTCGTCGCCCTCACGGAGGACGAACACATCCTCGTGCTGAGTACACACCACATCGCCTGCGATGGCTGGTCCGTGGACGTCATGGCTCGCGACCTGGCGATCTTCTATCGGGAGTCGCTTGAGGGGAACGAACCCGGGGCCTGGGAACGGACCCCCGACTACGCCGACTTCGCGGTCTGGGAACAGACCCGCTGGTCGGAGCCGGACGTGCGGGAACGCCTCGCGTACTGGGCGCGTGAACTGGAGGAGGTGCCACCTCTGGCCGTGCCCACCGACCGGCCCCGTCCGAGCAGGCGCACGAGCGCCGGTGCGGTTCACCGCTTCACCCTTTCGCGAGAGCAGACCCGTGGCCTGCACGAACTGGGACGGGAACAAGGCGCGACCCTGTTCATGTCCCTCACCGCGATGACCCAGTTGCTGCTCGCCGGTTCCTCCGGGAGCGGGGACGTCGCTCTGGGCATCGCCTCCTCGGGACGTGACCACCGAGAGGTGGGAGAGATGGTGGGGTTCTTCGTGAACCCCCTGGTGATCCGTTCCCGACCCGAACCCGACGCGACCGTGGCGGGGTTTCTCGGTGACGTTCGAGACCGGGTCGAAGCGGCCTTCGAACACGAACTGCCCTTCGACCGGGTGGTGGACGAGGTCGTGACCGAAAGGGATCCCGGCCGCGGCCCGCTCTTCCAAGCGCTGATGGTTCTCCAGAACGCGCACACCGGCGCCCTGGACCTGCCCGGACTGGACGTGCGACCGATCGACCTGCCCAGGACGTCGGCCCTGTCCGACCTGGTCTTCGAGTACACGGAGCAGGACGGCGGTATCCGCGTCGTCATCGAGTACAACACCGACCTCTTCGACCGGCGACGGATTCTGGGACTGGCCGGCGCTCTGTCCCACATGGTCTCGCTGGCCGTGGCGGAACCGGAACGCACACTGGCGACGGTGGACCTCCGTTCGGAGGAGGACCGTGCGGCCCTGGCCGACTGGAGCCGGAACGAGGTCGATT
>NZ_BCSH01000125.1 GCF_001570765.1 Nocardiopsis listeri NBRC 13360 | reverse complement strand
CCAGCAGACCTACTGGCCCGCACACGTCGCGGCACGGTCCACGGGGCCGCTCTACCGCGTCGAATGGAACCGCCTTCCGGTCGTCGACCGGAGCGGGAGCGGCACCGACGATGTCGTCGTCTCGATCCCGACGAGCTCCGCGCGGGACGTCGCCGTGCACACTCTGGAGCTTGTGCAGTCATGGCTCACCGAGGACCGGGCCGACGCCAGGCTCGTCCTGGTGACCAGACGGGCCGTCGCCGTCGATGAGCGGGAGGACGTCGATCCCGGCCAGGCCGCGGCCTGGGGGCTCGTGCGGTCCGCGCAGACCGAACAGCCCGGACGGCTGGTGCTGGTGGACACCGATGATCCCACGGCGGACCTCGGCCCGGCGCTCGCCACCGGGGAACCGCAGCTGGTGCTGCGGGGCGGAAACGTCCACGCCCCCGCCCTCGCGGAGGTACCCCAGGAGAGTGGAACTCCCGAGGTCCTGGCGCCCGAAGGAACAGTCCTCATCACCGGGGCGACCGGCGGTCTGGGCAAGCTGCTGGCGCGACACCTGGTCACCGAGTACGGTGCGCGGAACCTGCTGCTGCTCAGCCGACGCGGTCCGGACGCGCCCGGTGCCGCCGATCTTCAGGACGAGCTGGTGCGGCTCGGCGCCGTCGTGGAGATCGAGGCGTGCGACGTCAGCGACTCCGACTCCTTGTCCCGCGTGCTCGAGGGCATCCCTGACGAGCGCCCCCTCACCGCCGTGGTGCACGCCGCCGGTGTCATCGACGACGGCACCGTCGCCTCGCTCACCTCGGAGCAAGTCGAGCGCGTCATCCGGGCCAAGGCGGAAGCGGCGCTCGTCCTGCACGAGCTCACCAAGGACCTCGACCTGGCGTCGTTCGTCCTCTTCTCCGCCGCCGCCGGAGTCCTGGGCGGTGCCGGACAAGCCAACTACGCGGCGGCCAACGCGGTGCTCGACGCACTCGCCCAGCACCGCAAGGCGCACGGGCTTCCCGCGCAGTCCCTGGCCTGGGGCCTGTGGTCGGAGAGGGAGGGAATGGGAGGCCGACTCGGCGACGCCGACGTTCTGCGCATGGCACGCGGTGGTGTCCGACCGCTGTCGGCGGCTCAAGGGCTGGCGCTGTTCGACGCGGCCCGCAACCGGGACGAGGCGCTTCTCCTGCCGATCCGTCTGGACCTGTCCGAGCTCGCGGCGCAGGACCGGCACGCACTGGCACCGCTGATGCGCGGCCTGGTCCGGCAGGACCGCCCACGAGCGGAGCAGGAGGAGCGTCCCCTGGCCGCGGAACTGCGGGCGGTGACGGCCGAGGAACAGATGGAGCGGGTGCTCGGCCTGGTCCGAGAGCGCGCCGCATTCGTGCTCGGTCACGCCTCGCCCAAGCACGTGGCCGTGGAGCAGCCCTTCTCGGAGATCGGTTTCGATTCGCTGACGGCTGTGGAGCTGCGGAACAGGTTGAACGCGGCGACGGGGCTGCGGTTGCCGGCCACGTTGGTCTTCGACTACCCCACGCCCGAGGTGTTGGCGGGTTTCCTGCTGGTCGAGCTGGTGGGCGACCAGGGCGAGGCGTCGGCGAGGTCGGACTCCGGTGCCATTGCCGTGGCGGGTGCGGACGAGCCGATCGCGATCGTGGGGCTCGGCTGCCGTTACCCCGGTGGAGTGACCGACGCGGACGGACTCTGGGACCTGCTGGAGAGCGGTCGCGACACCCTGGTCGACTTCCCCGCCGAGCGCGGTTGGGACACCGCTGAGCTCTACCACCCGGACCCCGACCAGCCGGGCAGGACCTACGTCA
>NZ_BCSH01000124.1 GCF_001570765.1 Nocardiopsis listeri NBRC 13360 | reverse complement strand
AAGAGTCGCTTCAAAAGCCCAGCGTTCAAGCCACCAGGCGAAAACGCGAAAGCCGAAAGAAGCACAACGGGACCTTTACCCCGATCAGGAACACCGAAACCGCCGATTCGACGGGAAACGGAACACCTGATAAAGTAAAGACACAACGAAGAAGCCTTCCACGGAAGAGCAGCCGAGAATCACAGGATTCCGGAGCTTGTACGGGAAGAGTGATTGTTTCTTGAGAACTCAACAGCGCGTGTTTGATTTTCTTTAAGCCATGTTTGTTTTGGCCCCGACACACTTCATCGTGTGTAGGGTTCCTTTGATTGATCAACGCCAGTTGATCGGTCAGGATTTCTTCTAGGTTTACCCGGACCAGGCCGACCCTCACAGGTCGCCGGAACGGGTGGTATGACCTTTATGGAGAGTTTGATCCTGGCTCAGGACGAACGCTGGCGGCGTGCTTAACACATGCAAGTCGAGCGGTAAGGCCCTTCGGGGTACACGAGCGGCGAACGGGTGAGTAACACGTGAGCAACCTGCCCCCGACTCTGGGATAAGCGGCGGAAACGCCGTCTAATACCGGATACGACCCGCCACCTCATGGTGTGCGAGTGGAAAGTTTTTTCGGTTGGGGATGGGCTCGCGGCCTATCAGCTTGTTGGTGGGGTAAAGGCCTACCAAGGCGATTACGGGTAGCCGGCCTGAGAGGGCGACCGGCCACACTGGGACTGAGACACGGCCCAGACTCCTGCGGGAGGCAGCAGTGGGGAATATTGCACAATGGGCGAAAGCCTGATGCAGCGACGCCGCGTGGGGGATGACGGCCTTCGGGTTGTAAACCTCTTTTACCACTAACGCAGGCTCCACGTTCTCGTGGGGTTGACGGTAGGTGGGGAATAAGGACCGGCTAACTACGTGCCAGCAGCCGCGGTAATACGTAGGGTCCGAGCGTTGTCCGGAATTATTGGGCGTAAAGAGCTCGTAGGCGGCGTGTCGCGTCTGCTGTGAAAGACCGGGGCTTAACTCCGGTTCTGCAGTGGATACGGGCACGCTAGAGGTAGGTAGGGGAGACTGGAATTCCTGGTGTAGCGGTGAAATGCGCAGATATCAGGAGGAACACCGGTGGCGAAGGCGGGTCTCTGGGCCTTACCTGACGCTGAGGAGCGAAAGCATGGGGAGCGAACAGGATTAGATACCCTGGTAGTCCATGCCGTAAACGTTGGGCGCTAGGTGTGGGGACTTTCCACGGTTTCCGCGCCGTAGCTAACGCATTAAGCGCCCCGCCTGGGGAGTACGGCCGCAAGGCTAAAACTCAAAGGAATTGACGGGGGCCCGCACAAGCGGCGGAGCATGTTGCTTAATTCGACGCAACGCGAAGAACCTTACCAAGGTTTGACATCACCCGTGGACCTGTAGAGATACAGGGTCATTTAGTTGGTGGGTGACAGGTGGTGCATGGCTGTCGTCAGCTCGTGTCGTGAGATGTTGGGTTAAGTCCCGCAACGAGCGCAACCCTTGTTCCATGTTGCCAGCACGTAATGGTGGGGACTCATGGGAGACTGCCGGGGTCAACTCGGAGGAAGGTGGGGACGACGTCAAGTCATCATGCCCCTTATGTCTTGGGCTGCAAACATGCTACAATGGCCGGTACAATGGGCGTGCGAGACCGTAAGGTGGAGCGAATCCCTTAAAGCCGGTCTCAGTTCGGATTGGGGTCTGCAACTCGACCCCATGAAGGTGGAGTCGCTAGTAATCGCGGATCAGCAACGCCGCGGTGAATACGTTCCCGGGCCTTGTACACACCGCCCGTCACGTCATGAAAGTCGGCAACACCCGAAACTTGTGGCCTAACCCCTTGTGGGAGGGAATGAGTGAAGGTGGGGCTGGCGATTGGGACGAAGTCGTAACAAGGTAGCCGTACCGGAAGGTGCGGCTGGATCACCTCCTTTCTAAGGAGTCTTTTTCAGGCCGACGTTTTTTCTAGTTGTCGGTCGGACTCGAAAGTGGACCC
>NZ_BCSH01000123.1 GCF_001570765.1 Nocardiopsis listeri NBRC 13360 | reverse complement strand
CCTCACCCCGACGGCGGATGGCGCCTGCGGGCCCTGCTGTCCACGGAGGAGGGCACGGAGGTCGAGGCCGAACCCGCTCCGGCGTAGGACTTTCGGTTTTTGCCAACCTGGGTTGTATAAACTCCTGTCGTGACCGAGAGTGACGACGGGGCGCCGCGGGACGGTGCCCGAGGAGAGGGAACGATGAGCGAACACGCGGGTCCGAACGGCACGATCGACCTGAAATCCCTGGCCGACGACCTGCTGGGGAAGGCACGAGAGGCGCACGCCCACCGTGCCGCGACCACGGTGTACGGCGATCGGGACTCCCTGTTGCGTCAGACCGCGTTGGCCCTGCTCAAGGATGCCGAACTGGCCGAGCACGACAGCCCACCGGAGGCGACGCTGCAGGTGCTCAGCGGCAGGATCCGACTGAACGGACAGGGACGCGAATGGGAGCTCACCGGCGGGGAGATCGTACCGATTCCACCCGAACGCCACTCCGTGACCGCGCTGGAGGACAGCGTCTTCCTGCTGAGCGTGCGCCGCGAGCCCGCGGGGGAGCGGTGAGCACGACCCCCGACGCGTCCACCTGACCCCGCCACGAGGGGACCTTCCGCTCCGCTGACGGGGCGGAGGGCCCCTCGCCCCCGGTGCCGGTGTGCTCGAAGCTGGTCGGACCGCCCGTTCCTCACCCGCAGGAGTGTCCGCCATGCCCACCGGTTCCACCACCGGCGTACTACCCGCCGTCATCCAGGGCGGAATGGGGGTCGGGGTGTCCGGATGGCGTCTCGCCCGCGCCGTCGCGCGCACCGGCCAACTCGGCGTGGTCTCGGGGGTCGCCCTCGACGCCCAGCTCGCCCGCCGACTCCAACTCGGCGACCCGGACGGAGACATGCGCCGCGCGCTGGACCACTTCCCCGACCAGGGCACCGTCACCCGGATCATGGACCGGTACTTCGTGCCCGGCGGGATACCGACCGGCCGCCCGTTCCGCCCGGTGCCCCGACTCGGCCTGCGCCCGAACCGGGCCCGTGACGAACTCACGGTCGCGGGCAACTTCGTCGAGGTGTGGCTGGCCAAGGAGGGCCACGACGGGCCCGTCGGCGTCAACTACATGGAGAAGATCCAACTCGCGACCCAACCCGCCGCCTACGGGGCGATGCTGGCGGGGGTCGACCACGTCCTGATGGGGGCGGGGATCCCCGGCGAGCTCCCGGGATTGCTCGACGCCTTGAGCACGCACTCGACCACCGAACTCACGGTCGCGGTGGAGGGATCGCAGGAGCGGCACACCGTCGCCTTCGACCCGACCGGCCTCGCCGGACCCGCTCCCCGGAACCTGTTCCGGCCGCGTTTCCTGGCGATCGTCGCCTCCACGGTGCTGGCCCGGTACCTGCACCGCTCTTCGGCCACCCGCCCCGACGGGTTCGTCCTGGAGACCCACCGGGCCGGTGGCCACAGCGCCCCGCCGCGGCGCCGCGAGCCGCTCAACGACGAGGGCGAGCCGGTGTACGGCCCGCGCGACGCGATCGACATCGCGAAGGTCGCCGCGCTCGGACCGCCCTTCTGGCTCGCGGGCGGTCAGGCCACACCGAGGGGGTTGGCGGCGGCGAAGGATGAGGGCGCGGCGGGCGTGCAGGTCGGAACCGTCTTCGCACTGGCCCGGGAATCGGGGCTGACCCCTGGTCTGCGGCAAGGGCTCCTGACCCGAGGGGCGGCCGGAACCCTCCGGGTGCGCAACGACCCCCTGGCCTCGCCCACCGGCTTCCCGTTCAAGGTGGCCCGGGTACCGGACACCCTCTCGGACGAGGAGGAGTTCGCCCTGCGGCCCCGCCTGTGCGACCTCGGTTTCCTGCGCACCCCGTTCCGCAAGGACAACGGCACGATCGGCTACCGCTGCCCCGCCGAACCCGTCGACGCCTACGTCCGCAAGGGCGGGGCGAAGGAGGACACCGACGGACGCCGCTGTCTGTGCAACGCCCTGACCGCCAACGTGGGCCTGCAACAGCACCGTCCCAGTGGCTACGTCGAACCGCCGCTGCTCACCCTGGGCCAGGACCTGGACTTCCTCCCCGACCTGCTGCGCCACGCCGGCCCGGACTTCTCCGCCGCCGACGTCGTCGACTACCTGCTGCCGAAGCAGGAGACCCACGCCCGAACCTCCCTGGTCGAGTAATTCCACGGAGCGGGTGGTTTGAGGGGTGTGGGTGTGGGTGGGGGTGGGGCTGGTGGGGCGCCT
>NZ_BCSH01000122.1 GCF_001570765.1 Nocardiopsis listeri NBRC 13360 | reverse complement strand
CCAGAGGTAGCGAGACCGATCGTTGCCGAATACCCGAACCTCATCCACCGACTTCGCGAAGAGGTCAGGGAGATCGAGGAGAGTGGCACATGAGTCACTCCAGTAGCCCCCGGGACGCTGCTCGAATTGAACTGCGCAAGAAGAGGAGAATTCAAGAGCTCGTCCCCACTGAAATTCCCGCCCGTTCGGATGGCCGGAAACCCCAGTTCATCCTCATCACGGGCCAACCGGCCGCAGGAAAAACAACAACCCAGGAAGGGTGTCCCAAGCCCTCGGGGCATCGGTCGCGACCTACGACGGCGACGACAACGCCGAAATCCATCCACGCTACGCGGAGATCATGCGGGACAACGGTCTCCAAGGCCATTCCGCGGTTGAGCGCAGGCTACCCGACGATCTCCACGAGGAGCTGATCGGACACCTTCGCGGTGACATGGGCGGCCCCAAGTACGACGTGATCGCCAGCCACCCCTTCGGGCACACGAAGCATGCCGACTACTGGCTCGACGGATTCCGTGATCGTGGGTACGAGACGACCGCGGTATTCGTCACGACCCATGAATCGAACAGCATGCTCGGTATCGCCCACCGCTACCAGAAGGACCGCGATGACCTTGGGAAAGGGTACGGGCGCTGGGTCGACCCTCGCTTGCACGATGCGATGTACCTGAACACCCCTCACATAGCCCACGAGTTCGAATCCACGAACAGGGTCGACCACATCTACGTGACCAATCGCGACGGCGAGGTCCTCTACGAGAACCATCGCAACCCGGACGGGTCCATGCGAAAGGACCTCGGCGCCCGCGAGGCGATCATCGAGGAGCGCGACAGGACCCCCGCTCCTCAGGAGATCGCGCGCTTCGATGCCATCGTCGCCTACATGCGCAGCACCGATCCGGCGGTGCGCACCGAACCGGTCGATGACATGGTCAAGATGGCCGTCGACTACGCGGAACAGGACCATCAGGCTCTGCGGCGTGATGGGACGATGACGACCGCGCCTACGGCGCCCCCGCGTAGGACGATCGATGCGGCGCTCCAAGAGCAGCTCCAGGACAAGACCGTGGTGCCGGAACCGGCCAAGACCGCTACGGCGTCCCGACTCGCACGTCTCGCCCAGAGCGGACAATCCTCATCCGGTACCTCCAGGATCGCGCGCCTCGCCCAAAGCGGGAGCGTCCCGTCCAGCCAGCGCCCACAAAACACCGGAGGCACACCGAGCCCGCGCGGTGGCTCGCGAGACAGCGGTGACGACCGCGGCATCGAGTTCTGAACGGTGACGAGTCGCTCGGCCTTGGGGGAGAACCGGAACAGCATCCACCGACGTTCTCACCGAAGCCGAGGTCACTCTCGGGGACTGGAACCCCTACAAGTCCAGCTCCCGCACCATTCTCGCGTTCGATCCGGAAGACGTGGCCTTGGTCTTCGCCTATCGCAGGGGCCGCCTCCTGGCCGCCTTCGACATCGACGAGGACGGTGTGCGGTGGCTGACCGACTATGATCCGCACCGCGTCCAGTGGAGCGGATCGCCCTCGAAACAATGGTCCCACCTCGTGGGGGAAGCATCCCCGATCACCTGGAAGCAGGGTGAGGGTGTCGCTTTGAAGACCATGTCGATGGAAGAACTTATCCTAAGTACTTCTGGGTCCGGTTCAGGGGAGGCCAAGCCCCTCGACGGAGCGCCGGAGGCCTCTTCTCCTCACGACGTGACCATCAACGTCGGAGGTGTCACCCTCACGGTCCACCCACCCCACTCGGCAAAGATCACTCTCCCCCAAGGCATGGGGTTGTCGGTACACCACCACGGGTGACGCCCTCCCCCGACAACGATCTCCAAGGGCGAGATCACTGCCGTCCCACGAATCGGCCGGCCACCACCCGCCCAGCCATCCGAACCCGCTTTCCGCTAACAACCGTGCGCTTTTCCTCCCGTCTCGAACCTGATGTACTTTTATGGAACGCCCGGAAAGGTCCCATGCACGCCGACAGCCCCCTCAGTGACCACCGTGCCGACTGGTTCTCCCGAGTGAGCACGGGCTTCCTCCACCCTTTCGCCGACCACCCCGCGATGGACGTTGACGGGTTCCGCACCGACCTGGGGAACATCGATCTCCTACGCGGAATCTTGGTCTCCCGCGTTGGATGCCGACTCCTGACCGGCGAGAACACTGCTTCCGTGGTGGAGTGGGTCCGCGACAGAGAAGTGTTCCTCGCGCCATCCCCTGACGGGAGTGTGCTCGCCCGCCTGGTCCACGACATCGCGAGTCACATGGGGGGCCATGGCCTATGGAGCGGACCGGATCCCTGGGCCCTGGGCGTACGTATCTGGGATCCAGAAGGTCTTTCCGAGGCCCTCACGCAGTACTGGGCCTCCCAGCGCGGCAAGGTCGTGCCTTCCTCACGGTTGCGACGGGAATTGATCGGCTGTTGGGGGGTCGAGGAGGCCCACCGCCTCGACGAATGGTGTCGCGCACGCACCGATGGTCTCCCCTACCTCGTCGACCGTACAGGCCTGCGATCAAACGACGGTGCCACGATCGCTCTGGCCCGGCGGTGTCTGGAACATCCCGTGATGGAAACCCTCGTCGAACAATGGGAGGCGGGGTTCTTCTGGAACAGGGACGAAGTCGTTCACCTGTTCCGTATCGGCGCGGCCCTTCAGAAATCATGGCCCGCTCGGGAACTCTTCAACGAGCCCGAGGAGGTGACCGGAGTTCCCTCGGGCGAGACGGAAAAGGTCCATTGGGCGACGGTAGACGCCTTGCTGAACCACGGAGATGATCACTATCGGCTGCTCCGCACTCTGTCGGCCTATGAGATCTCCTTGTTGGACGAACTCGATCAGGACCAGCTGTTCATCAACGGCTGCCTCGACGTGTTCGTGTCCAACCCCGGATGGAGCATTCGGTCCGATCCGTTCGACACAGCAGAAACGTCTCCCGGGTCCTGGGGCCCGATCCCTTGGTGGGTCATCGTTCTCGACAACGACCACCAGGCTGAGTCGGCCGCTAAGGTTCTCGAATGGCGCACGCACACCTTCCTCTCTCGACTTCCCCAGACCAACGCGGCACCTCTCGTCCTGGAATTGGACGCACCGATCCTGACCTCAGCCAAGGTAGAGACGGAGTTCTGGTTCTATCCCGGCCACGCGCGCGCATTGTGTGAACTCCTCCTCATCGCCAGTAGAGGCGG
>NZ_BCSH01000121.1 GCF_001570765.1 Nocardiopsis listeri NBRC 13360 | reverse complement strand
GGGGGCCCGCCAACAAGCGGACCCCCTCAAAAAAAACCGTGGCAGCGACCTACTCTCCCACCCCACCACAGGGCAGTACCATCAGCGCAAAGAGACTTAACGACCGGGTTCGGAATGAGACCGGGTGTGACCCTCCAGCAATAACCACCACGGAAACCACACGACCATCACAACCCCAAACAAGGAGCCACAACAGCCAAGCTTTCGTGAAAAATGTGCGCGAGCAACCCAATTATCTGCAGCGGACAAGCCCTCGGCCTATTAGTACCGGTCAGCTCCACCCCTCACAGGGCTTCCACACCCGGCCTATCAACCCCGTCGTCTACAGGGAGCCTTACCCTCTCAAAGGAGGCAGGAGACCTCATCTCGAAGCAAGCTTCCCGCTTAGATGCTTTCAGCGGTTATCAATCCCGAACGTAGCAAACCAGCCATGCCCTTGGCAGAACAACTGGCACACCAGAGGTTCGTCCGTCCCGGTCCTCTCGTACTAGGGACAGCCCTTCTCAAGTCTCCAACGCGCGCAGCGGATAGGGACCGAACTGTCTCACGACGTTCTAAACCCAGCTCGCGTGCCGCTTTAATGGGCGAACAGCCCAACCCTTGGGACCAACTCCAGCCCCAGGATGCGACGAGCCGACATCGAGGTGCCAAACCATCCCGTCGATATGGACTCTTGGGGAAGATCAGCCTGTTATCCCCGGGGTACCTTTTAGCCGTTGAGCGACACCGCTTCCACACGCCGGTGCCGGATCACTAGTCCCAGCTTTCGCTCCTGCTCGACACGTCCGTCTCACAGTCAAGCTCCCTTGTGCACTTACACTCAACACCTGATTACCAACCAGGCTGAGGGAACCTTTGGGCGCCTCCGTTACACTTTAGGAGGCAACCGCCCCAGTTAAACTACCCACCAGACACTGTCCCCGAACCGGATCACGGTCCAAAGTTAGATGCCCGAAACAGTCAGAGTGGTATTTCACCAACGCCTCCGCCGCCACTAGCGTGACAACATCACCGGCTCCCACCTATCCTACACAAACCATCCCAAACACCAATGTCAAGCTATAGTGAAGGTCCCGGGGTCTTTCCGTCCTGCTGCGCGAAACGAGCATCTTTACTCGTAGTGCAATTTCACCGGGCCCATGGTTGAGACAGTGGGGAAGTCGTTACGCCATTCGTGCAGGTCGGAACTTACCCGACAAGGAATTTCGCTACCTTAGGATGGTTATAGTTACCACCGCCGTTTACTGGCGCTTAGATTCCCAGCTTCGCAAGGGCGAACCCCCACTAACCAGTCCTCTTAACGTTCCAGCACCGGGCAGGCGTCAGTCCGTATACAGCGTCTTACGACTTCGCACGGACCTGTGTTTTTAATAAACAGTCGCTTCCCCCCGCTATCTGCGACCCCACCCAGCTCCAGAGGAAAACTCCTTCACCGGACAGGGCTCCCCTTCTCCCAAAGTTACGGGGACAATTTGCCGAGTTCCTTAACCATGGTTCACCCGAACGCCTCGGTATTCTCTACCTGACCACCTGCGTCGGTTTAGGGTACTGGCCACACACGAACTCGCTAGAGGCTTTTCTCGACAGCATGGGATCACTCACTTCACCAAAAACGGCTCGGCATCACGTCTCAGCCCTCACGGGAGGCGGATTTACCTACCCCCCGGCCTACACGCTTACCCCCGGACAACCATCGCCGGGTAGAGCTACCCTCCTGCGTCACCCCATCACTTACCTACTACAAGCTCGGATCCCAGACCAGCGCATCGGCATCCCCCGAAGGGAACACCAAGAACCGGCGTGGTTAGCATCACCTGATTCGATATTGGACGCTCATGCACGGGTACGGGAATATCAACCCGTTATCCATCGACTACGCCTGTCGGCCTCGCCTTAGGTCCAGACTCACCCTGGGCGGATTAACCTGCCCCAGGAACCCTTAGTCAATCGGCGGCAACGTTTCTCACGTTGCTATCGCTACTCATGCCTGCATTCTCACTCGCACACCCTCCACCACACGATCACTCGGCGGCTTCACCGGATGCACGACGCTCCCCTACCAACCCAAGAAAAATCTTGGACTTCACAGCTTCGGCGGTGTACTTCAGCCCCGCTACATTATCGGCGCAGAACCACTTGACCAGTGAGCTATTACGCACTCTTTAAAGGATGGCTGCTTCTAAGCCAACCTCCTGGTTGTCTGGGCAACTCCACAACCTTTACCACTTAGCACACGCTTAGGGGCCTTAGCTGATGATCTGGGCTGTTTCCCTCTCGACTACGAAGCTTATCCCCCGCAGTCTCACTGCCACGCTTCACTTCACCGGCATTCGGAGTTTGTCTGACGTCAGTAACCTTGTAGGGCCCATCAGCCAAACAGTAGCTCTACCTCCAGCAAGAAACACGTGACGCTGCACCTAAATGCATTTCGGGGAGAACCAGCTATCACGGAGTTTGATTGGCCTTTCACCCCTACCCACACCTCATCCCCCAGATTTTCAACTCTGGTGGGTTCGGGCCTCCACGAGGTCTTACCCCCGCTTCACCCTGGACATGGGTAGATCACTCCGCTTCGGGTCCACAGCATGCGACTCCAACGCCCTATTCAGACTCGGTTTCCCTACGGCTACCCCACCCGGGTTAACCTCGCCACACACCATGACTCGCAGGCTCATTCTTCAAAAGGCACGCCATCACCAGCCACAAGGACCAGCTCTGACGGCTTGACAGCACACGGTTTCAGGTACTATTTCACGACCCCTCACCGGGGCACTTTTCACCTTTCCCTCACGGTACTAGTGCACTATCGGTCATCAGGACGTATTTTGGCTTAGCAGGTGGTCCTGCCAGATTCACACGGAATTTCTCGGGCTCCGCGCTACTCGGGAACACACCAACACCTGGGCTCTTCCTTCACCTACGGGACTCTCACCCACTCCGGTACCGTTTCCCAACGGCTTCAGCTAAAAGAACCACCAGCGCTCCGGGCCGACAGACCCGAAAAGATGCACCCCACAACCCCGCACACGCAACGACTGTCGTCTATCACACGCGCACGGTTTAGCCTCTTCCCCGTTCGCTCACCACTACTAGGAGAATCACTATTGTTTACTCTTCCTACGGGTACTGAGATGTTTCACTTCCCCGCGTCACCACCAACCACCCTATACATTCAGATGGCGGCAACCCGACACAACTCGGGCTAGGTTTCCCCATTCGGACACCCACGGATCAAAGCTCGGTTGACAGCTCCCCGTGGCCTATCGTGGCCTCCCACGTCCTTCATCGGCGCCTGATGCCAAGGCATCCACCGTGTGCCACTATCACTTGGCCACTACAGATAATTAGATGCTCGCGCACACTATTCACAAATCAAAACACCGACCACAAACCCGGACACCTCACACCAGAACCAGACTCGAAAGCCCGACCGGGAGTTCTCCAGGGTGGCAGCGGGAACCAACCCCAACCCACAGGATTGCTTCCTCAGACACCCAACAGCGCGCCCCCTGATGCTTCTAGCCACCAGAGGTCAAGTTCGATT
>NZ_BCSH01000120.1 GCF_001570765.1 Nocardiopsis listeri NBRC 13360 | reverse complement strand
CACCAGACCCGACCCGGACGGGAACACCGACGTGGGGGCGGACGACCGTTCGGATGTTCCGTCAGAGCTGTCCACCGTCTCCTGGTTGAGCTCGGATTCGCTCTCAGGGGCCTCTTCAAGGATGACGTGGGCGTTCGTTCCGCTGACACCGAACGAGGACACACCGGCCCGCCGGGGTCGGCCCTCGACCGGCTCCCACTCACGAGGCTCCGTAAGCAACTCCACGGCGCCCGCGGACCAGTCCACGTGTGAGGTCGGCTCGTCCACGTGCAGAGTGCGGGGCAGCACCTTGTGTCGCATGGCCTGCACCATCTTGATCACACCAGCCACACCCGCCGCAGCCTGCGTATGACCGATGTTCGACTTCACCGACCCCAACAGCAGCGGCCGATCCTCCGGACGGTCCTGACCATAGGTCGCCAACAACGCCTGGGCCTCGATCGGGTCGCCCAGCTTCGTACCGGTCCCGTGCGCCTCGACCGTGTCGATGTCACCGGCCTTCACACCGGCACCGGCCAGCGCCGCACGGATCACCCGCTCCTGCGACGGACCATTCGGCGCCGTCAACCCATTCGACGCACCATCCTGATTCACCGCCGAACCACGCACCACCGCCAACACCTGGTGGCCGTTGCGGCGAGCATCCGACAACCGCTCCACCACAAGAACACCCACACCCTCACCCCAGCCGGTCCCATCGGCCGCTTCAGCGAACGCCTTGCACCGACCGTCCGGAGCCAGACCACGCTGCCGACTGAAGGCGATCAACGCGTCCGGGGTGGACATGACCGTGACGCCGCTGGCCAGGGCCATGTCGCACTCACCCTGCCGCAGCGACTGCG
>NZ_BCSH01000119.1 GCF_001570765.1 Nocardiopsis listeri NBRC 13360 | reverse complement strand
GGACGTCTCCAACAGCAACCGCTGCTGCGGATCCATCGCGAGCGCCTCACGCGGCGAAATCCCGAAGAACCCCGCATCGAACTCCGCCGCACCATAGAGGAATCCGCCGTGACGGACGTAGGAGGTGCCCTCGTGCTCGGGGTCCGGGTCGTAGAGGGATCCGAAGTCCCAGCCACGGTTCGTCGGCAGCGGACCGACGGCGTCGGCCTGCTCGTCCATGAGCAGGTTCCACAGAACCTCCGGGTCGGTCACGCCACCGGGGAACCGGCAGCCGATGCCCACGATCGCGATCGGCTCGTCCGCACCCACCGCAGCGGTGACACCGGACTCCGACCGCGCGGACACCTCGCCCAGGTCCCCGACCAGCTGTACTGACAGGTACCGGGTGAGCGCCTCGGGTGTGGGGTAGTCGAAGACCAACGTGGCCGGCAAACGCAGACCCGTCGCCGCATTCAGCCGGTTGCGCAGCTCCACGGCCGTCAGCGAGTCAAAACCGATCTCCTTGAACGGGTGATCGGCCTGCACCGCCCCGGTTCCGGAGAAGCCCAGCACCGCCGCGGCATGGGAACGCACCAGCTCCAGCAGGAACTCCGTACGCTCCGCCTCGCTCATGGGGAGGAGCCGGTCGGCGAAGGAGACGGCCGCCACGGACGCGGCCGTGCGGCGGCCGGGGGCCCGGGTGAACCCGCGCAGCAACGGTGACGCGGGAACGCGTGACGCTTGGAGCTCGGGGAAGTCCAGCCGGACGGGCACCAGGAGCGCCTCGTCGGAACGCGCCCCCGCGTCGAAGAGCGCCAGGCCCTGTTCCGTCGACAGCGGGAGGACGCCGTCGCGCTCCATGCGTCGTAGTTCGGTTTCGCCCAGGTGACCGGTCAGCCCGGAGCGCTCCTCCCAGAGCCCCCAGGCGAGGGCGACCGCGGGGAGTCCCTGGGCCCTGCGGTGCTGAGCGAGAGCGTCGAGGAAGGCGTTGGCCGCCGCGTAGTTCCCCTGGCCGGCGGTTCCGAGCACACCTCCCAGGGACGAGAACATCACGAACGCCGACAGATCCAGGTCCCGCGTCAGCTCGTGCAGGTTCACCGCCGCGTCCACCTTGGCCCGCAACACCCGCTCCACCCGCTCCGGCGTCAGCGCCTCAACCGTCGCATCATCCAAAACACCAGCCGCATGCACCACAGCAGACACCCGATGCACCGCCAACAAACCCTCGACAGCGGCCCGGTCCGCAACGTCACAGGCCTCGACCACCACCTCGGCCCCGGCCCGCGACAACTCCTCCACCAGCTCGGCCGCACCCGGAGCATCCAACCCCCGACGACCCACCAGCAACAGACGCCGCACACCATGCACCGACACCAGATGACGGGCCACCAAACCACCCAGCACACCCGTACCACCAGTGATCAGGACGCGATCATCTTCGGAGATCGGCATCGGGCTCTCGACATCGGGTGCCTCGACGCGCACGAGTCGTGGCACGGAGGCAGCTCCGTCCCGCACGAGAACCTGTTCCTCGCCGATGGAGAGGCCGACGCGGACCAGGCGAAGAAGGTCGCTCTCGGCCTGATCGGCACCATCGACCTCGACGAGCACGAACCGGCCCGGGTGCTCGGACTGGGCAGACCGCACCAGGCCCCACACCGTCGCGGCGGCGGGGTCCCGTCCGTCCAGCGCGCCACGCGTGACGAAGACCAGTCGGCTGGAGTCGAACCGTTCGTCGCCGAGCCAGTCCTGCACGAGGGCGAGCGTGCGCAGCGCGGTGCGGTGGGCTCCGTCCGCGAGGTCGACCCCGTCGTCGGGTGCGAGGGGCACGACCACGGTGTCCGGCGCGGAGGCGAGTGCGGTCGGGTCGTCGGTCATGACCGGGTCGGGCCCGTCGGTTCCGGCGGCGGACACCCGGGGCGGCGTCCATGCCACGCGGTACAGGGATCTGGGCCGTTCGACGGCGCCCAGGCTTCCGAGGCGCACCTCGTCGGCTCGTGCGACGAGGCTCCCCTCGGCGTCGATGACCTCGACGTCCACTGTGTCCTCGTCCACGCGGGTGGTGCGGAGGCGGACTGCGGACGCACCAGTGGCGTAGAGGCGGAACCGCTTCCATGAGACCGGGACTCGACCGGAATCGTCGGGGTCCAGGACGAGCAGTGCGGGGTGGATCCCGAATCCGGACGTGTCGGTGGACTCCGGAAGGACGACGTCTCGCCAGCCGCCGTCTCCCGTGGTGAGATCAGGTGCGGCACCAGGTTCCGCGGGACTGCTCGGGGCGAGTGTCCCACTCGCGTGCCGGACCCAGACGCCGTCGGCATAGGAGTGGATCGCGAAGACCCTGAGTCCGGACTCGTCGGGAGCAGCGACCTCCAGGCGCAGGTCATGTCCCGCGCCGGTGGCCGCAAGCGGTGAGTGGACGGTGAGTTCCGCCAGCAGCCCGCACCCGGTCTCGTCTCCGGCACACACCGCCAGGTCCACGAACCCGGCGCTCTGCGAGGCGTGGTCGGTGAGCCAGGGGTGTG
>NZ_BCSH01000118.1 GCF_001570765.1 Nocardiopsis listeri NBRC 13360 | reverse complement strand
CCTGATCTCACCACCGGGTGACGGGGAGCGAGCCGCTTCGAGAGGTGACACGTTCTCGGTCTCCTCCGGCCGGTCCAGGGGTGGAACCAGCTCGAACCTCACGGTCCTCGCACCTGCTTTCCGTGTTTTCAGGGGGTTTGCAAACTCTGTACATCACTTATATCGACAATTGGTGACAGAGTGGACGTAGAAGTCACATGCGCCGTTCATATGACCTTCCCTACAGATCCCCCGACCAGGCAGAGCCGAAGGACCCTGGATGAGTTATGACGTGGTGGCGCTCGTAGCGGAGAATCCGGACCTCCGGACACTCACCCGGGCGTTGGAGGATGCCGGTGCCGACTTGAGGGTGGGAGCGTTGGCCGGCGGTGGTCTCCTCCAGTTGCGCGATTCCCACGGGGTGCTGTTGACGTTGGAGCCCGGCCAGGCGGTCGAGGCTCCCGGAGAGGTGGAGAGGCTGCTCGGTCCTGACCTCGGGCCAGGGCTACCCGGGCGCTTCTGGTGGGTCGAGCTCCGGGCCCGTCCGGACGATGCCGGACGCGAGGTGGCGCACCGGGTCGCGGACCGACTGGCGCTGCGGCTGGGTGGGGCCGTATGGACTTCGGGACCTGCCGACTTCGGGGTCTGGGAAGAGACCCCGCACCCGACGGTGGAGCACTCGGCGAGCCGGGCCGTCGTAGTAGCGCAGGATCGCGAGGTCGTCCCCTACTCCTCTTGGATCGCCGACGCCTTGACCGTCCACGCGTCCCGGGGTGACGGCTTCCAACTACTGACCCCGACACACACCCGCCTGACCTACTCGCTGCGCACCCTGATGACCCTGCCCCTGGCTCGCTGGGTCGTGCGCGACGAGGCCGGTGGCCACTACGACGGCATTTCCGGGCTACCACTGCGCTGGGACCCCGAACACGGCCACGTGCCCGTACGACGGGTGGGGGACATCGCGCCGGCCGAGGGGTTCCTGGACGACTCCCCGACCGATCGGCAGCTCGTCCTCGAAGCCACCCTGCGGTTTCCAGAGTCGGATTTCACTCCGGGCAGGTCGGTCGAACTGATGGCGGAGCGATTGCGGGGATCCCTTCCGGTCGCGTGGGGACAGTACGAACCAGCACTGACCCCCTGGGACGGGGAACGTTTGGTACGCCTGGTCCGGCATCGGGCACCACGCACCACGTTGGTGCGTTTCCGGGGGAACGGATTCTGTGGGGACCTGCGGGTGAGCCACGACTCGGGGACCGTGCGGGAGGAGGTCTCCTTGGTGTTGGGGTACGAAGGCGCGGACGCGTTCCCCTACGACCACGTACCTTCGGCCGCGGCCTCGCTGGCGGAGGGCCTGGAGGTGCTACACGTGCGGCGGATGCGAGGGCGCGCCGACTGCACCTACGCGCCGCGCTGGTACGGCCTGGCCGAACCGGTGGGATTCGCCGTGGGTTCGGGTCGGGCCGAAGCGGCCGAGGAACTCTCGGGGCGACTGAAGGGCGCCCGGGTGGGCGACGCCGTCTGGTTCGCCGCGCCGAAGGACGCCACCCGGGAACAGGCACTGCGGCTGATGGCGGCGCGCATTCGCCGGCTGTGACCGGGGGGCACGGACCGCACAGAAGATTAGTCACCAGACGTAGTCATTCGGCTACTTCGTGCAAGAATGGGGGCACCGCAGCCGTTCCCCCGCCCAAGGAGAGAAACCCGTGAAATCGGCCCGATCGTTCGTCGCCCTGACCGTGGGCTCGCTTCTCCTGCTTCCACTCGGTGTCGCGACCACCGCCCCGGCCGCCGCCGCGCCCCACGAGGGCGTGGTCGGCGAAAGCCCCGTGGGCTGGACACCGCACGTGTTGGACGGCTCGGTCAAGGACATCCTCCGCATCGGTGACACCGTCGTGGTCGCCGGTGAGTTCGATCGGGTCTCCGACTCGAGCGGCGACGGCGTACATGATCGGCGCAATCTGTTCGCGTTCCGTCATGGCAGCGGGGAGATCTTGGAGGACTTCGCCCCCTCGGTGGACAGGGCCGTCAACTCCCTCGCCGAGGGGCCGGACGGGACGGTGGTCCTCGGCGGAGACTTCCATCAGGTCAACGGGGAGAGCAGCCGGGGCGTGGCCAGGATCGACACCACCGCCGGCGACACCGTCGACGAATTCGACGCCGCGGTGGGCGACGGGAACGTGTACCGGCTCGCCTCCGACGGCACCGACGTCTACCTCGGCGGCAACTTCTCCGCCGTGAACGGGGAGAGCCGCACCGGACTGGCCCGTGTCGACGCCACCGACGGATCTCTCGACGCCGACTTCACCCCGACCATCTCCGAACAGCGGCGTGGAACCCTGCGCGTGCAGGAGTTGGCCCTGAGCCCCGATGGGCGGCGTCTGGCCATCAACGGGACCTTCACCAAGGTGGACGGTGAGGACCGCTACCAGATCGCCATGATCGACACCGGATCCGGCGGCCTCACCCCATGGTCGACCTCGGCCTACGAGGCGCCCTGCGACTACGAACGCATGCACACCTACATGCGGCAGATGGACTTCTCCCCCGACGGTTCCTACTTCGCCGTGGTGACCGCGGGCGGCCCTCGGGTCAAACCGGGATTGTGCAAGTCCACCGCCCGGTTCGAGAACGACTCCACCGCGAACGCCGAACCCACCTGGACCAACCTGACCGGCGGGGACTCCCTCTACTCGGTCGAGGTCACCTCCGGCGCGGTCTACGTGGGCGGCCACCAGCGGTGGATGGACAACGAAGAGGGCGCCCTCAACCCGGGCCCCGGTTCCGTGGAGCGCGAGGGGATCGCGGCGGTGGACCCCATCTCCGGGCGCGCACTGGCGTGGAACCCGGGCCGGGCGCGCGGCCACGGGGCGGAGGCCCTGCACGCGACCTCCGACGGACTGTACGTGGGCAGCGACACCGAGCGGCTGGGAGGTGCCCGCCACGCCCGTCTGGGCATGTTCCCGGCTTCCTGAGGCCGGATTCCGCATCGGGGTGGTGGCCGCGTGGAGCGGCGACCGCCCCGTCGTCGTCGGGGACTACTTGACGGGCTTGTCCGCCTTGGGCTCGACCTCGGGCCCAGAGCCGGTCTCGGCCCCGGCGTCGGCTTCGACAACGGTGTCGGTGGTGTCCTCGTCCGCGACCGTCGCGTCGGGGTCGGCGCTCCCGGAGGCCCGTTCCCGCTGCGCCCGCAGGAGCTCGTCCTGGATCTCGTCCTCGCGCGCGGCGCCCCCGACCAGACGGCCGCCCACCGATTCCTCCTCGCGCTTCTTCGACCATTCGACGACCGAGCTCGACATACTGTCGCGCCACTTCGACAACAGAACATAGGAGGCCAGGCCACTGATCACCCATGCCAGGACCAGCGCGACCCAGGACCTCGCACCGAACAAGTAGACGACTCCGAAGGCGCCCGCGAAGAGCGCCACACGGGCGGCGGTATAGGTCAACCAGCTACGCATCGAAAAAGCCTCACAACAGACGATTACCTGCACTAGATTGGTCAGCACACCCATCCACGTACGTTCACGTGCGTGTACGGCCGAGCCGGACGAGCGCGGCAGAAGGGGTGTTGTCCCGGTCAGAGGGCCCTCATCCCAGGTTAAGGGCCTGCTTCGGGCATCGTGCACCAGGTCCGGGTGTGTTCCGTCGCTACCGGACGGGGCACTCAAGGCATCGGACACGGGTATTCGTGGGATGTTTCCAATCCCGACAGCGGGGACCGAACATCACGTTCCGATCACATATCCCCCAGCTATCCCCCGATCGCCGTAATTTCTCCGAAAACTAGGGAGGAAACGGTCCAACTCGTGCACA
>NZ_BCSH01000117.1 GCF_001570765.1 Nocardiopsis listeri NBRC 13360 | reverse complement strand
CCCACACATCCGACACCCAAGCGACGTCCAACAACCCCAAAGCCCAAACCTCAAACCCCAAACCCCAAAGATCTGAGACACCTCACCCATCTCAGGCGTAGGGCCCTTCACTCGGCAGAGGTTCGTCAACCGGCAGACTCTCTGTGCCTCCCTCCTATTCCTTGCTCTCGACCTGGTAGGCGTCGTGTCCGGTGGCAGTGTCTTCGGCGAGTTCCTTCCACGGTTCGTGGTCGAGGCCCAACACGTCGAGAAGGTAACCGACGACGGCCTTGGCGACGAGGGCGACGCGGGCCGGGTTCTCGTCGCTGGTCTCGGCAACCGCCTCGCCGGCGACGCCACCGAGGGTGTGTTCTCCGTCGAGGATGGTGAGCAGCCTCTTGGGGGCGGGGGAGAGATGGTAGGCGTCGGTGAACCAGTCCGGTCCCCGGGTGGACATCGCCGACCGGTCCTCGCCACCGGTGATGACTAGGGCGGGTGAGGTCATGGTGGAGTAGTCCGGTCGCATGAACGGCAGGTGCTCGACCGCGAACGGGGTGAGGCTGTCCCCGGTGCCGGTCGCGGCGATGAGCACGCCGGCCTTGACGCCCGGGTGGGTGAAACCCTCGCCGGGGACGCCGTCGGCGTCGAACACGCGGGCGCCGAGCAGGGTACCGGCCGTTTGGGCGCCCCAGGAGTGTCCGGCTACGGCCACGCGGGAGTGGTCGGCTCGGTCGTTCAGTCCTCCCACATTGGCCAGAATGCCGTCGAGGTCGTCGAGGATCGCGTGCAGGTCGTCGATCCGGGTCCGCCAGATGGTGCCGAATCGCGGGTCGTCGAACCCGAAGCCGTACCGGCGGGAGTCGAGGTGGGTCGGTTGCACGACGACGAAGCCCGCCGTGGCCCAAAGGTCGACGAGTGGCCCGTAGCCGTCCATCGACCAGGCGTTGCCGTGGGAGAACACGATGACGGGAAGGTTCTCACCGGTCGCGGGTGCGGTGACCTTCGCTCTCAGTTCGATGTCTCGGCCCGCTGAGGGGACGATGATGGGTCTGACCGTGATGATTTGCCGCTCGGACGGGTTGATAGGCATAGAGGTGCTCTCTTCCGAGGGGGCGGTCCTGCCGGATTTGGCGGAACGCTGTTCCGTCAACTTAGCGGAACATGGTTCCGCGAGCAAGGGGAGAGAAGTGACCGAGCCGATCGGCGTGCGTGCGGCGGGAGCGCAACGCACCCGCCAGACCCTGTTGACCGCGGCGGCGGCCGTGTTCGTCGAGCAGGGGGTGAACGCGCCCATGCGCGCCATCGCCTGTCACGCCGGTGTCGGGGTGGGCACCGTCTACCGCCACTTTCCGACCCGGGCGGAACTGGTCGTCGCCGTGTACCGGCACCAGATCGAGGAATGCGCCGCGCTGGCCCCGCGCCTCCTGGCCGACCCCATGGCTCCGGTCGAGGCGCTCTCGCGATGGATCGACGCGTTCGTGGAGTTCCTCGTGACCAAACACGGGCTGGGTGCGGCGTTGCAGTCCGAGGATTCGAGCCTGCAGAGTCTGCACACCCTCATGCTCGACGAATTGGTCCCGGCCTGTGGATCACTGATCGACGCCGGGGTCGCGGCGGGTGAGATCGACTCGGACACCACTCCCTATGTGCTCATGCGCGCGATCGGGAACCTGTGCGTCCTCGGTCCTGGATACGGCCGTGAGGACGCCCGGGCCATGGTCGACCGACTGCTCGTCGGATGTCGCCGAAGAGAGGTGGGGGGAGGGGAGTCGGCCGAGACTTGAATGGGGAGGGGGTTTCCGCGGTCCGTTTCGCATTGTTCGGCGCGTTCCGGGAAATGAGGTGGCCGGATTCGCGAACGGCCGTTGTCCCCTGAAGCGCGTTATTTGTCCCGGACGCTTTTCCAGTCGGTTATCCGCTGATCCCGCCGAGGGCGATACTCGTCACAGAAAAAGACCCATGGCCTTGACATAGGGTTGTGCGGTGACCGTATCTCCCACCGCTTCCCAGGTCCTTCATCGACCGCGCCTTCTGAGCACCGAAGTACTCGCCGGCATCGTGACGACCCTCGCTCTCATCCCCGAGGTGATCGCCTTCTCGGTGATCGCGGGCGTCGACCCGAAGGTGAGCCTCATCGCCTCCGTCGTGCTCGCCGTGTCGATGTCGATCCTGGGCGGTCGACCCGCCATGATCACGGCGGCGGCCGGCGCCGTCGCCCTGGTGGTCGCGCCGCTCGTCCACGAGCACGGCGCCGAATACCTGCTGCCGACCGTGATCCTCGCCGGCCTCGTGCAGATCCTGTTCGGCGTCACGGGCCTGGCCCGGCTCATGCGCTTCATCCCGCGATCGGTCATGATCGGCTTCGTCAACGCGCTGGGCATCCTCATCTTCACCGCCCAGCTCCCGCACGTGATCGGCGTGCCGTGGCTCGTCTACCCGATGTTCGCGCTCACGCTCCTCATCGTGATCGGCCTGCCGCGACTCACGAAGGCGGTGCCCGCACCACTCGTGGCGATCATCGTCGTCACCTCGATCGCGATGGTCGCCCACATGACCATTCCGACGGTGGGAGACCAGGGGGCCGTCGGCGGTGGGCTGCCCGGAGTGACCCCGCTGCTGGTTCCGCTGAACCTCGAAACACTGCGCATCATCGGGCCGACGGTGCTCAGCGTCGCTTTCGTCGGACTCATGGAGACCCTGCTCACCGCCAAGCTCGTGGACGACATCACCGACACCAAGTCCGACAAGGGCCGTGAATCATGGGGGCTCGGCGTCGCGAACATCCTCGCCGGCTTCTGGGGCGGCATCGCCGGTTGCGCCATGATCGGCCAGACCGTGGTGAACGTGAAGCTCGGCCGTGCCCGCACCCGCATCTCCACGTTCGTCGCCGGAGTCGTGCTCCTGGCCCTGGTCACGGTGCTGTCGGACGTCATGGAGCAGATCCCCATGGTGGCCCTGGCCGCCGTGATGATGGTCGTCGCCGTCTCCACCATCGACTTCCACAGCGTGCGGCCCTCGACGCTCAAGCGAATGCCGCGCTCGGAGACGAGCGTCATGCTCGTCACCGTCGCGGTCGTGGTGGCGACGGACAACCTCGCCATCGGTGTCGGCGTGGGTGTGCTGCTCGCGATGGTGCTGTTCGCGCGCAGGGTCGCGCACGTGGTCACCGTCGAGCGCGTCGCGGGTACGGAGGCCGTCATCTACACCGTGCGCGGTCCCCTGTTCTTCGGCAGCAGCAACGATCTCGTCGAGCAGTTCTCCTATGCGGAGGACCCGGCGTCGGTCAGCGTCGACTTCTCGGCGGCGCAGATCTGGGACGCCTCGACGGTCGCCGCCCTTGATTCGGTGCAGACCAAGTACGCCGATCACGGCATCGACGTGCACTTCATCGGACTGGACGAGAACTCGACCCACTTCCACAGCCGTCTCACCGGAACACTCGGTTGACCCGGGCTCACCCCTGGCAGCCTTGGTCGGCGAGCCATTCCAGGGCCGTCTCCTCGGCGGCCTCGGCCGAGGTCTCGTGGTCGGGTCGGATCGGCTTCTCATCCAGGCTCACCCCGTCGCGGTCGACATAGACACTGGTGGTCATGGCGAGCATGGCGCCGTCGTGCAACCGATGGACCGCGTTTCCGGAGGTGTAGCCGGCGCTCGGGACACTGAACGACTCGACCCCGTCGAGTCCGCGGAACGCCGTGACCACGGCCTCGCCGCTCGAACCGGTCATGTCGTCCTGAAGTACGGCGATCGCCGGCCACAGGAGCCCGCCGCCGGAGGCCGCCATCAGGTCCACCGGATCGGCCTCGGGGCCGTCGATGGTCCGCTTGGTCGGGGCCGTCGACACCGCCGCAGCTCCCGGAACCGACGCCGTCGCCGACGTCTCCGGTGCCTTCTCGGTCGGAACGAGTCCGGGGCCGGCGGTGGGGGCCGCGGACCCGTCACCGCCGTCGCTCTCGTTCTTCTCGTCGGACAGGGGCCCACTGCCGGCCATCTGGTCACCACCGGACATGTGGGCGCCCCCGCTCATGTGGCCGCCACCCCACATGTGGGCACCGCCGGACATGTGCGAGGTCGCTCTCGTCCCTTCGCCGGTCCGGGA
>NZ_BCSH01000116.1 GCF_001570765.1 Nocardiopsis listeri NBRC 13360 | reverse complement strand
GCTGGGACGGACCGGTCCGCCTGGCCGGTGGCGGTGGTCTCGTGCTGTCGGGCCGTCTGGGCGGTTCGGGTGTCCTCCCTGGCAGCGGCTTGGTCGAAGCGGTGCTGCGCGCCGGTGACGAGGTCGGTTGTGGCGTGATCCAAGACCTCATGGCGGTGGCCCCGCTGGCGCGGCCCGCCCAGGTCCAGGTGCGCGTGGACGACCCGGATGCCGCCGACACGGACGACGGGGCCGCTGCCGGGGCCCGCGCCGTCTCGGTGTGGTCGCCGGGTCCGGACGGGGCATGGGTTCTGCACGCCACCGGAACACTCCGCAAAGACGACGGTGACACGCCCACCGAGGGCCTCACGGAGTGGCCGCCCCCCGGTGCCGAGCGCCTGGACGCCGAGGGCCCGGAGCGACTCGCCGCGTGGCGAAGCGAGGACGGGACAATGTTCGCCGAGGTGGCGTTGGCATCGGACTCCGGAGCGGAGCGCCACCTCCTCCACCACGACCTGCTGGACGCGGTGGCACCACTCCTCGGCGGACCGGCCGCCGCGATGGTCGGCTGGCACGACGTCCGCCTGTTCGCCACCGGTGCCGATCTGGTCCGGGTGCGAATGATTCCGGTCCAGGCCTCCGACTCCGACTCCGACTCGGACCCGGACTCGGGCTCGGACCACGGCGCGCGCTACTCCCTCCTCGTGACCGATGACGTCGGCGCGCCGGTGGCCACGGTCGGAGCGGTCGAACTGGCCGACCGGCCCGAGTGGTCCGCCATTCCGGCGGCGGAGGGAACAGCTGGGCCGGACACCGAGTCGCCGCAGACTCGGCAGGGCGGCACGGAGCGCCCCCGGGCGGCGGCCCGCCGGGTCCAGCGCTCGGACGGGACCGAGAGCGCCCTCGACGCCGCGGACCTGCTCGACCTGGTGCGGACCGAGGCGGCACGGGTCCTTGGCCATGACACGGGCGACGAGATCGACACGGAGACGGGCTTCCTCGAGATCGGTTTCGACTCCCTGACGGGGGCGGAACTGCGAACCCGGCTGTCGGCGGCCACCGGCCGGGATCTGCCCCCGACGCTGATCTTCGACCACCCCACCATCGCGGCCCTCGCCGCCTATCTGGCCGAGCGGACGGGGGAAGCCGAAGGGGCACCGGAGCCGGGCGGCATCGGTGCGCTGTACTGGCAGGCCGCGGCCGACGGCAAGTTCACGGCCGCGCTCGACCTGGTCAAGGCGGCGGCCGCATTGCGCCCGTCGTTCGGCGCGGCCGAGGCGGAGCGGCACGTGCCGGAAGCCGTGCGTCTGACCCCCGGTGCGGACGGGAACGGCCCGGTCGTCCTCTGCCTCCCCGGGTTCAGCGCCGTGTCCGGCCCTCACGAGTACGGGAGGTTCGCCGCGGCGCTGCGGGACCGGCTGGAGGTGTGGGCGCTGCCCGAGCCCGGCTACCGCGAGGGCGAACTGCTACCGGAGTCCCTGGCGGCCCTGGTCCGCCTCCAGTCGGAGGCCGTGCGGCGATGTGCCGACGGACGCCCGTACGTGCTGCTGGGCCGCTCGGCCTCCGGCATGCTGGCGCACGCCGTCGCCGAACACCTCGAAGCCGACGGCGACACCCCGGCCGGGGCCCTGCTCTTGGACAGCTACTCGCCCGACGTCGTCCGCGAGCGCCCCTGGCTGGAGACCACGCTGACCAAGGCGGTCGCGGACCGGGAAGCCGGGTTCGCGCTGCGCGACGACGGCCGACTGTCCGCCATGGGCCGCTACCACCAGCTCTTCTCCGGCTGGCGGCCGGAACCGCTGGCGGCCCCCACCGTGCTGGTGCGGGCGGAGGAACCCTACTCGCCCGAACTCGACGACCCCCGCTACGCCGAGTGGCGCGCCTCCTGGGTGACCCCGCACATCGAGATCGACGTTCCGGGAAACCACTTCACGATCCTGGAGAGCCGCTCGGAATCGACCGCCGACGCCGTCCACGCGTGGCTGGCCCGCACCATCTGACCTTCGCATCCTGAGAGGACACCATGAAGATTGTTATCGTCGGGGCCGGCGTGAGCGGCCTCGCGGCGGCGGTCGGACTCACCGCGGTCGGCCACGAGGTGGAACTCCATGAAGGGTTCGACCTGTTGAGGTCGGGCGGGAACGGCGTGCTGATCTGGCACAACGGTACCGGGATCCTGCGCGAGCTGGGCATCCCCCTGGACGGGCTCGGGGCGCGCATCGACATCGCGGACGTGTGGGCCAACACCGGTAGACCGCTCATGCGCACCAGCCTGGCGGAGATCGGCCGCCGACTCGGATCCCACAGCGTCGGCGTCATGCGCGGGCAGGTCGTCGAACGGCTCTTCGCCGCCCTTCCCGACGGAGTGCTGCGCGTCGGCAAGAGGTGCACGGGCATCGCCGAACGCGGGAACCGGGTCGCCGCCCTCTTCTCGGACGGCACGGAGGCCGAGGGGGACGTCCTCATCGGCGCCGACGGTTATCGCTCCCTGGTCCGCAACCACCTCTTCGGACCGGACCACGCGCAGTACACCGGCCTGGCGTCCTGGCACGGCACGACCAGCGCGCCGCTCGACCTCGGCGCCGATCACGCGGTACCGACGTTCTACGGGCCCAAGGGGCTGTGCACCCTGCACCCGGTCGGCGGCGGGCGCGTCCACTGGTCGTTCGAGGTGCCCTTCGACAACGGTCTCACGCACGTGCCCGGGCCGGACACCGACGAGGTCCCGCCGCCGGGCCGCTACGACGCTCCCTCGCGGCTGGCCTATCTGCAGCGCGGGTTCGGGGACTGGGCTCCTCCGGTGTCCGCGCTCTTCGACATCCTCACCGAGGAGGACATCGCGGAGGCGCCGCACACCATGCACGACGTCCCGAAGCAGTGGGGTCGCGGGCGGATCACCCTCACCGGGGACGCCGCGCACGCGATCCCGCCGCGGGCGGGGTGGGGCGTCAACCAGGCCCTGGAGGACGCCTGGGTGCTCAGCCACGCGCTGTCGGGCGTGGAGTCCGACCCGGCCGAGGGCCTGCGGGCCTACGAGGCGGCCCGCCGCGGGCGCGCCCGGAAGGTGCGCGGTCGCGCGAAGATGCTCAAGCGCGGGAACGGAACGCTGCTGCTGCTGCGACACACCCGCAACGGGCTCCCCGCGACCAGGATGCTGCAGGCCAACATCAAGAACTGCAGCAACTACCTCAACGACCACCGGCCGAAAGGGCGCGGAACCGCATCCGTCTCCCCCGCGGAAGTGTGAACACCGGGCCCGGCAGCGCATACCGGACGAGTGCCCCGGGCCACTGATCCCGTCCTCCCGTCACCGCGAACCTGGTTCGCAGATCACCTCGAGTCTTTGGAAGTGAGTTCATGCTGCGCACGGAGATCATTCGCCCGCTTTCTGAGCTGTTGCGGAACCACGCCAGGGTGTTCGGCGACCGTGTCGCCTTCGAGGACGCGACGCGTGCCGTGACGTACACGGAACTCGAGCTCCGGACCCGCCGCATCGCGGGCCACCTGGCGGCCCACGGGGTCCACCGCGGGGACCGCGTCCTCATCAGCCTCGGCAACCGTGTGGAGTGTCTGGAGTCCTACTACGCCGTCAACCGGGCGGGCGCGGTCGGGGTCCCGGTCGACCCCCGGGCCACTGATCCGGAACTGGCGCACCTGCTCGACGACAGCGGCGCCATCGCCGTCCTCACCGACAGAGCGCACGTCGGCCAGCTGCGCCGACTGGGCCGAGAACTGCTCACCGTGGTGGTCGGCGGCACCGCGTCCGAGTCCGCACTGGACTTCGAGGAGCTGGCGGGCACCGAACCGGCCGTCGCCGCCCCCGACGACCTCGGGCTCGACGAGAACGCCTGGATGCTCTACACCTCGGGCACCACCGGACAACCCAAGGGCGTGCTCTCCACCCAGCGGAACTGCCTGTGGTCCATCGCTTCCGCCTACATGCCGGTGCTCGGCCTGTCCGCCGAGGACCGAGTCCTGTGGCCGATGCCGCTGTTCCACTCCCTCGGCCACGTGCTGTGCGTTCATGGTGTCCTGGCCGCCGGCGCCTCGGCCCGCATCATGCCGGGGTTCTCCGCCGACGACGTGCTCGGCCTGCTGCGCCGCGAACCCTTCACCTTCCTCGTCGGCGTCCCCACGATGTTCCACCACCTGCTGCGCGAGTCCGAGGACTCCGGATTGGCCATGCCCTCCCTGCGCGCATGCCTGGTCACCGGGTCGGTGGCCACCGCGTCCCTGAAGCAGGACTTCACCGAGCGGTTCGGCGTCCCCCTCGTCGACAGCTACGGCAGTACCGAGACCAACGGGGCGATCACCATGAACCGGCCCGGCGAACCGCAGGTCGCCGGCTCCTGTGGACTCCCCGTCCCCGGGCTGGGCGTTCGCGTCGTCGACCCGCACACCCACGAGGACACCGACGTCGGTGAGGAGGGGGAGGTCTGGGTACGCGGCCCGAGCGTCATGCTCGGCTACTACGGCCGCCGAGAGGAGACCGACCTGGCCCTGCGCGACGGCTGGTACCGGACGGGCGATCTGGCCACCCGTGACGCCGCCGGGTACCTGACCATCAGCGGGCGGATCAAGGAACTCATCATCCGTGGGGGCGAGAACATCCACCCCGCCGAGATCGAGGACGTGGTGCGGGTGCTGCCCGGCGTGGCCGACGTCGCCGTGGCCGGACGCCCACACGAGATCCTGGGCGAGACGCCCGCCGTCTACGTGGTGCCGTCCTCCGACGGGTTCGACGCGGCGGCCGCGCTGGCCGTCTGCCGTGACGCACTCCCCTACTACAAGGTCCCCGAGGAGGTCTACCGGGTCGAGGAGATCCCCCGGACCTCCACCGGGAAGATCACCCGGCACACGCTGGTCAGCGATTCCGCGCTGCTGCTGGCCACCACCGCGGCCCGCGGCGACTGGCTGTACCGGCTGGACTGGCGGGAGGCGCCGACGACCGACGTACCGCCGCCGACCTGTGCCGTCCTGGACCGGGACACCCTCGGCCTGGCACACGCGGTGGACCTGAACGACAGTGACCCGCGGCTGGTGTTCGCGCACTTCGTGCCCGAGGCCGACGATGTGCGGGGCGTAATCGCCGAGGCCGAGCGCGCCGTCGGCGACTGGCTCGCCGACCAGCGGTCCGCCGACGCACGCCTGGTACTGGTCACCCAGGGGCCGGTGCTGGCACCGATCGGGCAGAACCCGGTGCACACGGCGGTCTGGGGGGTGCTCCGCACGGCGATGGCCGAACGACCCGGCCGTTTCGCCATGGCCGATATGGACGACCACCCGGACTCTCCCTCCGCGCTGGTCGCGGCGCTCGCCGCCGGAGAGACGGAGGTCGCCGTACGCGGCGGACGGGCCCATGTCCCGCGGCTGACCAACGCCGCCTCCACCACCCAGTTCGCCGTGCCCGCCCTCAGCGGAACCGCCCTCGTCGTCGGGGACGGGGAACCCGCCTCGGCCATCGCCGAGCACCTGGTCGCCAAGCACGGCGTGAGCCGGGCCGTCCTGGCCGCCACCCCCGACGAAGTCGAGGAACGCCTCGCGCACGACCGTCCGTCCGTCGTCGTCCATACCGGGCTCGACCCGGACGGGTTGTGGCGACTGCACGAGCGGACCGCCGATCTCGCCCTGGAAGCGTTCATCGTCTGCACGGCGGCGGCGGGGGTGCTCGGCGCCCCGGACTCCGCCGAGCGCGCGGGGAGGTCCGCCTACGCGGACGCCGTGGTACGCCACCGGCGGGCGGAGGGACTTCCCGCGACCTCCCTCGCCTGGGGACCCTGGGCGGGGGACGACGGCTTCGGTGAAGCCGGGCGCCCTTGGTGGAAGGGCCACGGCGTCGCCCAGTTGACCAGGGAGGAGGGACTGGCCCTGTTCGACGCGGCCCGCGCCGTCGACGGCGACGTGCTCGTCCCCCTCGCCCTGTCCACCGCTGACCTGCGGGGCAAGGAGGACTCCGTTCCGGCGGCGCTGCGCGGCGCGGTGCCCAACGGAGGGGAGACCCTGCGCACCCGCCTGGACGACCTGTCGCCCTTCCGCAGGCGCGCCGTCCTCCGGGATCTGGTGCGCGCCGAGGCCGCCGCCGTCCTGGGACTCTCCGCGGCCGCCGGGGTCGGCGCGACCACGGCGTTCAAGGACCTGGGGTTCACCTCGGTCGGCTCCGTCGAGCTGCGCAACCGGCTGAACCGGGTGACCGGCCTCGACCTGACCGTCACCGTGGTGTTCGACCACCCGACGCCCCAAGCGCTCGCGGACCACCTGCACGCCGAACTCCTGGACGAGGCCGACGAACCCCTGTTCCCCGAGGCACGGCCGTCCTTCAGCGGCGAGCCGATCGCGATCGTGGGCATGGGCTGCCGCTACCCGGGCGGGGCCGTCTCACCGGAGGAGCTCTGGCGGCTCGTCCAGGAGGGCCGCGACGTCGTGTCGGCATTCCCGGAGGATCGAGGATGGGACCTCGATGCGCTCTTCTCCGACGACCCCGACCGGCCGGGCACGTCTCTCACCCGCAGCGGCGGTTTT
>NZ_BCSH01000115.1 GCF_001570765.1 Nocardiopsis listeri NBRC 13360 | reverse complement strand
GAGGAACCAGACGAAGTCACTCGCTACCGGAACCTTTTCAACCACCTCGTGAGCAGGTCACTCAATGTCGACGAGAGCCTGACCTACCTACGCGAGATAGCCAAAGCACCCTGAGAGAGCACCTGTGAACATCATCCTTAACTCCGATGCCCTCGACTTCCGTACCTCTAGCTACAGCGACCGAAGCAACTGTGTCGCCGTCGCCGACCTTCCCGGAGGCGCCGTGGTCCGCGACTCCAAGCACCCTGAGCGCGGCCACCTGCCGTTCCCCGGGATGGAGTGGATCGCCCTGCTGCGCACCGCACGTTCGTAGGCGAGCGAGGGAGCCCCCTCGGCGCGGGCTCCCTCCCCCTATCTCCACGGGCCCAGCGCCTCAGATTGCCACGTATGAAGCAGGGCAGCCACAACGCTCGGCTGATCCAGATGCACGTTGTGTCCCGCACGGTCCAGAACGGCGATCGTTGCTCTGGGGTAGTTCGCTGAGAGTGCGAGCTGGTCTTCAAAACCCACCACGTGGTCTTGCCTACCAGCGACGATGAGAGTCGGCCCCTCGAAGCTCTCGAACCGCTGCTCGGGCAGTGGCCCATCGACCATGTAGTCGGCTTCCAGCTGGACCATCGCGCGTCGATCAGCTGCTCGGATGCCGGGCAACGCAGCATCTCGGAAGCGCTCCCAGTTTTCCGAATTCTGTACTACCGCCATCTCCGCGAACGCATAAGATCCCACCTTGGGAAGAGTCTTCAACAATCCCGGGGCGCTCTCCAAGATCTCACGCTGCGGCAACGTCCGATGTTCAGCACGAGGATCCACGACGGGAGCCAGCAACGCGATCCCATAGATCTGCGACTTGCGTCGCGCGACCAGTTCACGCGCGATCAAACCACCGAGCGAGTTGGCCAGGATGGCGAATTTCCTCGAACCTATTTCCTCGCTCACGACGGAATCGACCCAGTCGATCAGATCGGGCAACCCACCTGGTGGGGCCAAGGGCGGCACCCCTCCGAAACCAGGCAGGTTCAGGTATATTCTTTCCCAGCGACCATCTTCGTTCAGCGCCTCGTCCAGGGGAAGTAACAACCGATGATCCACACCATTACCGTGGATACACAGAATCGGCGCACCCTCTCCTCGACGAACGATAGCAGCAGGGGCGTTAGTCATAATTCCATGATAGCAAGAGCGTTTCCTCGCCCTTGCCCCGCCGAAAAATTTCACACCACCTCAAGGACTCGCAAGCGCTGTCGATCATCCCACCGAGGGGACGAAAGTCAGGTCAGCGGAAAAGAATGGCTCCAGGAAGCTCACCGGCTTCGACATCGGCCTGGTCAATGGACATCCCGCAGTAGCGGCCGACCGCAGAGAAGACCGCTGGTGGAAGCTTGGACAGGTACTTCTCCCGAAGCAGGCCTGCCTCCTCCCAGGCCATCCCCGACGTGGACGGGAAGACCGCACCGGCTTCTTGGAGTGCGGCATCCAGTTCTGACCCACAACCGGTGTCCTCCCCGAACTCCGCTCTGGCGATGGGACCTTCAGGAGTGGCGTGCAGAAGGCGGGAAGGCGGGATATCCGCGTTGACACTCACACAGATGGTTTCCACTCCTGCCAGGGCCGACATCGGAGGCCCTCCACCATGGTGCAGATACCAGGTAGCCCTCCCCCAATCCTCCAGTACGTATACCCATTCACCACAGGTCCCGTACATGGCATAGTGGACTTCCCAGGGTTTCATCCCATCGGGAAGAGCCACCGAAGACAGATCTTTGTACGGATGGCCTTCATCGAACTGGAAGGGTTCTGCACCAAGACAGATGAGGAGATCTCCCACGTCGATGTCGCGGGCCACGGTAAGGGATATGCCACCAAGCATCCCACGGCGACCGCCGGTCGGACCCTGGTTGTTGTGTTCACCGATCCATCGGATTCCATCACTCATACGACAACGATAATCGTCATTGAATGCTTTCCACCTGGCCTGCGGAAGGAAAAAGGCAAGCGCGGTGTGGGTGATCTCGCGCTTCGGTCAGGTCAGCAGCACGAACAGTGCAGGGGGCCGCCCTCGGTGGCACGTGTTCGCCGTTGGCGATTGACCTCCAAGAAGGTGCAAGTGGCATGTGCCGAACGGAACGGCTTCGAATCGGACGTGGTTGCCGAGAGCCACTGGTCCCTCGCTAGTCACTACAGCTCTGTCAGAAGCGCCTCACCTGCTCGGCGGGCGTGCTCGGTCTGGTCGGTCACCCTGCCTCGGCACCTGGCCCTCAAGACCCTGTTCGCGCAGACCCACAGCCGACTGAGTTTGCCGTCACGGCAGGCGAGGTCAGAGACCAGCCGCTCTGTGATCTCCTCTGCGAAGTCGGGGACCCGGAACGCCGACTCCCACAACTTCGCTGCGTCCAGGCCTCGGGGCATCAGGCCCCAGCTGTCCCAGTCCAGGAGGGACAGGCGGGGCGCGGTCAGGTTCGCCCAATGCAGGTCTCCGTGGCCGATCACCCAGCGAGAGACGGTCGTGTCGATCGAGGCCCCGAAGGCTTCACGGATGGAGCGTTCGATGTCGTCCTGGACGAGGGAGACACGATCGGTGACCGTACGGGCCAGACCCTCCAGAGCTGCGGATAGCTCCTCCCACCACTGGTCGCTCAGCTCGGGAGCCTTGTCCAGCGTGTAGGTGGTGGAGACCACCGGTTCGCCGATAAGTGTCATCTCCTCGGCGCGGCAGACGAGGCCACCGCTCATCCAGTGCACCGTCTGGATGAACGACGGCTTGGGCACATCTCGCACGGCCATCGAAGCTTCCAACCCGCTGAACTCGCGGGAGAAGACCTTTGATGGCGCGTGCCAGCTGATCCGTGCCCACGTCCCACGTGCTGTCGGCAAACCCACCGATGGGCGTGAACCACGCCCTACCTGCCGGTCCTCTACGAGTCGGGTACCAAGTCGAGCCGCCGCTGATTCGAGCAGACCCGGCGGCCTGAACCGGGCGTCCGGGCGATGGAGTATCAGGGCGGCGGACACAGGGGTGGGTGCACTCAATCGGTCACCTTTCGAGGTACTCCCTCAGGCTGGCGGCGGCCTGTGCCAAGGAGACCCGGTTCTGATCGCCCGAGACCATGTCTCGAATGGTGACCTCGCCGGACTGCTGCTCTTCGGAACCGAAGATGACGGCGAACCGGGCTTTCTGCGAGTTCGCCCACTGCAACTGCTTGCCGAGCTTGCCGGAGGACCCCAGGTAGGCGCCCACCCGCAGCCCCTGGGAACGCAGTTCACTCGCCAACTTCATCAGCTCGGCCTGACCGCCCAGCACCGTGATGGCGACGTCGAGCCCAACGGCAGGAGTGTCTCCGGCGTCCTGAAGAGCCAGGATGCGCTCAATGCCGATGGAACCGCCACAGGCAGGCATGTCCGGGCCGCCCAACGAGGTGACCAACCCGTCGTAGCGCCCACCCGCCGCGATCGACCCGGGGAAGCCCTCGGCCTCGACCTCATAGATCGCACCGGTGTAGTAGTCCAGGCCCCGTACCATGCGCGGGGCGAACACGGCCCGGTCACCTAGGCTCGCGGTCAGCTCCAGCAGGCTGTCGATCTGGGCGAGACCGCGCTGGCCGCGCTCGCTGGTGGCGAGCTTGGACCGGATCAGGCTTTGGTCGTCGGAAGCAACGTCCTCCGCCAGGCGCTCAGCACTCGTCACGTCCAGCCCGCGCTCATCGACCAACTCCTTGGCCACGGCGCCGGCGCCCACCTTGTCGAGCTTGTCCAGCGTGGCCAAGACCCCATCGCCGTTCTCCTCGGCGACGCCGTAGACCTCCAGCAAGCCACGGAGTGCTTCACGGCTGTTGACGAGGAAGCGGAACCGGTTCACGCCCAAGGCGTCCAGGCTCTCAGCCAGGGCCAGGACGACCTCGGCGTCGGCCAGCGGGGAGGCCGAACCCACCGTGTCGATGTCGCATTGCACGAACTCCCGGAACCGGCCCTCCTGGGGGCGGTCGGCTCGCCACACCGGGCCGATGGCGTAGCGCTTGTAGGGGTTGGGCAGCTTCGCCCCGTGGGTGCCGATGACACGAGCGAGGGGAACCGTGTGGTCGTAGCGCAGCGCCAGGTCGGGCTTGCCGGAGTCCTCGTGCACCCCGCGACGCAGAATCTTGAACAGGAGCTGAGATGCCTCTTCGCCGTACTTGCCGGTCAGCACCTCCAGCCGCTCGAACGCGGGAGTCTCCAACGGATCGAACCCGTACCGCTCGAAGATGTCGCTGACGGTGGCGAACGCCGCCCGGCGGCGACGCAGGTCATCGGCGAGGAAATCCCTCGTTCCAGAGGGAGCTGCTGACTTGGCCATGTGAACGCTACTCCTGCTGTGACTGCACGGTTCCCGGGATCGGCGTCAGACTACTGTGGGTCAGGATCACCGACCGACCAGTCAGGGAAATACCGGGCCAGGAGCTCGACCAGTGAGTCGCGGTCCTCGGAGCTGCCGTGGCCGGTGTGCAGAAGAGGTGTGCCGTCGACGGCCTCCAACTCCTCCCAACCGTTGAGCGAATCCATGAGCGTGCGCACCCCCGTCATCAGGGACAGGGACATCTGCGGCACGATCGCGTCCAAGGCGTGTGCTTGGTAGTAGATCGAGGAGCGCCTGGGCGCGGTCGAGTCGATGCGCTCGGAGTAGTTGACCTCGCTCACCTGCGGATAGCACGAGTCCAGCAGGACCTTCGGCACATCCCACACCGGCATGAAGCAGTCCACCTCACCGGTGCGGCGCTTGGGGTAAGGCAGTGGTCGGCGCCCGTTCATCAGGCAGAACAGCAGTTCGGCCATGACGTCCTCCTGGTTGTAGCCCATCAGGAGGCTGGAGCCACCGATCTCCTTGTTGAGCGCGCGACCTACGAGATTGAGCAACCAGGTCCCGAAGAAGTGCGAGGAGTCGGGCCCGTAGACGGACCTGATCTCGGTCCACAGGGCTTGGGGGGAGGTGCTCATCCCCAGCAGGGCCGCGATGTCCTCCGGGTAGAGGACGCGGTGACCGAACCCGTGCCCTTCACACAGTTCTCGCGCCCGTTCGGCGGCCGAACCCCGCCAGAGCGGGTCCAGGACCACGGTGAAGCACAGCACCTGGTCGGCGGGCAGGTCTCGCGCCGTGGCGTAACGACGCACGCCTTGGACGATGCTGCTGGAGTCACCTCCCCCGGAGATCCCGGCGACCAGTGGGAGATCTACGCGGTGTTCATGGAGGAAGTCCGCGATCTTGTCGAAGACCATTTGGCGGAGCTGGTGGTCATCCACCAGGTGGACACCGTGGACCGAGTCCTTCTCCGCGTACTTGAGGTCGTACATGGCCGCGACCGGCTTGTCCGTGTGCGCATACGTGGTGAAGGTGGGCGGTACCAGTTCGGCGTCGGTGTTGCGCATGCACTGGAGGATGACGTTGCTCGTCTCGGGAATCGCGTCGAGCGTGTGCGAGATGGGAACGGGCCTCAGGCTTCCGTCGCCGGGCACCTCGTAGGCCTGGAACATGGACGGCGGAAAACGGTTCGCGCGCAGCAGATCAGCGAACGACAACGCGTCCTCCTGTGCCAGGGTCCTTGCTCCATTGGCGAAGAGCAGTGTGACCCGTTCCCAGTTACTCACTCAGGGCTCCCTTGTTCCTTTGGGTTGGGTGGACTCGTCGGTCTAGAAGTGAGCGGTCAGGGCGGAGCAGGCCAGGGTCTCCTCCACCCGGGGCACGGTCATCCGGTCCATGCCGATCTGGGGCAGGGTGAGCGTCATGATCCTGCTGAGGTCCGAGGTGTTGAGGGGCATCTGGGTGGTGCTGTCCGTGTCGATGCTCATGTGCGCCTTTCTCTTGGGGTTGTAACCATCGCTTTGACAGGGTTCTGTCTGCCGTCCAACAGGGTTCATACCGTGAATGGTGGTCGGAGTCAGCAGTGTCACGCGGATATTCGAGTTCTCCTATGCGCGTGCACATAACCGCATCGTTCGATTTATACGTGTTTTCGAATCATCCATAACCACCAGCTCGCATGAACAACAAGATGCGGATATATGATTCCACATTCCCCTGACTCACACTGCTAGATTGCGGTTCCGATTGAGCTTTCGAGGCCCGAGGCGCCGCCTGCGGGCAGACGATCACCGTGTCCAAGGATTCGGGTTATCGGAGGCGAAAATAACACTGCCCCACAGAAGGACTGCGACCGCGATCAATTTGAAAACGACTGGGGAACGCCGGTGAATCGATAATTTTGATTACCTCCGGAGAACGACTCTCACCAGAGACTACACACGAGAGGAGGAAGAAACCACGGGTTTCCCGTCATGGAATAAAATAATCCACCCAGAAAGTCACATACGAAATGTTGCCGCCGCCTGCCGCACGAAGTCCTGCGCAGCCGAACCAAAGAGGGCGTGTTCTTCGAATAGGCCGAAGGTTTCGACGTAGAGGGCCACGTCCTGCGTCGAACGGATGAGCAGCGCTCCGGTGAACGTCTCGACGGTGGCCAGATTCTGGTCATAGATGGTGAACGTGGAAAGAGGGCCTTCGGGCGCCGTCGCGGAGTCGAGCGGGAGCACGCCGATCCTGACGTTGGGCAGCTCCGAGAGCGCAGCGATGCGTTCAAGCTGCACGGACATCTCTCCCTTACTGCACAGGGGCCATCTGAGCGCCTGCTCGGTGAGGAGAAAAGTGAAGTTCTTGCTGGTGTCGTACAGGATAGACTGGCGCTCGAACCGCCTCATCAATGCGCGTGTGTGGTCTCCGGGCAGGCTCGCCAGGCTCGCTCTGGCGTACTCCGGGGTCTGGAGCAACCCCGTGATCATGGCCGGGAGGAAGTAGCGGAAGTCCGATGACGTCGCTTCGAGGGTGGCCAGCTCCGCCTGTTTGTGGTGCAGGCCTCGACGCAGTGAAGCACGCCAGTTCTGGTATTCGGTGTGGGCGACCCGTGCCAGGGCAGAGATCTCCTCGATCTCTTCCGGGGTCGCTTTGGCCGCCCGGAGGATCCGTTCGACATCGATCGAGGAAGGAACCATTTTCCCAGTCTCGATCTTCGAGATCTTACTCTGGCTCATTCCAGTTCTGAATGCGATGTTCTCACCGGTAAGCCCAGCCCTCTTACGGA
>NZ_BCSH01000114.1 GCF_001570765.1 Nocardiopsis listeri NBRC 13360 | reverse complement strand
GAGGGTGTCCGGGCTGGTCCCGGGCGGGAGCAGGTGCGCCACGGCCTCGGGTTCCACCCGCCAGTGCACGAAGACGACGTCCGCCCAGGCCTGGCACAGCGGCGCCGGGCCCGGTAGGGGCGGGGGTAGGAGAGAACGGGCGTTCCACCGGTCGGTTCGAGGGGTCGTCTCCATAAGACACATCCTGCCTTGTGGGGAGGGCGCCGGGGCTCCCCAAGGGGGCGTGTCCGTATGCCGGCCGGCAGTCCGGGTGACCACCGAGCGGCCTCAGAATGGACCGGGTGGAGGCGCTCTCGCCTCCGAGTCGACGGATCTCTTCGAAGGAGCCCGATGGAGTTCACCGGCCTCAGTGCCTTTCCGCTCACCCCGTTCACCCCTGGCGGCGAGGTCGACGAGGCCGCGTTCGTGGGTCTGGTCGACCGCCTGGTCACGGCCGGGGTCGACTCCATCGCCCCGCTCGGGTCGACCGGTTCGTACGCCTACCTGAGTCGGGAGGAACGCGCCCGGGTGGCTCGGATGGCGGTCGAGGCGGCGGGGGACGTTCCGGTCATGGTGGGCATCGGTGCGATGCGGACCCGGGACGTGCTCGCCCACGCCGAGGACGCGCAGGCGGCGGGGATGTCGGCGGTGCTGCTCGCACCGGTGTCCTACCAGCCGCTCACCCCGGAGGACGTGTTCGGGTTGTACGAGGAGGTGACCCGGGAGCTGTCGGTGCCGTTGGTGGTCTACGACAACCCCGGCACCACCCGTTTCACCTTCACCGACGAGCTGTACCTGGCGGTGGCGGAGCTTGCGGGGGTGGCCTCGATCAAGATCCCCGGGGTGCCGGTCGATCCGGGGGCGGCGAGCGAACGGGTGGGGCGCTTGCGGGAGCTACTGCCCGAGCACGTGACCATCGGTGTCTCCGGCGACCCGTTCGCCGCGACCGGGCTGAACGCCGGGTGCGAGGCCTGGTACTCGGTGATCGGCGGAATTCTTCCCGAGGCGGGCCTGACGATCGGCCGCGCCGCGCGTGCGGGTGACGCGGCGGGCGCGGTGGCGGCCTCCGAGCGGCTGCGACCGTTGTGGGACCTGTTCGCCGAGCACGGAAGCCTGCGCGTGGTCGCGGTGGTCGCCGAACACCTGGGCCTGGTGCGCGGGCCGAGCCTGCCCTCCCCCGTCCGCGGGTTGTCGGGGCAGGCGCGGGCGAGGGTGGTCGCGGTGGTGGAGGAACTGGTGTCGGGCGGATGAGGGGCGCCCGGCGGAGGGCCCCGAGACGCGGCCCCGGAAGGCGGTCCGCCCTGGCATAGGGTGTGGCGGCGGGTTCGCGCCGTGCTCCGCTCCCCGGCCGTCCCCGTGGTCGGACAGGACGCGAAGGAGACGAAACGAGGTGGCAGGGTGGCTCGCTGGTTCGGCGGACGCTGGAAGAAGAAGGCCGATCCTGCGGAGGTCTCGGAGACCTCGGGTGCGGCCGATTCCTCCGGGCTCGGACGGTCCGCTCAGGGCCCGGAGGATTCAGGGGTTTTCGAACCCTCGTCCGTACCGCCTGGCTTCTACGACGGGGCCGACGAGTTGATGGATCGGGCACACGCCCACCTGGACCAGGACGAGTTCGCGCGGGCCGAGATCCTCTTCGAAGCGGCCTCGGACGAGTACCGTCGGGCCACCGAATCCCTGGGCGCGCCTCGGGCCTCGGGCGAGGTCGTCCTGAAGATCGCCATGGCGTCGCGGATGCGTGGCAGGGCGCTCATCGAGCTGGGCCGTTTCGAGGACGCGGTCGACGCGGGGGCGGAGGCGCTCGCGCTGCTCCAGCAGTTCATTCCCGACCAGGACTTCGAGGCACTGATCCGGGACGCCCCCGAGCTCGCCGACGCCTACGCCTCGGCCCTGGACGAGGTGGTCGTCGCCCGGGTGAACGCCACGGTGCGGGCGGCGCAGGAGGAGCGGGCCGACTCCGAGTCGTTGGAGGAGACCCTCCTGCACGCGAACGCGGCGCTGACCGTGCGCAACCTCCTGCTCGACCGCCACGCACCCCGGACCTGGTCCGGGCTGGCGGGGGCCCTGGTGTCCTTGGGGCACCTGGAGATGCTGCTGGGCGACGGGGAGAAGGGGGTGCCGAGGGTGACCAGGGCGAACGCCATCCTGCTGAACGTGGACTCCACCGACCCGCTCAAGCGCAGGGCGGCCGAGGCCCTGCGCGCGGCCGACGGACTCTACCCGCAGATCCTGAAGAAGAACCCGGTGCCCACGGATCCGCGCGAGGCTCTGTGAGCACCCACCGATCCTGAATCGCCGGTGGTCGACGGGCGTGCGGGGCGTCCACGGGCGGGACGGTGTGGCCCGGCGGAGGGCTGGGCCGACGTGCCGGGACGTGCTCACCCTCGCTCCGGCCGCTCGCGCCCCCTCGTCGCTGTCCCGCCGTTGTCGGGACGAAGGCGAGCGCCTTCGACGTCGACGTCGGGCAGCGCCCGGTCCAGCCACTTCGGTAGCCACCACGCCGCCTTCCCGAAGAGTGCCATGACCGCGGGGACCAGCGTCATCCGGACCAGGAAGGCGTCCACCAGCACACCGACCGCCAGGGCGAAGGCGACCGGCTGGATGGTGGTGTTGTCGCTGAACACGAACGAGGCGAACACCGCGATCATGATGACCGCCGCGCACACCACGACGCGAGCACTGGCCCGGAACCCGGTCACGACGGCGTGGCGCGCCTCGCCCCCGTGCACGAAGTCCTCGCGCATCCGGCTGACCAGGAAGACCTCGTAGTCCATGGCCAGCCCGAACAAGGTACCGATCAAGACGATGGGCAGGAACGACAGCAACGTTTCGGTGGGGGTGACGCCCAGCAGGTCGGCGCCCTGACCCCACTGGAAGACCGCCACGGTGGCGCCCAGGGCCGCACCCATGCTCAGCACGAAGCCCAGCGCGGCCTTGACCGGAACCAGGATGGAGCGGAAGACCAGCATCAGCAGGATCAGGGCCAGGCCCACCACGACGATGAGGAAGAGGGGCATGGCCTCGGAGAGGCGTTCGGAGGTGTCGATGCTGGTCGCGGTCGCCCCCGTCACGGAGATCTCGGCGCCGGTGTCGTCCTCCCAGCCCGACCGGGCGTCGCGGATCTCGTGCAGCAGGTCCTCGGTGGCCACCGCCGAGGGGCCCTCGTGCGGCACGGCCACGACCATGGCGGTGTCCTCGTCGTCGCTGTGGAGCGGAGGCCGTACCTCGTCGACGCCGTCGAGGTCCTCCAGGTTTTCCCGGACCCGGTCGGCGTCGTCGGTGTCCGGCGATTCCACCACCACCAGGAACTGGGCGTTGTGTCCTTCCCCGAACTCGTCGGTGATGATGTCGTAGGCCCGGTGCTGGGTGCTGTCGGGGGCGCTGGACTCGTCGGTGGGCAGGCCCAGTCGCATGCCCAAGAGCGGGAGCATGGTCAGGCCCAGCACGACGAGCACGGCGACGGTGATGGGCAGTGGGTGTCGGGTGATCACGCCGGCCCAGCGGGAGCCCAGGGTCGATTCGGCGGTCAGGGCTCGTTGGGCACGCCTGCCCAGGACGGGCACTCGGCCCGTGTTCAGGTGGGATCCCAGTAGGCCCAGGATGGCGGGGAGCAGGGTGAGCGCCACCAGGACGGCGAAGGCCACGGTCATCGCCGCGGCCACACCCATGACGGTCAGGAAGGGGATCCGCACGATGCTCAGGCCCAGGAGCGCGATCACGACCGTGATACCGGCGAAGGTGACGGCGCTGCCGGCGGTACCGATGGCGCGGCCCGTGGATTCCTGAGGATCCATGCCGTCGGAGAGTTGTTGGCGGTGTCGGGCCAGAACGAACAGGCTGTAGTCGATGCCCACGGCCAACCCCAGCATCAGCGCCAGTAGAGGGGCGGTGCTGGTGAGTTCCAGGACTCGGGAGAGCGCGTAGAGCAGGCCCATGCCGGCGCCGGCACCCGCCAGGGCCATGAGGAGGGGGATACCCGCCGCGACGATCGCCCCGAAATTGACCACCAGGACGATCAGGGCGACCACCAGACCGACGCCCTCGCCTCCCTTGACACCGGCGACCTGTGCCGCGGTGATGGACTGTCCGCTGTACTCCACGGTGAGACCGGAGGCCTCGGCCTGGGCCCCGCTGTCGAGCAACTCGTCCACGACCCGGGGCGGCACGCTGCCGTCGGGGTCGGTGAACTGGACGGTGAGCAGGGCCGTGCTCTCGTCCTCGGAGACGACCGGGATCTGTTCCCAGACCTGTTCGTCGAGCTCTTCATCGGCCTCGGCGGGCAGGTCGTCTTCGGTGATGGCGCGGTCGACCTCGGCTTCCACCCGGGGGCGGACCTGGTCCTCGTCGAACGCGGGCGCTTGGTCCCGGACCTGTTCGCGCGCCTGTTCCTCGGCCTGTTCCAGTGCGTCGTCACGGCCGGGGGCGCCTTCGGGGAACTGCGCCTCCGCGGCGGAGCGCGCCTGTTCGACCGCCTCGTCCTCGGCGTCGGACAGCTCGGAGTCGTACTCCTGACGGGCCTGACGCATCCCTTGTTCCACCATCGTGGCGCGCAGTTCGTCGCTCTCCAAAGCGGTTTCGTGGCCTTGGTCGTGGAGGTCGAAGGGGTCGGTGACCGATTCGACTCCGTCGAGGTCCTCGATGTGCGCGGCGGTGTCGCGCACGGCCTCCTCGTAGGTGTGGGAGGTGACCTCCTCTCCCTCGGGTGCCTGGAGGACGACGGTGGCCTGCCCTCCGCTACGTTCGGGAAAGCGTTCCTGGAGGGCGTCCACGGTGTCCTGGGATTCGGTGCCCGGGATGGAGAAGGAGTCGGAGACGGGGGCCCGGAAGACGAACGCGGCCGTGCCCAACGCCGCCACGAGCACCACCCAGGCCAGGAGCACCGACCATCGGTGCCGGTAGCAGAACTTACCCAGGTGGTAGAGGAACGTGGCCATCGCGCTCGACCTTTCGTGAGTGGGTGGTTCGAACGTGCGTGATCCGACCACCTTCGATCTTCGTCGCCTTCCGCGATGAAATCCTCACACTGGGTGATGGATTCTTGTGTTTCGTGGGGGGGCGTGTCGCCCGAACGCACTGCGGGAGGCCGATTCGGGAGCGAGGAAGCAGGAGGTTCCGGGAACACCGGCGCCGACACCCACCGCCCTGACGGTGTACGCGGGGTGAGCAATCGGTGAACGTCGCCGGGCGGCTCTCCCCCGCTCTGGACACCGTCCGTCCCACCGCACAAGGATCGGTTCTCTGCCGGGCCACGAACACCGAAGGCCCGGCGTGGCAGGAGGATCCGCGGGTTCGGGAGGGACCAGGGTGAGCCGACCGACAGGCAGACGGTGGCGGCCGGCCCACACGGGGCTGGCCGGCGCCCTGGCCACGCTGGTGGGTGCGGGCACCGCCTTGCAGGAGGTGCCCGGACTTTTCCCGGAGGGCGCCGGGGTGTGGGTCGCGTTGTCGGGGTTGCTCGGCACCACGGTCGCGGTCACCGGCCAGACCCTCCTGGAACGGGCGGACCGCGCGCAGACGCTCGAACCGGATCCGGTGTCGCGGCCACGACTGCGCCCACGGTTGCCGCCGCCCACCGACCACTTCACCGGACGCGACGAACTCATGTCCGAACTGCCGGCCCTGTTCGACCGTTTCCCCCGACCCGGTGCCCGGAGCCTGGTGGACCGCTTTCCTCGTCCGGGTCGGGGAAACGACTCACGTGGTCCGTTGGTCATCGCGATCACCGGTGAGGGCGGCACCGGCAAGAGCGAGCTCGCGGTGCAGATCGCCGACCGGGTCGCGGACCGTTTCCCCGACGGGAAGATGGAGTTCGAGCTGTACGGCGCCGCACTCCAGGGCCCGGCGGGTGGCCGCTCGCCGCGAGCGCCCGAGGAGGTCCTCGCCGAGATGGTCAAGGAGATGGGCCGGCACCCCACCGAGGACGCCTCGTTGGAGGAACTCAAGGGGATGTGGCGGACCGCGACCGAGGAACGCCGACTGCTCCTGGTGTTGGACAACGCCAAGGACCACAAGCAGGTCGAGCCGTTGCTGCCCGGCGGGCGCGGATGCGCGGTGCTCGTCACCGGCCGCACCACGTTCGCCGGCGCCGACCGTTCCATGATCCAGCGCCCGCTGGACACCCTCAGCGACAAGGAGGGGCTGGAGCTGATCGAGCGGTTGGTCTCGGCCTCGGGGCGCGCCCTGACCGAGGAGGACCGGGCGGCACTGCCCGGATTGGTCGAGGCCTGTCATGGTCTGCCGCTGGCGATCCGGCAGGTGGGAACGCAGATCACCCGCAGCAACTCCACGAGCGCCGCCGCGCTTTTGACGGACATGCGCGAGTCGAAACTGCTGCCCGGGCTGTCCTCCTCCCTGGCCTTCGGTCTGCAACAGTGCGAACCCCGGGAGCGGTTGCTGCTGGGCCGGTTGGCGGGCGCCGGGCTGACCACCTTCACCGCGTGGGCGGCCGCCGCCCTGGTCGATTCCGACGAGGAGGAGGCCATGGGCATGTTGGAGAACCTGAGCGACCGGTACCTGTTGACCTACCTGTATCGCAGCGCCGGGTTCAGGCGCTTCCAGCTACACGACCGGGTCCGGGCCACCCTGCGGGGCGAGGGCCCGAACCTGTTGGGGATCCCCGAGGAGGAACGACCGGACTGGTCGGCGGAGCGGCTCAGGACCGCGGAACGGCGGTTGTTGGCCGCCTACGTGCGCCGTGCGGAGGCCGCGGCCCGGCGTGCCGCCCCGCACGAGTGGAACGTGGCTGTCGCGCCCGCCGACCCTTCCGAGTCGGCCGACCGCTCCCGCATGGCCCCCGCCCCGGACGACCCCCTGGCCTGGTTGGAGTCCGAGCGACGCGGGTTCGAGGTGTGCTTCCAAAAGACCAGGCCGGGCCGGACCGGTGAGCCGGTCGACCCTGGGCTCATCGTCCACGGTCAACGGTTGCGGCGGGCGTTCGCCGTGCTGTGCCGGACCGGGCGCAGACACTGGTCCGCGATGCGCCTCGCCACCCAGGAGGCCACCGTTCTGGCCCTGGAGTCACAGGATCCGTCGGCCTACGGTGTGGCGTTGCTGGAGCGGGCCGAGGTGGCGGGCGGGCACGGGGACCACGACACCGGGTACGAGCGGGCGCTGACCGCCCTGCACGTGTTGGAGGGGGTGGAGCCGGCGGTGGATCCGCGCCGGCTCGCGCGGGCGCACCGGGCGATCGGGGTGAACCTGTACCGCAGGGGCGACCTGGACGACGGGCGGGACGAACTGGAGGTGGCCAGACGGATCTTCGAGGAGCACGACGATCCGTGGTGGACGGCGCGCACCTTGTGCAACCTGGCCGAGGTGGACCGTTTCCAGGGTCACCTGGAGCGGGCCTACGAACTGCTCTTCCAGGCGGAGGCGTTGATCGCAGGTTCGCGGGACCTGCCCGAGTTGTCGTCGCGGGTGCAGTTGCAGCGCGGTGAGGTGTTGCGGCTGCGCGGGTTCACGCTCAACGCCTGGTTCGTGCTGTCCGAGGGGTTGGAGCAGCTGAGCCGGGCGTCGAACGAGTACTGGTACCGGGCGCGCTTCCTGCGTTCATTGGGTCAGTTGTCCACACGGGACCTCAATCGGGAGGCCGGGGAGTGCGAACTGTTGCTCGCGCCGTGGCGTGCGCGAGATCGCGGGTCGCGGGCGCGAGACCCGCGATGGCGGGCCCGGCAGGAGACCAAGGTGCGCGCGCTGTTCGTGGAGGGGTACCCGGAGTACGCGGAGCGTTGCGCCCGGCCCGAGCCGTCGCGGTGGCCGTTGGGGCGGGCAGGACGGTTGCGGGACACCTGGAAGGTGGAGCGCCGGATCGAACGGTTGCGCGAGGCCGAGCGCACGTTCGAGGAGATCGGCGATGACTGGGGGCGGTGGCGCACCTGCCTGGTGTTGGGCGAGGCGCTGCTGGATCACGGCGGGGGCGACGGCAAGGAGGAGTTCCTGCGGGCCGCTCGGGGGTTCGAGGAGCTCGGTGACAGGTGGTGGCACGCGCGGGCGCACCGCCGGGCCGCGGAGTCGTTGCGGCGGGCCGGTCGGCTCGCGGAGGCCGAGGAGCTGGCGCGGGTGGCGATCGAGGGGTATCGCGGACTGCGACATCGGTCGGGGCGGCTGCGCGCGACGATCCTGCTGGCCGAGATCCTGGCGGTGCCCAACCCGGTGGCGGCGTGGCGGATCCTGGACCGGGCGCGGGCGATCGCGGAGGAAGGGGTGCTCTCGGGGGACGTACCGGAGTCGCTGCTACGGGAGATGGAGCGGTTGTCGCACCGGACCCGGGCGTTGAAGGAGACCATCGAGAGCAGTCGGCCGAGTTGAGGCGACCAGGGCGCGAATGGCTCGCCCTCAGGGGCGCCAACGCAGGTGGACGTCGGGTTCGCGTTCCTCGTTGCCGGCGCCGTCGGTGCGTTCGACCTCGTCGAAGCCGTGCCGGGCGTAGAAGCGCAGTGCGGGCTCGTTGACCTGGAAACACCACAGGTCCAGACCATCGGGTCGGCGTTCCTTGGCCAGGTCCGCGAACCGGTCGCCCAGGCCGCGTCCCCGATGATCGGGGTCCAGGTAGAGCTGGTCGAGGTCGGACCCGTCCAGCGCCATGACGCCCACCGGCCGTCCATCGTGGGTCTGCGCCAGCCAGGTCTCACAGCCGGGCACGACCACGGCCGCGAACCAGGCGCGCACCTCGTCGTCGGTGTGCGCCCGGGACACGGTGGGCAGTGCGGCGGCGAAGGATCGCAACCACAGGTCGGCGACCACACGGGCGTCGTGGGCGGTCGCCCGACGCAGTGTCTCCATGCCGAAGATGATCCACGATTCCGGCCCCGGGCGCACCGGGTTTTCCCGTGCCGTCGGTCGAGATGAATGATTCCAAGGGGTGGGCGGCTGGTGGGGCGCCT
>NZ_BCSH01000113.1 GCF_001570765.1 Nocardiopsis listeri NBRC 13360 | reverse complement strand
GTGGTTCGAACACGGTCGGGGCGAAGCGCGTCCCACCCTGTGTCGATACCCCGGGGGTCCTACCCTGCGGATCCTCAGCATGAACGTGCACTTCGGCGAGGTGTTCCCCGAACCGGGTCGGGCCACCTGCCGCGGCGGTGCGCCGACCTGTCCCTTCGGGCTACTTCCGCGACGCCGGCAGGCCTCGCCCGCCGTACTTCTTGTGGATGGCCTGTTTGGACACCCCGAGCGCCTCCGCGATCCGGGCCCAGGTAAGCCCCTGGTTACGGGCGCGGCGCACCAGGACCGCCTCGACACGTTCGGACTCCGAGCGCAACTCCACGAGCGATTCCAGCGACTCCAGCGTGTTCTCGCCTCGCAGGGAACCGGCGATCTCTTCCAGTCGTTCGGTGCTCTCCATGGGTCAACGATAATTGACACCGCGTGTCGCCGTCGCCGCGTATCTTGATCCCCATGCCGACCATCGAACGCGCGCGTGCCGAGGACATCCCGGCGATCGTCGCCCTGCTCACCGACGACCCCCTCGGCGCCTCCCGAGAGACCCCTGACGACCTCGCCCCCTACCGGAAGGCCTTCGAGGTGATCGACTCCGACCCCCACCAGTACCTGGCGGTGGCTCGACGGGACGGACGAGTGGTGGGCACCCTGCAGTTGACCGTTCTTCCGGGGCTGTCCAGGACGGCGGCCACCCGCGCGCAGGTGGAGGGGGTACGGGTGCACGCCGACGAGCGCGGCGGTGGGCTCGGCACCGAGCTGCTGGAGTGGGCCGAACGCGAGGCGAAGGAGCGCGGCTGCGTGCTGCTCCAACTGACCTCCGACGCCACCCGCGTGGACGCCCTCCGCTTCTACGAGCGTCTGGGATACGAGGCGTCGCACGTGGGCTTCAAGAAGCCCCTCGCCTGAGCTCCGGGGCCCCGACCGGCCGCTCGGAGACCGCACGAGACCGTACCGGGTGGGAGATGGCCTGGACGGCGTCGCCGCCCAGGCCACGACCTCCGCAACATGACGATCGGGACGTGACGGTCAGGGCGTGACGATGGCGAAGACCGGGTCGGGGAGGTCCAACAGACCCAGCAACCTGTCCACCAGCGTCTCGTCGCCCGTGAACGACATGCCCTCCGTGCCCTTGCCCGCGAGCAGCCGCAGGAGCCGGAACTTGTTCAGCGTGACGGTCAGGTCCGGTTCCCCCCGACGCGGCTTCTCCCTGGTGGTGAACGCCCCGTTGGAAAGAGTGCTCCGGTGGGTGGTGTTCAGGTCGGTGAACACCCAGTCGATGACGAAGTGCTCCTCCCACGCCTTGGGACCGTTGATCCGGATCCCCACAGAGGTGAAGAGCTGCTCCAGCGACAGCGCCGAGGTCACCCCCGTGCTGGTCTCCATGGCGCTCTCCGGCTTGCCGTGCCGCAGTTCGGCCGCGCCTTGGAGGTAGAAGTTGCGCCAGGTGCCGTTCTCCGAACCGAACCCCAGCCGTTCGTAGACCTCCACCAGCGCGGCGCGCGCCCCCTCGTGCTCGGAGTCGGAGAACACCGCGTGGTCGAGCAGGGTGGCGGCGAACCTGAGGTCGCCCTCGGCCTTGTAATCGCCGGCCTTGCGGACCACCTCGTCGATACCGCCCATGCACTCCACGTACCGTCGCGCCGCCTCCTCCGGCGGGTGTGGCCACAGGTGGGCGGGGTTGCCGTCGAACCAGCCCATGTACCGCTGGTAGATCGCCTTGACGTTGTGGCTCACCGAACCGTGGTAACCGCGGGTATGCCAGGCGCGCTCCAACGAGGGAGGCATCTGGATCCGTTCGGCGATCTCCGAACCCACCATCCCCAGGTTCATCATCCTGATCGTCTGGTCGTGCAGGTAGGCGTAGAGGTCGCGTTGTTCGCACAGGAAGCGGACGATCCGGTCGGTGTCCCAGGTGGGCCAGTGGTGGGAGGCGAACAGCACGTCGGAGTCGTACGCGAACAACTCCACGGTCTCGTCCAGGTACCGCGCCCAGGCACGCGCGTCCCGGACCGGCGCCCCGCGCAGGGTGAGGAGGTTGTGCAGGTTGTGGGTGGCGTTCTCCGCCATGCACAACGCCCGGTGTTCGGGAAAGTAGAAGTTCATCTCCGCGGGCGCTTCGGTGCCGGGAGTCATCTGGAAGACGATGCGCACCCCGTCGACGACCTCCTCCTGGCCGGTGCGGGTGATGTCCCGGTTGGGCGCGATGAGGGTGATGGTGCCGGTGGAGCTCGCCTGCCCCAGCCCCACCCCGATCTGTCCCCGGGGACCCGGCGACAGGTGGGCACCGGTGTGGAACAACCCGCGGCGGGCCATCGCGGGGCCGGTGTAGACGTTCTCCGACGCGGCGTTCTCCATGAACCACTTCGGGGCGAGGATGGGCACGTTGCCCTCGGTGACACCACCGACCCCACCGAAGTGGTCGACGTGGGAGTGCGAGTAGAGGACCCCGCTGACCGGCCGATCACCACGTTGGGAACGGTACAGCTCCAGGCCGGCCCTCGCGGTCTCGGCGGAGACCAGGGGGTCGATGACCAGGACGCCCTGGTCTCCCTCGACCAGCGTCATGTTGGACAGGTCCAGGCCTCGGACCTGGTAGATCCCCTCGGTGACCTCGTACAAGCCTTGCTTCGCGCACAGGCGGGACTGGCGCCACAGGCCGGGGTGGGCGGTGTCGGGACGCTCTTGCTCGAGGAAGGCGTAGGCCTCGGTGTCCCACACCACCCGGCCCTGTTCGTTCTTGATCTGTCCCGGTTCCAGTCTGGCGATGAGTCCACGGTCGGCGTCGGCGAAGTCGTCTCCGGCGGCCGCGCCCTCGTGTCCGTTCCCGGTCATCACTAGTCTCCTCGTCGTACCGACGGCCGCCGACACGGGCGGCCTGTATCGGCGGCGTGGGAGGGCTCTGGGGCCCTCGGGATCCAGGTCCGTCAGGAGCGGAGCGCCTCGACGAGTTCCCGTTCACTGTCCTTGGACAGGTTGGTCTGGATGATGGTGGGGTGCAAAGGCTTGAACGCGTCGACGACCCGGTCGATGGTGGCGTCATCGGCGAGCAGGAACACCGCGGCGCGGTCCTTCTCGAGCTCGGAGCCGATCTGCCTGATCATGTCGTCGTCGATGCCCACGTCGCTGAGCTTCCCCGCGATCGCGCCCGTACCGGCCCCCACGACCAGGCCCAGGATCGGGTTGAGGAAGAGCATGCCGATGAGGGTGCCCCACAGAGCGCCCCCGGCGGCGCCGTAGCCGGTCAGGTTGACGGTCTGGTGAATGCGCGGGCGTCCCTTGTCGTCCTTGTAGGCATAGGCCGCGTCCTCCAGCCGAAGGAGTTCCTGTTTACCCAGGTCGGATGCGATGTCGAGCGCCCTCTCCGCGGTGTCGCGGTCGGCGACCCCCAATACGATCAGCTGCGCCATGGGTGTGTTCCCTCGCCGTCGGTTCCCGGCCCGAGGTCCCGGGCCTTGGCCCGGAGCCTTTCCCGGGGCATCTTTGGTCAACGTCAGCGAGGGGGACGATTCACGCAAAACCTCATAGATCACGCAGGGGACCACCGGGGCCGAACCCGGGGTCGTCGGGGTCGTTCTCCCGGCTCACCTGGCGGCGGACCAGCCGGTAGAGGACGTAGCCCCAGACCAGGACGGCGGTGGCGACCATCAGGTGGCCCAGCGTGCCGAGTTCCACGGTTCCTCCCTACCGGTCCTACCGGTCCCCTACCCGGCCCCATCGGCGGAGAAGCCACCGACGCGGACGCGACGGGCCAGGGCCAGTCGAGTGGTGTAGGGGACCAGGACCGGCCCGTCGGGGAAATGGTGGTCGGCGATGGCGCGTAGTTCGGTGCGCAGACGGTCCTGTCCGATCTCGCGGGCGGCGGCCGCCGTCCTGCTGGAGGACATGGCCATGCCGAGGTAGCCGTCGAGGGTGAGTTCGCGGGTCCAGTCGAAGGTGTGCTCGGCGGTTCCGGTCAGCCCATCGGTGGCCGAGAGTTCACCGACCAGGTCGTAGGAACGGTAGTGACGGTCGTAACCGGGGCTGTACCGCTCCAGTAGCCTCTCGTGCTCGTCGACGAAGGCGCTGCGCAGGTCGCGGTCGTTGCTGAGCACCGCCAGGGTGCCACCCGGTTCCAGGAGTCGAACGGCCTCGGCGAAGAAGGCCGGGCGGTCGAACCAGTGCACGGCCTGGGCGGTGAGGACCAGGGCGACGGAAGCGTCCGGGAATGGGATCTCCTCGGCGCGGGCGTTCACGTACTCGACACCGCCGCCCTCGTCCGTGGCGGTGGCGCGCATGTCGTGTCCCGGCTCGGCCCCGACGATCCTGGGCCCGGGGCCGAAGGCGGCGCGCAGCGCGCGGGTGGAGATACCGGTGCCGGAGCCGACGTCGATCAGTAGCCGGGGGTCGGTGACACCATCGAGCACGTGGCCCCGCAGAAGGTCCAGGACCTCCGGGGGGTAGCCCGGCCGGTGGGCCCGGTAGTCCTCGGTGAGCCCGGTGAAGGCCTGGGTGCGGTCGTTCAACGGTTCCCCTTCCGGTGGGACGGGGCCACAGCTTAGGGGACACCCACCGTCCGGGGGCCGAAGGCCTTGGATCTGCGGTACCCGGACGGACTCGTGCCGACGTGCTTCTTGAAGGCGGCGCTGAAGGCGAATCCGCTCCCGTACCCCACCCGGGCGGCCAGCGCCTCCAGTCCGAGGTGGGGTTCGGCGACCAACAGGTCGCAGGCCAGGGTCAGTCGCCAGGTTCGCAGGTAGGACATGGGCGGGTCGCCCACCGCCCGCGAGAACCGGTCCGCCAGGGTGGCGCGGGAGACGGCGCACTCTCCGGCCAGAGTGGTCAGGGTCCACGGCCGGGCGGGGTGTTCGTGCAGCAGGTCCAGGGCCCGGGCGGCGACCGTGTCCCGCCGGCCGCTGAGCCAGTTCGGGGCGGCGTTCGGATGCGACTCCGACCAGGCGCGGACCGCCATGACCAGCAGACAGTCGAGTAGTCGGTCGTTGAGCGCGCTCTGGGCCACCCGAGCGGTGGTGATCTCCCTGGTCAGGAGGGAGACGACCATGGGATCGACCGAACCGGTGGGCAGCACCGCCAGCCTGGGCAGGGCGGCCAGAGCCAGACGACCGACCTCTCCGGGGTCCTCGTAGGAACCAAGGATCGCGCCGTGTTCGCCGTCGGAGTCGTTTCCCCAGGTTCCGACGCCGTGGGACATGGCCAGGTGGAGTTCGGCGCCGTCGTCGGCCACGCACCGCTGCCCCGGTTCGATGGTGATGGTCGGGACCCGACCGGGTCGGTCGGAGACCACGTAGGGTTCGGGTCCTCGGATCAAGAGCACGTCCCCGGGCGCGGCCTCGACCCGTTCGGCACCGGTGTCCAGCAACAGGGTCCCCGAGGTGAGCGAGGTGTTGGGCGCGGCGACGGGCTGGCCCGTGGAGTACCGGCGGGTGACCACGGAGGAGTTCGTCGCCGCGTCTGCCGCCCAGGGGATCCCCGAGGACGTGGCGCACGGGCTGGCCGCGCTTTTCGAAGAGGTCTTGGACGGGCGGAACACTGCCACCACCGATGGAGTGGAGCGAGCCCTCGGACGCCCGGAGCGCAGCTTCGAGGCGTACGTCGCGTGCGCCGCGAGGGTAGGCGCCTGGGGTCGGTGATCGTGTACCCGACCACGACCTCAGGTCTGGGCGTGGCCACCGACGCCGAAGTCGGCGCCGATCGAGGGAAGGGCGACTTGACCACGGTCACGTCGACCGCGATGAGGAACTACAGCATGGCCATGCGGCACAGCACCGGACATGAGAGCGACGGTAGGGAAACCGGGCCGGCCTGTGGCACCTGTCTTTCCGTGGGACGGCTCATCAGCGGGTCGATCGCCCTCGCGAGCACCGAATTCGACGCACGAGCCTCCAACCCGGCCCGAGCGGCTCGGGCACGCCGGCAGGGCCGAGACACGGTGGATCCTCCTGGTCTATGCTGTCCGACATAGGTTACTTGTCAGTAACATGCGGGTCGCCGACGGCCCCACCAACGAAGGAAGGCAGCACGCCCATGCCCACGCTCGAACGCCACGACGAGGTCTTCGTTCTCGACATCGGTGACGGGGAGAACCGCTTCCACCCGGACTGGATCGCCTCGGTCCACGCAGCCCTGGACGAGGCGGAAAAGGCGGAGGGCCCGCGTGCCCTGGTCACCGCCGCCACCGGCAAGTTTTACTCCAACGGCCTGGACCTGGAGTGGCTCATGGCCAACGGCGACCGTTACAAGGAGTACGTCGCGAGCGTCCACCGGCTGTTCGGGCGCCTGCTGGCCCTGCCGATGCCCACCGTGGCGGCCCTGCAGGGGCACACCTTCGCCGCCGGCGCGATGTTCTCCCTGGCGCACGACCTGCGCGTGATGCGCGCCGACCGGGGATTTTGGTGCCTGCCCGAGGCCGACATCAACATCCCCTTCACCCCGGCGATGTCGGCGCTGATCCAGGCCCGTCTGGCCCCGCAGACCGCGCACGAGGCCATGGTGACCGCCCGTCGTTACGGCGGCGAGGACGCCGCGAAGTCCGCCATCGTGGACCGGGCCGTGTCCGAGGAGGAGGTGCGCCCCACCGCCATCGAGCTGGCCCGCTCCCTGGCCGGCAAGGACGCCACCACCCTGGGCACCATCAAGGACCGCATGTACGCGCCCGCGCTGGAGCTGCTGCGCCAGGAGGAACCGGTCATCTGACCGCGCGGGGGTCGTCGTCTCGGCGGCACATCCGAGCCCTTTCCACCGACACGAAGGTCGGCGGAAGGGGCCTTTTCGTGTGCGGGGCGTGCGCGCGGACCCGCCGGGGCCACCGCGAATCCGCCAACTGTGCCTTGTGCCACAATCTGACCAGGCGGTAGGTTTTGTGCCGCCGCCACGAGATCGTGTGCGAGGAGAGCCCCGTGACCGACACAGAGCACCCGCGCCAGCGTCCGACCAAGGGCGAACGCACCCGTGGGCACGTCATCGACGCCGCCGCCGAACTCTTCTCCCGCTCCGGATACCGGGCGGCCTCCCTCCGCGACATCGCCGCCCACGCCGGTCTCTCCCATGCCGGGGTCCTGCACCACTTCCCCAACAAGGAAGCCCTGCTCATACACGTCCTGAGCAGGCGCGACGAGATCGACGCCCCACTTGTCCTGGACGCGGACCTGAGCCACCGCGAGCTCATCGACAACCTCGTCGAGCTCGTGAAACGCAACACCGACTCCCCCGGCCTGGTCTCCCTCTTCGTCAACCTGTCCGCGGAGGCCACGGACCCCACCCACCCCGCCCACGACTACTTCTTCGGTCGCTACCGCGTCCTGCGTGAACACCTCGCGTCAGCGTTCGCCACCCTCCTCGACGGCCGCCCTGGGATCACCCCCGAGGTCGCCGCCACGCAGTTCATCGCCCTCCAGGACGGGCTCCAAGTCCAGTGGCTCCTCGACCCCGGCGCCGTCGACATGCGCGCCGCGGTCGTCTCCTTCCTGCACACCCTGGGAATCCCCACGTCGGCCCCGCCCCCCATCACTGATGAAAGGCCCTCATGAGCACCGAAACACCCCGACCCGAACCCGACCTGACCGCGAAGGCCGCCGCCACCTCCGGATCCGGGGTCTGGCACAGCACCCCGGTCCCGAGCGTGCTGCGCCGCCTGCACCTGGCCGACGGCCCACACGGCATCCGTCAGCAGCCGGAGGAGGGCGACCACCTGGGCATCGGCGACAGCGTGCCCGCCACCTGCTTCCCACCGGCGGTCGGGCTCGGCGCCACCTGGAACGTCGACCTGGTTCGGCGGGTCGGCGCGGCCCTGGGCACCGAGGCGAGCGCCATGGGCGTGGACGTGGTGCTGGGCCCGGGCATGAACATCAAGCGTTCCCCGCTGTGCGGCCGCAACTTCGAGTACGTGTCCGAGGACCCGCACGTCACCGCGCGGATAGCCGCCGCCCTGGTCGAAGGCGTCCAGTCCGAGGGTGTGGGGGCGTGCGTGAAGCACTTCGCCGCCAACAACCAGGAGACCGACCGGATGCGGTCCAGTTCCGACGTGGACGAACGTACCCTGCGCGAGATCTACCTGCCGGCGTTCGAGGAGGTCATCCGCACCACCGACCCGGCCATGGTGATGTGCTCCTACAACCGGCTCAACGGGGTGTACACCAGCCAGGACCCGTGGCTGCTCACCACGCTACTGCGCGAGGAATGGGGGTACCAGGGCGCGGTGGTCTCCGACTGGGGCGCCGTGGTGGACCGGGTCGAGGCGGTGCGCGCCGGCCTGGACCTGGAGATGCCGCCCACCGGAACCGACGACCGGATCGTCGACGCGGTGAAGCGGGGCGAACTGGACGAAGCGGTGCTGGACACCGTGGTGGAGCGGTTGGGCCGAGTGCAGGAACGGGTGGCCACCGACACCTCGCGTTCGCCCGAGCACGAGGCCCACCAGGCGTTGGCCCGCGATGCGGCGGCAGAAGCCCTGGTGCTGTTGAAGAACGAGGGCGGGGCGTTGCCGCTGGTTCCGGGCCGGTCGATCGCGGTGGTGGGCGAGTTCGCCCGCACGCCCCGCTATCAGGGTGGGGGCTCCTCCCACATCGTGCCGACCCGGGTGACCAGCGCGCTGGACGCGTTCGATGAGGTGTCCGAGGGGTTTCCGGCGCGGTTCGCCCCCGGGTTCACCCTGGACGGGACGGCGGCGCCGGGACTGGCCGACGAGGCGGTGGCGTTGGCGGAGGGGTCCGACACCACCGTGCTGTTCCTCGGGTTGCCGGAGACTCTGGAATCCGAGGGCTTCGACCGCACCGACATCGATCTGCCCGCCGGGCAGATCGAGCTGTTGGCCCGGATTCGGCGGGTGAGTGAGCGGGTCGTGGTGGTGTTGTCCAACGGCGGTGTGGTGTCGGTGGCCGACTGGCAGGGCGACGCCGACGCGGTGTTGGAGGGCTGGTTGCTGGGTCAGGAGGGCGGCGCGGCCACGGTGGACGTGCTGACCGGGGCGATCCCCCCGTCCGGGCGGCTCACCGAGACCATCCCGTTGAAGCTGAGCGATCACGCCTCCTACCTGAACTTCCCCGGGGAACATGGGCACGTGCGCTACGGCGAGGGGGTGTTCGTGGGGTATCGGCACTTCGACACCCTGGATCGTCCGGTGGCGTACCCGTTCGGCTTCGGACTCACCTACACCACGTTCGACTACTCCGACCTGGAGGTTTCCGAGGACGGACAGGACACGTGGACGGTGGCGTTCACCGTCACCAACAGTGGTGCGCGGACCGGACAGGAGGTCGCCCAGCTGTACACGGGGTCGGCGCAGGAGTATCCGACCCGGCCTGTGCGGGAGCTGCGCGGGTTCACGAAGGTGGCTTTGGAGCCCGGGGAGAGCGCGCGGGTCGAGTTGGCGGTGAGTCGGCGTGATCTGTCCACCTGGGACCCCGAACACCAGCGGTGGTCGCTGGCCGAGGGTACCTACACGGTGTCCGTGGGCGCGTCCTCGCGAGACATTCGGTTGAGCGGAGCGATCGTGAGTGAAGGTGACCGATTCGTGCCACCGCTGACCAGACGTTCCACCATCGAGGACTGGCGGGCCAACCCGATCGGTGGACCGGTGTTGGCCGAGGTCCAGGCCGGGATGGAGGAACTGGACTCGGTTCCGGAAGAGCTGTTGCGAATGGCCGACTCGATGCCGATCGTGGCACTGTCCACGTTCGGGCTGGGCGTGACGGAGGAGATGGTGGACCTGTTGGTCACGGACGTGGAAGCGCGCAGGCAGGCGGCGATCGAACGAGGAGAGTTCACCGGCTGAACGTAGGGAGTGAGCGATGGCCCTGCCCTGTTGTGCGGGTGGGGCGCCTCGGGCCGGGAACCTCGG
>NZ_BCSH01000112.1 GCF_001570765.1 Nocardiopsis listeri NBRC 13360 | reverse complement strand
GGCTGGACGCCCCCGTCCGTCTGGCGGACGGTGACGGCGCGGTGGTCTCCGGACGGTTGGGCGGTGCCGACGTCCTGACCGGCGGCGACTTCGTCGAGCTGCTGCTGCGCGTGGGGGACCAGGTCGGCTGCGGTGTGATCCGGGAACTGGAGATCGCCTCCCCCGCCAAGCTCCCGGTCGCGGTGCAGGTCCGCGTACGCGGGGCGGACGAGAACGGTGAACGCGACGTCTCGGTCTGGTGCCGGGACCCGCAGGACGCATGGGTCCTGCACGCCACGGCGACATTGGCCGAGGACGGCCCGGAGACGGAGAGGGAACTGGAGGGAGACGCCGTCGAGGTGGTGCTGCCCGAGGGCGAGGACTCCGGCTCCGGCGACCACCGTCTGCACCCAGCGCTCCTGGAGGGAGCCTGGCGTACCGCCGGCTACGAGGACGAAGAGGACGCGGATGCCGTCTGGTTCGCCCACAGTTGGCGAGACGTCCAGGTTCTCGCGACGGGAGCGACCGACCTGCACGTCCGCTCCGCCCGCACCGCCAGGGACACCCTGGTGCTGGAGGGAACGGACGCCGACGGGGCCCCCGTGGTACGGGTCGGATCGGTCGCGGTGCGGCCCTTCGACGGCACGACGTTCGGGGCCGCCACGGACCGAGGGCCCCAGGACCTCCTCTACCGGGTGGAATGGGTGTCGGTGCCGGCGGAGCCCGGGCGGGCCTCCGAGCAGGATGACCGCACGTCCCGCACCGCGGTGCTGGAGTGCGCGTCCTCCGGTGAAGCCCTACACGAGGTGCTGGACGGGCTGCGCACCTGGCTCACCGAGCAGCCCGCCGACGAGCGCCTCGTGGTGGTCACCCGGGGGGCGGTCGCCACGCGGCCCGACGAGGACGTGGACCTGGACGCCGCGCCCGTGTGGGGCCTGCTGCGCTCCGCGCAGGCGGAACACCCAGGCCGGTTCGTCATCGTGGACCTGGACGACGGCCGCGACGTCGAGTCGGTGCTGCCGGAGGTCCTGGCCAGCGGCGAGTCCCAGGTGGCGGTCCGCGACGGCGGGCTGCTCGCCCCGCGGCTGGCCAGGGCCACCGTGTCCGGTGAACGGTCGGCGCTCGACCCCGAGGGTACGGTGCTGGTCACCGGTGCGACCGGCGGGCTGGGCCGCGTCATCGCGCGCCACCTGGCGGCGGAGCGGGGGGTTCGCCGCCTGCTCCTGGTCAGTCGCCGGGGCCCGGATGCCCCCGGGGCCGCGGACCTGCGGGAGGACCTGATCGCTCTGGGAGCCGACCCGGAGTTCGCGGCCTGCGACGTGGCCGACCGGGAGGCACTGTCGGCGCTGCTGGGCGGGATCGACCCCGCCCATCCGCTCACCGCTGTGGTGCACGTGGCGGGGGTCAACGACGACGCCGTCCTGACCGGGATGACCCGTGCTCGGATGGACCGGGTCCTACGGGCCAAGGCCGACGCCGCCGTCGCGCTGCACGAGACGGCGGGTGACCTCGACGCGTTCGTTCTCTTCTCCTCGGCGTCCGGGATCCTCGGCGGCCCGGGGCAGGCGAACTACGCGGCGGCCAACGCCTACCTGGACGCGCTCGCCCACCAGCGCCGCCGGGGCGGGCAGCCCGCCGTCTCCCTGGCCTGGGGGCTGTGGGAGGAGAAGGAGGGCATGGGCGGACGACTGACCGAACGCGACGTCGAGCGCATGGCCCGGTCCGGCATGGGGCGGCTGTCCAACGCCGAGGGGACCGCGCTGTTCGACGCGGCCCTGGGAGCCGGCGAACCGCTGCTGGTGCCGGCCGACCTCGACCTGCCCGCGGTCCGGGCGTCCGGCGAGGTGCCGACGCTGCTGCGTGGCCTGGTCCGCACCCCGGTTCAGCGCAGGGCCGCGCGTTCAGGCCGGTCGAGTCAGGCGGGGGAGCGGTTCGCGAATCTGCCCGGTGAGCGCCGGGAGCACATGCTCCTCGACCTGGTCCGCGGACATCTGGCGGCCGTGCTCGGACACGACACGACGCAGCAGATCCAGGCCGACCGGGGCCTGCTCGACCTCGGCCTGGACTCCCTGATGGCGGTGGAGCTGCGCAACCGGCTCGGCGCCGAGACCGGGCTGTCGCTGCCGACGACGCTGGTGTTCAACCACCCCACGCCCGGTGCCCTGGCGGCCTTCCTCAGCGCCGAACTGGGCAGCGGGGGCGCCGCGCTGGCCGATCTGGACCGGATGGAGTCCGGGCTCGCGGACCTCGTCGCCGGTGACGAAGGGGCGCGCAGGGAGGTCACGGCGCGACTGGAGAGCATGCTGGCCGCGCTACGAGAGGGCGACAGCGGGCGCGAGGAGGACGTCGACCTCGACTCGGCGACGCTGGAGGAGGTGTTCAGCTTCATCGACGAGGAGCTGAGCGAGAGCTGAAGGGTACGGCGTGCGCGACGCGCGCTCGGGAAGCTCGGCCGTGCAGCGGAGGGGGCGGGGACTCGGCCCCGCTGCGCGGTCTTCTCAGGCGCTGTCGGCGATGGCCAGGCCCAGATCCGTGGGGAGATCGGCACGCCTGGTCACGTTGAGCTTGCGATACGTGCGGGTCAGGTGCTGTTCCACGGTGCTGACCGTGATGAACAGGCGTTTGGCGATCTGCCGGTTCGACAGGCCCTGGGCGGCCAGCGTGGCGACCCGGCGTTGCGCCTCGCTGAGGGCGGCCACCTTCGAGGCGTGGCCGCCCTCGACGATCTGGGCCCGCAGCAGAGTCCGGCCGGCGTCGCCCCGTGCCGGGGCGGTGAGCTTGCGCAGCGGTTCGGCACCGCAGCGTCGGGAGATACTCCACGCTCTCCGGGCGACCATGCGCGCACGCTCGGGCTCACCGCGCAGGTGGTGCACCTTGCTGAGCTCGGTGAGGGTCTTGGCCAGTTCCAGGCGCGCGTCGGTGGCGTGCAGGATGTCCGCGGCCTGGTTGAGCAGGTCGGCTCGGTCAGCCAGGTCGGTGGTCAGCGCCAGGACGCGCAGAGCGACTCCGTGGGTCCGTGAGGAGGCCGCATGGGGCCGGGGCAGCTGCTCCTCCACCAGGGCGCGGGCCCGGTCCCGATCCCCGACCGCCAGGTGGCTCATCGCCAGGTCCAGCCGCCAAGGGACCAGCCCGGCCAGGTCGATGCCCCACGTGGTCATCAGGTCGCCGCACAGCTCGAAGTCGGCGTGCGCCGCGTAGGGACGGTCCGTCGCGAGGAAGTACTGGCCCCTGGCCTGCAGGTAGGACAGACCGAACCGGCTCTGGTACATCGCCTGGGGCACGGGTTGCTCGAGTGCGCGGGCGGCCGAGTCCAGGTCGCCCATCTCGGTCGAGGCGCGGATGAGGCAGGCCAGCGGCCCGCCGACACCGACGCCCCACCGCTCCCTGCCGATGGTCGTGAGCGCGGTGGACGCCAGGTCGCGCGCGACCGGGAGGTCGCCCTGGTCGAATGCGATCTCGGCGCGGGTGCCGGCCAGCACCGCCTGCCAGGTGAGGGCGCCCCGGCTCTCCGCCTCCGACCGGAGCGTGTCGCACCAGTGCGCCGCCAGACCCATGTGCTCTGCATAGATCAGGGCGGTGAGGACTGTGACGAGCGGCTCCAGCGTGAAGTCGTTCAGCGGGTGGCCCTGGAGCAGCCTCTCGGCCTTGCTCACCATGTGGATGCTGACGTCGTTCTCCAGAACGGAGGCGAGGACGTCAGCGGCCTGGTGGTGCGGGTTCGCGCGGTGGACCGCTGCGGTGTCCCGCGGACTGTAGGGGCGCTTGCCCGACGGGAACTTCGCGACCAGTGAGGGGTAGGTGTGCGCCAGCCACAGGAACAGGAACTCCATATCGGAGTCGACCTCGTCGTCGGACTCCACGGGTAGGTGGGACAGGTGATCCATCAGCTCCACGGCCTCGTCGAACCGGCCCTGCCAGAGCTGGTAGCGCAGCAGCGCCGTGGCGTGGTGCTGCGGCAAGCGCCGCCGCTTGACGGCCGAGACGAGCTCGGGGAAATGGCGTGAGACGGCGGCCGGGTCACAGCGCCACTTGACCAGCGCCAGCGTCGCGGTCAGGGAGTCTCGCTCGTCGGTGTCCTCGCACGCTGAATGGGCCAGTTCCAGCAGGTGGATGGCGGCATTGTTCTCGTTGCCGAAGAGCGCCTGGTCCGCGGCGCAGCGCAGCACGTCGACTGCCCACGCCGGCAGCGGAGACCCCGCCATGATCAGGTACTTGGCGACGGTCTCGTTGGACGCCCCCTTCTGGTGCAGGAGGGATGCGGCGTGCACGTAGGTTTGCGCCTTCTCCCTCTCGTCCATCGTGGCGAGGACGGCCTGCCGGCCAGCCTCGTGCCGGAACCGCCGTCCGCTCAGCACGGCAGCGTTCTCCAACGGGCGCAGGCGCTGGTCGGCGGTGCCGCAGAAGGAGTTGATGATGGAGCCGATGCCCTCGATCGAGCTCGTCTCGCCGAGGACGGCGATCATCCGCGCGGCCTCCAGGGTCCCAGGGTCGCCGCGGTGCAGGCAGGTGAGGACCGCCTCGCCGTACATCTCGCCGACCGACTCGGGGGGATTCGGGGCCAACTGGTCCTCGACCATGGCCGCGAGCAGCAGCGGGTTGCCGCCGGTGGCCTCGTGGCCGGCTGCGGCCAAGCGGCCTGCCTGCTCCTTGCCGAGCCTGCGGCCGAGGAAGCGCCGTGTTCCCTCGGGGGAGAACGGGGACAGCCGGATGCGCTTGCAGTGCGCTTGGTGCAGGAGCTCGGCGTCGAAGGGATGGTGGTCGTGCTGCGGCCCGGTTCGCTGGTTGAGTACCATCAGGGCCCGGGTGAAGCGTAGCCGCCGGGCCGTGAAGAGCAGGCAGCGCATCGAGGAGTCATCGGTGTAGTGGGCGTCGTCCACGGCGATGACGATGGTGCGGCGCTCGGCAACGTCGTTCAGGGCGGTCCACAGGGCCTGGACGATCTGTGTGTAGGCGCTTTCCGCGGACACGTGGGAGGCGTCCGACATGAGCTTCTCGCACGCTCCCGAGTCCAGGAGCGCCCGGATGTGCTCAGAGGCCCCGGGCACGTCGACGAGCTGCTGGTACAGCTGGACCATGACCGCGAAGGGGATCTCCTGCTCGGTCCGGGAGGCGGTCGCGCTCAGTAGCAGGGCATCCGACTCGGTCGCGTGCTGGGCGAAACGGTGTAAGAGCGTCGTCTTCCCACATCCGATCGGCCCGCTGACGACCGCGACCCCACCGCGGCCCTGCATCGCGTCCTGGAACATGGAAGTCAGTATTTCGGATTCTTTTTCGCGTTCAATCAATTGGTCCCCCTGTGAGCTTCGAGGCTCGCATGAATTACGGAAATGCGATGCTCGGGCCCGGTGACAGCACAGTTGGCCTGAGGGTGAATGAGTCTCCGGTGTCGTTACCATGCCGACTAAGTCATGCGGGCCCCGACTATGTTCACGCCAAAGCACTGGTGGACGCAACCCCCAGCATTTATTGACCGCGCGGACCTGCGCATTCACGGTGATGGTCCGGGTCGTGAGCAGCACTGGGTGGAAGATTCCGGGATCACGTGGCCGATTGTGGTCAGTCGGCCCCTGCGCTAGGCGTCGCGGGCGGGGCGATGGGACGTCCTGCTCAGGTGGGCTGGTCGGGCGCTCTGCCACCAGTGGGGAGCGTGACTGCCGGGCCGTCGGTCGGCGCATCGAGGGGGCATATGCGCGGTGCGCGGCGCGTGCGGCGTCCCTCGTCTCGGTAAGGCACCGAAGGAGCGGAACCCCGTACTGGATCAGTGCTGTGGGGAAGGGGTTGGTCACCCCTTGTGCTGATCTCCTGGAGCGGGGGCGGCGCGTCCACTCGGGAGGGTTTCAGCCTGTGGGTAAAACCCTTGATTCGGTTAGGATATATCCAGTGAGGAAATCGTTCTTCTGGGCCTTCGGGGTGCGTGTTAATTCACGCAGATTTAACACTTTGAATAGTTTCCGGTGCGGTGCGGGTCTTTCGTGCTGGCCACACCGCACCGGATCCGATGACGGCGGACGCGGGACTACCGGGAGAAGCCCTTTCCGTCCCTGTCCTTGGCGGCCTCGGGCAGGAGCGGGCTCTGGCCGTGGTGGGTCACCACCAGGCGGCGGGTCACCTCGGCCAGCTTGCGCGCTCTGGCCGGATCGAAGGTGTCCATGGTCAGGTCTACGGACTTGCCCTGGTTGATCCCCGTCAGACGCTCGGAGGGCGGGCTGTCGATCACCGCGACCATGGGAGCGATCGCCGCCTCGACCGACTTCGCGGCGACCTTGCTCAGGAAGGTGATGATGCCCTTCACCGGCTGCTTCAGGTGCGCGATCCCGCCGAGTGTCTTGGTGAAACCGGGGTGGTAGAGCACGATGCGGGCCTTGCTGCTCGGCTCGTCGGCCAATGACCTGCCGAGCAGGTCGTTGGTGCGGCCGGCCTGCATCTGCGCCCGGATCGTGCTGTACTTCTCCTCGAACTGCAGGTCGGCGAAGTTCACCTTGCCCACCTTGAGCCCCGCGGCGGCGATGTTGATGATGACCGGGGCGGGGGCGGCGTCGAACTCCGCGCGCAGGCCGTGGCTGAGCAGGTACCGGCTCAGGTAGTAGAGGCCGAAGGTGAACTCCAGTCCCTCGGGAGAGACCTCGCGCTGAGGGGCCTGCCTGTTCGCGCACAGGACGAGAGCGTCGATGACGGGATGCTGCTCACGGATCTCCGCAACGACGCGTTCGTTCTCGGCGATGGAGCTCAAGTTGGCGCGGATGAACCGGAAGCGGTCGCCGGCCCCCAGGGCCGCCGCCTCCCTGCTGAGGCGACGACCCTTCTCCACGTTGCTGCCGAGCGCGATGACCGTGTCACCCGCTTTGAGGCGTGCCATGACCATGCCCCGGCCCATGCCGTCGGTTCCGCCTTGGACCACTACGGTCTTCTTCGACGGAGACTGCTTCCTCATGTCGGCTCCCCTTGTTACTTTTTGTTCGCAGGTGCATCTTCAGTGATGTGCAACCTCTTTGGGAAGGAGGCACATTGATGTCCGTAACGAACAGTGGAGTGCCTATCGTGCTCTCGGCGGATCTGGGCCTGCCCGTGACGACCAAGGAACACGAATCATGCCCGGTGACAGACGTGCTCCGGCGCGTCGGTGACAAATGGAGTGTGCTGGTGGTGGTCGTGCTCGGTCGCGGACCGAAGCGATTCAGTCAACTGGACCGCAGTATCGAGGACATCAGCCAGCGCATGCTCACGCGGACCCTCCGCGCCCTTCAACGTGACGGGCTGGTGACCCGAACCGTGTATCCGACGGTTCCGGCGACCGTCGAATACGAGCTCACCGATATGGGGCGCACACTACTCGACCCCCTGTCTGCACTGACCGAATGGGCTATCGCCCACCGTCCGGATATCGAGCAGGCAAGGATTCGGCACGACGAAGCCGAAGTCCGACCCTCCCCGTAGGGGGAGGAAACACCCCTGCCCCATAGGGGACGAAAGGGCTGCTGGGGGGTATAGGGGTGCGCGTGGTTAGGGGTTGACCGGTTGTGGCGCCGCGGTGTTCGCTCGACCCGGAAACCCGCTCGAAGCCGGGCGGGCTGACGCGATCGCGCATTCGAAGGAGAAACAGGCAATGGGCCGGTTCACCTACCTCAGCAGTTCCACCCGCCAGCCGACGCCGGAGGAGAGCGACATCGAGATCACTATCACCACGCCCGACGAGGTGCGCATCGGTGAGGTGCTCAACATCGAAGTCACGCTCCGCACCCTGCACCCCACGATCAAGGACCGACCGGCGGGTGACATCAAGGGCCAGGTGAACGTCCACATCGGCGGGGACCACGAGGAAGTGGTCCTCGCCGCGGGCCTGGAGAACGCGAACCGTGTCTTCGCCGGCAAGAACGTCCTCCTCACCGGTGGCCACGCCGAGATCGTCGCCGAGAAGCCCGGGACCTACACCTTCACCCCCGGGGAGATCGGCGTCACGACCTCCGACTACCCCCTGAAGAGCGTCCCCAAGGGTGAGCTCCCGTTCGACAGCAAGACAGTGGTCGTCGAGGTCTCCTGACCATGGCCACGGACGTGGAGCGCCTGCGCTCGCTCATCGACGGCGAACTCCTCCTCCCGGAGGCCCCGGGCTACGAGCTCGCCAAGCAGTTGCAGATCGCGGAATACGACGCCGTTCGGCCGAGCGGCATCGCCTACTGCGCCTCGGCCGCCGACGTGAGCGCGTGCGTGCGGTTCGCGGCCGAAACGGGCCTGCACTTGGCCGTGCGGGCCGGCGGCCACAGCTTCGCGGGCTGGTCGACGACGGACGGACTCGTCGTCGATCTCTCACGGATGGGAGAGGTCGGCTCGCTCGGGGAGGTCGTGCGGCTCGGAGCCGGCGCGAGGTCGGTGGACGCGATCACCGCACTGGCCCCCTCCGACGTACAGTTCCCGACGGGAGTGTGTCCGACCGTCTGCCAGGCGGGCTATGTCAGCGGCGGCGGTATCGGGTGGCAGACCCGCCAGTACGGCGTCGCCAGCGACGGCCTCGTCGCGGCCGAGGTCGTCCTGGCCGACGGCAGCCGGGTGCGGGCCACCGACGACCAGGAAGCCGACCTCTTCTGGGCACTGCGCGGTGGTGGCGGGGGCAACTTCGGCGTCATCACCGCGTTGGAGGTCCAGCGGACCCACGTGCCCAGGATCGTCAACTTCACGGCGGTCTGGTCCTGGGACCACGCGCTGGACGCGCTGGATCGGTGGCAGCACTGGATGGCCGCCGCACCGCGTACGATCAGCTCGGAGATCGGCGTCGTTCTGCCCGACGCCGGCTCGGAGGCCGCACCGTTCGTGATGATGCACGGTGGCCACTTCGGGACAGCGGCGGAGTTCGAGGAGCTCTTCGGTGCCCTGTGTCTCGAGGTGGGTGCGCGCCCGGTCGAGCTGGAAGCGGAGGAGCTCCCCTACGAACAGGCGATGCTGCGCCTGTTCCGCTGCGAGGACAAGCCGACCGAACAGCGCAGGCGTGTAGGGACGACCCCCGAGGGAACCCTGCCCCGCCAGGGGTTCCTGCGCGAGGGCCACCGGATGCTTTCGTCTCCGCTGGACCGGCACCACATGGCCGTGGCGCTGGAGGCCTTCGAATGGGAGCGCCGCCGCGGACAGTTCCGCTACTTCGCCCTGACCGCTCTGGGCGGAGCCGCCAACGAGGTCGGTCCGGCGGAGACCGCCTACGTCCACCGGGACGCACTCTTCCTGGCGAAGTACACATTGATCCGCGAAGAGGCCGACCCGGGACCGGAGGACGCGGCCGCCGCGTCCGCCTGGGTGGACCGCGGCATGTCGCTGCTGACGCCCCTGTCCAATGGGCACTCCTACGTGAACTACCCGGATCGGGGCCTGACCGACTGGCGGTGGGCGTACTACGGCGACAACTACCCACGGCTCGTGGACGTGAAGAAGTCCTATGATCCCGGCTTCCTCTTCACCTTCCCCCAGGGAATCGGGATGTGAGGGCGCTCGGGACGGCCGCGCGGCTGGCGACGCGGCGCTCGGAAAGCAGGTGATGATGACCACGAACGCGGAGAACCGCATCGATCCGGCCGAGGGCATGCGGAGTCTGATCACCGAACTGAAGGCGGTGCGTGCGCTCGCCGAGGAAGGGCCGGGCGAGAAGGCGACCGCCGCCCAACACGCCAGGGGCAAGCTGACCGCGCGCGAGCGCATCGATCTGCTTCTCGACGAAGGGTCGTTCCGGGAGCTGGAGCCCCTGCGGCGGCACCGCGCCTCCGGGTTCGGCCTGGAGGACAAGCGTCCCCCCGGAGACGGAGTGATCACCGGGTGGGGGGCCGTGCACGGGCGCACCGTGTTCGTCTTCGCTCACGACTTCCGGGTCTTCGGCGGGGCCCTGGGCGAGGCCCACGCGCAGAAGATCCACAAGGTGATGGACAAGGCCCTGGTCGCGGGGGCACCGCTGGTCTCGCTCAACGACGGAGCGGGGGCCCGCGTCCAGGAAGGGGTCATGGCGCTGGCCGGCTATGGCGGGATCTTCCGGCGCAACACCTGGGGCTCGGGGGTGATCCCGCAGATCTCGGTGATGCTCGGTCCCTGCGCGGGCGGAGCGGCCTACTCCCCGGCGCTGACCGACTTCGTGTTCATGGTCCGCCGGACCTCGCAGATGTTCGTCACGGGCCCCCGGCCAGCCAACGTGGTCGGTGAAGCCACCCAAGTGGTGTTCCTGGCGGTCCAGGAGTTCTGGGGGGACGTCAGGAAGGCGCGTGGAACGGCCGTCCCCCTCGACCGCGTCGCGGAGCGTGCGCCAGGCCAGTAGGCCGTCGGACTCGGGGAGCTTGGTGGGTAGACGCGTCTCCACCGCCTTTCGAGTGGCCACGGGCACCTTGCGCCCATTCCTCTCCCAGTAGTCACCCTGCTTCATGGAGCGGATGAGCGCGGTCTCCGAATGCGTCGGTTGGGGTTGGAAATGGGGG
>NZ_BCSH01000111.1 GCF_001570765.1 Nocardiopsis listeri NBRC 13360 | reverse complement strand
GGGGACGGTCTCCTTTGGCGACAGGTCGTCGGGACGGACCTGACGAAAGTTCGGGAACTCCGGTTCGGGGTCCTGACTTCCGTGCATGGTGCGCGCCGTGCCGGGGTCCGTAGTGTGAGTGCCATGACCTCCCCGCTCTCGAACAACTCACACGCCTCCGTTCCGCCCTCGGGTCCCACCTCGGGGCAGGTGGCCAAGGCCCGACTCCGGCTGCACGCCCAGCACCGCCCGGTGGCCCACTCCGCGCTCTGGGGGGCCTGCGCCGGAGTCGCCGCCCTCCTCCTCGCCGGGATGTTGACCGCCCCGAACCTGACCGATCCGACCGGCGTCCCCGGCTGGGTCCCGGGCGCCGTCGCCATCATGGCCCTGTCCGTCACCGTGTTGTCCGGGCTGGCCGCGTACTCGATCCTTCGCGTGATGCCCGCGTCACCCGAGACCGATCCGGTGCGCTACGCCATCGCCCGGCGCCAGGCGATCTCCGGGGCTCTCGGTCCGGACGAGAAGGTCAACCGGACCGCCCGACACATGATCGACCACCTCGTCTACGTGTCGAACCCGACCTATCGGTTCGTACCGCTGCTGATCGCCGCGGCCGCCTTCGCCGTCCGCCCGCTGATCGAGATGGCCGGATCCGGGGCCGAGACCTGGACGCTGTTCGAGTTCGTTCCGGCCGCGCTCATCATCCTGGGCATGGTCTTCATCGAACCCATGGCCGACCGGGAGAGGGACGCCTGCCTTTCCTTCCGCGAACAGTACGACTCGGAGTGAGCCGGTGGTCCGGGCCGCGACCCGGACCACCGTGCGAGGCCGTCAGACCGACGGTGATCCGCCGTCGACCTTCCTGGGCACACCGAGCGGGTTGCCGTCCCGCAGCGCGGCGGGCAGCAGGGCGTCCGGCACCGACTGGTAGGTGACCGGGCGCAGGAACCGACGAATCGCGGTGGTGCCCACCGAGGTGTGTCCGGGCGCCGTCGTGGCCGGGTAGGGACCTCCATGGGTCATGGCGTGTGAGACCGCCACACCGGTCGGCCAGCCGTTCCAGATCACCCGGCCCGCCACCGAGGCGCCCAGGGCCAGCAGGGCGGGCGCGATGGGATCGTCCTCCTCGCCATGGACGGTGACGGTCAGCTGCCCTTGCAGGGCACCGCCCACCTCCAGCAGCCGCCGCTCATCGGGATAGGCGACCACGAGTGTGGCGGGACCGAAGCACTCGGTCAGAAGGGCCTCGGAGTGCTCCAGCAGGGAATCCAGGTCGGTACGCAGCAGGCTCGGCGTCCACCCCTCATCGGTCCGCCGCCCCTGGACCAACACCTCCGTGGCCGGGTGCCCCGACAGGTCGTCCAGTCCGTGCGAGTAGCCCTCATCGACCCGGTCGTTGAGCAACGGGGCCGCCGCACGGCCCTCCAGGTCACCGACCAGAGCGTCCAACTTCGTGCCCTCGGGGACGAACACGACCCCGGGCTTGGTGCAGAACTGGCCCGAGCCCATCGTGGCCGAGCCGGCGTAGCCCTCCAGGATCTCGGTGCCGCGGGCGGTCATGGCCGCGCGGGTCACGAAGACCGGGTTGAGGCTGCCCAGCTCCCCGTAGAAGGGGATCGGGTCGGGGCGGGAGACCGCCAGGTCGTACAGGGCACGTCCGCCCGGGATGGACCCGGTGAAGCCGACCGCGCGAGTGTGCGGGTGGGTCACCGCGCCCTTGCCCGCCTCGAATCCGAAGACCAGCGCGAACACCCCTTCGGGCGCGCCCGCGTCGGCCAGTGCCCCGACGACCACCTCGGTGGTACGGCGGGCCAACTCCGGATGACCCGGGTGGGCCTTGACCACGACGGGACAACCCGCGGCCAGCGCGGAGGCGGTGTCCCCGCCGGCGGTGGAGAACGCGAAGGGGAAGTTGCTCGCTCCGAACACCACCACGGGGCCCAAGGGGACGAGGAACCGGCGCAGATCCGGTCGGGGGGTGCCCCACTCCGGATCGGCGGGGTCCACCATGGCCTCCAGGTACTCACCCTGTTCCAGCACGTCGGCGAACAGACGGATCTGGAACGTGGTACGCCCCAGTTCACCGCGGCATCGCGCCTCCGGGTAGTGCGATTCGGTCATCGCGACGGGGACCAGGTCCTCGGCGGCGGCGTCCAAGGCGTCGGCGACCGCGCGCAGCACGCGGGCGCGGTCGGTGGGGTCGAGAGCGGCGAAGAGGGGTGCGGCGGCGGACGCGCGCTCCATGACGGCGTCGAGTTCCTCCGCCGTGGTGTCGGGGATGGCCGTGGTCATGCCTGAACCTCCTGGAGGGGTGGGTGTGCGGGCTCGGACCCACCATGCCATGCACCCGCTGCAAACGGTTGCAGTGGGGTCGCGTACCGGAGCACGCCGAAGGACGACCCATCCCCTCGAACCCGTGAAGCGACAAACCGACTACCGACAGCAACACCAAGCGATAACACCGGACGAATAGGACAAGTTTCAACCACTTCTATCTACCCGCCCCCACCAGGAAGAACGAATGGATCACCCCGACCGGACAAGTGCCCACGAGGAACTTCGGAACGAAACTGGAATTTCCCCGGAACCAGGTGAATCCGAAAAGGCATCATAGGAGACGTGACGACCAATTCCCGAAGCTCAACACCCCCGCGCGCGCGACGCTCCCCGGAGCCGCCCGACGGGGCCGCCCCCCAGCGTGAGAGCCGTGGACCCGCCGGAGTCGCCAACGACGAACTCGCGTTCGCGCAGGCCCCGCTACGCCGGCTCCCCGCCCAGCAGCGCAGCATGGTCCGGGTCCAACGCATGCTCGACTGCTGCGCCGAACTCCTCGACGAGATCGGCTACGACAACCTGTCCACCACACGGATCGCCGAACGGGCGGGCGTGGCCATCGGCTCCGTCTACCAGTTCTTTCCGGACAAGAAGGCGATCACCCAGGCACTCGGACTGCGCTTCCTCGACCAGTTCGGCGCCCGGGTCACCGAACGACTCGCCGACGCGTCCTTCAGCCATTGGACCGGGGCCGTCGATACCATCATCGACGAGTACATCGACATGCACCGCAACGTTCCGGGCTTTCGCAGCCTCCACTTCGGTGACATCGTCGACCCCCGCCTCCTCAGCGGTGGCAGCGACAACAACCGGGTGATCTCCGTGCGCCTGCGCAAGATCATCGTCTCGGTCACCGGACTTCCCGACAACGACGAACTCGACAGAGCCGTACACGTGTCCGTGGAAGCGGCGGACGCCGTCCTCAAGCTCGCCTTCCGTGACAACCCCGAAGGCGATGCCGCACTGGTGTACGAGGCCAAACGCCTCGTCAGCAGCTACCTGTCCCACTTCTCCGAACGCAACGGAGGCGACCATCCGTGGTAGTCGACGCGCCGGCCATCGAAGCACCGACAACCGGGACCGCCGCGGGCGTGCCCTTCCTCGCCCTGCCCCCGGCGGTGTCGGTCCCCGCGCCCGCCCCACTCGTCATCGGCCTGCACGCCTTCGAACCACCCCGCAGTGAATCCGCCCTCTCCGGGGCCATCCCCATGTCGGCGCTCCCGGCATGGCGGGTCTACCTCGGGCTGCCGCTGTTCGGCGCCCGGCTGCCCGAAGGCGGCGTCCCCGAGATCAACCGGCGCGGTGAACGCGACTACCTGGTCGAGCTCTTCGGCCCCGTGGTGGAAGAGGCCGCCGCCGAACTGCGCAAGGTCGACGCCGAACTCCGGTCGTTCCTGCCCATCGCCGACGTCCCGACCGGCCTGGTCGGCGTCGGGGCCGGAGCCACCGCGGTGCTCCTGGCCCTCGCCGAGAACCGCCTCCCCATCGGGGCCGCCGCGGTGGTCAACCCGATCGTCGACCCGACCCTGCTGATGGCGGCCCGCGAACGCCGCACGGGTACCCCCTACCGCTGGAACACCCGGGCCCAACGCACCCGCGGATGGCTGGACATGAGCGCACGGGCCCCGGAGATCACCCGGAACCACACCCCGCTGCTCATGGTCGGCGGAGGCGCGGACGAGGTGTCCCCGCCCGACCACGGACGGGCGTTCCACGACGACCTGGCACGAGGGCTCGGTGGAGCCACCGACGCCCCCGGCCACGAACATGCGCTCCGTCACATCGTGGTGCCCGACCTGGCACACTCCATCGGCCCGGAACCCGGCCTGGAACCCGGACCGCTCACCCCGGCCGGGGTCCTGGTCGACCGCGCGCTGACCGAATGGTTCCACCGGCACCTGCCCGTTTCACCGCAGGTCCGGATGGATCGGGCACACTGAGAGAGGACCCCTCGGGACCGACCACACCACGAACGCGGCCGATCCCGACGTTCACCGGGGGCACGCCGCTTTCCTCCCCCCGAGCCGCCTCCCCGTCGTCGGGGCGACAGACGGCACGCGTTCCATGGGATCATCCAGTGGCGACCGCGCCAGCGGTCCCACCTGATCCGTTCATCCATCAGGAGGGCGAACCACGTGACGGAACCGGCACCGGTCTTTGCCAGCGGGGTCGACAACGAACGGCTGAACGCTCAGCTGCGCTTCCTTCTGGAAGTGGACAAGCTCAAGCGCGTCCTACGTAGGAACCTGCTGGTGGACGGCTCTCGTCGAGAGAACTCCGCCGAACACTCCTGGCACCTCACCCTGTGCGCGCGGACCTTCGCCGAGTACGCGCCCGAGGGCACCGACATCGACCGCGTCATCGAGATGCTCTCCATCCACGACATCGTCGAGATCGACGCCGGGGACACCTTCGCCTTCCAGCCCGACGACGCCGAGTCCCAGGCCGAGCGCGAGCGTGCCGCCGCCGACCGCATCTTCCCCCTACTGCCCGAGGACCAGGCCGCGCTCGCCCACGAGTTGTGGCAGGAGTTCGAGGCCCGACAGACGGCGGAGGCGCGTTTCGCCCGGGCCATCGACCGGCTGTCCACCATGCTCGCCAACTGGCACAACGAGGGTGGCGCCTGGGTACGGTTCGGGGTCACCCGGGCCGAGGTCATGACCAAGGTGAAGCTGATCGCGGAGGGCTCCGAGGCGCTGGGATCGTACGCGACCGCGCTCATCGACGACGCCGACCGCCGCGGCTACTTCCGGGCCTGATCCACCGGTGCGGGAACGGCGCCGAGGGCGTCAGACCCTGCCCATGATGATCTGTGCGGCGGCGGACAGGCCCACGATCACCAGGACGACGCGCAACGCCGCCGGGCTGAGCCTGCGGCCGAAGTTCGCGCCCAGATAGCCACCGACGATCGTCCCCGCCGCCAGGAGTCCGACCACCGGCCACGCCGGTGAGGCGAGCACGATGTAGAACACGGCCGCCGTGCTGTTGGCGATGGTGGCGAGGGCGTTCTTCAGGGCGTTGAGCCGCTGGATGTCCTCGTCCAGGGTGGAGCCCAACAGGCTCATGAGGATGATGCCCTGCGCCGCCGCGAAGTAGCCGCCGTAGGTACCCGCGCCGTAGGCACCGATGGGCATCAGGACCCCACCGTTCTCGTGGGCCGGCTTGCGCGCCCTGGCCCACTTGGTGATCCTCGGCTGGAAGACGATCAGCAGGCAGGCGCCGCCGATCATGAACGGCACCACGGACTCGAAGACCCCGGGCGGCAGGTAGACCAGCAGCGTCGCGCCGGTCAGCGCGCCGAAGAAGGACATGACCCCGAATCTGATCAGCCGCGTCCGCTGCCCGGCCAGTTCACGCCGGTAGGCGATGGTACCGCTGAGCGTCCCGGGTGCCAGGCCGACACTGTTCGAGATGGTCGCGGTGATCGGCGGATAGCCCAGGGCCAGCAGCACGGGGAAGGTGAACAGGGTCCCGGATCCCGCGATCGCGTTGATGCCGCCGGCGGCCATCCCCGCGAGGAGAATGGCAACGGCCTCCCAGAGTTCCATCGCCTCACCTTCCGCTCCGCGGTTCCCCGACCGTCGAGGGCTCGAACAGACTACGAGAACCGGTCATCCGATGATCAGGTCGGGTAGGCCCTGAATCGGGCGACCCGAACCGGACGACCGGACACACCCGGTCCCTGACACACGAAGGCCCCGCCCAGGGGCGGGGCCGGAGCACGTGAAGGATCGGTGGACGACCCGATTCAGCTCGGGACCTTGACGACCTCGTTCTGGATGCGTTCGAAGGCGCTGCTCACACCCTGCAAGGCCTGACCCATCTCCGCCGGAACGATCCACACCTTGTTGGCGTCGCCCTTGGCGATCTCCGGGAGCTTCTGTAGGTACTGGTAGGCCAGCACGTCGGGGTCGATCCGGCTGGTGTGCAGGGCCTTGAAGACCATGTGGATGGCGTCCGCCTCACCACGGGCCCGCAGGGTCTGGGCGTCGGCGTCGGCCTTGGCGGTCAGCATCAGCGCCTCGGCGCTACCCTTGGCCCGCAGCACGGAGGAGGAGCGTTCACCCTCGGCGCGCAGGACCGCGGACTGCTTCTCGCCCTCCGCGCTGAGCAGCTGGGCCCGCTTCTCGCGGTCGGCGCGCATCTGCATCTCCATCGCCTCCTGCACGGAGGACGGTGGCTCGATGCCCTTGAGCTCGATCCGGCTGATCTCGATGCCCCAGTCCCGCGTCGCCTCGTCCAGGACGGACTTGAGCTCGCGGTTGATCTGGTCGCGGGAGGTGAGGGTGCCCTCCAGGTTCATGCCACCGATGACGTTTCGCAGGGTCGCCAGGGTGAGCTGTTCGACCGCCTGGATGAAGTTGGCGACCTCGTAGGTGGCCCGGTAGGCGTCGATCACACGGATGTACACCGCGGAGTCGACCTCGACCGCGAGGTTGTCCTCGGTGATCGCGGACTGCGGCGGGAAGCTGACGACCTGCACACGGCGGTCGATGCGTTCGCGCACCTGGTCGACGCCGGGAATGACGATGTTGAAGCCCGAGCTGAGCGTACGGTGGAACTTACCGAAACGCTCGACCACGTCCTCCATGGAGTGCGGAACGATACGCACGCTTCGCCAGAAAATGATCAACAGGACGGCGACGAAGAGTGCGACGATGATGATCGTGGTCACGGTTACCGACCCTCCACCGAGTCGGGCCGGGTGACGGTGTTCAGTGACGACATCTGGGGCGGCTCCGGATCTGCTGACGGGGGTGACAGGCAGCGCGGGAGCGGACCGCGCCCTAGGCTGCCCGTCATAAAGCGCGCCGAAATAGAGCGATCCGCCCACTGTTCGACGACGCTACCCCATACCCATCCGGGACGACCACATCCGGACGGAAATAGGAATTACGGACCCTGGAATTTCTTCGATAAACACATCCCCAATCACTCCCTTCACAGAAGGGCCCCGGGGCCGACAAGGCCACCGGGGCGATCGGGGAGAAGGGGACGGGGATCGGGGTCCACTCCGAACGCGATGGACCTCAGACGGCGCGGGCCGACCAACGACCACCATCGTGCTCGACCTTCAGTCCCAACCCGAAGGTCTCGCTCAGGTTCTCCGCCGTCATCACCTCGCCCAAAGGACCCGCCTGCACCACCCGACCGTCACGGATCAGCAGAGCATGGGTGAAGCCCGGCGGAATCTCCTCCACGTGGTGGGAGACCACGACCAGCGCCGGCGCGTCCTCGTTGTGCGCGAGCTTGCCCATACGACGCAGCAGGTCCTCGCGCCCGCCCAGGTCCAGCCCGGCCGCGGGTTCGTCCAAGAGCAGCAGCTCCGGGTTCGACATCAGCGCACGCGCGATCAGTACCCGTTTGCGTTCGCCCTCGGACAGGGTGTGGAAGAAACGATCCGCGAGCTCGCCCACCCCCCAGTGCCCCAGCAGCGCTCGGGCACGCCCGTAGTCCGGAACCCCGTACTCCTCCCGGAACCGACCCAGGTAGCCGTAGGCGGCGCTGAGCACCAGGTCGAGGACCGGGGTGTCCTCCTCGATCCGGCCGGACACGGAGGCGCCCGCGTACCCGATCAGCGGCCGCAGCTCGAACACGTCCACGCCCCCGAGGTGCTCCCCGAGGACCTCCACCTTGCCCGAGGTGGGATACAGCTGGCTGGAGGCCACGTTCAGCAGGGTCGTCTTACCCGCGCCGTTGGGACCGAGGACGACCCAGCGCTCCCCCTCGAGCACCGACCAGTCCACGCCATCCAGCAGGTTCGCCCCACCTCGTCGTACCGTGACCCCGTTAAGGCCCAGAACACGCCCGTCCATCATCCTCCTTCTCTCACGTCCCACGCCGGTGCACGGGCCGCCCTACCCTGTAGCAATGCATTTGACGTCCGCACCACTCGTCGCCTGGGGCAACGCCTGGCTTTCGGGCCACGTCGGGTTGGACGACGCCGTCGACGCCGTCGAACGTCGGGGCGGCCCGAACCTGATCGGGACAGTATCCCCCGGTGACCTGCCCTTCGACAGCGGCGTACCGCTGCGCGCCGCACTGGTACGTCTTCGTGGCCTGGGCCTGTCCGCGTTCCGGTTGGCCCTGCCCACCTGGGGCGATCCCTGCGGGCTGGTCGGCCCCGCCGAACTCAACCGAGCGGCGATCGAGGCGCAGGAGGGGGTCTTGGTGCGGCTCGCCGAACGACAGGTGGGGTTGGTGCCCTCCGCCGACCGACGCGGTTCATCCTACGTGGGCGTCTCATGGACCCCGTATCCGGCGAATGACGGCATACCTCAGGTTCCCGACCTTTCCGACGCAGAACGGCGACTCAAGCTCACCCTGGTGCGGGTCGCCGAGCTCCTTCAGGGGGTGGACGACGTGGCCTCCTTCGCCCCGTCCGTCCACCGCGAGCTGGGGGACCTCGGCGATTCGGGCGCCCCGCCCCTCGCCCACGGGTACCCACCACGCGCCCATCGGGTCGCGACCCAGGCGGCGAGGCTCGCCAAGGTGGTGGCCCTCGCCGAACCCGGTTCCGGGCGTGGCATGAACGCCCACCAGATCGATCTGAGGGCCCAAGCCCTGCGCGAACTGGACGGTGTTGTGCGTCGCGCCCTGATCGCCGCGCACGCGGCGATAGAACTGCCCTGAGCGGGAAGGTGCGCACGGACAGCGGTATGGCCCGGAAGGGGACACGGGTGGGACCCTGGTGCCGAGGGCGGGGAGACTCCGGGACGAACCAGGGACGACACCTGATCCGGGACCTCGTCGACCACACCGATACTTGGGTGTGCGGCCGTTTCCTGGCCGACCCACCGAGGAGGAGAGCCGTCACCATGCAGCCCGATCACATCCGAGCTTCCGACGCGGACCGGGACCAGGTTGCCGAACGGCTCCGGGAGGCACTGGCCGAGGGCCGCCTCAGCCCCGTCGAACACGAGGAACGTCTCGACACCCTCTACAGGGCCAAGACCATCGGCGAACTCGGCCCCATCGTCTCCGACCTCCCCCGGTCCGGAACGCCCGGGATGCCCGGACTCCCGGGACTCGGCGGCGCTGAGCCGGGCGACACCACCGACGGCATGGAGATACTCGGCAGCGACGCCCGCGACCTCGCCGGGCAGAGCAAGGGATCGGAGAACCTGGTGGCGGTCTTCGGCGGCGCGGAACGCCGCGGACGCTGGCTCGTCGAGCCCCGCACCAACGTGTCGGTCCTCTGTGGCGGGGTCGAGTTGGACCTGCGCGAAGCGGTGCTGAGCCGGCACGAGGTCACCATTCAGCTCGCCGTGATCCTCGGCGGAGTGGACATCACCGTGCCGCACGGCGTGCGAGTGATCAACAACACTTCGGCGATCCTGGGCGGCACCGACCTCCACGGCACCGATCAGGTCACCGACCCCAACGCCCCGGTCGTACACCTGACCGGAACCTGCATGTTGGGCGGGGTGGACGTCAAGGCGAAGAAGGTCAAGAAGAAGCGCAAGGGCAAGCGTGGCGAGTGATCTGCCTCGCATCCCTGGGACCCTGAATGCTCGCTTACCTGTCCACATAGTGAACGAGCTGCGAAAACCTCCTCCCCCGACCGTCCCGGGCGTCCCACGGCCGAGTACCGTGGGGCGTGCCATGAGTGATGAATCCACGTTGTTGGTAACGATGACCGGGCACGACCGTCCCGGGATCAGCGCACGTCTGCTGAGCACCCTTTCCGTCTTCCCGGTGACCATCGTCGATCTGGAACAGGTCGTTCTCGGTGGGCGTCTGGTGCTGGGGACCGTCCTCGAGGTGGATGAGAAGGTCGCCCCCGGGGTGAGCCATCAGCGGGTCTACGAAGAAGTCCGCTCCGCGCTCGACAAGACCGCGATCGACCTCGACATGGACGTCGAGTACGCCGACGGGAACGGTCGGGTCAACGCCAACGGTGACGAGCACCTGCACGTCACCGTGCTGGCCTCCCCACTACGTCCCGGCGCCCTGAGCGCCATCACCTCGTGTGTGGCCCGCTCCGGGGCGAACATCGACCGCATCGAACGGCTGTCCGCCTACCCGGTGACCTCCGTGGAGATGGAGATCTCCGGAGGCAACGCCGACCATCTCCGTGCCGAACTGGCCATGGAGTCCGCCACCCAGGGAGTGGACGTCGCCGTACAGGCCGGTGGCCTGCACCGGCGCGGCAAGCACCTGGTCATCATGGACGTGGACTCGACCCTCATCCAGGGCGAGGTCATCGAACTCCTCGCGGCCCACGCCGGCTGTGAGGCCGAGGTCGCGAAGGTGACCGAGGAGGCCATGCGCGGTGAACTGGACTTCGAGGAGTCCCTACGCCGCCGTGTCGCCCTCCTCGAAGGTCTGGACGCCTCCGCCATCGAGAGGGTCTGCGGCGAGATCCAGCTGACCCCCGGTGCCCGCACCCTGATCCGCACCCTCAAGCGCCTGGGCTATGAGTGCGGCATCGTCAGCGGCGGCTTCACCCAGATCACCGACGTCCTCGTGGAGCGCCTCGACCTCGACTACTCCGCGGCCAACACGCTGGAAGTCGTCGACGGCAAGATCACCGGCCGCCTCGTCGGCCCGATCATCGACCGCAAGGGCAAGGCCACCACCCTCCAGAAGTTCGCGGAGGAGGCCGGAGTCCCCCTCAACCAGACCGTGGCCATCGGCGATGGGGCCAACGACCTCGACATGCTCCAGACCGCCGGCCTGGGCGTGGCCTTCAACGCCAAGCCCGTGGTACGCCGCCAGGCCGACACCTCGGTCAACGTGCCCTACCTGGACACCATCGCCTTCATCCTGGGGATCACCCGCGAGGAGATCGAAGCCGCCGACCTCGTCACGGACCCCGTCCCCTGACGAGGTCCGTGCACCCGTCTCGCCTGTGGTCACTATCGGCATCGATAGTGACCACAGCTGTAAGAGCACGAAGAACAGCGTCCGCTAGAGCGCCTTCCCCGACAACAAAAAAAA
>NZ_BCSH01000110.1 GCF_001570765.1 Nocardiopsis listeri NBRC 13360 | reverse complement strand
GCCCCGCCAGCACTCCGGCACTTGAGCGACCAGAGTGTGAAGTCCTACCAGAACACCGAAAGCCCCGAGCGCCTAATACGCCCGGGGCCGTTCCACAGTTCTACGGTCCTGCTCTCCTGCTCTCCTGCTCTCCTGCTCTCCTGCTCTCCTGCCCTCCTGTCCTTGCGCCCGTGCGCCTGTGCGCCCATGCGCCCTTCCCTCGCTCGAATGCCCTAGTTGATCAGTCCCAAAAAGGTCGGCAACCACAGGGAGAACTGCGGGACGAACACCACCAGGAACAACGTGACCAGCAGCGCCACGAAGAACGCCCACAGGCGGTTGATCACCGGTTCGATCCGCAGACGCGCCACCCTCGCACCCACGAACAGCACGTTCCCCACCGGTGGCGTGATCACCCCCAGGGACAGGTTCATCACGACCATCACGCCGAAGTGCACCGGGTCGATCCCGAACTCCTGCACGATCGGCAGGAAGATCGGCACGAAGATGAGGATCGCCGGGGTCGGGTCCATGAAGGTGCCGATGACGAGCAGGACGACCATCATCAGCAGCAGGATGACCACGTCACTACCGGTGAACCCGAGGACGAAGCCGGAGATCACCTCCGGGATGCGCGCGAACGACATGACGAACGCCAGCACCGTGGACACCCCGACCAGAAGCATCACGATGGCAGTGGTCCGACCGGCGTCCATGAGGATCTGCGGCAGGTCCGTGAACCTGATCGACCGGTAGATCGCCGAGAGCACCAGGCAGTACACCACGGCGATGGAGGCCGACTCGGTGGCGGTGAAGAATCCGCTGAGGATCCCGCCCACCACGATGACGATCATCAGCAGGGACGGCACCGCGCGCCAGACCACGACCAGACCCTGGGCCGGGCTCACCCGCTCCTCCGTGCGCAGTCGCCCGGGCCGGCGGCGCGCGTGCAGGTACACCACGACCATGCAGGCCAGGACCCACAACAACCCCGGCACCAGACCGGCCATGAACAGCGCGGCGATGGAACTGCCAGAGACCAGCGCGTAGACGATGAAGGTGTTGGACGGGGGGATCAGCATCCCCGCGGGCGCCGAGGCGATGTTCACGGCGGCGCCGAACCGGCGGTCGTAACCCTCCTGGGCCATGCGCGGGCCCATCACCGTGCCCACGGCGGCGGCGGAGGCGACGGCCGCGCCGGACACCGACCCGAACAGGCCGTTGGCCACCACGTTGGTCTGGGCGATGGAGGCCGGCATGCGCCCCGTCACGACCTTGGCGGCGTCCACCAACCTCCCGGCGATGCCCCCGTTGTTCATGATGACGCCGGCCAGGACGAACAACGGGATCGCCAGGAGTGGGAACGAGTTGATGCCGGAGAACACCTGTTGCGCGCTGACCAGGGCCGCCTGTTCGAGTCCGACCAGGGGGATGGCGGCCAGGAACGCCGACAGACCGATGACCACGGCGATCGGTACGGATGAGGCGATACCGATGATGATGCCGACCAGAAGAATGAGTCCGGCCAGGGCTGCGGGGTCCATCAGGTGTCCTTTCCGGTGCTGTTCTCGGAACCGTCCACGCCCTCGTCCTCGGGGGAACCGGGGGACCGGTCGACCTCTGTCAACAGCACGCTGTCGGGGGCGTACTCCTCCTGCCGGATCTCGGTGTGGTCCTCGGCGACGTCGGCGTACGGTTCCTCCGCACCCGTCAACAGGCCTCGGACGTGGTGCAGGGCGTAGAACGTCACCAGCACACCGGTGATCGGCATCGCCAGGTACATGTGCCCGTAGGTGAAGGGCAGCGCGCTCAACTGTTGACTCCACGTGTTCTGCGCCGCGGCCCAACCACCCCAGACGAGGATGACCAGGGCGAAGGCCAAGACGATGAGCTGTACTCCGACGGCGACGGATCTTTCGACCCCCGCCGGGGTCTTACGGGCGAGGTACTCGACGGCGATGTGACCGCGTTCGCCGAACACGTACGCCGAGGCGAACAGACCCAGCCACACGAAGGACATCCGAGCGCCCTCGTCGGTCCAGGTCGCGGGGTCGCCCAGGATCTGGCGACTGAACACCTGCCACACGACGATCACCGCCAGCAGTGCGAAGAGCACGACGACGATCCAGTAGAGACAGGTGTCGAGGAACTTCTTCAACGACTCCACGGAAACCTCCGATCGGGGGTGCGGGACCTGCTGCGACGCTTCACTCCGCGGCCTCGCGCGCGGCGTTGTGGAGTTCCCGCTGGGTGTCGGTGACGACGAACTCCTCCACCAGGCCGTCCAGGGCCTCGGCGAACGAGGCCTCGTCCACCTGGTGGAACTCGGCGCCGTCGGCCTCGGCGCCGGTGATGGCCTCCTCCGTGGCCTCGGCCCACAGCACGGCGTGCTCTTCGTAGGCGGCCGTCCATCCCTCGTCGAAGGCGGCGCGCTGTTCGTCGCTCAACCCGGCCAGCGCGTCGGAGTTGATGATCAGGTAGTCCAGCCCGATCAGGTGTTCGGTGTAGGACCAGTACGGAGCCACCTCGTAGTGGCGTTGGGTGAAGTAGGAGACCTCGTTGTTCTCCGCCGCGTCCACGACCCCCGCCTGGAGACCGGTGTAGAGCTCGCCGTAGACCATCGGGGCGGCCGAACCTCCGAGCGCTTCGGCGATGGCCACGTTGAGCGGGGACTCCTGCACCCGGATGTTGGCGCCGGCCAGGTCGTCGGGCGTCTGGACGGGGCCGTCCGCCGTGTACACGCTGCGGGCGCCCTGGGTGAATCCGCCCACCACCGTCAGGTCGTGGTCCTCCTCCAGGGAGGTGTACAACTCACCGGTGATCTGGGGGTCGTGGACGACGTCCATCTGGTGGTCGATGTCGTCGAAGACCCTGGGCACGTTGAACGCGATGAAGTCCTTGTTCAGGTTCTCCAGTTGGGCACCGGAGACGACGGCCATGTCCACGGCCCCGCTCGCCACCAGTTGCAGTACCTCGGCCTGTCCGCCCAACGTCTCGTTGGGGTAGATGTCGAGGTTCACTCCGTCGATGTTCTCCCGTAGGTGGTCGCCGAAGTGGTCCAGCGCGGTGAACGAGGGGTGTTCCTCCGATTGGTTCAGGGCCAGCCGCAGGGATCGCTCACCTGCGGGGCCAGTGGATTCGGCGCCGCCCCCGCAGGAGGCCAGCACCAGGGTCGCCGCCACGGAGGCGGTGGCGACCAGGCACGTTCTGCCATGTGTGCGCACTGTCGGTTTCCCGTCCTTGGTCGCTTCGTGCCGGCGGCGTTCGAAGATCTCAGTCATGGTCGGTCACCCTCGAACCGCGCAGGAGGAGCAGGATCCCACCGGCCAGGACCAGGACCACGGTGCCCCAGAGGAACCAGGGCGAGGACAGGCCGGCCATGTAGCCGTACATCCCACGCAGACCGATCGAACGCCACTCCTGGCCCATCACGTGGGAGAAGTCCTCCACCACGGCCATGTCGCCGGTGGTCGGGTCCTCCCCGCTGGCGGCGGCCTCCGCGCCGAGCGAGGCGGCCGAGATCCCGGCTTCCTTGGGGAAGGAGGTGAACGCCCCGACGGACTCGTTGATGCCCGCACTCGCGTCGGGGTCGATGTGGTCGCGGGCGTTGGACTTGAACAACGCGGGGATGCCCAGGCGCGTGGCCTCGCTCATCTCCTGGACGGAATCGGTGAAAGCAGCGGCCTCTTCCGGGGTGACGCTGGTCGAGGCGTTGAAGGCCGGACTCGGATTCACCGCATTCGGCTTCATCGGGGCCGGTGACGGTATTGCGGAAAACAAAGATCACGTCCTTGACGCGTGACTCCACCTGGGGGTTCTCGTCCGCGGCGGCGACGTCCGGCACGGTTGCCGGCCCGAGGGCGACCGCTAGGGCGAGTGGGATCGCCAGGGCGGAAAAGCGCGGGCCGCAAGCGCGCTGACGAGGGGATTCGGGCATGTCGTGAACTTCCAATCGGGGTGGTGTGCTCAGGGTCACACCGGCCTACGGGCCCGGCAAGAAGTTGCCATATGTTGGCGTGGGCTCCACCTCGAAGTCCCCCGGTGGTCCATCGCCGGGGGCTCGCTCGGCGCACCGATCGAGTGCCACGGCGACCGCGATAGGTTGTGCGCATGTCAGGTGAGGTCTGTGGGAACGACGACCCGGTCGAGCGGCGCTCACCCACGATCTACGACGTCGCCGAGGCCGCCGGGGTCTCGCCGTCCACGGTCTCGCGAGCCTTCTCCCGACCGGGAAGGGTCAACGCCGAGACCGCCGAACACATCAGGCGCGTGGCCCACGACCTGGGTTACCGGGTCAACCCCTTGGCGCGGTCGCTGCCGGTCGAACGCACCTCGATGCTGGCCCTGGTGGTCGCCGACGCCACCAACCCGTTCCACTTCGAGATCATCCGGGGCGCGCAGGACGCCGCCACCAAGGCCGGATACACGGTGCTGCTCACCGACACCCGCGAATCGGACCTACTGGAACGCCAGGCACTGGAGCGCACCCTGCCGATGGTCGAGGGCATCGTCCTGGCCAGTTCTCGCATGTCGGACTCCACGATCCGGGTGACCGCCAAACAACGACCGATGGTCGTGCTCAACCGCGTGGTGACCGGGGTGCCGAGCGTGGTGACCGACATCAGCAGCGGGGCCCGACGCGCCATCGACCACCTGCGTGAACTCGGACACGACAGGTTCACCTACGTCGCCGGTCCGGAGGCGTCCTGGACCGACGGCATGCGTTGGCGGGAACTGCGTGCGGCCACCCGCGGCACCGGCCCCAAGGTGCGTCGGATCGGGCCCTTCCCACCGACCCTGGAAGGGGGAGTGACGGCCGGGCGCGCGCTGCGCCGAGCACCCACCGGCGCCGTGATCGCCTACAACGACCTGCTCGCCATCGGGCTCATGGGCGAGCTCATCGGGCACGGCCACCGTGTTCCGGACGACCTCAGCGTGATCGGCTTCGACGACATCTTCGGCGCCCAGTTGGTCACGCCGGGGCTGACCACCGTCGCCGCCCCGCTCTACCAGGTCGGTTCCACGGCGGTGGGCCACCTGTTGGCGGTACTCAACGGCGCGAGGCCCCAGACCGAGGCGCCGCTGGTGGTGCCCACCTCCCTGATCCGACGCCGATCCACGGGACCCTACGGTGGCGACCCGGTGAAGTGAGGCCGGGGAGCGGTCCAGGGCAACTGACGGCAACTCGTTGCCGGCCGTGTGAGGTGGGCCTCAGCATGTGGCCATGACATCAACCGCGCCCCTGGCTCCGCACCCGGATCGTCTGCTGCCCACCGATCCCTCGGTCCGGTCGATCGCGCGACGGCTCTACCGGCACGTGCGAGAACTCCCCATCCTCTCCCCACACGGGCATGTCGACCCACGACTGTTCGTCGAGGACGCGGCCTTCCCCGACCCCGCCACGCTGCTGGTCACCAAGGACCACTACGTGACCCGGATCCTGCACGCGGCGGGGTTCTCCCTCGACGAACTCGGGGTGGGGCGGGACGAGCTCACCGAAGCGGAGTCGCGGTCGATCTGGCGTGTCCTGTGCTCGCGGTGGGACGTCCTGCGGGGCACACCGTCCCGGTACTGGTTGGAGTCGGAGCTGTCGGAGATCTTCGGGGTCACGCAGCGGCCCTCGGCGGCCACCGCCGACGCGATCCACGACCGGATCGCCGAGTGTCTGGCCAGGGACGAGTTCCGGCCCCGGGCGCTCTTCCGCGGCTTCCGTGTGGAGGTGCTCGCCACCACCGACGACCCCGCCGACGACCTGTCCGCGCACCGGTCGCTGCGCGCGGACCCCACGTGGGACGGGCGCGTCATCCCCACCTTCCGACCCGACCGCTACCTGGAGGCCGGTCAGGCCGGATGGGTCGAGGCCGTGGACCGGCTGGGCGAGGTCGCCGGGATCGACACGGGCGACTACACCGGCTACCTCCGCTCCCTCGCGGAGCGCCGCCGCCGCTTCGTCGAACTCGGGGCGACCTCGGCCGACCACAGCCACTTCGACGTACGCACCGACCCGCTCGACTCGCGCGAGGCCGAACGCATCTACCGCGCCGCTCGCACCGGTACGGCCACACCCGAGGAGACCACGGCCTTCCGGCGTCACATGCTGCTGGAGATGGCCCGTATGTCCACCGAGGACGGCCTGGTCATGACCCTGCACCCGGGCGTGCGACGCGGCCACCACACGCCCACGCACCGGTCCCACGGTCCCGACACCGGACACGACATCCCCGTCCGGGCCGAATTCACCGAGGCGCTGCGGCCCTTGCTGGAGCGTTACGGAACCCACCCGAACCTCCACCTGGTCCTGTTCACCTTGGACGAGAGCACGTTCTCCCGAGAGATCGCCCCACTGGCCGGCTTCTACCCGTCCGTGTACGCGGGCGCCCCCTGGTGGTTCCTGGACGCGCCCGAAGCGGTGCGCCGGTTCCGGGGCGCCGTGACCGAGACGGCCGGCTTCACGCGTACCTCCGGGTTCATCGACGACACCAGGGCCTTCTGCTCGATCCCGGCCCGGCACGACATGTCCCGCCGCCTGGACAGCGGTTACCTGGCCGGGTTGGTCGCCGAACACCGCCTGGACGAGGACGAGGCAGCCGAGGTCGCGATGGAGCTGTGCACCACTATCCCCCGGGAGGTGTTCAAGCTGTGAGTCAGTACGACGACACCTCCGATACGACCGCCTCCGACAGGCCTGTCGCCCGCACCCTCACCCGCGCCGCCGGCCGGCCCGACCTCGAACCCGCGCCGGTTCGCATCGTGCACCTGGGACTGGGCAACTTCTTCCGCGCGCACCTGGCCTGGTACACCCACCGCGCCCCGGGGCGCTGGGGCATCGCAGCCTTCACCGGACGCCGGGACGGACCCGCCGACGCGCTGCGGCCACAGGAAGGGCTGTACACACTCGTCACCCGACACGAGGACGGCGACCGCTTCGAGGTCGTGGGCAGCGTCTCCGCCGTCCACTCGGCCGCCGACCACGACGCGTGGCTGGGCTACTTCCGCTCACCCGACCTGGCCGTGGTCACCTCCACGGTCACCGAGGCCGCCTACCTGCACGTCCCCGGCAGCGGGCTCGACACCGACCACTCCGGAGTACGCGAGGACGTCGAGACCCTGCGGCGCGACCCGACGGCCCCGGTCTCCACCGTGCCCGCACGGCTTCTGGCCGGACTCCTCGCCCGCGCACGCGCCGGGCTGGGGCCGATCACCCTCGTGCCGTGCGACAACCTGCCCCACAACGGCTCCGTCTTGCGCGCCGTCGTCCGCGACGTGGCCGCGCTCGTGGACCCCGACCTGCTCCCCCTGGTGGAGCGGACCGCCGCCTACGCCACCACCGTGGTCGACCGCATCACCCCGCGCACCACCGACGAGGACCGCGACGCGGTCCTGGCCCGGACCGGGGCGCGCGACGCCTCCCCGGTGGTCACCGAACCGTTCAGTCAGTGGGTGATCGGTGGTGGGTTCCCGGCCGGACGCCCGGACTGGGAAGCCGTCGGGGCGGTGGTCACCGACGACGTCACCCCCTACGAACAGTGCAAACTCACCCTGCTCAACGGCGGACATTCCCTGCTGGCCTACGCCGGGAGCGCTCGCGGACACACCACGGTCGCCGACGCCGTGGACGACCCGGTCTGCCTCGGTTGGCTACGGGAGTGGTGGGAGGAGGCCCGCCCCCACCTCGACCTGCCCGAGGACGAGATCGAGGACTACCTGGACGCGCTCCTGCGGCGCTGGTCCAACCCGAGGATGCGTCACCTGTTGGCGCAGATCGCCGCGGACGGGTCGGTGAAGCTCCCGGTCCGGATCCTGCCGACGGTGCGGGCCGAACGGGCGCGGGGACGCATGCCTCGGGCGGCGTCTCGGGTCCTGGCCGCCTGGGTATGCCATCTGCGCGGCTTGGGCGCACCGGTCTCCGACCCCCGCTCCCAGCCGGCACGAAAGGCGGCCGCCGGCCCGGTCGACGAAGCCGTCCCTCGTGTCCTGGCCCTGCTGGACCCCTCCCTGGCACACGACACCACCCTGGTCGCCGAGATCGCGCGCCGCGTCGAGGAACTCGACGCCGCTTCGTGAGCGCGCACCGCCCCGGCCCTCCCCACCACCCCGAACCGAACGAGGAACCGACCATGAAGATCGCCTCAGCGGACGTCATCGTGACGTGCCCCGGCCGCAACTACGTCACCTTGAAGATCACCACCGAGGACGGGGTCACCGGCATCGGCGACGCCACCCTCAATGGACGTGAACTGTCGGTGGCGTCCTACCTGCGCGACCACGTGTGCCCACTCCTGGTGGGCCGTGACGCCGGTCGGATCAACGACATCTGGCAGTACCTGTACCGGGGCGCCTACTGGCGGCGCGGACCGGTGACCATGACCGCCATCGCCGCGGTCGACTGCGCCCTGTGGGACATCCTCGGCAAGGTCACCGGGCAACCCGTCCACCGCCTGCTCGGCGGGGCCGCGCGTGAGGGCGTCATGATCTACGGCCACGCCAGTGGGGGCACCGTCGACGAACTCCTCGACGACGTGGCGGGCTACCTCGACCAGGGCTACAAGGCCGTGCGGGTCCAGGCCGCCGTCCCCGGGCTCGACAGCACCTACGGACTGCACCACCCGGGCACCGGCCACACCTATGAGCCCGCCGACGCGGCGATGCCCTCCGACAACGCCTGGCACACGCCCTACTACCTGGACTTCGCGCCGAAGATGATGAAGGCGGTCCGGGACCGGTTCGGCTACGACTTCCACCTGCTGCACGACGTGCACCACCGGCTCTCCCCGTTGGAGGCCGCCCAGCTGGGCAAGTCCCTGGAGCCCTACCGGATGTTCTGGATCGAGGACGCGACCCCGGCCGAGGACCAGGAGGCCTTCCGGACCATCCGGCAGCACACCACCACCCCGCTGGCCGTGGGCGAGGTCTTCAACTCCATCTGGGACTGCCAGTACCTGATCACCAACCGGCTCATCGACTACATCAGGACGTCGGTCTCCCACACCGGCGGCATCACCCACCTGCGCAAGGTCTTCGACCTGGCCGACCTGCACGGGGTGCGCACCGGCTCGCACGGCGCCGGGGATCTGTCCCCGGTCTCGTTCGCCGCCGCGCTGCACCTGGACCTGACCGTGCCCAACTTCGGCATCCAGGAGTACATGGGCCACCTGGAGCCGGCCTCCGAGGTGTTCAAGACCTCCTACACGTTCGAGGACGGCTACATGCACCCCGGCGACGCCCCCGGCCTGGGCGTGGAGATCGACGAGGAGGCCGCGGCCCGTTACCCCTATGAACCCAGGTACCTGCCGGTGAACCGCCGCTTGGACGGTTCCATGCACGACTGGTGAGGGGAACCGAGATGACAGGCTCCAACGAGGACGTCCTCGACGCGTTGGGCGCGGCCGGGATCCTGCCCGTGTTGCGCACCCGCGACCCGTCGCGGTTGAGGGACCGGGTCCACCGGCTGCGCGACTGCGGCGCGAAGGCGGTGGAACTGACCACCTCCATCCCCGGCTGGGACGAGCGGCTCGCGGAATTCACCGAGACGATGCCGGACCTGGTCTGGGGCATGGGCACCGTCACCGAACCGGCCGTGGCCGAGCGGGCGCTGGGGCACGGCGCGTCCTTCCTGGTCAGCCCCTACCCGGTGCCCGAGGTGCGGCGTGCCGTGGCCGGCTCCGGGACGTTGCTGATCGAGGGTGGCCACACACCGGGGGAGCCGGCATCCGTCGCCGGTTCGGGGGTCGCCAAGGTGTTCCCCGCGCACGTGGGCGGAACCCGCTATCTCCGCTCCCTGTCCCCGGTACTGCCGGGATGCCGGCTGATACCCTCCGGCGGGATCGGCCCGCGAGAGGTGCCGGCCTGGACGGCGGCCGGGGCGTTCGCGGTCGCGGTCGGCTCCGCGCTCTTGGCGGTCGACGACCTCGCCGAGCACTTCGCCGCGGCGCGTGAGAAGAGAGCAGAGGTGGAACGGTGACACGGTTCCTGGCCATCGGTGAGTGCATGCTCGAACTCACCCACCGCACCGAACACGACCTACGTCTGAGCGTGGCCGGTGACACCTACAACACCGCCGTCTACCTGGCCCGGAGCACCATGCTCCAGGAAGTGGGCGTGGACTACCTGACACTGCTGGGCGACGACCACTACAGCGACCTCGTGCTGGAGACCATGCGCGGGGAAGGCGTGGGGACCCACCTGGTGGGGCGGGTGGCCGGAGCGCAACCGGGACTGTACCTGGTGCGCACCGACGATGAGGGTGAGCGTTCGTTCACCTACTACCGGTCGCGGTCGCCCGCGCGCGGGCTCTTCGGTGCGGGGCACGACCTCGCCGATGGACTGGGCGGTCACGACGTGCTCTACCTGTCCGCGGTGACCTTGCAACTGCTGACGGACAAGGCGAGACGGCGCCTGTGGGAGCTCTTGGCGCGGGCGCGTGAGCAGGGCGCGCGCGTGGTGTTCGACAGCAACTACCGACCCGCCGGGTGGCCCGATCGGGAGGCCGCGCGCGAGGCGGTGAGCACGGCCTACGGCCTGACCGACACGGCGCTGTCGACCTTCGACGACGAGAGGGCGCTGTTCGGCGACGACTCACCCGAGGCGGCGGCCCGGCGCCTGCGCGGCCAGGGGCCGCGGGAGGTCGTGGTCAAGGACGGTGCCCGCGGGTGCGTGGTTCTGGTCGAGGAGGAGATCGGCTCGGAACCGGTGCACGTGCCGGCCGAGGTGGTGGACGAGGTCGTCGACACCACGGCGGCGGGGGACTCCTTCAACGCCGGATACCTCGCGGCGCGGCTGCGGGGGGAGGGCCCCGTGGAGTCCGCTCGCCGGGCGCACGCGCTGGCCGCCAGGGTCGTGGCCCGGCGCGGCGCGGTGGTCCAGGATCCGGAACTGCCGCCGCGCGGCGCCCGGCCGTAGGCGGTTCGGGGCGGGGTCCCGGTCGAGTTCCAGACTCGGCCGGGACCTTCCCGTTTCCCGAGCCCCGCACAGGTCGTTCGGGGGAGATCGCCCTGGCGTGGGGGAATTCATGCATGTTACCGTTGGTAACACACATAGGCCGTCCCTCCACCCCCGGAGGGTCCGACGAAGGACGTAAGCGCATGAGCGAGGACACCGCCCCCACCTTCAGCCTGGAACCGAGTCAGGACGTCCGCGACGTCCGGGACTGGGCCCACGGGTTCGCCAAGGACGTCATCCGCCCCGCCGGGGCCGAGTGGGACGAGCGTGAGGAGACTCCCTGGCCGATCATCCAGGAGGCCGCCAAGATCGGCCTGTACTCCCTGGACTTCTTCGCCAACCAGTGGCTCGAACCCAGCGGGCTGGGCATCCCCGTCGCCTTCGAGGAGCTCTACTGGGGCGACCCCGGCATCGCCCTGTCCATCACCGGCACCGGTCTGGCCGCGGTCTCCGTCGCCTCCAACGGAACCCAGGACCAGCTCTTCGAATGGGTGCCGCAGATGTTCGGCACCCCCGACGACGTCAAGCTCGGCGCGTTCTGTTCCTCCGAGCCCGA
>NZ_BCSH01000109.1 GCF_001570765.1 Nocardiopsis listeri NBRC 13360 | reverse complement strand
GATGCGGTGCGTGACTCAACAGACGACACAGCACGGCGACTCCCACCCGTACGAGGGCGCCGTCCGCGAGGTCCCGACCGGCCGCAACGCCACCAGGCTCGTCTACGCCCCGGAGAGGGACGGTCTCGCCGACGCCGGCGAGATCGTGTGGACCTGGGTGCCCTTCGAGGAGGACGCGAGCCAGGGCAAGGATCGTCCCATGCTGGTGGTCGGCCGCAAGGGCCGCCGCCTGCACGGCCTGATGCTGTCCTCCCAACGGCCCGACGACCACGAGCGCCAGGACTGGCTGCCCATCGGTTCCGGACCCTGGGACCGGGAGGAGCGTGATTCCTACCTGCGGGTGGATCGCCTCTTCGAGTTCGACGAGGACGACATCCGCCGCGAGGCCGCCGTGATGAACGAGGACGTCTTCTGGAAGGTCGCCGCCGTCCTGCGCGACCGCTACGGCTGGCGCTGACCCCTTCCGACCCCGGGAACGTCTCGGCCTGTGGACAACTCCCGCGGTGGTCGACCGGGCGCTATACGCTGGAGGGAATCCCCCCGGTGAGGTGCCCTCCGACGCCGCAGGTGCCACCGGCCGGGGCGGCCTCCCGAGCAAGGAAGCCAGAACCAGAGATGACAGTCAGCAGTGACATCGAGCGCGAGGTCCACGATGTGGCCCGACGCGGTAAGAACGCGGCCGTCGACCTCGCCACGCTCAGCCGTGCGGCCAAGGACACCGCCCTGAACACGATCGCCGACGCCCTGGTCAAACGGGCCGAGGAGATCACCGAGGCCAACGCCGAGGACGTCGAGCGCGCCCGAGCCGAGGGCACGAGTCCGGCCATGATCGACCGGCTCACCCTCACCCCACGGCGGATCGAGGCCATCGCCGACGCCGTGCGCGAGATCGTCGAGCTGCCGGACCCGGTGGGCGAGTCGGTACGCGGAGGCGTGCTCCCCAACGGCCTGGACCTGCGCCAGATCCGTGTGCCGCTGGGCGTCATCGGGATCATCTACGAGGGCAGGCCCAACGTCACCGTCGACGCGGCCGCACTGTGCCTGAAGAGCGGGAACGCCGCGCTGCTTCGGGGATCGTCCTCGGCCTACAACTCCAACACCGCCATCGTGCGGGTGCTGCGGGACGCGCTGGAGGGCACCGAGGTGCCGGTCGACGCCGTCCAACTCGTTCCCGGGCGCACCCGTGAGTCCTCCACCGCGCTGATGCGTGCGCGCGGCCTGGTCGACGTACTCATTCCGCGCGGTGGCGGCTCGCTCATCCAGGCCGTGGTGCGCGACTCCACCGTTCCGGTGATCGAGACCGGTGAGGGCCTGTGCCACGTGTACGTGGACGCCGACGCCGACCTGGACAAGGCGGTGGCCATCGCCACCAACGCCAAGGCGCAGCGTTGCTCGGTGTGCAACTCCGCGGAGACGCTCCTGGTGCACGAGGCGGTGGCCGAGGCGTTCGTGCCACGGGTCCTGGAGTCCCTGGCCGCGTCCGGTGTGACCGTGCACGGGGATCCACGGGTGCTGGAGATCGCCACGGCACATCCGACCGAGGCCACCGTGGTCGAGGCGACGGAGGAGGACTGGGCGACCGAGTACCTGGACATGGACCTGTCCGTGCGGGTGGTGCCCGACGTCGACGCGGCGTTGGCGCACATTCGTGAGTACTCCACCCAGCACACCGAGGCGATCATCACCGATTCGCTGGCCACTTCCCGGTACTTCGTGGCCCGGGTGGACTCGGCCGCGGTGATGGTGAACGCCTCCACCCGTTTCACGGACGGTGGCGAGTTCGGGTTCGGTGCGGAAATCGGTATCTCCACCCAGAAACTGCACGCCAGGGGGCCGATGGGCCTCACCGAAATGACATCGACCAAGTACGTGGTCACCGGTGACGGTCACCTGAAGTGATCACGCGACGGGCGTCGTGGGGCTTGATGAAGGGCCGTTCGGGGAAACCGGGCGGCCCTTTTCCGGTCCCGGGTCACCGTGGTGAACCCCGGAACCGATGGGTGCACGCGCCGTGACGGTCACGTGCGCCACCTCGATTGTTTCCTTCGGCGAAACCTGGACAGAGGCGAAACTTCCCCGGACAAGTATTCCCAAAGCCCTCGCCGATCGGTACTTTCGCTTTGGTGTCACACGGCGCTCTTCCCGCACCGAATCAGGAGCGTCCGGCCCCCACCGGTCACGACGAAAGGAAATCCCCCGCATGAAGCTCGGGAGTAAGATCGCCGCGTCCACCGCCACCGCGGCTCTGGCGATCGGCAGCGTCACCATGATGGCTGCTCCTGCCCAGGCCGATCTGGTCACCCTGTGCTCCGGTCACGGCGGTGAGATCACCCTGCCGACCGACCTGAAGGTCCCCTCCGGCGCGAGCTGCTTCCTGGACGGCACCGTCGTCCAGGGCGACGTCACGGTCGAGCAGGACGCCAACCTCCACATCATCGGTGGCGCCATCGAGGGCGAGGTGTCCGTCGCCGGGGACGCCTACTTCGACGCCTCCGACACCACGGTCGACGGTGACGTGGTCAACTCCGGTTCCTACGGCACCTACCTGGAGGACGGCAGCTCGGTCGCCGCTCTGCGTGCCCAGGCCGCCGAGGGGGCCGCCAACGACGGTTTCGTCTACGTGGTCGGTGCCTCCGCCGCGTCCGTGGACGCCACCACCGGCGAGCTCTACGTCAACGGCGGCCGCATCGCCGACGGCGTGAACGCCGATGGTGTCGTCTACGCCGACATCTACGACAGCGTCATCCGCGGTGACCTCATCGTCAACGGCTCCGCCTCCGGCGGGATCCTGTGCGACAGCGAGGTCCTGGGCAACGCCACCTACAGCGCCGGCTCCGGCCCGGTCGCGGTCGGCGCCGGCGAGAACGACGACTTCTGCGCCTCGGTCAACTACGTCGATGGCGACCTGTCCGTCACCGGCGTCTCCGGTGGTGCCTACATCGACAACAACATCGTCGGTGGCGACCTGGTGGCCACCGACAACAGCCCGACCGCCCAGATCGGTGACGCCAACCGTGTGCGCGGCGGCATCGTCACCGAGGAGGTCGCCATGCGCGCACTGGCCGCCGAGGTGACCGCCGAGTTCGAGGCCCACGAGGCCGACCTGGCGGACGAGGTCGAGGAGGCCCGCGCCGAGACCGTGGACGCGGCCATCGAGGCCGGTCCCGCCTTCTAGGGGCACACTCGCTCGCTTCGGGCCTTCCGACTTCGGCGGTGCCCGGACGAAAACGGATCACGGCAGCGTCGACGGCCAGCGGCCGGCGGCGCCGCCGTCTTCGTGCCTTCAGACCTTTTTCGGTTTATATCGCACCCGTGACGACGGTCATACCTGAGTGATATGTTCGCGCCATGGCTGACTCCCAACGGCTCGCCGTGGTCTCCGGCGGCTCCGGTGGCATCGGACGGGCCGTCGTGTTCGCGCTCGCCGAGGCCGGACACGAGGTGGCGGCCCTTGGCCGTGACCCCGATCGCCTCGCCCTGCTCGCCGACGACGCCCGGGAGCGGGGACACCTCGTCGCCACCCGGACGTGCGACCTCGCCGACGAAGTCGCAGTGTCCGAACTCGCCGACTCACTCGGCCCCGTATCCGTCCTGGTCAACAACGCCGGCGCCGCGCACAGCGCCCGGCTGCGCGACACCGACCTCGACCTGTGGCGTCACCACCTGGACGCCAACGCCACCTCCGCGTTCCTGCTGACCCGGGCCCTACTGCCGGGCATGATCGAACGCGACCATGGGCGCGTGGTCTTCGTCGCGTCCACCGCCGCCCACACCGGAACCCGCCACACCGTCGCCTACGCGGCCGCCAAGCACGCCGTCCTCGGCCTGGCCCGTTCGGTGGCCGACGAGGTCGCCGGCACCGGCGTGACCGCCAACTCCGTGTGTCCCTCCTTCGTACGTACCCCCATGACCGAACGCTCGGTGGCCCGTATCTCCGAACGCACCGGACGCGACCCGGGCCGGGCCGAACGCGCCCTCGCCGATTCGACGCCCCTGGGCCGGCTGATCGAACCCGAAGAGGTGGCGGCCGCCGTCACCTACCTGGCGAGTCCCCTGGCCGGGGCGATCAACGGCCAGTCCCTCACCCTCGACGGAGGAGACACCCAACGATGAGCGCCTTTCGCGGCTCCGTGCCGCTCACGGACCGGTGGGACCACTTCGACCTGACCCGGGTCGACGGGGTCACCACCGTCACCCTGAACCGGCCCGACCGGCTCAACGCCCTCACCTTCGAGGCCTACGCCGACCTGCGGGACCTGCTGCTGGAACTGCCACACCGCGACGACACCAGCGTGTTGGTCCTGCGCGGCGAGGGCCGGGCCTTCTGCTCCGGCGGCGACGTCGACGAGATCATCGGCCGGACCCTGGAGATGGCCCCCGACGAACTCCTCTCCTTCACTCGCATGACCGGGGAGGTGATCCGGGCGATGCGCGAGTGCCCGATCCCCGTGATCGCGGGTATCCAGGGCATGGCCGCCGGCGCCGGCGCGGTCCTGGCCCTGGCCTCCGACTTCCGGGTGGTGGCCCGCTCGGCCCGCTTCGCGTTCCTGTTCACCAGGGTGGGGCTGTCCGGGGCCGACATGGGCGCCGCCTACCTGTTGCCGCGCATGGTCGGCCTGGGAAACGCCACCCGTATCCTCATGCTCGGCGACACAGTGGAGTCCGACGAGGCCGAGCGGATCGGTCTGGTGAGCGAACTGGTGGAGGACCACGAGCTCGACGCCGCCGTGGACCGGCTCGCCGAGAGGTTGGCCAAGGGCCCTTCCTTCGCCTACGCCCAGACCAAGGCCCTGGTTTCCCGGGAACTCGACATGAGTCTGTCCGGGGCCATCGAACTGGAGGCGATGACCCAGGCGTTGCTCATGCGCGGTGAGGACTACGCCGAATTCCACGCCGCCTTCACCGGCCGTCGCACCCCCCAATGGAAGGGACGCTGAGTGGAACCCGTACACCTGCCGCCCACCCCGCACACACTGGTGAATCCGCCCGAACTCGGGCCCAACCCGGGCTTCTCCCACGCCGTGGTCACCGCCCCGGGCCGTCTGGTCCACCTGGCCGGACAGATCGCCTCCGGGCCCGACGGGCGGCCGGCCGCCGAGTCCCTGGTCGACCAGTTCGATGGTGCCCTGGCCAACGTCGTCACCGCTCTGCGAGCCTGTGGTGGTTCACCCGAACACCTGACCCGCCTGAGCGTGTACACCACCGACGTTCCCGGCTACCGGGCCTCCGGGCGGGAGCTGGGCCGGGTCTACCGCGCCCATATGGGACGCCACTACCCGGCCGTGGCGCTGTTCGGAGTGGCCGAGTTGTTCGAACCCGATGCCTTGTTGGAGCTGCTCTGCGACGCCGTCATCCCGGGGCCGACCGACTGACCTCAGGGGGTCACGGTGGCGCGGACGTGGTCCAGGGCGGGCCCGCGCAGCAGGGCGTGCAGGTCGAAGAAGACGCGCGCGGCCCTGCTGCCCGCCCACCGGTCGGGCAGCAGTTCGGGTGGCAGCCCCGGGTCGAGGAACGGCAGCCTCCGCCAGGAGTCCACCGCGCGCAGGTGGTCGGCGAAGGCCATCGCCCGCTGTTCGGGGCCTTGGTCCGAAGGTGCGCCGCGTCGTCGCCACGCGGTCAGCACGGGCTCGTGTTCGTCGAGGAACCCTTGGTACATCGCCTGTAGCGCCGGTAGGTCCCACCAGCGGGCGACGGACGTGGTCAGGTCGCGAAAGTCCAGGTGGGTCGCGTGGAACAGCTCCGCGTGCTCCTCCAGGCCCAGTTCACGCAGGGTGGTGCGTGCCTGGTCGGTGAGGTGCGCGGGAGCGATCCACACGCCGGCGGCGGTGGTGCCGAACCCCAGTCGGGTCAGTTGGGTCCGCAACGCGTGCCGGCGACGACGTTCGGCCTCGGGCACGGAGAACACCACCAGTACCCAACCGTCCTCGGCGCGGGCCACCCGGTGGCCGAAGATGCGCTGGTCGCCCTCGCCGAGTATGCGGCGTCCCTCGTCGGAGAGCCGGTAGCCGGCCGCGCCGCCCAGATGCTCGGACACCAGTAGCCCACGGCGTTTGAGTCGGGAGACCGCCGAGCGGACCGAGGGGCCGTCGACGTCGAGTCCGCCCATCAGCGCGATCAGGTCGGCAACCCCCGTCCATCCGCCCACGTCGCGGGCGTAGGTGCCGAAGAACGACACGATCAGGGCCCGGGGGCGGCGCAGGACGCGGTCGGCGTCGACTGTGGGATCCGGGGCTGCTCGGTCGCTGTTGGCAATCATGGGCACACGATAGCCGCCGGTACACGGCACCCCTTGCGGCGCTCGACCTTCTCCTGCGATCACGTCCGTTTTCCCGATGGCTTCATGTCACTCCCTTGACGGCCGTCACGTTCCGGGTGCATCTTCGGAGTGAGGCGGATCACGTTCCCGAGAGAGTCGAGGTCGCACATGGCGTTCCAGCCCCACGACGACGACCACGAGTTCGCCCGATGGGTCACCGACCGGGCGGCCGAACTGGACACCACTCCCGGTGAACCGGGGCGCGTCGACCGGGCGCTGCTCCAGGGGCTGGGCGAGAGCGGACTGCTGTCCGCGCTGTTCCCCGGCACGGTCGACGACGGACCTCCGCGAGAGGCCCCCGCCACCCGGTTGTGCCTACTCCGCGAACACCTGGCCGGTGTCGACACCCACGCCGAGACCGCCCTGGCCCTCCAAGGGTTGGGGACCTACCCCCTCCTTCAGTCCGGGACCGACCGACAACGGAAGCGCTGGGTCCCCGAGGCCGCGGCGGGCCGGGCGGTGGCGGCCTTCGCCCTCACCGAACCCGAGGCCGGATCCGACGCCGCGGCCCTGGAACTGCGTGCCGAGCCGTCCGGCGACGGCTGGCGGCTGCACGGTGAGAAGACATGGATCTCCAACGCGCCGGACGCCGACTTCTACACCGTCTTCGCCCGAACCACCCCCGGCACCCGTTCGCGGGGCGTCACCGCCTTCTGCGTCCCCGCCGACCGCCCGGGGCTGTCCGGTGAGCCCTTGGAGATGCTGTCCCCGCACGCCCTGGGACACCTGGTCTTCGACGGGGTCGAGGTCGGCTCGGACGACCTTGTCGGCGCCCCCGACGAGGGGTTCTCGGTGGCCATGCGCACCCTGGACCTGTTCCGTCCCAGCGTCGGCGCGTTCGCCGTCGGCATGGCCCGGGCGGCTCTGGCCGCCGCCAAGGAGCACACCGCCGGTCGCCGTGCCTTCGGCGGCACCCTCGCCGCTCTGCAGACCGTCTCCCACACGCTCGCCGAGATGGCCACGCGTACCGAGGCCGCCCGCCTGCTGGTGTACGCGGCCGCCGAGGAGTACGACTCCGGCGGCCCCGACGTCACGCTCAAGGCGGCGATGGCCAAGCTGTTCGCCACCGAGACCGCCCAGTACGTGGTCGACTCCGCCGTCCAACTGCACGGTGCGCGTGCCCTGCACCGGGGCCACCTCCTGGAACACCTGTACCGAGAGGTCCGGGCACCCCGTATCTACGAAGGGGCTTCGGAGGTCCAGCGACAGATCATCGCCCGTCACATGTAGTCGTCCACGCGCCGACACCGAGCCGTCACCACGGCCACGCCGCCCGCTGTCGCACCCCGCACCCGGAGGTCCAGCAATGTCGCACTCTCCATCGCCCGACCAACCGCTCCCACCGCCCTCGACCCCGAGCGCGTACGAGGACACCTTCACCCGCGACCACTTGCCGCCCCTGGAACAGTGGCCGCTCATCGAACCCCTGGACGTACCCCGGCGCCTCAACTGCGCGGAAGAGCTCCTGGAGGGCACCATCGCCCGTCATGGTGCCGACCGGCGCTGCGTCGTGGGCGAACACGAGACACTGACCTACGGAGAACTGCGGGACCGGGTGGACCGCATCGCCCACGTCCTGGTGGAGGAACGCGGCCTGCGGCCGGGGGAGCGGGTGCTGCTGCGCGGCCCCAACGCCCCCTGGCTCGCCGCCTGCTGGCTGGCCGTGCTCAAAGCCGGAGGCGTGGTCGTCACCGTCCTCCCGGTGTTGCGCGCCGGTGAGCTCACCACCATCCTGCGTTCCGCACGCGTGGCCCACGCGCTGTGCGACGCCCGCTTCCTGGACGACCTGGACGAGGCGTCCCGACGGGCGGGGGAGGACACCGCCCCCTCGACCCTGGTGTACGCAGGACAGGGCCCCGACGACCTCACCGAACGGGTGGCGGCCCACCCCGACCCGTTCACCGCCGTGCGCACCGCCGCCGACGACGCCTGCATGATCGCCTACACCTCCGGGACCACCGGTGACCCCAAGGGGTGCGTGCACTTCCACCGCGACGTGCTCGCCATCGCCGACACCTACTCCCTCCAGGTGCTCAAGCCCGCTCCCGAGGACCTGTTCGCCGGTAGCCCGCCCTTCGCGTTCACCTTCGGACTCGGCGGACTGCTGATCTTTCCGCTGCGGGCCGGAGCCGCCACGGTGCTGCTGGAACGCCCGCGCCCCGAGGCGCTACTGGACGCCGTCACCGAACGAGGCGCCACCATCCTGTTCACCGCGCCCACCGCCTACCGGGCCATGCTGGCCGGACGCGGCGACCGCGACCTGTCCACCCTGCGCCGGTGCGTGTCCGCCGGCGAACACCTGCCGGCGGACACCTGGCGGGACTGGTTCGAGGCCACCGGTGTGCGGCTGCTCGACGGCATCGGCGCCACCGAGATGCTGCACATCTTCATCTCCTCCACCGACGACCACATGCGCCCCGGCTCCACCGGCAGGCCCGTCCCCGGGTTCACCGCCGCCGTCCTGGACGACAAGGGCGACCCCGTACCCGACGGCGAACCCGGACACCTGGCGGTCCGCGGTCCCGTCGGCTGCCGCTACCTGAACGACCCGCGCCAACGGGAGTACGTCCGCCACGGCTGGAACCACACCGGGGACACCTACGTGCGCGACGAGGACGGCTACTTCTGGTACCGGGCGCGCAGCGACGACATGATCGTCTCCGCCGGCTACAACATCGCCCCCGCCGAGGTGGAGGAGGCGCTTCTCACCTCCCCCGACGTGGAGGAGGCGGCCGTGGTGGGGGTGGAGGACCCCGAACGCGGCCTGGCCGTACGGGCGTACGTGGTGCCGAGGCCGGGTCCGATCGCCGACACCGACCTGGCCGATCGACTGCGCGAACACGTGCGCTCCCGCATCTCCCCGTACAAGACACCGCGCTCGGTGGTCTTCGTCGACGAACTGCCCCGCACCCCCACCGGCAAGCTCCAGCGTTTCCGGCTGCGGGAGGGCGCCCTGTGACACCGCCCCCGCGTCCCGACCATCGAGCGGACCACCCCGACGAGCGGGCGACGGCACCCGACGACAGACCGTGACGTCGACGAACAGGACGTCAACGAACAGGAAGGCGGCGCGATGCGCATCGCGTGTATCGGCGCTGGACCCGCGGGACTGTACTTCGCGGCCCTGACCCGACAACTCGACGCCACCCACGACATCACCGTCTACGAACGCAACGCCCCCGGCGACACCTTCGGGTTCGGCGTGGTGCTCTCCGACGAGACCCTCGGCGGCATCGAACACGCCGACCCCCGTGTCTACGAGCGACTCACCACGGAGTTCGCCCGCTGGGACGACATCGACGTCCACTTCGACGGCACCGTCATCACCTCCGGCGGGCACGGTTTCGCCGCCATCGGACGCCACACCCTCCTGAAGATCCTGCGCGCCCGCTGCGCCGAACTCGGGGTGCGCGTCCACACCCGCACCGAGGCGCCGCCCGCCGCGGAACTCGCCGCCCATTACGACCTCGTGGTCGCCGCGGACGGGGCGAACAGCGCCACGCGCACCGCACACGCCGACGCGTTCGGCACCATCCTCGAACCGCGGAGCAACCGGTTCATGTGGCTGGGCACCGACCTGGTCTTCGACGCGTTCAACTTCCACATCCTGCGCACCCCGCACGGAATCATGCAGCTGCACTGCTACCCCTACGCGACCGACGCCAGTACGTTCCTCGTGGAGATGGCCGAGGACGTGTGGGAGGCCGCCGGATTCGTCGACCGCGATCTCGCCCCCGGGGAGAGCGACCTCGACGCCATCTCCCGCTGCGAGAAGCTGTTCGCCGACGTCCTGGGACCGCACCGACTGCGGCCCAACAACTCCCGCTGGCAGCGCTTCACCACCGTCCGCAACCGCACCTGGCACCACGGCAACGTCGTCCTGCTCGGCGACGCCGCGCACACCGCGCACTTCTCCATCGGATCCGGCACCAAGCTGGCCATGGAGGACGCCCTGGCGCTCGCCGCCCGCCTGCACGAACACCCCGACCTGCCGAGTGCCCTGGACGCCTACGAGGACGAACGCCGTGCCGTGGTGACCAGCACCCAACGCGCCGCCCAGGCCAGTCTGGAGTGGTTCGAGGACATCCACCGCCACGTCGACGCCGACCCGCTGCCGTTCGCCTTCGATCTGCTGACCCGCAGCCGCCGCGTCACCTACGACAACCTGCGCCTGCGCGACCCGGAGTTCGTCGCCCGGGTCGACGGCTGGTTCGCCCGCGAGGTGGCCCGCGAGGTCAGGGGTGGAGAAGGAGCCCTCGACGTTCGCCCGCCCATGTTCCACCCCTTCCGCCTGGGCGCGTTGGAACTGGACAACCGGGTCGTCGTCTCGGCCATGGACATGTACTCCTCCACCGACGGCACCCCCGGAGACTTCCACCTCGTCCACCTGGGCGGCAAGGCGCTCGGTGGTGCCGGACTCGTCATGACCGAGATGGTGTGCGTGTCCGCCGACGCCCGCATCACCCCCGGCTGCGCCGGACTCTACGCGCCCGAACACGAGACCGCCTGGCGCCGCTTCACCGACTTCGCGCACACCCACAGCCGGGCCCGTGTCGGAGTGCAGCTCGGGCACGCCGGCCGCAAGGGCTCCACCCGGCTGATGTGGGAGGGCATTGACCAACCCCTGACCACCGACAACTGGCCGGTGGTCTCCCCGTCGCCGCTGCCCTACCGGGACGGTGTCAACCAGGTGCCCCGGGAACTGGACCGGGGCGCCATGGACTCCATCCGCGACGACTTCGTCGCCGCCGCACACGCCGCCGACCGCGCCGGGTTCGACCTGCTCGAACTCCACTGCGCGCACGGCTACCTGCTGTCCTCGTTCCTGTCCCCGGTCACCAACCGGCGCACCGACTCCTACGGGGGCGACCTGACCGGTCGGCTCCGCTATCCCCTGGAAGTCCTCACCGCCGTGCGCGCCGCCTGGCCCGACCACAAACCCCTCACCGTACGCATCTCCGCCACCGACTGGGTCGAGGGCGGCACCACGGGTGACGACGCGGTCCAGATCGCCCGCGCCCTCGTGGCGGCCGGAGCCGACGCCATCGACGTCTCCACCGGACAGGTCACCCCCGAGGAGGAACCCGCGTTCGGACGCAGCTACCAGGTCCCCTACGCAGAACGCGTCCGCCGCGAGCTCGGTGTCCCCGTCATCGCCGTGGGCGCCATCTCCTCCCACGACGACGTCAACTCGACCATCCTGGCCGGCCGCGCCGACCTGTGCGCCCTGGGCCGCCCCCACCTGTACGACCCGCACTGGACCCTTCACGCCGCCGCCGAACAGGACTATGCGGGTCCCGGCGTCACCTGGCCGGTCCCCTTCCGCGCCGGCAGCCGCAAACCCCCCACCGGTCGCGTCGACGGGCCGCGTCCCCGACTCGAACTGCTACGGTCCGGCGACGACTCCACCCGGCACCGACGGTGGCGTCCCCACACCACCTGAGGCGAGTCATAGTGCTGTTCGGTGGACCACTGGTGGTGGCTGGTTGTTGGCGGTTGTTGGCGGTTGG
>NZ_BCSH01000108.1 GCF_001570765.1 Nocardiopsis listeri NBRC 13360 | reverse complement strand
ACGAGGAACGCCCCGAGCAGGATCCACCACATGCCCGGTAGGGAGTCCACCAAGGCCCCGTACACCCCGAACAGCGCCGAGAGGCCACCCAGCCCACTACTGACCCCTGCCAGCATCGCCACCCCGCTGAAGGGCAGCGTGAACAGGGCGAAACACCAGTCGGCGATGCGCAGCCGACGGTTCCACCACCACATCCCGTTGTGCCGCGCCAGTGTCGCGGCGCGGCCCACCCGGTCTCTCAACGGAGTTCTCACGCGACCGAGTGTAGGCCGGAGCCGGGTCGCCGCCATCAGCCCCTCGGGCCGTCGCCCCGTTCGTCGGCCGGCGACGTTTCCCCTGCCCATAGGCGTTCCGGAGCCGTGGCGGTTCACCCGAGACGACGGTCCCCCCGACGAAAGTAGGGGGGTCGACCCCACTTAGGCGTCCCGGACCCTCTCCAAGACATGCCTTTGGCCCATACCCGGTTCGGCCCGTGGACGGAGGTTTCGAGCGCTTCTCGAACCTAGCGTGACGAGCACGCCCGAACACGACCCCCGCCCCGGCCGCACAACCCGGCCGCATGATCCAGGAGTCATCTCCGCCATGCTCCGCACCACCCTGGCCGGCCTTCGACTGCACAAGGCCCGCTACGTCACCACCGCCCTCGCCATCCTGCTCGGAGTCATGTTCATCTCCGGCACCATGGTCTTCGCCGACACCCTTGAAGCGAGTTACGAAGAATCCGTGATGGGGTCGGCCACCAACGTCGACACCATCGCCGTGCCCGCCGAACAACAGGACGAAGCGGGTCGGTACCTGGAGCCCGAACCCCTCACCGAAGAACACCTGGAACAGATCCGCTCCCTGGACGAGGTCGCCGCCGCGGACGGTGTGGTCAACGGCCACGCGGTCCTGCTCGACGCCGAGGGACGCACCGTCGGCAGCGTGCCGCCCCTGGGCGTCTCCGTGGGTGAGGTCACCCGTTTCACCGCGAGGGAGGGCACCCTGCCCACCACCGCGGACGAGGTCGCCCTGGGCACCACCACCGCCTCCGAGACCGGTTTCGAGGTGGGCGACACCATCACCCTGCTCGACCCCGATCGTCAGGAGCGGGAGTTCACCGTCACCGGATTGGTCAATTTCGGGATCGATCCCGAGTACGGCTTCGGCGGCGCGGTGGTCATGACCGAGGACGTCGCCCGACGGATGACCGGGGCCGAGGGCTTCGGTGAGATCGACGTCCTGGCCGCCGAGGGCGTCACCGAGGAGCACGTCACCACGAGCGTCGCCGCCCTTCTGGGGGACGCTGCCGAAATCGAGTCCGGCACCGCCTACGGTGAAAGACTCGCCGGGCAGGGAGGCGCCCAGAGCGCGATCCTGCGCATCTCCCTGCTGCTGTTCGGCGTGATCGCGATGTTCGTCGCCTCGATCGTCATCTACAACACGTTCGCGATCCTCATCGCCCAGCGTCAGCGCGAGATGGCCCTGCTGCGCTGTGTGGGCGCCAAGCGCGGCCAGGTCTTCCGTTCGGTGCTGATCGAGTCCTTCGTGGTCGGCCTGGTCTCCTCGGCCCTGGGTGTGTCGGCCGGGATCGGTGCGGGCTTCCTCGGCGCCTGGATCGGTGGTCCCCTCCTCGGCGCCGACGTGGTCGCCGCGGTCGTGATCGATCCGAACGCGATCCTCGCCGGTCTACTGGTCGGCACCCTGATGACGGTGTTCTCCGCGCTGGTCCCGGCCATACGCGCCACCCGGGTGTCCCCGTTGGCGGCGCTGCGCACCAGCGCCACCGCGGCCGGTCTGGAGAAGGGCACCGGATGGCCCCGCGTGGTCTTCGGCGTGCTGACCTTCGTGGTCTCGGGTGTGCTGGTCACCGGGGTCCGGCTGATCGGCCCGCACCCGATGAACCTGTTCGTCGTGACCGGTGCGGCGCTGCTCGCCTTCCTGGGCGTGGTCGTGCTCGGCCCACTGCTGGTGCGCTGGTGCGCGGGTGTGCTGGGCCTGCCGCTGCGCCGTATGGGTGTGCCGAGCACGCTCGCGGTGGACAACTCCACCCGCAACCCGCGCCGCGCCGCCACCGCCATGATCGCCCTGACCGTGGGCGCCACCCTCATCACCGGATACTCGGTGGTGAGCGCCACGGTCGAGTCGACCATGACCAAGATATTGGACGACGCGTTCCTGTCGGACTACCGGATCGACCCGCAGTACGCCCCGGAGGGTGGGGGCGCGGACGCTTCCGTCGAGGAGGGCGCCGAAGAGGAGGCCGGGGACGAGCTCCCCGTCGACTTTTCGTTCGTCCCCGACCAGGTGCGTTCCGACCTGGAGCGGGAACCGTCCATCGAATCGGTGTTCGGTGAGCGCCACGACTACACCGAGTCCGACGCCGCCATGGAGGAAAGCGACGGCACCATCCCGGTCACCACCTACAACGGCGCGGAACCGGGCACCGATCTCACCGCCGACCTGGTGGAGGGCGACCTGGCCGACCTGGGCCCGGGGACCGTGATTCTCTCCGAGGACTTCGCCGTCGACAGAGGCGTGGGCGACACCATCGGCCTGGCCTCCCCCGAAGGCGAGCTGGAGTTCGAGATCGTCGCGGTGGCCGAGGACATGCAGGCCTTCTTCGGGGCGACCATCATCACCGAGGACTACGAGCGGATCTTCCCCGAGGGGACCCAGGACTCCTCCCTGATGATCCGGGGCGTTCCGGACGCCGATCCCGCCGAACTGCGCGAGGCCGTCTACTCGTCCGTGGACGACCACCCGACGCTACAGGTGGGTTCGGACACCGAGATCAAGAACCAGTTCTCCGAGATGATGGACATCGCCTTCTACACGATCGCGGCGATGCTGGGGTTGGCCATCATCATCGCGGTGTTCGGCATCTCCAACACCATGGCACTGTCGGTGCTGGAACGCACACGCGAGTCCGCGATGTTGCGGGCCCTGGGGCTGACCAAGGCGCAGCTGCGCCGGATGCTCGCCATCGAGTCCGTGCTGCTGTGTCTGATCGGCGCCGGGGTCGGCATCGTCCTGGGCGTGGTGTTCGGTTGGGCGGCCTCCATCGCCGTGCTGCCCAACCTGGTGTTCACCTTCCCCGGACCACAGATCGCGGTGTTCATCACGGTGGCGATCGTGGCCGGTCTGCTTTCCGCGGTGCTGCCCGCCCGGCGCGCCGCGGGAACGTCCATCACCGGGGCGCTCGGGAGCGAGTAGCACAACGGTCGGGGCCGGACGGCCGCACGGGGAGGACGCGGACCCTCGTTTTCGGGCGGGGGTCCGTGTTCGGTCGGACCCGGATCCGGGGAAGAGTGGCACATGAGTGGATCGGTCTCGACCCCGCCCTCCGCCGGTCGTGTGGCCTGGGGTACGCCCGCGGCGCGGTGGATGCTGACGGCCACGGTCCTGGCCTCGGGCATGGCGTTCCTGGACTCGACCGTGGTCACCGTGGCGCTGCCCGCCATCCAACAGGACCTGGGCACCGGGTTGTCCGGGCTGCAGTGGATCGTCAACGGGTACATGGTGACGTTGTCGGCGTTGATCCTGCTGAGCGGGTCGCTGTCGGACCGGTTCGGTCGGGTGCGACTGTTCATGATCGGGGTGGCGGTGTTCGCGCTCGCCTCGGCGCTGTGCACGTTCGCTCCGACGTTGGGGTGGTTGATCGCCGGGAGGGTCGCCCAGGGGGTGGGCGGTGCGCTGCTGACCCCGGGGAGCCTGGCCATCCTGCAGGCGGGTTTCCGGGAGGACGACCGGGCACGGGCGATCGGCGCGTGGTCGGGGCTGACCGGTGTGGCCTCGGCGGTGGGCCCGTTCGTGGGCGGGTGGCTGGTCCAGATCGGCGACTGGCGGTCGATCTTCCTCATCAATCTGCCGCTCGCGGTCGTAGTGCTCCTGATCGCCCACTTCAAGGTGCCCGAATCGCGGGGCGACTCCGCCACGGCAGGCCTGGACTACGGTGGCGCCCTGCTGGGCGTGGTGGCGCTGGGCGCGATCACCTACGCGCTGATCCAGTGGGGTGCCCAGGGCGGTACCCCGGCGGTGTGGACCGGCGCGGTCGTCGGTGTGCCGGCGCTCGTCGCGTTCCTCCTGGTGGAGTCCCGAAGGCGCGACCCCATGCTGCCGTTGGACCTGTTCCGGTCGGTGCCGTTCAGCGTGACGAACGCGTCCACGGTGGTGATCTACGCGGCCCTCGGGACACTGCTGTTCCTGATGGTCATCTACCTGCAGGAGGTCGCCGGCTACTCACCGATCGCGGCGGGGGCCGCGTCCTTGCCGTTGACGCTCCTGATGCTGACGCTCTCGGCCCGTTCCGGGAAACTGGCCGCGAAGATCGGTCCACGCCCCCAACTGGTGGTGGGTCCACTGTTGTTGGCGGGCGGGCTGGTGTGGCTGTCGCGGATCGGCGAACACGCTCCCTACCCGTCCGAGGTCTTCCCCGGTGTGCTGCTGGTGGCGTTGGGCATGTCCACGACGGTGGCGCCGCTGACGGCGACGGTACTGGCCTCGGTTCCCGAACGGCACGCCGGGCTGGCGTCGGGGGTGAACAACACCTTCGCGCGCGGGGCACAACTGATCGGTGTGGCGGCGATCCCGGCGCTGGCCGGGATCGGCGGCGCGACCGGCGAGGGCGGTGATTCGGAGGGGACCACGGGGTTGGCCGAGCACTTCGGCACGGCGATGCTGATCCTGGCCGCGTTGGCGGTGGCCGCGGCGTTGTGCGCGCTGGCGTTGCCGCGTGGTCGGACGCCGGCGGCCGGGGAGGCCGCCGCCCGGGGGTCGGTACCCGAGTCCGAGTCGGCCGCGGTGGAGGAGCTTCCCCACGATCGGCCCCTGCGCTTTTGTGGTGTGTCGGGGCCTCCGATGCGCTCCTGTCCCGGATCCAGCGCGGGTGTGAGCGGGGATGGGGACCACCCCGGTTCGTCGGGTCAGTCCTCCTCGTAACCCTCGGGTGGCCGGTCGGTGACGGCGTCGGGGTCGGGGACCACGCTCAGGGCCGCCTCCTCCGCGCTGCGCTCACCGCCCCAGCGCTGGCGTGGGATCGCCGTCCCCGGGTGTTCGGCTCGAAGACCGTCGGCGATCCCGCTCCGACCACGGCTGTCGTCGGTCACGAAGTCGTAGTCGAGGATGTTGAATTCGGAGTCGAGGACCATGTCGCGTTGGGCGACCTCCGTCGCCTGTGGGTCGTCCCCGAGGTCCAGGTCCACTTCGTAGGGGTGTTCCTTCACTTCGGTCGCCTCCCCAACGGGTGTGACCTCGATCATCTCATCGGTTTGTGCCTTTGTGAAGGGTGGGACGAGGAAGCGTCGGGACCCGAGGTCCGTGTGGGAACCCCGGGGCCCGACGTGACCGATCAGGCGTTGGGTTCATGGGGATCGGCGGGATCGTCCGCGTCCGGAACATAACCCTGCTGATTCCGGGTCCGGTCCGGCCTCCCATGGCGGGTCGCCGGCGAGAACTCGTCCTGCACCGCACCGCTCTCAGGGTCTTCGAAACGTCCGTCCCGGACAGCGGCCCCCTCTCCGGTGTCGACGGCGGAACCGTCATCGACCACCTGAAGGGCCTCCTCCTCGGTGTTCGTGGTCTCCCCGCCCCAGTTCTCCTTGGGATAGACGTCACTGCGCTCGTCCCGCACGGCTTCTTCGATACCGCGGCCGCCACGGCTGTCGTCATCCTTGAAGTCGTACTGCTGGATGTTGTGGTCGGGTTCGATGCGCCGCTCGATCTCTTCTGACTGGCTCAGCTCGGGGTCGTCCCCCATGTCGGTGTCCACGTCGTAGTGCTTGTCGACCATCGCGTCCACCTCCTCTTCCTCCTTGGTACCCAGGTTCAGGGAGGTGACAAGGGAATGTGAGGATATCCACCGGACGTCGGCGTATCGAGCGGTCGCCTTCGGGTCAGCGCCGGTGACGGACGTTCTCCGCACGGCGCAGGCGCAGCGGACGCAGGGCCGCTTCCAAGGCCACCGCTCCGTCGAGTTTGCTCTCGCCCATCACCCGGTCCTCGAAGTGGATGGGCACCTCCACGATCTTCTGGCCCCGGCGGAACGCCCGGTAGTGCATCTCCACCTGGAAGGCGTAACCGGTGCTCTCGATGCTTGGCAGGTCCAGGGCGCGTAGGGCCGAGGCGCGCCAGAGCTTGAAACCCGCGGTGACGTCGCGCACCGGGATGGCCAGCACCGTCTTGACGTAGGCGTTGGCCCATCCGCTGAGCAGGCGGCGGCGCAGCCCCCAGGCCTCGGACAGGCTGCCGCCGGGCACGTACCGGCTACCGATGACCACTCCGGCGTCGGTGGAGTGCAGGGTGCCCAGCAGCTGGGGGACGTACCCGACCGGGTGGCTGAGGTCGGCGTCCATCTGCACCACGTAGTCGGCGCCGTCGTCCAGCGCGCGGGTCATGCCCTCCACGTAGGCCCGACCCAACCCGTCCTTCTTGGTCCGATGCACCACGGTGAGCCTGCCGGTCTCCGCGCCGCCGAGTTCCGCCGCGAGCTTGTCGGCGATCTCCCCGGTGCCGTCCGGGGAGTTGTCGTCGACCACCACGATGCGCAGTTCGGGCAGGTCCAAGGCGACCAGACGGGCGACCAGTCGGGGAAGGTTCTCGGCCTCGTCGTAGGTGGGCACGACCACGGTCAGGCGAGAGCCGCGCCAGGGCTCGGGGAGCGCCACGGGTTCGGGTGTGACCCGCACCGGCCCGGGCGGAAGGTGCGTCGGTTCGGAGGGCATGCGCGTCGGCTCCTGGCGTCGAGAGGTTCGTGTGCGGATGGTCTTACCAGCGAGTAGGTGTGTACAGGATCACGCATCACACCTTCACCGCACAAGTCGGTTCGAATCGCAGACCACGTGTCCTTCCGGAGGAATCGGGCGGACGCGGCCGCTCGCACGAAGTCGTCACTGGCCCCTTTCGTCGGCGGCCACGACGACGTGCACCAGCGTTCCGATCTCCTCCAACGTCATGATCACCTCCGGGTCTGCGCCCGAGTCGGTGACCAGGTGCGCGATGTTCTCCGGGGCGACGGTGGGCATCATGGTCTCCGCGCCGACCTTGGTGTGGTCGGCCAGGACGATGGTCTCCTCCGCGCAGGCCGACAGGGCCCGGTCGATGCCGGCCACGGCCGGGTTGGGGGTGCTCAGGCCCCGTTCGGCGCTGACGCCGTTGCCGGAGAGAAAGGCCCGGTTGACCCGGAGCCCGGCGAGCGCGCTCTCGGCGGCGGCGCCGACCAACGCCCGCATGGGGGCGTGCACCGTGCCACCGGTCATGACGATCTCCACCCCGTTGGCGCCGGCCAGGGCGTCGGCGACCGGCAACGAGTTGGTGACCACCGTCAGGTCGCCATGGCCGCGCAGCGCGCGGGCCAAAGCTTCGGCGGTACTTCCCGGGCCGATGGTGATGGCGTCGCCCGGACGCGCCAGACGGGCCGCGGCCACGGCGATGGCGGCCTTCTCCGCGGCGCACTGGTCACGCTTGCCGGTGTAGCTCTGTTCGTGTCCGATCCTGCCGGGCAGGGCGACACCGCCGCGGCGGCGGTCGAGCAGCCCCTCGGTCTCCATGGCGCGCACGTCACGGCGGACCGTGACCTCTGAGGCCCGCACCTTGATGGCCAGGTCGCGCAGGGACATGCTCCCATTGGCGCGGACCAGCTCCAGGATGCGCTCTCGACGTTCGGCGCCGAACGTCGGACGGCTCTCCTCGGCCATGTTCACCTGCCCTTTCTCGATCGATCGGTGGTGCGCGGCACGATCGCCGCCCCACCGTCGAACTAGAGTACGGACCGGTCACGTCGCTGCGCGTCCGGGGCCTCCGTCTCCTCCGGTTCCCGCGTGACGGGCTTCTCGACTAGGAGGGTCACCAGGAAGATCACGGTGAGGGTGACGAGCCCGACCAGGGCTCCGGCACCGAACATCATCACGACAGACATCTGAGCCTCCAAAGGGGGCGGGCCGACCTGCCACTTACCGAATGCCCACTTCGACTCGGGCGCACACCCCCCATGAACGGGAAGATCGGCCACAATGGAGGACATGACCCTTGGTTCCTCGCCCCTAGAGTCCACGGTGTGGTGGGCCCACACCTCCACCGCGAGCGACCGTCTGCTCGACCTGTTGGACGAGACCGAACGCACCCGCAACGCGCGGTTCCGGCTCCAGTCCGACCGGGATCGCCATCTGGTCGGGCGGGCACTGGCCCGTCTGGTGCTCGCCGAACGTGTCGGCTGCGCCCCCGAGGACGTCGTCTTCGACCTGCGCTGCCGATCGTGTGAGGACAAAGCGCGTACCGGGGCGGGTGGGGAGGACCCCTCCCCGCACGGCAAACCGGTTCCGACCGGTGCCGCCGACGGCTGGGAGATCTCGGTGAGCCATTCCGGCGAGTGGGTGGTGCTGGCCTTGGCCGAGGGCGTGCCGGTCGGGGTGGACGTGGAGCGAATCTCGGACTCGCGCGACCTGGACGGACTGGCCGCCTTCACTCTGGCCGACACCGAACGTCGAGAGTGGGACACGTTGCCCGAAGCCGGGAGGGTGGGGGCCTTCTTCGGCTACTGGGCGCGCAAGGAGGCCCTGCTCAAGGCCACCGGACTCGGGCTGTCCGGTGGCCTGCGCCGGGTCTCGGTGAGCCCACCGAACAGCCGGGCGCGGCTCCTGGGTTGGGAGGGCGGAGGAGGCCCCGATGCAGCGTGGCTCCACGACCTGGAACGTGGCCCCGACTACCGGTCGGCCCTGGCCCTGCTCACCGACCGCGCGGTCGAGCCGACGGTGCATCAGGCCGAGGTCGCCCTGGAACTGCTGCGCCGTTGAGGCGGGACGGCGCTCAGACTTCGGCCTCACGCGCCAGGTGGCGGCCGATCACCAGCCGCTGCACCTGGTTGGTGCCCTCCACGATCTGAAGGACCTTGGCCTCGCGCATGTAGCGCTCGACCGGGAAGTCGCGGGTGTAGCCGTAGCCGCCGAACACCTGGACGGCGTCGGTGGTGACCTTCATGGCGGTGTCGGTGGCCAGGAGCTTGGCCATGGCGGCCTGCTTGCCGAAGGGGCGGCCGGCGTCGCGCAACCGGGCCGCGGACAGGTACAGCTCACGTGAGGCGGCGATCTGGGTGGCCATGTCGGCGAGCATGAAGCTCAGACCCTGGAAGTCGCCGATGACGGAGCCGAACTGGTGGCGTTCGCGGGAGTAGGCGACGGCGGCGTCCAGGGCGGCCTGGGCCAGGCCCACGGCGCAGGCGGCGATGCCCAGGCGCCCCGAGTCCAGGGCGGACAGGGCGATGGGAAAGCCGCGCCCCTCCTCTCCGATCAGCGCCGAGGTGTCGAGTTCGACGTCGTCGAAGAGCATCCCGGCGGTGGTGGAGGAACACATGCCCATCTTGCGTTCGGGCGCGGCTGAGCCCAGTCCGGGGGCGTCGGCCGGCACGTGGAAGCAGCTGATGCCGCGACCACCGGAGTCGGGGGCTCCGGTTCGGGCGAAGAGCGCGTAGTAGTCGGCCTGTCCGCCGTGGGTGATCCACGCTTTGGCGCCGTTGACCCGGTAGCCGGCCTCGGTGCGTTCGGCGCGGGTGGCCATGGCGGCGGCGTCCGAACCCGAGGTGGTCTCGGACAGGCAGTAGGCGCCGAGGAGTTCACCGCCGAGCATGCCCGGCAGGAGCGCGGCCTTCTGGTCCTCGGCACCGTAGGCGGCCAGTGGGTAGCAGGACAGGGTGTGGACGCTGACGCCCAGGCCCAGGGCGAGCCAACCGCGGGAGATCTCCTCCACGACCTGAAGGTAGACCTCGTAGGGCTGGCCCCCGCCGCCGTATTCGTCAGGGTAGGGCAGCCCCAGCAGACCGGCGCGGCCCAGGGTGGTGAAGGCGTCGCGAGGGAAGACGGAGTTCTCCTCGTCCTCGGCCACGCGCGGGACGATCTCCTTGTCCACGATCTCCCGGGTCAGCTCGAGGAGCTGTTCGGCCTCGGGTGTGTGCAGCGTGCGTTCGACCGCCATGAACTCTCCCACGGTTACGCGCCCTGGTGCGCGTGGGACCCACTTCGCGGCTTCGCGATTTAGTAGGTCGTCCAACTATATGGTGACGCTGGGCACCTTATCCCAAGGACCCGCCCTTTGGGCACCCCGGGACTGGACGGTGAACCGCCTCCAAGACGTTCACCCTGGGCACGACGCCCACCACGAGCCTTCGGGTTCGGCCGTCTGTACATGGAGGGGTCATGCGGCTTAGATTCCACGCATGGACCTCGAACTCCGCCACCTTCGCACCGTCTGTCTCCTCGCCGACACCGGCAGTGTCACCAAGGCGGCAGCGGCACTGTCCACCTCGCAACCCGCGCTGACCACCCAGTTGCAGCGCATCGAACGCGAGGTCGGCGGGGCGTTGTTCCATCGTGGCCGCTCGGGGGTGCGCCCCACCGAGTTGGGCGAGTTCGTCCTGGTCCGAGCACGTGCCGTGCTGTTGTCCATGGACGACCTGATGCACGACATCAGCGCGCGCGGGTCCTCCCCCACCGCGCTGCGCATCGGCGGGGTCGGCCAACTCACCGTGGAGCTGTCCGGACGACTCTCGGAGGTCTTCCCCGGGGTTCCGGTGCACGTACGCACCGAGTACTCCCCCAAATTGGTCACCGACCTGGTCCGAGCCGGCCGCCTCGACCTGGGAACCACCATCGACTACGTGGACCGCGACCTGACCACGGACGGACCGCTGGCGTGGGCGATGCTCGCGGTGGACCCGCTACACGTGGCACTGTGGGTGGAGCATCCCCTGGCCGAAAAGCCGTCCATCCACCTGGAGGACCTGGCGGACGACTCCTGGGCGCTCACTCCCCCCGACGGCACCGGTTGGCCCGAATGTTTCTACGTCGCCTGCCAGCAGGCGGGGTTCAGTCCCGACGTGCCCTACCGACTGCACGATCGGTCGGAGATCCGCGATCTGATCGCCGACCGCCGGGCGGTGGCACCCTGTCAGTCCGACTTCGACACCGGTCGGGGTGTGGTGGTCCGCCAACTGGAGGGGGCCCCGATACAGCTTCGACACCTTCTGGTCTGGCGCCGCGACGGCCCGGTGAGCCAGGTGGCGGACCGGATCGCGCGTGTGGCGCGGGAGATCATCGACCAGAGCGCCGAGAAGGTCTGATCCGATCGGGGACAACCACCGGCTTCGATCCGCCCATTGATCCCATGATCGGATTTTCCACGCGAAACGCCCTCCCGCGCCACGAAACCGTTACCCCATAAGGGCTTCTCGACAAAAGCACGGCGGCCCGCACCACCCCTTTAACACCGAAGGCCCCCAGCCGGACCTCCGGCCCATTGGGACGCCCGTGAACTGGGCCTGAACGACTATGCGTTACCAGCGGTCGCAGCGCTCGACCTCCTTCGTATGATGTTTACCAGCCGGTAACGTACTGACGAGTAGGAATCCGCCCCCAGAGCCTTCTCCCGAGCTACGAAGCCGCCTTCCCCCACAGGCCGAAAAGCCTCCCGCTGCGTAGGCACCACCGAAGTTCAGGAAGACCACATGCGAACACTGAGAATCATCGCTTCGACGCTCACCGTGGCGATTCTCGCGACCTCGTGCGGCGGCTCCGGGTCCGGTGAGGAAGAGTCCGCCCCGAGCGAGCTCACCACGGGGGTCACCGACGACAGCGTCGTCATCGGAACCCATCAACCCCTCACCGGGGCCGCATCACCGGGTTTCGTGCACGTCTCGACCGGCACGAGGGCCGTCTTCGACTACATCAACGACAACGGTGGCATCCACGGCCGCCAGATCGACTACCGCGTCGAGGACGACGTCTTCGACCCCGCGCAGACCATGGACGTCACGCGCGACCTCATCAACGAGCAGGAGATCTTCGCCATGCTCGGTGGGTTGGGCACGCCCACCCACGAAGCGGTGATCGACGACCTCAACGACGAGGGGGTCCCCGACCTCTTCGTCTCCTCCGGAGCACTGGCCTGGGACTCACCCGAGGAGTACCCCTACAGCTACGGTTTCCAGGTGGACTACTCAAAGGAGGCGAAGATCCAGGGCGCCTACATCGCGGAGAACTTCCCCGATGACAGCGTCGGCCTCCTCTACCAGAACGACGACGTCGGCCCGTCCTCGCACGCGGGCATCGAGCAGTACCTCATCGACGACATCGTCGCCTGGGAGGACTACGACCCCGGCGTCGCCGAACTCGACGGGCAGATCGAGGCCTTGAAGGACGCCAAGGCCGACGTCGCCGTCTGCTACTGCATCCCGGCCTTCCTCGGTCTGGCCATCCTGCAAGCCCAATCCGTCGGCTACGAGCCGCAATGGGTGGCCCCCAGTTTCGGTGGTGACGTCGAGGTCGTCACCGAACTGATCACGCAGTACGCCGAGGGAACACCCGCGGAGGACGTGCCGCCGGAGGCCTTCACCGACGGCCTGATCATCACCTCTTTCCTCCCGATGGCCGGCCAGAGCAAGGACCCGTGGACCACGTTCTTCCGTGAGATCCACGAGGAATACAACGAGGGCGCGCCCTTCACCGACACCACGATGTACGGCATGGTGCAGGCCACGCTGATGGCCCAGCTGCTCATGGAGGTCGGCCCCGACCTGGACCGGGAGACCCTGATCCGAACGCTCAACTCCCAGGAGTGGGAGGGCCCGGGGCTGGTGCCGTTCGTTGCCACCGAGGACGACCACAGCGGTTACTCCGGCGTCATGGTCGCCCAGAACCACGCCGGCGAGGAACCGGAGATTCTCCAGGAACCACGGGTCACGGACAGCGAGGGCGGGGAGATCCTCCCCTTCGAACTGGACCGACCCGGCCCTGACGAGGTCACCCTGCATGACGGCGACCACTAGATGAATAAATCCAAGGGGTGGAAGTGGCTGGTTGTTGGTGACTGGCCCCTGGCGGGGCGCCTCTGGCCAAGGCCCTTTGGGTTGTTGGGCGGG
>NZ_BCSH01000107.1 GCF_001570765.1 Nocardiopsis listeri NBRC 13360 | reverse complement strand
AGGCTCATCTGCTGTCCATCCGTCTGGACAGGGCTCGACTCGACCGTCTCGGTCACCGAGAACACCACCATTTTCGAACGTGATTCCCAATCGGAAAGAAACGCGCCGAACGGAAGCCTCATCCGCGCCCCCGTCGACCCTCAGCAACGAGACCACACGGCCAGAACCCTCGCAATGAGAATGAGAATTCTCCCATTCCCCACAAAAACAGCATGAACAAAATGACATACCCTGCCGCCTGCCCATACATGCGGACGAACCCATGGACCAAGGGAGTTCAGAAATCACATTTCACCCCAAAGGGGGAACCCACCCCCATAAATACTGGCGAAACCCCTCGATCATTCCTCCCGAAGCCAGGGAGATATCAGGAATGCCTGGAATTCCCCCTCATCCAGGATGACCACAGAAACCCTCTTGCGGACAAACCATAAGGTCCGTAACACCACGCCTACAAAGGAAACCTTCCACGCGGAACTACGTACCGATTCGCCACCCGATGCGGATCAACGCCCTTCCGGCCACATCCGTCATGCTTCATCACGGAGCCCGTCATCGGAAAGCCTCCATGGAATCCCCGCGCCCCGAAGCCCCGGATCCGGGCCCTTCAGGGCGTTCGAGGGGTACGAGGGCTCCCACGGCTGAACCCGGGTCGGGTCAGGCCAGGTGGGTGAGGAGGTCGCGCAGGGCGTCGGGTCCGATGGGTTCGCGGCCGGTCAGGGGTGCCTCGACGGTGCCCTGCTCGGCGAAGCGGGCACGGACGTCCCCGATGACACCGGGATCGACGTCTGCGGGGACCTGGTTGACCACGACGGTGCCCAGGCTGAAACCGGTGTCGGCGAGCTCCTTCGCGGCGCGGTCGGTCTCGGCCAGGACCATACGGCGGGGCACCAGGACCAGCCGGACCTCGGCGTCCTCTCGCAGGCGGGCCGCCGCGCGTTCGAGTTCGCGGCGGCGGGCGTGCAACCTCTCCAACAGCGGGTCGTCGGTGCGCTCCTGAGTGCCACCGATGACACCGATGGCGAAGCGGTCGGCGTCCACGGCGCGCTCGCGTTGGCGGGCCAACCCCTCCACCCAGGGAGTGAGCAGTTCGGGCAGGTGGAGCAGGCGCATCAGGTGGCCGGTGGGGGCGCTGTCCACGACCAGGCGGTCCCACACATCGGGGACCTCCTCCATGGTGCCCATGAGCAGGTCGGCCAGTGCGGACTCGGCCATTCCGGGGCCGGCCGCGGCGTGATCGAGGTGGCGGGAGACCGCGGGGAGGATCTCGCGGGGCAGCGCTCGCGCGGCGTCGTCGCCGATCCGCCGGACTCTGCGGCGCAGGGCCGCGTCGGCGTCCGGTTCGCGCACCCACAGGTTCTCGCCGACCTGGACGGCCGTGTCGCCGAGGGGCATCGCGAGAACGTCGCCCAGCGAGTGCGCGGGGTCGGTGGACAGCAGCAGCGTGCGCAGACCGCGGTCGGCGAGGTGGAGTGCGTGGGCGGCGGCCATGGTGGTCTTGCCGACCCCGCCCTTACCGCCGAAGAAGACGATGGAGGGCACGGCGGGGATGTCCGGGTCCTGCTCGGCTCGTGCGGTTCGGCGGAACCTCAACAGCACACCCCCGGTCCGCCAAGGTCGTCCCGCCCCATGCGCTGATGCCACTCGTGCAGGTCGGCCACCATGTAGGGGATCAGGTCGAGGGTCTCATAGGACACGGGACCCTCCACCCCCAGAGTCTCCAGGAGCAGAAGGGCGCGCAGCGTGTCGTGCTGGGTGCGCGCATCCCGACGCACCTCCTGACGCCATTTCGCGGTGAAGACCTCGTCGTGGAAGGCCTCCAACCTCTTCCAGGCGTCGTATGCGCGAGAGAGCGCACCCAGCGGATTCACGTCCTACTACTCCTTCGGGTCGGAGGTCTCGGAGGTCTCGGTGGTCCCTTCGGACTCCGTGCTCCCGGTCGCCGGCAGGTTGCGCGCGGCGAAGGCCTTGCGCAAGGCGATGGTGGCCTCGACGACCAACCAGATGGCCAGCGCGAAGATGACGAAGTCGAGCGGTGCCAACAGGAAACGATCGATGACGTCATCGGAACGCACGAACGCGATCAGATTGACGATCAGCGCCCACGAGGTCATGACCAGCAGGAAGACCAGCGGGATGAGGATCGCCAGCGGGTTACGGCGACGTTTGGTGACCCACACCGCGATGACGGCCAGCGCCAGGCCCGCGGTGAGCTGGTTGGTGGTGCCGAACAGCTGCCACAGGGTACCGAAGGCGAAGTCGCCCGGGACGAGCGCCAGACCCAGGGGGACGAGCGTGGCGATCAACGTCGCGACGGTGAGGTTGCGGGCCAGCGGGCGGAATCGGACGATCTCGGCGATCTCCTGGACGATGTAGCGCTGTAGCCGCACACCGGTGTCCATGGTGGTCGCGGCGAAGCTGACCACCACGACGACCGCGAAGATGACACCGATCTCCAGCGGAATGCCGAGGTTGTCGGCGAACTGTCCCACACCCTCGACGAAGTTGCCGGTGGCGCCGGCGGAGGCCGAACCGAAGTCGCCGTACAGACCGTTCCAGTCGGCCAACGGAGAGGTGGACGCGGCGACCACGCCGGCGGTGCAGGCAAGGACGGAGCAGACCGCGAGCGTGCCCTCGCCGGCGGCGCCCATGTACCCGACCAACCTGGAGTCGGTCTCCTTGTCGATCTGTTTGGCGGTGGTACCGGAGGCCACCAGGCTGTGGAAACCGGAGATCGCACCGCAGGCGATGGTGATGAACAGCAGCGGGAACCATGGTGGGGAGTCCGCCGGGACGTCGCTGTTGATCATCGGAGCGACGATGGTGTCCCAGCCGACGACGACGCCGAGGAAGATGATCACGAAGGCCAGCATCATCTGGTGCAGGTTGATGTAGTCACGCGGTTGCAGCAGCATCCACACCGGGATACGGGAGGCGATGAACGCGTAGACGAACAGCAGGATGATCCAGACCGTGTTGGGGGTCGTCCCCATGGCCTCGGAGACACCGGTGATGTCGATCGGGAACATCACGCCCAGCGGGATGCACACGTACACCAGCGCCAGGGCCATGATCGACGGCAGCAGGGCCGCGGTACGGCGCCTGTAGACGATCTGTCCGACCGCGATCGCGAGTGGGATCGTCACCAGGACCGGAAGGATGGCGGCCGGGTATCCCACGAACAGATTGGCGATGACCACGGCGAACACGGCGTTGACCATGGTCAGCAGGAAGAAGATGATCACCAGGAACAGCGTCCGTGAACGCTTGCTGATGACGTCTCCGGCCAAGGTTCCAATGCTGCGCGCCTTGTGCCGGACGGACACCACGAGGGCACCGAAGTCGTGCACACCGGCGGCGAACACGGTGCCGAGGAGGATCCACGCGAGCGCGGGCCCCCATCCCCAGAACACGGCGACGGCGGGACCGACGATGGGGGCGGCGCCGGCGACCGAGATGAAGTGGTGGCTGAAGACGATGTGACGGTTGGTCGGCACGAAGTCGATGCCGTCCTTGTAGGTGTGCGCGGGGGTCACGAACCCCGGTTCCAGCGCGTACACCTTCTCAGCGAGATATCGCGAGTAGTAGCGGTAGCCGAGTGCGAACACCGCCACGGACGCGAGTAGGACGAGGGCTGCGGGCATGGCCGTGGCCTACCTTCCGCATTCCGGGCCCGAGACTCGGCGTGATCGTCGACTCGGACCCGTCGCCCGGCGATCACGCCTGATCGGACCATGGGTTAGGGTCACCAGAAATTAACATGCGACATTCCTCACTTATAAGGTCTGACCTTGACTGACCTGATCACGGTTTGGCAGCGATCCACCGTCGCGGAACTCAGCTGGATCGCCCCGTCCGGGCCTACCGGTATCCCGGTGGTCCCGTTGACCCTGCGCGACCAGGCGTGCGTCGCCCTGCCCTACTCGATGGCCGACCTCGCTCGCAGCCTCGATGGCCGCCGGCACGCCGCCTTCAGCGTGACCGATCAGGGGGCCGGTGGTCAGGTGGGCCTGGTGGGCAGCGGACCCGTCGAGGTGCTCGAAGACCTGGAGGGACGGGAGTTCGCGGAGTCCCTGGTCGAACAGGAGGCGCTCAAGCACCCGCCCACCCGACTCCGTGGGGACAGCCTCATGGCACGACGGGAGAACTGGTGGTGGGTGCCAAGGTTGATCGTGACGCTCGCCTCGGTGGAGAGCCTCCGTGAGATCCATCCCCGCACCCGCGCCACGGACGCGCTCCTGGTGCGCGACCGCCACGGTCTCCCGGAGGTCGACGTGGTCACGGCCGACCAGTGGTCCGACCAATCGGGGCCGAACATCGAGTTGTGGGCTCGTGGTGGAGGGCTTCTCGCGGGAACCGACGAGCCCGCCTTCGCCTTTTCCCACCAGTACAGCCCCGACTTCGAGCGGTGGGAACGCTGGTTCCGTTCAGGGCGGCTCAGCGGTGAGTCCCTGCTGGTGGAGCAGGCCGAGGGAGCACCGGTGGGCAAGGAACCCGCCGGCCCGTTGCCGCCCTACGGTCTTCTCGAACGCTACTCCAACCACCGATCCCTGGCCCGTTCCTGCCGTCGAGGCATCTCCGAGGCCGAGCACCGTCGCCGTGCCCAGGGGCTCCTGGGGTGAGCAGTTCCCAGGTCGCCGACCAGCCGTCGTCACCCGCTTCCTGGCCTTCCCCTCGGTCTCGGACGGCACCTCGGAGTCCGAAGACCACCGAGAACAGGCCCGAACACCGCCCCCGTGAGGGCGGGGATCCCCGATCAGCGATCGAGGTAGGCCAGGACGGCCAGGACCCTTCGGTGACCATCGACCTGAGGATCCAGGTCCAGCTTGGTGAAGATCGAGCCGATGTGCTTGCTCACCGCCGCGTCCGACACCACCAGCAGGCGGGCGATGGCCGCGTTGGACTCGCCCCGTGCCATGAGGGACAGCACCTCACGTTCCCGGGGCGCCAGCCGGTTCAGCGGGCTGGAGCGGGCCGCCAGCATCACCCGGACCACCTCCCGGTCCAGGACGGTGCCGCCCGAAGCGACCTTGGTGACCGCCTCGGCGAACTCCTCCACGTCGCCTATGCGCTCCTTGAGCAGGTAACCCACCCCGCCCGGGGCGTCGATCTCCAGCAGGTCCGAAGCGTAGGCGGGCTGCACGTACTGGCTGAGCACGATGATCCCCGGCTCGGGGCGTTCGCGGCGGATCCGCACGGCGGCCAGCAGCCCCTCGTCCGCGTAGCCCGGGGGCATGCGAACGTCCGTGACCACCAGGTCCGGGTCGTGTTCGCGCACCGCCTCCTCCAAGGCGTCGGCGTCGCCGACCGCGGCGACCACCTCGTGCCCGAACCTGCCCAACACCCCCGTCACCCCCTCACGGAGCAGGACGGAGTCGTCCGCGACCACTACGGTCAGCGCGCGCGTCATCGTTCCGGGATCTCCAATCGCACGGTGGTCGGCCCGCCCAGCGGGCTGTCCACGGTCAACTCACCCGCCAGGACCGCCAGCCGGTGGCGCAGGCCGCTCAGCCCGCCACCGTCCGGGCTCGCGCCTCCGGGGCCGTCATCGGTGACGTCCACCCACAGTCTCGCGTCCCGTATCCCGCCCCGCACCCGAACGGTGGCTCCGGGCGCGTGCTTGCCGGCGTTGGCGATGGCCTCGCAGACCACGAAGTAGGCGGTGGACTCCACCGCTCCCGGGAGACGTTCGGGCAGGTCGAGGTCGATCTCCACCTCGGACGCGGATCGGGCGGACACGTCCCACAGGGCGGCCCGCAAACCCCTCTCGGTGAGCACTCGGGGATGGATGCCGCGCACCAGGTCCCGTAGTTCGCTCAGTGCCCGCGTCACCTGTTCCTGGGCCTCCCGTACGGCGTTCGCGGCCGGGGAATCGGCGGGCAGGTCCAGCCGGGCCAACCCCAGGGAGGTCTTCACCGCGACCAGGCGTTGTTGGGCACCGTCGTGCAGGTCGCGTTCGATGCGTCGACGTTCCTCGTCGAAGGCGGTCGCCAGCGCCGCGCGGGAAGTGGTGACGTCGCGCAGTTCGGCGACCAGCCGATCCTCACGCGGGGAGAGCACGGCGCGGGCGATCTCCGAACGTGTGGCCGCCCATCCCGCGATCAGGTAGAGCCCGACCGGCCACAGGACGGCCCATCCGAGCACGGAGGCCCACCGTTCGTAGACGTTCAGGTGTGGAGCGTCGACGAAGTCGAGCACACCCGTGAGGGGGACTCCCAGTGCCGCCCCGATCACCGCCAGGTCCAGCACGCAGAGCACCGTGAGGCTCAGCAGTGTGTATCCGAGGTCGCGCCACAGGCGGGGCGAGGAGCCCGAAGCCGTCGGCCGTTCCAGCCGTTCCCCGACCAACCCCTCACAGAGCCGCCCCCAACGCGCCACCAGCGGTGTACTGGCGGGCATGGCCACCAGGACCATGAGGATCACGACCGGCTCCCAGTACCACGGCCACTCGGTGATGGTCGTGTACCTCAGCAGGAGGTTCACGCTCCCGACGATGAGCACGCCGCCCACGGTGCCGGCCGAGACGTACGCCAGGGCCCGCCACGGCCACGCCGACAGCAGGAAGCGGTGGGGCGCGAGCGTGATCGCCGCACGCAGGTTCGGGATGCTCATCCGCTCGACGGTAGCCCGCACGAGGGCGGTCGCGCGGTAGGGCAGGGTCTACCTCCGAGTCTCCACCACGGGCACCCGCGCGGGACCCGCCCGATCCGATGTGCTCGGTATATGAACGCGACACTCGGCGCCACACGTGACGCCCTGCGCATCGACTCCGTGACCAAGCGCTACACGACCGGGGACCACCGGGTCACCGCCCTCGACGGCGCGTCGCTCGACGTTCGGGAGGGGACCTTCACCGCCATCATGGGGCCGTCCGGTTCGGGTAAGTCGACGCTGCTGCACTGCGCGGTCGGCCTGGACAGACCCGATGGTGGAAGCGTCGTCGTGGACGGGACCGACCTGGGCGGCCTCGGTGAACGGGAACTCACCGAGTTCCGCCGCGAACGGGTCGGATTCGTCTTCCAGAGCTACAACCTCATCGACGCGCTCACCGCCGTCCAGAACACGCTGCTGCCCGCCCGTCTGGCACGACGGCGCCTGGGTCGCGAGGACGCGCTCAAGGCACTGGAGGAGGTGGGGCTGCGCGATCGCGCCGATCGCCGCCCGCACCAGCTCTCCGGCGGTGAACAGCAACGGGTGGCGATCGCCCGCGCCGTCCTGACCCGCCCCTCGGTGATCTGCGCCGACGAACCCACCGGCGCCCTCGACCTCGCCCGCGGCCGTCAGGTGCTGGACCATCTGCGCGCGGTCGTGGACACGCACGGCCGAACGGTCCTGGTGGTCACCCACGATCCCACCGTGGCCACGCGCGCCGACCGCGTGGTGTTCATGGCGGACGGTCGGATCGTGGACGAGATCGACGCTCGCGACGGTGAGCGTTTCGACGCCGGGAGCATCGCGCTGCGCATGACCGGACCGGAGGAGTCATGATCGCGTTCGCCATGGTGCGGCACCGCCTACGCTCGGTCCTTGGCGGGTTCATCGCGTTGACGCTGGGCGTGGCCCTGTTGGCGGCCTCGGCGATCGTCATCGCCTCGGCGCGACCGACGGTGCCGCCACGCTACGAGAACGCCTCCGTCCTGGCCGTGCCAGGAGAGGCCGGGACCAGGTCCGACGACTTCACCGTAGCTCGCGCGGTGTGGAGCGTCGACGAGGCGGACGTCCTCGTCGAGGAGATCGCCCGGGGCGACGGGGTGACCGACGCGGTGGCCGAGCACCGGTTCCAGGTCCAGGTCATGGACGGTGACCGGATCCTGGGCGACGTGGTCGACGGCGACCCCAACGGCGCCGGGTGGTCGTCCTTCGTCCTCGGGAGCACGAAGCTGCTCGACGGCGCGGGACCGTCCGGGGACGACGAGGTCGTCTTGCCCGCCTCCCACGGACGTTCGGTGGGCGACACCGTCGACGTGCTGACGGCCGGCGCCGAGTGGCCCATGACCGTCTCCGGGATCACCGATGGCGACGACGTCCTGCTCCCGGACCCCTTGGCCGAGGAGAGCGCGACCGGGGTGTCCCTCATCGGTGTGGTCACGACGGCCGGCGCCGAACCCACGAGCTCCGGTGACCTGGTGCGGGACGTGGTGGGCCCGGCCTCGGACGTGTACACCGACGACGAACGCGGCGCGATGGAGTCGGAGTTCGACGCGTCCAACAACTGGGTCGGCCAACAGCTGCTGGTCCTGATCGGCGCGCTGGCCGTGTTCGTCTCCGTGTTCGTGGTCGGCACCACCTTCACCTTCCAGGTCTCGGTGCGCCGCCGTGAACTGGCGCTGCTGCGCGCCGTGGGCGGCACTCCGCGTCAAGTACGTCGGATGCTGCTCGGCGAGGCCGCCGTCGTGGGTGTGGTCGCCTCCCTGGTGGGCGCGGCGCTCGGGGTCGTCGGCTCGCACCTGCTGGGCGGCTGGATGATCGACGCCGGCCTGCTCTCCCGCTACTGGCAGGTGCGATCGGTGGCCCTGCCCGTCGGAGCATCGGTGCTGATCGGTCTCGCCACGGCGGTCGCCGGGGTCCTGGGCGCCTCGCGCAAGGGTGCGGCGGTCAGGCCCCTGGAGGCTCTGCGCCCGGAAGGAGACAGGGACGAAACGGTGCCGAAGTGGCGGCTGTGGGTCACGGTCTGCGCCGGGTTCCTGGGCGTCGTTCTGGTGGTGGCGACCACGCGAGGGGACATGGAACAGGCCATCGCCTACGGACTGGCGTCGAGCCTGGCCCTGCTGGTGGCGGCGGCCGTCGCCGCACCCCTCTACCTGCCGCGACTCGTCGGTCTGCTGCCGGGGAAATCCCCCCTCACCGAACTGTTGCGCGCCCAAGCACGTACCGATCCGCGGCGACCGGCGTCGACGCTCCTGCCGGCCCTGCTGGTGTCCACGCTCGCCGTCACCGTGCTGGGTCAGACCGACACCCTCGCCGGCGCCATCGAAGAGCATTCGCGGGGCGAGATCCCGGGCGACGCCATGCTCGTACGGACCGACGGTGGCGGCGGGCTGACCGACACCGCGCTCGAACGCACCCGTGAGCACGCCGACGGGGAGGTCGTCAGCCACCTCTCCACCGGTGTGTACGTGGACGGCAGTTGGGTGGAGTCCGTGGGACTCCGGCCGAGCGCCGTACCCGAGGGAACGGCGCTGGCCTCCCCCGCCACGGCCGAGCGGTTCGGTTGGGCGGAGGGCGACACCGTGGACCTGACCTGGCGGGACGGCACCAACGGCCGGATCATGGTCACGGTCGAGGAGTTCCCACCCGAACTGGAGATGTGGGCGGAACTCGCGCTGCCGCACGACCTGGCCCGCGAGCACGACCCGGCCACCTTCACGATCATGGCGGCGTTCGATCCGGTGGACGCCGAGGCACTCTCCACGGCCCTGGCCGACCAGGGCGTACACGTCGAGGGCACCGACCGGTTGCTCGACGAGGGCATCGCCACCGAGATCGGGCTGCTGCGCCTGTTCGCCGGGACCATCCTGGCGTTGTCCCTGGGGTACACGGCGATCTCCCTGGCCAACACCCTGTCCCTGTCCACTTCGGCGCGCCGCCGCGACCTGGCCCTGTTGCGGGTCACCGGCGCGCACCGACGTCAGGTCCTGGGCCTGTTGACCGCGGAGTCGGGTCTGATCTCCACGATCGGCCTGGCTTTGGGCGCTTCGCTCTCCCTGCCCGGTCTGTACGCACTCACCATCGGGCTTCGGGACGAGTTCGATCCACGCCGGGGCCCGGCGGAGATCGCCGTGCTGCTGCCCTGGCCGGAACTCGGCCTGGTCTTCGCCGCATCCCTGCTGATCGGGGTCCTGGCCGCGCTGATACCGGCGGCCCGTGCCCTGCGCCGGTCACCGTCGGCCATGGTGGCCGAACGCGAATGACCGGATCGTGCGATCCCCGGTTCAGAGCCAGATGGCGGGGTCGGCGCCCCAACGCGAGGCGGTGCGCGCCCAGTCCCGAGGGCCGCCCTCGTAGCGCACCGGCGGCAGGGCGTAGCGCAGCCGCCCGTAGGGGGAAGGGGCCTCGACCAGCCATTCCTCCGCGTCGTGGGTTCCCGCACCCGGCTCCTGCGCGACGATGTCGTGCAGCAGCCAGGAGGCGGTCCCCGCCAGGGAGAAGCCCAGCCGGCGACCACGCCCGTCGGACAACCGATCGGTGAGCGCTCGCAGCACGCCCGCGGCCATCAGGTACCCGGTGCCGTGGTCGAGGGCCTGCGCGGGCAGGGCTCCGGGACGCCCGTCCTGGCCCGACTCGATCGCCGCGATGCCGGTGGCCGCCTGCACCAGACTGTCGAAACCCCGACGACCCGACCAAGGGCCGCTCCGGTCCCAAGCGCGCAACCCGGCCACCACCAGTCCGGGACGGCGCGCGACCAGGTCGGCGGCGGCCATGCCGCGCCGCCCCAGGGAGCCGGGCCGGTACCCCGTGACCACCACGTCCGCCGTGTCCAACAACCCCTCCAGGACGCCTCGTCCCTCCGCCGAGTCCAGGTCCACCAGGGCCGAACGTTTGCCCGGTCCGGTGTCGATGTGGCTGTCGGGGTCCTCCGGCGTCCCGGGTGGATCGACCCGCAACACGTCCGCGCCCAGAAGGGCGAGGGTGCGGGTCGCGACGGGGCCGGCGATGACCCTGGTCAGATCCAGGACACGCACCCCCGCGGCGGGCAACGCCGCCGGTTCCAGATACCGGTCCGCGACCTCACCGTGCGGGACGACCTCGGCCAGGGGCGCACGTCCGATCGCCGATGTTCCTCGATCGGGCGCCGGAGCGACCGCCACCGCCAACCCGCCGGCCGCGTACACCCGTTCCTGGATCTCGGTGGCCGCGAGCCCGGACAGGACGGCGGCGAGCCGATCCGGCAACGTGTCGGGGTCGTCCTTCGCGTCGATGTCGAGTGCGTGGAGCAAGCGTTCCCGATGGTGCGGATAGTTGGCGTGGGTACGCACCCAACCGTCGGAGGCCCGCCAGAACCCCGACAGGGGCGCGAAGGGGGTGGGTTCGCGGCCGTCCACGCGCAGGTGTCGTTCGCTGACGAACGCGGTGGCCACCGCGCCCTCGTCCACGTGGACCCGTGGGACCACACCGCCGTTGCGGGCGGCCAGGAGTTCGGCGGCGGCCAGGGAACAGGCACCGACGGTGGCCGTGGCCAGGGCGCGCACCGGAAGTACCGCGGGCAGGATGTTCCCGGCCGTGTGCCGGACGATCTCGGCCGGTGGTTCGGCCGTGCCCGCGATCGCGGTCCAGGCTCGCAGGGTCGTCTCGTCGACCATTCGGTGACTCACAATTCGTACTCGGCGAGGACGGAGACCTCGCTGAACAACAGGTAGTACTCGGCGGGCGGTGGCTCGTAACCGGGGATCCCGTCCAGGGCGGTGGGGAGCGAGTCGCTGTCCTCGACCGTCACCGTGACCGGATCCGAGTCGACCACCAACTCCACCTCGATCGGTCGGTCCGGGGGCGGGGCGAGGAAACGGAAACCCCACCGGCCCCGCGCATCCGGCTCGGCAGGCACCTGTCGGCCCTCGACCATCACCACACGGCCCCGGGGCGCCACCCCCGTCAAGTGCAGCCCCACGGACTCCGCGCCCCTGGGCGAGAACAGTTCGAGCGTGAGCAGCCGTCCCGCGTCCACCTCGGTGTCGGACACGACCTCCAGCTCGGGTGCGGGCAGGTCGACCGCCTCGGCCTCGCCGACCCGTGCCCGCGGCCACGGGAGCCCCGGCGCCGGCGGGTCCGCGACCTCCGCCCCCACGTATCCACCGGCCCACTCGGCCGCGGGGATCTCGGTCTCGTCATCATCGAACGGAACCGACCACGTGGCGGTGTCCGCGTCACTGTCGAGGGTGTAGGCCAAGCGGGCCGGTGCGGGACGGTCCGCGTCGTGGGGGTTGACCGCGATCCCCGCACCGGCGCAGACGGCCGCGACGACCAGCGCCGACGCCGGTAGCAGGAGGGCACGGCGGCGCGGCCACACCGATTCCACGAGGGGCGCCATCGGCAAGAGGCCGAGCAGCAGCAACGGAATCCCCGCGACGAGACCGTCCGCCAACCCCAGCTCCAGGGTGGACCAGACCATGGTCCACAGGAGCACCGCGGTCGGCACCGACGACACCGTCCAGAACAGCGGTCGCCACGCGGATCCGGGACCGGCCGCCAGGGCGAGCAACCCGCCGCCGGCGATGGCGAGCGCCGGCAGCACCAGGAACGAAGAGGCGCCGGGGGCCATCGCCGCGACCAGGGCACCGATCGTCCCCAGGGTCAGGAGTCCACCGAATGCGAGCGCGTACGTCCCCGGCCATCGGCGCAGCAGGAACAGCCAGAGGGTCGCGAGGAGGAAGCCGACCGAGAGGGCGGCGACCGCGAACCACGTCGGTTCGTAGGGGGAGCCCGTCAGCGAGTGCGCGAGTTCCGGCCGTACCGCGACCAGCCCCTGCCAGAACCCGACCCCAGCCATGGCGCCCACCAGCAGGAGCACCGGGGTGAGCAGGAAGGACACCAGCACCCGAGGAATCGTCACGAGTCCTCGCCATCGGGCCACGGCCACCAGCGCCACCGTCAGGGCCAGGGCGACCCCCGCCATCGGCAGCGCCCACGAGGCCGGGAAGTGGACCAGTCGACCCGGTGGGACGTTGAAGTACACCGGATTGGGCTCGGTCACCGTCTCCGCACCCGCCATGTACGGGGCCAGGTCCTCCTCGGCCAGAGCCAGACCGAAGGCGAGCGAGTTGTCGCCCATCTGCTGGAGCGACCGGGGATCGACGTTCTCCGGGGTGTCCAGGACGCTGTGATAATGCGCGGCGCGTCCCGCGTACGCGTAGTCCAAGGCGGTGAACCCGCCCTTGTCGAAGGCCGTGAAGTCCGTGTCGTTGGGCAGGAAGGCGAAGAGCGCCTCGGTGAAGGAGTCGCCGGCCGGGTGGGACGCGGTCTCGGCGAACAGCCGCACCAGCTCACCACTGTCGGGAGTGGCGCGGAACAACGTGACGGTGCCGCCCGCCCCGCGCGCCTCGTGGTTGAGAACCACACCGCCTTCGGCGCCCAGGGGGTGATCGTTCGTGAACGCCTCCGCGCCGAGGAGGCCCGCCTCCTCCGCGTCGGTCAACAGCAGGACGACGTCGTTGCGCGGTGGTTCGTCCGCCGCGGTCATGGCGCGCGCCGCCTCCAGAACGGCGGCGACCCCGACCGCGTCGTCGTTGGCGCCCGGCCCTGAGGACACAGAGTCGTAGTGGGCGGCGAGGAAGACCCGACCCGTGGGATCGCTGCCCTCGATCACCGCGACGACGTTCCGGGCCCGGGCGAGCGGGGTCGTTCTGGTGTAGGGGATCGGTGGGACCGCGGTCGACTCGTGGATCTCGGGCTCCAAGCCGAGGGCGTCGAGTTCGTCGACCACGTAGTCCAGGGTGCGTTCGTGTTCCTCGGAACCGACCGGGTGCGGGGCGGCGGCGATCTCCTCCACGTGCGTGTGCGCGCGTTCGGCGCTGAACTCCGTCACCGGAGCGGTCTTCGCGACCGGGTCTGGTGGGCGCAGGTCCCAGACGGTGAACAGTGCCAACACCAGGAGCACGACCGGACCGGCGAGGGCGACACGGCGGACCACGGTTCCCGGCCCGCCCTCTCCCCCGAAGTCTCCGTCGGAGTCTCGGTCGGCGGGCGGTTCGAGATCGGTGCCTTCCCCGGACATGCGTGGCCCTTCGTCGTTTCGGGGTCGGATCGGTCGGCCGGCCCCAGAGCCGAACCGTAGTCGCCGGCACCACGCTCACAACGGAAATCGGCCACTCCTGGCCAGACCCGCGGCTCCTCCGGACGCCTAGATGAGTGATTCCAAGGGGTGGGGGTGAGGGTAAGGGCGAGGGTGAGGGTGGGCGTGGTGGTGGGGGCGAGCGTGGGGCTGGCCGGTAGGGCGCCTCGACTAGA
>NZ_BCSH01000106.1 GCF_001570765.1 Nocardiopsis listeri NBRC 13360 | reverse complement strand
CACCCGCCCAACAACCCCAAGGCTCCCGGCTCCCGGCTCCTGGCATCAAACCCCTCACCAGCAGCATCTGGGCAGCACGAAATGGGCGGAGCCGATGACTCCCCCAAATCGATGGGATCACGCCCAAGAAACACAGCACCAGCCCGGAGGCTCGAACCTGTGGACAACACACCTCCACTGGTCGGCTTCAGGCCGAAGCAACTCGAATCAACCGGTCCTGGTCCAAAGACCCGGGCCGGCCCGATCTCCTCCGACCCGAAGACCTGAGCCGGTACTGTGCCCTTCCTTCATCAGCGGGCGGGGTGGTGGGCCGCTACCAGGAGTTCGACGTTGCGGTCGACCGGGGAACCCAGCTTGGCGGGCTCGGCGTAGAGGTCGTTGAGGGACAGCTCTCGGTAGAGGGAGGCCAGCCCGGCGGGGGAGAAGTCTCCGTGGTCGACCTGGTAGGGGCTGTCGGCCTCCAAGAGGGTGGTGAACAGTGACATGGTCCCGTCGGCGTTGTCGACGAGTTCGATGCAGCGGGCCAACTGTGGGTGGTCGATGTGGGAGGCGGTGTTGATCTCCCAGAAGCCGCGCTCGGGACTGTCGGAGGTGTGCGCGGTGACCTTGTTGTGGTGGGTGTGGCCGTTCACCCAGGCGAGGACGTTGGGGTAGCGCTTGAGCATGGCCACGAGGATCTGACCGATGAAGCGGACCTCGGTGGGTCGGCGCGAGTCCGGGAGCGGATTGTCCATGGTGTCGCTGGTGTGGTGGCTGAACAGCACGAACAGCTCGTCGGTGACGTCCTGGGCGCGGCGGCGGCCGAGCAGGTCGTAGTAGACCGAACTGGAGGCGAGCAGTGTGCTCTCCAACCAGTCGTACTGGGCCTTGCCGATGGACCCGTTGGCGAGTCCGGCGAGGGTGGTGGTGTCCAGGCTGATTCCGGTGACACCCTCGGCGATGGGGAAGGTGTAGAAGCAGTCCACTCCGTCGGCGTTGGCGTCGGTGAAGCCGTGGCCGTGCGGGCCGGGGCCGGTGTTGGCCTTGTCCAGGTGCGCGGCGACGAACCCGGCCGGGTCGAAGGGCATGCGCCGTTCGTCGGGGGTGACGGTGGCGATGATGGAGGCAGCCTCGATCTCTCGGGCCGTCTCCATCCGCTCGACCTCGTCGGGTAGCTCGCCTACCTGTTCGGGTTCGGTCTGGGCCTCGGCGGTCTGTGCGGCCACCTCGTCCTCGGCGAACATGATCTTGCGGTCGCCGATGAAGGCGTCGGTGAGGGTACCCGCCGGCAGGGTCCCGGACGGGGTGTTGTCGTGGTTGCCGACGGTGCAGAACCAGGGGATGTCCAGTCCGGGGCTTTGGAACTCGGCCAGGGCGGCGGCGAAGAAGCCGGGCAGGTGGGGGAGTCCTCGTTCGGTCTTGTACCGGTCGGCGAGGTCGCTCTCGGGTTGCCAGTACAGGTCCGCCCCGCAGTTCTGCACCCCCTCGTAGCCGGACATGTCGCCGGTGTTGGGGGTGACCGACCCACCGTTGAGGATCGCCATGAGCCAGTCGAGTTCGACCTGCTCGTGGTTGTCGGTGTTGTCACCGGTGGTCATCATGAAGTCGAACGGGCGTCCGGTGACGGGCCCGTTGCGCAGTGAGTTGACCCGGGAGACCAGCGCGGAAGCGCCGATCGGACCGAGCGTCTCCTGGGGCCGGTGAGCGCCGGTACCGAGCAACGGGTGGGTGTACTCGAATCGCACCGGGCTCTGCGCGTCCATGATGTGCAGGTCGGTGAACTGGACGAAGGCGGCCAGCGGGGTGCGCCGGTCGTCGCGGTCGCTCCGGGCGGCCACGAGGTCCTCGCGGACCTCGATGGGCCAACCGGGCCCGGAGGTCAGCGACTTGTAGCCGTCACCGACGGCGATACCGACCTCGGCGAGGGTGGTTCCCTCCGGCGCCACGACCCGGTCCAGGGTCTGGCGCATGAGGCTTTCGTGGGCGGAGGCCGAGGTGGGGTAGGCACCCAGGGCGAGGGCGCCGCCGATCCCGGCGGAGGTGGTCAGGAGGAATCCACGCCTGTTGAGGGAGGGCATGCGTGCGGGTCCTTTCGGGGGTACGGGGCGCACTCATTGAAGAACACCCGGTGCGCTGGGGCAATGGGTGGTGGGCGCCCCCGCCCGACCCGGAGGGGAGAGGACCGGGGCCGGATGGGTAGGATCACCGGTTCGGCTCGTACCGAACCAGGTTCGGTGACGGTCGGTGATGGGGCGATGTCCACCCGCGCGTCGCTTTCGTGCCCGGTCCTGTTCGCCGGGCCCCGCCGAGCCCGTCACGAATATGAAAGTGATTCATGTCTGGCCGAAACCGGCCGGCGCCGGTGGGAGGCCGAACCAGGGAGGCTGCTAGCTTTTCGTGGCGGAAAGCGGTCTTTCGGTCACAAGGTCACAAAAAGGGCGGTGCGGGTTGGCGCGCGAGCGGCGCACGGAGAGCGTTCTGGCATGGGTCGGGGTCGGCACGGTCGCGGGGGCACTGCTCCTGGCCGTGCTGACCGTGATCATGCGCTGGACGGGTGGTTCGGACCAGGGAGAGGGGTTGTTCGAAGACCTCGGCTGGGGCTGGTTCTGGGCCTGCCTGATCGGTGGGATCGCCCTGTGGCGCAGGGTGCACTGGAAGCGCGAGGCTCCGGACCCGACGCGCGGCTGGGACTACGTGACCGGCATGGGTATCGCGGCGGCCGTCGTGTGGCTCATCGCGGGCGACGTGCTCGCCGATGGATGGCATCGCATGGGGGTCGTGGTCTGTGCCCTCGCCATCGGTCTGCTCCTCATGCTCACGGTGGTGCGACGCCCCTTCCTGGAACCCAGATCCCGCTCCCTGACCGCCTTTGGCACGGGTGCGCTGGTCGTGCTGCTGGTCGGGGCGGTCCTTCCGGTTCTCGTTGAGGAGGATCACTCTGATCTCCGGCATGTGGTCGCCGAGGACCCGCCCGAGGCGGCGCCGGTCCCAGAGCGTGTCGCAGAGGTCGGCTGGAACTGGGAACCAGAAGGGGACGCGAAGATCGAACGGGTCCTGCGTGGGGAACACGGGCCGCTGGCCGTGTTCGCTGACGGGGTGGTGTCCCTGAACGGGATCGACGGTTCGGAGGTCTGGTCGTACCGGCGTCCCGCGAGGGAGACGGTCGACGTCCGGACCGCCTATGGGCGTGTGTACGTCACCCGGGATTCGGGCGTCACCGAGGTGCTGGACCGGGCGAGTGGGGAGTCGCTGGTGGAGTACACCGGGGTCCCGAACGCGGACTCCGAAGGAGACGTCGGCCGCGTCATCGGTTGGTCGGGCGCCGTCCGAGTCCACGACGACCAGCGTGACGGCGAGCCGGGGATGAGCGCCTGGGACGCGGAGTCCGGTGAGGAGCTGTGGTTCCGCAGGTCGGCCCCTGAGGAAGGGATCGTCTGCGAGGGCGGGTCGCCCAACGTGCGCAGGGACACGGTGGTCTACGCCGTCGCCTGCGTGGGCGAGGACGACTTCGCCGCATCGGACTCCGGACTCCTCAACCTGGACGCGGCCAAGCGAGTGGTGTTCAGGGTCGTGTCCGTGGACCTGCGTACCGGAGAGGAGCTGTGGAGCCACGAACGCGAGGAACGGGAGGAGATGTTCGTTCCGTACCACCCATGGATCGGCTCGGCGCAAGGGGATGGGGAGAAGGTTCTCGTGGTGGGTGAGTACTTGTCGGCCGTGCCCGCGCTGTTGCTGGACCCGGAGACCGGTGAGGAACTCCTGCACCTCACCGAAGAGCGGTCCGAGGGCGAGGAGGGCCTCAGCGCGGAATTCGTGCTGGACGCCGACGCCGACGGGGCGACCGTGATCTACCGAGGGGACTCCGTGGAAGCCGAGATCCACCACGTCGACACCGAGGGGAACCTCACCGAAGTGGTCGAGGCCGGCGGTGTTCACGTCGATCGCCACCTCGAAACCTTCGCGATGCTGCCGGACCAGGTACTGGCCTTCAATTCTCACTACTCGGCGTACGAGGAACGGGCCCAAGTCCTGGTGGTCTCTCCCGGAGAAAGGTTCGGTGAGGGCCTGGACAACCGGATCGCCCTGGAAGGTCGCGAACCGGTGGAGCAGTTGGTGGCCACCCCCGGTGGGGTCACCGTCCTGATGAGCGAATTCTCGGACGGGCACCTGGAAGGGCTGGTGCCGTGATGCGAGAGAACCGTAGGATCGGTACGGACGTCTTCTGGCGGCTGGTCTCCTGGGCCGGCACCGGTGCCATCCTCGGTGGGGCCTTGGTGATCACGAGCGCGTTGTTGCTCGGGCCCGCCGAATGGCCCGACCTCGGATGGCCCCACCGGGGACTGTGCGGCGCGGTGGTACTGCTCGCCGTGGTCTGGGCGCTGCCGGGCGGTGAACAGCGGCCGGTGGGCGAATACGACTCCGAGCCGGGGGAGGGGTCGGGGCCCATCCGCGTGGTGGCCGCACCGGTGGCGCTCCTTGCGCTGCTCGTGGTGATACGGGAGTTCTCCGAGCCCGAGGGTTCGCGGAATGTCCTGATCGACCTCGCCGCCGTCTCGCACCTCTGGCTCTGGGGCGCCCTGGCTCTGCTGATGGGCGCGGTGGTCCTCGCTGTTTCCGGACGCCCCGAGCCCAGGTGTCCCTCCTCGGCCCGGCCCCGGCTTCAGGCCCTGGTGGCCGGCCTGCTCCCGATCGTGACGTTGTCGGTGTTCGTCGTTCCCACCGTGCTGGAACGTGACCGAACCGTGCACACGCTCGCCCGGCCGCTCGACTCGAAAACGGTCGCGGTCTCCACCTGGGAGCATCCGGTAGCGGAATCGGTGGGTAAAGCCGACGTGGTCCCCACGGCTACCGGCGCGCTGGTCATCACCGATCAAGGGGTACGCGCCCTGGACGTTCGGGACGGCGCCGAGCGCTGGCGGTTCCGGCCGGTCGGCGAGGTGCTGTGGGCCGACGTCGACTTCACCGGTGATCGGGTCGCGGTGCTGTACCGGGACGAGGGCCGAGAGGAACACGAACAGCGGTCGTTGGCCGTACTGGAGGCCGAGACGGGAGAGCCGGTGGGCGACCACCGGATCCACCGACAGGTGGAGAGCGTGCTCTTGACCTCCACCACGTTCGTGGAGGTGCGGGATACCGGTTTCACCGTCCGAGCACACGATGGAGACGAGAACGAGGTCGGCTATCTCCCCAAGGAGGATTGTCGCAAGAGCGGTGCCCCGGTCCTCGCCGGCCCTCGGATCCTGGTCCCTGAGGAATGCGCCTCGGAAGAGGAGCGGTGGTACCAGGTACGTATGTTGCTGGAGAGTGGTGAGTCGTTCGGCACCCGCGAGGTGCCGGGACCGGTGGAGGAGCTGCTGCCGGCCCCGGACGGGTGGTCCACGGTGGTCCACTACGGCGGAGACGAACCGGGTTCGTCGGCCTTCCAGGGCAGGGGCAGCGGCATGCTGGGCGAGGACCTGCCCGACGCCGTGGTGGCCCTTGAAGGCGAGCGACTGATGTACGCCGAGAACGACGACGATCGGGCGGAGTACCGACTGTTGAAGCCGATGGTCGCCAGGGACGATAGGAAGGTCGCCGAGCCCGAGCCCTTGGAGAGCTTCGAGTTCACCGGACGGATCCCGGACCCGGACACCGTCGTCGCGAGCGCCGAGCGGTTCGCCGCCGTCGACGAGGAGGTCGAGGCTCTGCTCGTGGGGGAGTGGGGTTCCGAGTACACCGAGATACCCCTCGACACCGTGGCCGAAGGATTCTCCCCGAGCGATTCTTCCTTCGGCCCGGCCTTGGCCCCGGACACGATCGTGCTCGCCTGCCTCACCGCCGACGGCCACGCCCACGTCATCGGCGTACGACCCTCGATGCTCGGAGCGGAACAGTGACCCAGGAGAAGCGGCTTGGAACGCTGAGGAACCCCCTGACCTGGTTCGGGGCGGGGCTGGTGGCCGGTGCCCTGCTGTGGCTCGTGGTCGTGGCGTGGGTCTACGGAGGGGGAGCCTTCGGCGGAGGTTCCTGGTGGATGCTCTCGGTGCTGGTCGGAATCCTCGCCCTCTTCCTGGTCGTGGACCGGCGTGATGGGTCCGAGAAGCGCTACCCGTTCCGGATGGTCCCCCTGGCCGTCGTCGGGCTCCTGGTGGCCTGGCCGACCTTCCCTCGGGACTCCTTCGAGGTCACCACACGCGACGCTTGGAGCTTCTCGCCCTCTCCCACCGACGTGCACCTGTGGGTGGCCACCTGCGCGGTCGGCCTGGGCTGCTCGCTCCTGCTCCTCGGCCTGCGTCGGCCCGATCCCCGGCCCTGGCTCCACACCCTGCCCTCCGTCGGAGCGGGCTCGCTGGCCGTGGCCCTGACCGGGACACTGGTCGGCACCGTTCTTCTGCCCTGGGTCCCCCGACAGGTGGCCGACGAGCTCCCGGACCCCGCCCAGGTCCCGGCGAACGTCACCCGGGTGGGCTGGGAGTGGCGGCCGCCCATGGGCGTCGAGGTCACCGATGTGCTTTCGGGCGGCCACGGGCCCCTCGTCCTGCTCCGCGACGGCGCCGTGGCCCTGGACGGGACCGATGGCGAGGAACTGTGGTCCTACCGGCGCCCCTACGATCCGGTCCACGACGTGTGGGTCGACGAGGGTCATGTGCACGTACGGCACCAGGTCGGCACCGACGACGGCGGTGATGACCTCCTCCAGACGGTGGCGCTCGACGCGGAGACCGGAGAGATCACCGAGGAGGACTCCGACGCCGTCGTACCCCCGGGCCTGGGGGTATGGGAGTACGGCCATGAACTGGTGGCCGAGGCCCTGGACCTGCCCGAGGAGTGCGTGGTCTCGCAGCACGTGGTCCACGATCGGCTACTGGTCGGGGCTTTCGGCTGCCCTGAAGATCCCGACACCGACACGGTCGTGGCCGTCGACCCGCGATCGAGGACCGAACTCTGGCGCACCGAGTGGGACGCGTCCGCCGAAGGGAATGGCCCCAGACCCACCGAGACCCCCACCACGTGGGCGGGGAGCCCGATCGTCGTGGCCGATGGGCCGGAGGGACGCACCGTCGCCCTGGACCCGGCGACCGGGAACGAACTCGTCACCCTCCCGGATGGGACCGAAGCCGACGACTTTCACGGCGTGGTCCACGCGGATCCACAGGGAAGTGTCGTCGCCTTCGACACCGACCGATTGGAGTACACCTTGCACCGGGCCGACGCTTCAGGTGAGGTCACAGACACCACCGTGCTGAGGGAAACCTTCCTGGGATACACGATCGGCTCGGAGAGGATGGTCGCCCTCGACGACGCACTGGTGATCGCCAAGACCAACGGTGTGAGCGAAGACGACCGGGAAGTCACCGTCCAAGTGGCCCCGTTCGGAGGGACGACCGGTTGGGAAGAGGGGATCGTGTTCAGGGAGGACCGAAGGATCGGCACGTCATCGAGTGAAGCGACCCTGACGCCGACGCCCGGCGCACTGGTCTTCCTGAGCGAGGACGAACGATCCCAGGTCCTGGAAGGATTCGTTCCCTGAACCTGAGCTGAACCGGACCGGCCGCCCACAGGGGAACCCGGTCCGAACACCCCTCCCGATACGGTATGGTTTTCCCTGTTGGCAACGCCGCAGGCGCCGGTCAACGGACGGGACGTAGCGCAGTTTGGTAGCGCACTTGACTGGGGGTCAAGGGGTCGTGGGTTCAAATCCCGCCGTCCCGACAGAGCGGTGAGAGGGGTCCACCATCCGGTGGGCCCCTCTTCGTGTGCCCGGGACGGGGTCAGCCCGTCGGGCTCGTCCGCGACCGTGGGCGATGCTCGCGAGCGGTGTCCATGAGGGCGTCCAGGGCCTTTCGGGCCTGTGACAGGTCGTCGATGCGGGTGGTGATGCGCCGCCGCTCTTGTGCCAGGTTCTCCATCGCGCTGTCGAAGGTCGCCTCGCTGGGGGTGTCGAAACAGGGCATCATCTCAGCGATGGCGCGGCTGGAGGCCCCCGCGGCGAGCAACCGGCGAATGAACTCCACACGTGGGACGGCGTCCTCTGTGTAGTGGCGTTGTCCGCCGACGCTGCGATCACTGCCGAGGAGGCCCTGTTCCTCGTAGTAACGCAACGCTCGAACGCTCGCACCGGTCCGTCGTGAGAGCTCCCCGATCCTCATGACGCTCCCCTCGTGGTCTGTGGCACAACGGCTTGCCTCTCACGTCGATGTGAGGTTTTAGCGTGGTCAATGTACCTGGTCCGGCCACGACTCCGAGAAGGAGCCCTCCCTGGAAGACCCCTTTCCGGCGCGGACGGGTGGAACGAGACCTGACGGCTCTTCTGGCGGCGCTTTCCCACCCCCTGACGGATGGTGTGGTGTCGCACGCCATGTGAACGCCGCACGCGATCTCGCCCACCGAGGCCAGGCCGTGTGGAGCGTGGGGCGCCGGTCGGTGCCGTCCAGCCCCGGTACCCGGGCCGCCGTACTTCTCGGGCAGGGAGATGCCCGACCAGTCCAGGTCCTTTTGCTCGTCGGTCAGGACTCGTGGCATGCCGGGCCTTCCTTCTGTGTTGGATCCGAGAACTCCGATCATTGTCCTCAAGCTATTGTCATTGTGTCAATAGAGCGGTGAGGCCATCCAAGAAGAGCTGATCGGGTACGCTTCCAAGGTTCGTTACGGATCAGATCAGTGAACTCCGGGTGGGGTCGGCCGGTGCGTTGGAGGCGCTTTTGCGGCCGGTATTAGCACCCCGTCAACCCGGGGGAAGGGGTGGAAGGCCATGGGACCTCCCGTGCAACGGCGGCGACTCGAACCGGATCAGAGGCGTTCGGAGATCCTCACCGTGGCCCGCAGGCTGTTCGGTGAGCGGACGTACTCGGCCGTCTCGGTCTCCGAGATCGCCCAGGAGGCGGGGGCCGCGCGGGGGCTGGTCAACCACTACTTCGGTGGCAAACGACAGCTGTACCTCGAAGTCGTGCGGCAGATGTTGGTGGTGCCGCCCTCGGTGGCGGAGAACCTGCCCCGGACCACGATCGAGGAACGGATCTCGATCTGCGTGGACCGGTGGTTGGACTTCGTCGAACGCAACGCGCGGATGTGGCTGTCGGCCATCGGCTCCGAGGCCATCGGGCAGGACCGCGACACCGAGGAGATCATGCTCGAGGCCGATGAGGTGGCCACCGACCACCTCCTCCAGGCCGCCATGATGACCGACGTGGTCGAGGGGCGGGAGAAGCTGCGCGCGATGGTCCGCGCCTACGGGAGCATGCTCAAGGCCGCTTCCAGGGAGTGGTTGGTGCGGGACGCGCTCAGCCGCGCGGACCTGCACGTCATGTTGACCAAGACGATTCTCTACCTGTTGCGGAGCGTCTTTCCCGCCGTGCGCGAGGACGCGTCGGTTTGATGGGCCGACCGGCGGCCACGGCGGATCGACCGCGTGGCCGCCGGAATCGCGGGGTCGGGGCCGGTCCCACGGTCACGGATCAGCGTGTGGGCGCGACGGGGTGTTCCGTACTCATGCGAGGCGTCGCCAGTCGGTCCGCCAGCTCGGTCAGGCGCTGCCCGGCCACCCGGGGCAGAAGGACCCCTTCGAGCAGGTCGACGTGCTCTCGCCAGGTGTCGGGGACCGCGTCGTCGCCACCGGTCGCTCCGCACAGGGCTCCCACCATCGCGGGCAGGCTGTCGGACTGGCGTGGGAACAGGGCCGCGGTCTGTAGACCGGACGTGAGGTCCCCTTCGACCAGGCGTGTGATGGCGAAGGCGAGCGGAAGGGTCTCGGGTGCCACGCCACCGTGACTGTAGCCGGGCCGTCCGAAGGCGTCGACCAGTGCCGGGACCGTCGCGAACACGCCTTCCGCTCGGCCGGGAACGATGGCCGCGGCGCGTTCGATGCCGCGGTGCAGCCAGCTGTCGTCCGGAACGGTGCGCTCGGCCTCCGACAGGGCCGCGGCGAGGTGCTCCCCGGCGGACAGGGCGGCGATGGCGTGCGCCATCGCACCCGCCGCCCACACGCCGTCACGGTCGTGCGTGATGCGTGCGTACTCCGTGGCGGTCTCGGTGGCCTTTCGGGTGTCACCGGAGTGGAACAGACCGACGGACACCGCCGCCGGCACCGCGGCGTCGTCCCAGTAGACCGGGTTGTCGGTTCCCGTCACCGGCGGGACCCGGCCTTCGAGGGCGTGGAGGACGGCGCCCCGCTCGGCGATCCCGCACCAGACGTCCTCGGTGTCCACGTAGTGCGTGCGCCACTCCTGGAACAGCGACCGGAGGTCGTGCGCACCGGCTTCCAACAGGACGAGCGCGGCGGTGGCCGCGGTCTCGGTATCGTCGGTCCCACACAGCGGGTTGAGCTCGGTGTGCCCCGGAACGAAGGGCAGGAGGGGGCGGGAGATCCGTTGACGGTCCAGGTCGACGTTTTTCTCCCACAGCACACCGCGCCCCCAACCGGCGCGGGCGTGACGGTGGTACTCCGCGGGCAGGCCCAGGGCATCGCCCATCGCCAGGCCGAGCAGGGCGCCGCGAGCGTTCTCAGTTCGCATTCTCGTACTCCTCGTTCCCCTGGGAAGCCTCGTACAGGGCGTCGGCCAGGTCCACCAGGTCGGTGCCGGCGGTCGCGGTCACGCAGACCCCGGAGACCTGCCTGACCTTGGTCCGCCACTCTCGGGGGATGGCGGTCTCACCGTGCATTGCTCCGGCCATGGCCCCCGCCATGGCCGCGATCGTGTCCGAGTCCCGGCCGATGTTGACGGCGCTCACCACGCTGGGGACGAAGGCGCCCCGGGCCGCGGCGAAGAGCCCGAAGGCCAGGGCCACCGCCTCGGGGGCGCTGTCGGGCCAGGGGTAGTGGAAGAGCGGGATCCGACGGTAGAGTTCCCGCTCCGCTTCGGCCATGCTGGAAGCATGGGACGCCACATCCAGGGCCTGCCGAAGGAGCCTGGCGGTCCAAGTGTCCTCGGCCACCGCGGCGAGGCCGGCGGCGATGACCTCGGTGTGGTCGTCGGTCACCAGAGCGCGCGCCACGGCCGCGGCGATGGCCTGTGCCCCATAGATGCCGTCCGCGGCATGACTGACCTGGGCGTCCTCGCGAGCCAGTCGGGCCGCCTCCGCCGGATCACCGGCGCACAGGACACCGATGGGCGCCACCCTCATGGCCGCGCCATCGCTCCACGATTCGTGGTTGTCGTTGCCGCTCATGGGCGGGGCGATCCCGGCCCGGAGATTGGCGATGGCGCCCATCTCGCTGAAGCCGGCCCCTTGGAAACCCCCGTTCTGCGACAACACGGCCCGTGTCCACACGGCCGCGACGTCGTTCGAGGTCAACCGGTGGCCGTGGGCGAGCAGCCCTTGGGCGCACAGCACCGCGTACTCGGTGTCATCGGTTCCCGAGGCCTGGGTGTGGAGGAAATCCTCGACACGTCCGTGTACGGCGTGGATGGCCTCCGGGGTCATGCCCTCGGTGGGCGCCCCCATGGCGTCGCCGACGGCCAACCCCAACAGTGCCCCTCGGCACCGGTCACGCGTGACCATCGGAGTCCTCTCACATCGTTTTGCATAAGCCGAACCAGGATGACACGAGCTCAGGGCCGGAGCAAAAGGGCGCATCGGTTGCTTGTTTGACAGTTCGGGGTGATTTCGACACCATGAGGCGCAGAAATTTGCAAGACGTTTTGCATACGTCGAAGTGGGGACGATGAGTAAGGAACACCGCGTCGGCATCGCCGATGTCGCGGCCGCCGCCGCGGTGAGCGTCACGACGGTCTCCCATGTTCTGAGCGGTCGCAGGCCGGTGAGTGAACGCACCAAGGCCAAAGTCCTAAGGGTCATCGAGGAACTCGGGTACCGCCCCGACCCCTCGGCCAGAGGGCTGCGCACCGGTCGTAGCCACGCGGTCGCCTTGGTCGTCTCCGACGTCACCAACCCGTTCTATCCGCTGATGGCGGCGGGGTTGCAGGAAGTCCTGCAACCCGAGGGGTTCCTGATCTCGGTCTGTGTGGCCCAGGGGACCATCCAGGACTTGGACTCGGTGATCGATCATCTGCTGAACCGCAGGGTCGACGGCGTCGTCCTCGCTTCGCTGAACGCACAGGACCGTCACTTCAACGACATCACCGCCGCGGGGACCGCGTTGGTGCGACTCAGCGGCGAACTGGATCCGCGTTTCGGTGACATCGTGCGCGCCGACGACACCGGTGGTATGGCCGATGTGGTCGCACACCTGCTGGAGCGCGGTTACCGCAGGATCGGGTTGGTCAACGGCGATTCCGACAGCGCGCCCGGGCGACTGCGCCTGGCCGGCTACCGCCGGGCACTTCGCGAGTTCGGTCTGGACGTGGACGAGGACCTCATCGTCACGGGACCCTTCACCCGTACCGGTGGGGCGAACGGCTCACACGCGTTGTTGAACCTTGACCCGAGGCCTGAGGTTCTGGTCTGCGGAAACGACCTGATGGCCGTCGGAGCCATGGACGCGATCCGCGAGAGGGGACTGACCGTCCCCGACGACGTCGCCGTCACCGGCTACGACGACATCGAGGCCGCCTCCCTGGTGACGCCGCGACTCACCACCGTGCACAACCCCGCCTTGGAGATAGGTCGGGCCTGTGCGCGTCTCCTCCTCGACCGCCTCTCCGGTACTCCCAGTGAAGGCGTGCGCGAGGTCGTGCTCCCCCAAAAACTCATCGTCCGCGAATCGACCTGACGACCCCAAAGGACCCCCGTGACCTACCAACTTCCCCGCCGTGACATGTTCAAGATGGCGGGAGGAGCGTTCGCCGGAGCCTGGCTCCTAACGGGCTGCGGAAGCTCCGGGGGCGGTTCCTCGTCCGGTGTCGAGTACTGGGGTGCCTTCCCCACGCCCGAGACCGAGGAGTACTTCCGCTCCCAGTTCATCGATACCTTCAACGAGTCCACCGAGCACTCGGTGAGCATGTCGACCAAGCAGCTCACCGACCTGGCCTCGCTCACCGACACCGCCGTCTCCTCCGGCAACGCCCCGGACATCATCTACTCGCCCGGCCCCTCCACCTCGGTCAACTACGCTCAGGGTCTCAAGACCCTCGAACTGGACGACTACGCGACCGAGTACGGGTGGGAGGACCGGCTGTTGCCCTGGGCGACCCAGCTCAGCCGGGTGGAGGACCGCCTCCACTCCGTCCCCACCAGCTACGGCTCCACGGTCCTGTACTACAACCGTGCCGTCTTCGAGGACAACGGCTGGACGCCTCCCACGACCAAGGCCGAGTTCGAGGACCTCTGCGAGGACGCCGACTCCAAGGGCATGATCCCGGTCGGCGCGGGCAACAGCGGCTACCCCGCCCAGAGCGAGTGGTACCTGACCTGCCTGCTCAACGCCGGCCTCGGCCCGCACTTCCTGTACTCCGTGCTCACCGGTGACCGCGACTGGTCCGACCCTGCCGTGGTCGACCTCATCCAGTCGATGAAGTCGCAGCTGGACAAGGGTTGGTGGGGCGGCGGCGCCGACCGTTACTTCACCAACACCGATCCCGACATGTGCACCGGGCTGGCCACCGGTGAAGTGGCGATGTACATGAGCGGAACCTGGAGCTTCAGCTCCATGGGGAGCTTCTTCACCGACTCGGGCAACGACCCCGAGGACTGGGACTGGGCGCCGCTGCCCTCCCTGGCCGACGACGTCGACCCGGGTGTGTTCCCCCTCGCCATCGGAACCGCGCTGTCGATCGACTCCGGCAGCTCCGACCCCGACGCCGCGGCGGCGTTCCTGGACCACATCATGGGGGACACCACCCGTTCCCTGGAGTACCTGGCCGTGCAGGGGGAGAACCCGCCTCCGGTCGCCTACGAGGCCTCCGACTTCCCCGAGGACACCGACCCCAGGGTCCAGCGCCTGTACGAGGAGATCCCCGAGTCGACCAACATCGGCTACGCGAGCTGGACCTTCCTCCCGCCCGAGACCAACACCGCGCTGTACACCGAGTTCGACAAGGTCATCACCGGTGACATGTCGCCCAAGGAGTACACGGAGGTCCTGGACTCGACCTTCCACCAGGAACTCGGTGCGGGCGCGTCCCCGGCGCCCTTCACGCCCCAGTAGACAGGGAACGGAAACCACCCACCGGATGTCCACCACCACTCTCGTGGCCGGCGGGGGAACAGCCACATCGCGTCCCTCGCCGGTCCGCACCAACAGGCGTCGCCGCCTGACCGGGCTCCTGTTCCTGGCACCTTTGTTGATCGTCAACGTCCTGGTGATCGCCGGACCGGCGTTGACCTCGGTGGCGTACTCGTTCACCGACTGGGACGGGATCAACCCCCCGTCCTTCGTCGGGTGGGACAACTACGCCGCGTTGGCCGGGGACGAAGCCTTCGTCAGCGCGCTCGGCCACAACCTGCTGTGGACCTTGTTCTTCCTCACGGTGCCCATGAGCATGGGCCTGTTGGGCGCCTACCTGCTCAGCCGGATCCGTCGGGGGCGGCTTCTCTTCCAGACCCTGTTCTTCATCCCGTACGTGGTGGCCACGGTCGTATCGGCGGCCGTCTGGCGGCAGATCCTCAGCCCGACGGCCGGAATCATCCCCGTCCTGGATTCCTTCGGGGTGCCGGGGATGGACGGCCTCAACCCGCTGGGCGACCCGGAACTGGCGCTGGGCGCCATCGCCCTCATCAACAACTGGCAGTGGTGGGGCTTCCTGGTCATGCTCTTCCTGGCGGCCATGCAGTCGGTCAACCCGGCCCTGTACGAGGCGGCGCGTCTGGACGGGGCGGGACGCTGGCGCGAGTTCTGGCACGTCACCCTGCCGGGCATCAGACCGACCCTGGTCTTTCTGCTGCTGATGACCATCATCTGGTCGTTCCTGGTCTTCGACTACGTCTACATCCTCACCCAGGGCGGCCCCGCCGGTTCCACGGACATGCTGAGCACCCTGCTCTACCGCACGGCGTTCGGTGAGGGCCGTGCCGGTCACGCCTCCGCCGTAGGCGTCGTCATGGCCCTGATCAGTGCCACCACCATCGCCGGTTACCTCGTGCTCCGGCGCCGACTGCGCTGGGAGGTGTGATGACGTCCGTATCGGAACGGCGCGCGCCGCGAAGGCGACGCGCGACCTCCTCTCGCGGAGGTGGGCCGCTGGTCTACCTGGTTCTCGTACTACTGGCCCTGTACGCCATCGGCCCGATCCTGGTCCTGCTCTTCAGCTCGCTGAAGAACCCGGCCGAGATCAGCAGCAACCCGATGGGGCCGCCCGCCGAGGCGATGTGGGACAACTTCCTCACCGCCTGGCAGAACGCGAACATGGCGGCGGGCCTGTCCAACAGCCTGGTCATCGTGCTCGCCACGGCGGTCGGGGTGTGTCTGATCTCCGGAATGGCCGCCTACGCCATGGTCCGGCTGGACATCCCGGCCCCCGGCGCGCTCACGATGTACCTCCTCGTGGTGACGGCGCTGCCCATTCAGCTCTTCCTCGTTCCGCTGGTGAACTGGTGGACGCGGTTGGGCCTGTACGACACACAGATCGGGCTCATCCTGATCTACTGCGCGATCTACAGCCCGTTCAGCACCCTGCTGCTCAGGTCGTACCTCATCGCCGTCCCACCCGACTACGAGGCGGCCGCCCGCATGGACGGGGCGGGGGAGGTGACGGTGTTCTTCCGCATCGTGTTGCCCCTCATCTGGCCCGGTGTGATCACCGCCGGCCTGGTCGCCGCGCTCCAGGCCTACAACGAGTTCCTCCTCGCGGTCACCTTCATCCAGGACAACGAGGCCCTGCCGGTGTCGATCTCGTTGTACTCCTTCCAGCAGGGCTTCACCGTCAACTACGCCCTGGTGAGCGCGGCCGGGATCATCATGATCCTGCCCGTACTGGTGTTGTTCCTGGTCCTGCAACGTCGTTTCGTGGAGGGCTACGCCTCCACCGGCATGGCGAACTGACCATCAGGGGCGGCCCTCGGGCCGTCCGATCCGCGGATCGAGAGGCGGCCACCGTCCTGGGCCGTCTTCTCGACCGATAGGGGGATCCGGGGTCCGGATGGTGCGCCATCCGGACCCCGAACCCGTACACGATCGAGCACGGAGACCTTTTATACTCGGGCCGATGATGGGGCGGATGAGCGAGCGGACGGACCGGGTCAAGGCGCTGGCGCGGCGGAACGGGACGTGGTGGTGGGACCGCCGGTCACGGTTCGCCGACTGGTGTTTCGCCCTGTTCACGCTGCCCTTCAGCGGGGTGGCGATGCTGGTGGGGGTCACCGGGGAACTGGGCTTGGTCGCCACTCCGCTCATGGACTTCCTCTCCTCGTTCGCGGAGGAGCGCTGGTGGTTGCTGGGCCTGGGCGCGCTGTG
>NZ_BCSH01000105.1 GCF_001570765.1 Nocardiopsis listeri NBRC 13360 | reverse complement strand
AGACACCCGAACAACCCCACCAACCCCAGGGAAATCGACCCGAGGCGCCTCGACGACTTCGAGGGTGACGAGTACAGGCGGGTCCTGGCTCCGGTCCGGCTGAGTGGTGGAGAAGGTGGCGGAGCCGGGAAGCGGTGCGGGCGAACGTCTACGTCCTGCGCCGGGCCTCGGGCGGCTGAGGCCCGGCGCGAACGGGTGGGTCAGCCTCGGTGCGGCGGGGTACTGCGTCGGGTGTCGATCCACAGCACCTGTGGGTCGTGGTCGCTGACCTGGTCGTGGAACTCGGAGTTGATCCGAACGACCTCGTAGTCGACCCGGCCGGCCAGGGCCTCGTTCACCAGGATGTGGTCGAGGGCCTGTGAATTGCCGTCGAAGACGTAGTTGTAGCCCTCGGTCGGCTCCAGCAGGTCCACCATCGGATTGGTGAGCGGGCCGTCGCCGGTGAGGATGTCCAGGGTGTGGGAGAACTGGAAGTCGTTCAGGTCACCCATCACCACCAGGTTCGCGTCGGGATCCACCGCCAAGAGCTCGTCGGCGAACTCCCGGACCAGCTCCGCCTGGGCGCCCCGCTGTGTCTCACTGGACCGGTTCGGTGGCTGTTGGACCCCGTGCAGGGCTTCGTCGCCACCCTTGGAGTTGAAGTGGTTGGTGACCACGTACACGTCGCGGTTGAGGGCCCGGAAGTGGCCGACCAGGGGTTTGCGGCTCTCCTCCCAGGCTTCATCCTCGGGGCTGATGCGGCCCGGGGAGACCGATAGTTCGGCCCCGTCCTCGCCCTCGACGACCTCCACGGCGGTGGTGGCGTCACCGCCCGCCACGTCCACGAAGCGGGCCCGGTCCGGGTTGAAGAGGAACGCGTTGCGGATGTTGCCGCCGGGCACGCCGCCGTCCTGCTTGTCCTCCGGACTGATCTGGCGCCACTCGTAGGAGGGACCGCCGGCGGTGGCGATCGCGTCGACGAGTCGGTCCAGGGTGAGGCCGGCATCGACCACGCCGTCGTCGCTCTCACCGCTGTCGTCCTGGATCTCCTCCAGACCGACGATGTCGGGGGAACCGACGTACTCCACGAACCCCTCGGCGAGGGCGTCGAAGTCCGCCTGGTCGTCGGTGCCACCGAGGTTCTCGACGTTGTAGGTGGCCACGGAGACCTCGTGCCGCTCGGTCTCACGGACCGGCCGCCGTTCCAGGTCGCCCGTGACGTGCTCGCCCAGGGTCGTGGCGCGGATGAGGTGACCACCGAACCGGCTGTAGTACACGGGCCCCTCGGTGACGCCGGTGAGGGTGTCGCCGACGTTCGCTTCCGGGAAGGGGCGCTCCGCGTGGTCGACCAGCGACTCGATCTTCACCCGGCCGCTGTTGGGGTCGTCGTAGGAGCCGTAGTGGGCACCGCCGTTCGCCGTGGTGTTCTCGTCGGCTCGCGTGGTCACCCACAGGGCGTCGTAACCGTCGGTGGGCGCGATGACGGGGGCGTCCTCCACCCGGACCCGCATGTGCTCGTGCGCGGCCCAGAAGTCGAGGGCGTAGGCGTCGGGTTCCAGTTCCAGTTCGGAGATGTCGCCGCCGTGGTCGGGCGCGTAGGCCTCAGGGACGGTGTCCTCTTCCAGCAGGACCGACTCGGGTAGCTCGTTGCCGCTGGAAACGACGTTCCAGGACGCCTGGTCGAGTTGGGTGATGGTCTGGGCGTCCTCCTGCGGGGAGTACTCGCTCACCCGCCCGGAGACCAGCACCTCGTCACCGACCTCGACGTCGGGGGTGGTGGACCCGGTGAAGACGAACAGCGCTTCGCTGGTGCGGGGGTCGTCGTCGCCCTCGGGGTCCTGGAACCAGAAGCCCTGCGCGCTGCCGAATCCGGCGATGGCGGTGACCACACCGGGCAGTCCGGTGACCTCCTCGCCCACCAGGGGCGAGGTCCGCGTGGTGCCTTGAACGTCGTGGACGCGCAGGTCGCCCGGTTCGGTCGGCGCCTGTTCGCCATCGGCCAGGGCCGGCACCGCAGCGACCAGTCCGGCACCCAGGGCCATGGCGGCGAGGACGACGCCGGTGGTTCGGTGGGGGGTTAGGGACACGCCTGCATCTCCGGTGGTGTCGGGGGTGTGGGGATTTTGTGCCGGCTCATCATCGCCCTCGGGGGTGTCCGCTCGAAAGAGTGGGCGTGAAAAGAAGACGAAGCGCGATCCGATTGTGGTGATCCCATGACAAGGCGTCGCCCCGAACCCGGTGTGATCCTCCAAGTCCGGGGCGCGCCATCACCCTCGTTCCGTCACAGGCGGGGGTCGACCGGTTCGGTCTCCAGCGCCAGCAGCGCGAAGACCGGCTCGTGCACCCGCCACAGCGGTTCGCCCGCCGCCAGCCGGGACAGGGCCGTCAGCCCGAGCTTGTGCTCGCGCATGGCCAGTCCCGCCTTGCGGCCGAGCCTGCGGTCCTTGAGCACCGCGATCCGTTCGGGGTCGGTGTAGTCGGCCCCGTAGACGATCCTCAGGTATTCGGGTCCGCGCACCTTCAGTCCCGGCTGCGCCAATCCCTTGCGGGCCATGGCCCGTGCCCCGAGCAGCGGTTTGACCACCATGCCCTCACCACCGACGTCGACCATTTCCCGCCACCACTCGGCGGCGGCCTCGCAGGCGTCGCCGTCGGTGGTGTCCACGACCCGGTAGCGGGTGCGGTGGATCATCGGGTGGGCGTCGGCGAGCTGTTCGGCCACGCTCATGTGCCAGAGATGATCGGCCTCGGTGTACTCGTGCCCCTCGGTGGCCAACAGCATGAACGGGGCGAACCGCAGGCCCTTCACGCCGTCGGTCTCCCAGGTGTAGCGGCGGTAGACGTCGCTGAACGCCGCCATCTGCCCGGTGCGGCGTTCGATGGTCGCGGCGAGCCCGGACACGTCCACCCCGCGTTCGGCCGCGGCGGCCAGCGCGGCGCCGGCGGCCGGCAGCGAGGCCCTCGCCGCGGCGCCCACCGACGCGTACCGGTCACGGATGAGCGAGCCGGCCTTGGCCGACCAGGGCAGCATCTCTCCGTCCAGGGCGACCCAGTCGGTACCGAGCTTGTCCCACAGGCCGGCGTCGAAGACCGCGCGACGCAGTTCGTCGACCATCGTCCTCTGGAGATCGGCGTCCTTGAAGAAGGGCCGGCCGGTGCGGGTGAAGACGATGCCGAGCTCCCCGGGTACGAAGCGCCGTTCGGCGGCGGCCTCATCCCGACACAGCACCGCGACGGCCCGCGAGCCCATGTGCTTCTCCTCGCAGATCACCTGGCCGACGCCGGAGGAACGGAAGGACTCGAAGGCCTCCGCGGGGTGTTCCAACAGGCCCGGGTCGGCCGCGGTGGGCGCGGGCGCCATCGTGGGCGGTAGGTACACCAGCCACCGCGGGTCGACGGCGAAACGGCTCATGACCTCCAGCGCGGCCATGGCGCTCTCCGCGTTCGCCCGTACGACGCCGTCGTCGGTGTCGACGAACAGACCGGCGTGGAGGTCGCCCATGCCCAGGTCGGTGATGTCGAGGACCTGACCGGCGTCGCGGTCGTCGCCCCTCGACGTCTCATCCGTCAGTGGTCGTACCGGTTCGTACCAGACCTGTTCGGCGTCCACGTCCACGATCTCGCGTTCCGGGTAGCGCAGCGCGGTGAGACGCCCACCGAACACGCAGCCGGTGTCCAGGCAGATGGTGTTGTTGAGCCATTCGGCCTTGTTGGTGGGTACGTGCCCGTACACGACCGCGGCCCTGCCCCGGTAGTCGCGCGCCCAGGGCAGGCGTACCGGCAGGCCGAACTCATCGGTCTCCCCGGTGGTCTCGCCGTACAGGGCGAAGGAGCGGACCCGACCGGAGGCACGACCGTGGTACTCCTCCTTGAGCCCGGCGTGGGCGATCACCAGCTTCCCGTCGTCCAGCACGAGGTGGCTGACGAGGCCGTCGCAGAACTCCAGGACCCGCTCGCGGAACTCCTCGCTCTCGCGCTCCAGTTGTTCGACGGTCTCGGCCAGACCGTGGGTGAGCTTGCCCGCGCCCTTGCGCATGTAGCGGACCAGCTTGTTCTCGTGGTTGCCGGGCACGCAGAGGGCGTCGCCGTCGGCGACCATCCCCATGACCAGGCGCAGCACGCCGGGGCTGTCCGGGCCCCGGTCGACGAGGTCGCCGACGAACACGGCCGTGCGCCCCTCGGGGTGGTGCGCGCCCACGGGTCGGCCCTGGTCGTCGCGTCGGATCGCGTAGCCGAGGTCGCCGAGCAGGGACTCCAGTTCGGAGCGGCAGCCGTGGACGTCACCGAAGATGTCGAAGGGTCCGGTGAGTTCGGTCCGGTCCGGCCAGGGGCGTTCCAGTTCGATCCGGACGGCGTCGATCTCCTCTTGGCCCTTGAGGACGTACACCTTGCGTACGCCCTCGCGCGCCATGCGCTTGAAACCGTCGCGCAGGTCCCGGTGCTGTCGGCGTACGACGTGGTCGCCGAAGTCGCGTTCCGGACGGGAGCGATTGCGCGCCACGGCCACGGACTCGGGCACGTCCAGCACGATCGCGGTGGTCAGGACGTTGTTGTCCTTGGCGATGCGAATGAGCTTCTCACGGGCCTTGCGCTGGACGTTGGTGGCGTCCACGACGGTGAGCAGTCCACGCCGCAGCCGGATGTCCACGATCGTGTTCAGCAGCGCGAACGCGTCGGCGGTGGCGGTCTGGTCGTTCTCGTCGTCGCTGACCATGCCGCGGCAGAAGTCGGAGCCGATCACCTGGGTGGGCTCGAAGTGCTCGGCGGCGAAGGTCGATTTCCCCGCCCCGGAGACCCCGACCAGCAGGACGAGCCCCATCCGGGGCACACCGAGCACGCGGGGCTCACGGGCGGCCTCGAGGTTCGTCTCGGTCATCGGGTGAAGACCCCCATCTGTGTCGGTGCCCCGGTCTCGGGGTGTTCGTCGCCGACCGGCAGGTACCGGACGGTGTAGCCGTACCGTTCGGCGACCCGGTCGGCCCACGCGGCGAACTCGGCGCGGGTCCACTCGAAGCGGTGATCGGCGTGACGGAGGGACCCATCGGTCAGGCCCTCGTAGTGGCGGTTGTACTCGACGTTGGGTGTGGTGACCACGACGAGGCGGGGCGCGGCGTCGCCGAAGACGACGTCCTCCATGGCGGGCAGCCTGGAGGGGTCGAGGTGTTCGACGACCTCCATGAGGACGGCGGCGTCGTGACCGTGGAAGCGTTCGTCCCGGTAGACCACGGAGCCGAGCAGCAGCTCGGTCCGGGGCCTTTGGTCGGACCGGCCCGCGGCGTCGGCGAACAGGGGCCGGTGGCCACGGCCGCCGCCCGGGTCGCAACCCTTGCAGAGCTTGCGGTGGGCGATCTCCAGACCGCCCAGGTGGACGTCCACTCCGGTGATCCGCTCCAGGTTCCGGTGCCGGACCAGCCGCTCCAGTAGCCTTCCGCCGCCGCAGCCCAGGTCGATGACGCTGGAGACGCGCTCGGATTCGATAACCGCCTCGATCGCGTCCGCCCGCCGGTCGGCCAGGGACGACTCCCGTTCCTCGACCACCGGGTCGGCGACCCCCTCCTCCGATTCCTCATGTTCGGTCAGACGGGCCAGGGCGGTGCGCACGTACCGATCCCGGCGGGCGAGGTAGCGCCGGGTGATCCATTCGCGTTCGGGGTGCTCGGCGAGCCACCCCGCGCCGTCCTCGGATTCGACCCCGTCCACGGGGGCTCCACCGGCGCGCAGCAGTTTGTCGATCTCGGTGGAGTCCACCCAGTAGTGCCTGTTGCCGCCCTCCATCGCGGGCAGCAGCACGTACAGGTGGCTGAGGGCGTCGGACAGTCGCAGGGTTCCGGTCAGGGTGAGCGACAGGTAGTGGGAGTCACCCCAACCGGGCAGTCCGGGGTCCAGCGGAACCGGTTCGGCGCGCACCGTCCAGCCGAGCGGCTCGAACAGGGCACGGGCCCGCTCCGGACCCGATCGACACGGCACCGCGGGCAGGTGCAGCTCCAGTGGGATGGGTGTGGCGGCCAGTTCAGGGCGTCCCTCGCACACACCACGGATCGCGGTCCGCAGCACCCGGCCCAGCGCCACCGTGAAAAGCGACGACGAGGCGTAGGGGCGGTCGTTGACGTACTGGGCCAGGGCGAAGTCGGGGGTGCTCACCGACGTCCGCGCGCGCAGTAGCGCCTGCGGGTCGACTTCCAGCAACAGCGCGGCCGTGCAGCGTTCCTCGGTGGCCTCGGGGTAGAAGACGTGCGCCGTCCCGAAGGACTGCTCGAAGCCCTGCGCCTTGTCGGGATGTTTGTGGAGCAGGTATCCGAGGTCTGTCGCCGGGCGGGCCGTGGTCGTGATCGTCAGTAGCACCCATGCATTGTGACGGACCACCACACCTGGTCACCAGTGCTTTTCAGCCCGCGTCGGTATCGGCCTCGGGCGCCTGGCGCGGGTCCACGCCCAGTTCGGCCATGGCCCGGGCGACCTCCGCGCGGGCCGGTCCGAAGAAGGACCAGGGGACCTCGTTGTAGAACCGGCCGGCCGCGCCCAGGTGCCAGCGCGCCGGATCGGCCTCGCCCGACCGATGGAACGCCCACGCGAACAGGTGATGCGCCTGCACGTCGCGCACGTGCGGAACACCGGCCGACACCCACTCCCGAGCGAGCCGGAAGAGCTCGCGAACCCCCTCACCATGTAGCCGCCCCAGGCTCATGGACACGATGTAGGGGCTCTTGCCCTCCTCGGTCAACCGGCGCTGTTCCCCACGCAGGTACTCGGCGTGGGCCAAGGCCAATACCGCCGGGAGCGGGCTGCCCTCGGGCGCGGTGTCGGCCGCCGCGCCGGCCGCGGCGAACATCTCCTCCACCGACCCGCCACGGCTGGGGGCCAAGGCCCGGACCCGGGTCATGTGGGCGGGCATCAGGTGGGGCGCGCGAGCGTGTGCTTCGGTCCAGGAGCGTTCGCGTTCGGGCCGGTCACCGAGCCCCATGGCGATGGTCTGCAACGCGGCCCAGGGGGCGGCGTCGTCGGGGTTGAGCCGGGCGGCCTCGGTCAGGGGCACGCGTGCCTCGTGCAGCGCGGCCTCCACCGCCTTGTTCTCGGCGGTGCCGCCCGATGGCAAGGACATGGCACGGGCCAACAGGGTGTGTCCCAGCCACAGCAGGGTGTCGGCCGGGTCCGCGCCCTCCTCCACCAGGCCGGTCACCTCGTCGGTTCGGTCCAGGGCGGACCGGCCAAGGGCTTCGGCCTGGTAGGAGCGGGCCTCGGGGTCGTCCCGGGTCTCCAGCAGGAGCGAGGCGCCCACCTCGACGTCTCCCTGGCGGACCGCGGCGCAGCCGGCGCGCAGCAGCGGGTCGGCGCCAAGGGACGCCGAGACCAGTGCCCCTTCGAGGTCGGCGCCACCGAGCACCTTGGAGGGTTTCCGTCCGAATCGCCACATGCCTGCCATGTCAGCGAGGTTAGGCCATGGACCGATCGGCCTTCTCCTCCGTCTCGACGTCGGTGTCCGTCCGAGGTCGCCCGAGCGGCGTCACCAGACCCTTGGCCTTGTCACGGCGGTGGTTGATCACCTGTAGGGCGATGAGCACGGTACAGGCGACGCTGCCGGCCAGCACGAACCAGTGCGATGCCACATGGACCGACAGCAGTGACTCCACCCATCCGGTCCACTCGGGGGCGATGAGGACCAGGGCCGCGGACAGACCGAAGGCGAGCCGTTCGCCGATCATGGTGCGGCGCAGGAACCAACCCTCGATGGCTATGGCTCCGGCCGCCAGTGCGGCCGACCCCGTGACGATCGCGATCACCAGGTCGAGAACGGGACCGTCGACCTCCATGAGCGCCGAATAGGCCATGAGCAGCGGGATCAGGTAGAGGCCCTTGGCGAACTTCCACGCGGACACGCCCGAACGCATCGGTTTGGAGTCGGCGATGCCCGCCGCCGCGAAGGCCGCGAAGGCCACCGGAGGGGTCACGTTGGAGTCCTGGCTGAGCCAGTACACGATCATGTGCGCGACGATGAGCGCCAGGCCCAACTGTTCCAGCGCCGGGCCGGCCAGGATGACCAACACCACGTAGGAGGCGGTCACCGGCAGGCCGATGCCCATGATCAGGGAGGCCAGCGCGACCATCACCAGGGTCATGAACAGGTTCCCGGCGAAGGCGTTGACCAGCACGTCGGAGAAGACCAGGCCCAGGCCGGTGAGGCCGACCACCCCGACGATGATGCCGGCGACGGCGCACGCCACCGACACCGGCAGGGTGCTGCGGGCGGCCATGACGAACACCTCCAGGAAGTCCTGGACGCTCAGGCGGCTGCCCGCACGCAGCATGGCCACGACCAGCAGGGCGCCACAGGCCGCCAGGCCCGCCTGCGTGGGCGGCACGTAGTTGAGCAACAGCACGATGAGCAGGACCAACGGGGCCAGGAAGTGCCAGCCGGCGCGCATTACGATCGCGAAGGCGGGGACGTCCTCCTTCTTCATCGTGCCGACGTTGTGCTTGCGGGCGAGAATGTCCACGAACAGGAACATCAGCGCGAAGTACATGATCGCGGGGATGATCGCGACCTTGACGATGTCGGCGTAGGGGATGCCCAGGCGCTCGGCCATGAGGAACGCGCCCGCGCCCATGATGGGCGGCAGGATCTGGCCACCGGTGGACGCCGCGGCCTCCACGCCCGCCGCGTCGTGCTTCTTGTAGCCGACCCTCTTCATCAACGGAATCGTGAACGGGCCGGTGGTGACCACGTTGGCGATGGCGCTGCCCGAGACCGAACCCATCAGGGCGCTGCCCAGTACCGCGCCCTTGGCGGGGCCGCCGACCATCCGCCCGGTGAGGACGTAGGCCAGCCCGACGAAGAAGTTGCCGCCGCCGGTCTTGGACAGCAGCGCGCCGAACAGGATGAACACGAACACGAAGGTGACCACGACCCCGAGCGTCAGCCCGTAGATGCCGTCGTTGCCCAGGTAGGTGTGGGTGGCGATGCGCTCGTAGGTGGCTCCCGAATGACCGAACCGGCCGGGGATCATCGGGCCGATCCAGGCGTAGTACAGGAAGCCCGCCACGAGGATCACCATGACCAGACCGACCGAGCGGCGGGTGGCCTCCAACAGGATCACGATCGCGACCGCGCCCATGATCCAGTCCAGTTCGGTGTAGGCGCCCGCGCGGCGGGCCAGTTCGGACTGGAAGATGATCGGGTAGAGGCTGACCACCACGGTGCCAACGACCATGAGCAGGTCGATCACCGCGCCGATCACGAGCAGGATCGGATTGCCGTCGACCTTGCCCTTCTTGAACGGCGGCATGATGAGGAAGACCAGCAACATCACCAGCATCAGGTGGATGAGGCGCTGCTGGCGGGCGTCGAGCCCGGCGCGCAGGGCGATGTAGAGCTGGAAGGCGGTCAGGGCGATACCGAGGAGGAGGACGACTCCGCCCATGATCGTTCCGCCCCGACCCTCTCCCCAACGCTCGGCGGCGACCTTCCGCCAGAACGGCGGGGCGTCCTCGCCGAGACCGTCGACGTCGGGCAACGCGCCGGCGGAGGTTTCGGACTTGGCCATGCTCTTCCTCGGGTTCACTGGGGTGCTTCGTTGGGTTTTCGGTCGGTGGGTGTGTCGCACTCCGGCTGAGGGTCGGAGTCGAACAGCAGTTGCAGGGTGGTCGCCCGAACGGGTTCGACCACCACCCGTCGGGAGGCCAGGCACGGGGAGAGCCGCACCTCGGAGTCGGGGGTACCGACACGGTGGTCGACCGAGGGCGCGCCCACGCGGATCGCCACCTCCGTGCCGATGTCGCGGTCCATGTCCTCGATGACCCACCACTCACCGTCGGCCCGGCCGGTGCCCTCCCCCGGTCGGTGGCCCATGCCCGCGCCGAACTGACGCAGTCGGGTGGAGTCGACCACCAGATTCCCGTCCCTGACCTCGATGTACTCCTCGATCGGCAGGTGGTCGATCGAGTGGACGTAGGAGATGGTGAACAGCTCACCCTCGGCCAGGGACAGGTGACCGAGCCGGTCCTCGTCCACGCTCAGTCGGAGCGCGGGCCACAGCGGCAGCGTCGCGGCGGCGGTGACCGCCGCCCCCACGAGGAGGGCGGCGGCGATGGCGGACCGGAGCACGGATGCCTACTCTTCGGTGGTGTCGGCCTCGGGCAGCAGGTCCTCGGGGATCTCGACGCCCTCTTCCTCATAGAAGCGGACGGCGCCCGGGTGGACCGGGACCGGGCTGTTCTCGATGGTCTCCGGGACGAGGTAGTCCTCGCCCGGGGCGTAGACGCCGATGACCTCGTCGATGTTGTCGAACATCGCCTTGGTGATCTCGTAGGCCTGGTCCTCGTTGAACTCACCGGACACGACCAGGGCGTTCCACACCGCGATGGTGTTCACGTCGTCGTCGACACCTGGGTAGGTGCCACCGGGGATGGTGTGCTCGGTGTAGCCGCCGTAACCGGCGACGATGGCCTCTCGCTCCTCGTCGCACATCTCGATGATGTCGATGTCCTCGGTGGTGCCGAGCTCGGTGATGCCCGAGTGGCCCTCGCCGACGACCCAGGAACCGGCGTCGAGCTGGTTGTTGGTCAGGGCGTTGGCGGTCTCGGCGTAACCCAGCTGCTGGAGCTCGACCTCGGTCGAGGCGATCTCCAACGTCTCGAACACCTGGTTGGTGGTGGCCTCGTTGCCGCTACCGATGTCACCGACGGAGTAGCGACTGCCCACCACGTCGGAGAAGCACTCGAAGCCCTTCTCCGCGGCGATGTCGGTCAGGGTCACCGCGTGGAACACGTTCGGGTACATGACCGCGAGGGAGTAGGTCTGGGCCGGGTCGCCCTCGAAGTCGCCGGTGCCGGTGAAACCCTGGTCGGCCGCGTCGCCCTGGACGATGGCCAGGTGGCCGTCGCCGCTGTTGAGCAGACGAATGTTCTCCACGGAGGCACCGGTGGCCTCGACGGAGGCGCTCTGACCCTCCAGGTTGTCACCGATGATGGTGCGCAGCGCGCCACCGATCGGGTAGTACACACCGCTGGTACCACCGGTGACGATGCTGAGGTCGGACTGGACCGGGGCTCCGCCGAGCCCGACGTCCTCGGTCGCCTGCTCTGCCGGCTGCGCGCCACAGGCGGCGAGCGTGACGACACTGGCGGGGATGGCGGCCAGGGACAGCAGAGTGCGTCGCATGGTCGGTCGGTCCTCTCGGATGTTCTTGGGCAGGGGGGATCAGGGTTGTGACCAGGGCCACTATCCGTCGCCAGAAAGGTAGTGGCCATGTCCGTGGGAGCGGTATCCCCACGGGTGGAATTTGAGCCTTTCCTGAGGTTCGGACCCGGTTGCTATCGTTCACACATGGCGCGGCCCCCCAATCACCGTCTGTGGGCGACCACCCGAATCCTGTCCACCGGTCTCCTGATCGTCTGTCTGCTCTCGTGGTCACATCCCCCACGCTCGGAACCACTCCGTCTGACCATCGGTACGGGCGGGAGTGGCGGCGTGTACCACGTCTACGGCGCCGGGTTGGCGAGGGCGACCGGTCCCGACCCGAACACCCGGATCACCGCGTTGACCACCGCGGCGAGCGTGGAGAACAACCGACTGGTCGCCTCCGGCGCGCTGGACGCCGCCTTCACCCTCGCGGACGTGGCCGCGCTGGCCGTCGAGGGTCGCGAACCGTTCGATCGGCCGCTGCCCATCAAGGCGATCGCCCGGTTGTACGACAACTACACGCACGTGGTGGTGCGCGCGGACTCCCCCTACGAGGAGGTCGCGGACCTGGCCGGAACCACGGTGTCGGTGGGAGCCAGGGGCTCGGGCACCGAGATGATCGCCGAACGGCTACTGGACACCGCCGGCCTGGCCGAGGGCACCGACTCGGACGTGACCCGACACCGGTTGTCCATCGGCGGCTCGGTCCGAGCGTTGGAGGACGAACGCATCGACGCGTTCTTCTGGTCCGGAGGCCTGCCGACCCAGGCCGTCTCCGACCTGGCCGCGCGGACCCCGGTGCGTCTGCTGGATCTGTCCGAGCACGTCCCGACGCTGGTGGACGAGCATGGCGAGTTCTACTCCGAACTCCCCGTACCCGCCGGGACCTACGAGAACGTGCCCGCGGTGCGCACCATAGGGGTGCCGAGCCTGATGGTGGCCGGTTCCCGAATGCCGGACCGGACCGCCCGGGAGTTCACCCGGCTCCTGTTCGAGTCACAGAACGCGCTGGTGGAGATCCACCCGGTCGCCCTTCACCTGCACCCGAGATCGGCCATCGCCACCCTGCCAGTGCCACTCCACCCGGGCGCCACCACCTACTACCGGTCGGTCAAGTACGCGCACGACGAACGCCCATCGGTCCCCTGAGGGGTTCCTATGGCAGCGGTATGCGGATCCGCGCGTCGATGCCGTTCGGGTGGGCGGGCCGCAGGGTGAGTTCCGCGCCCTGGAGTTCCAGCAGGGTGACCACGATGGACAGCCCGAGCCCGGAACCACCGCCGCTGCCCCCACCGTCCCGCCAAAAGGGTTCGGTGGCGTGTTCGAGCTCTTCGACGGGGAGCCCCGGCCCGTCGTCCACCACACGCATGTCCAGGTGGCCGCCGCCCTCCGCGCACCGAACGGGTTCGTCCACGCGAACGACGATCCGGACCCCCGCGCCACCGAACTTCAGCGCGTTGTCGATGAGCACGTCCAGGGCCTGGTCGAGAGTGCCCTCCGCACACGGGACCGACACGCCGGAGGCGCCCTCGCAGGTCAGCTCCGCGCCGGCACGATCCGCGATGGGGAGCCACGCCGCCACCCGATCCTCCGCGACCTCCCGCGCGTCCTCCCACACCATCGAGTGCTCGGCGTCCTCGGCCCGGGCGAGGGTGAGCAGTCCGTCGCAGATACGGGTGAGTCGGTCGACCTCGTCCAAGGCCAGATGGTGGTCCTGCGCACCCTCCGGTCCCAGGTGACGGGACAGCCCGCCCACCCGAAGCCGCAGCGCGGCCAAGGGGTTGCGCACCTGGTGACCGGCGTAGGCGACGAAGGTGCGCTGGCTCTCCAGCATGGAGGTGATGGTGTCGGCCATCTGGTTGAACGACTCGCCCAGGCGGCGCAACTCCTCCGGCCCGGCGGCGGTGCGCACCCGAGTGTCCAGGCTGCCGCCGCTCACCGCGCGGGTGGCCTCGTCGAGGTCGTCGATGGGACGCAGGATCCACCGCGTGAGCGGACCGGCCGCCGTGATGCCGACCAGCATCAACGCGGTGACCACCAGCCACGCCACCCCCCACTGAACGGTGGTGGCGCGGCGCAGGGACTCGGTGGGCGAGAAGGTGACGGCGGCACCCACGACCTCACCGGAACGACCAATGGGTTCGGCGACGATGAGCGGACCGTCCTGCCAGGGCCAGACCACGCTGTCGGCGCCCATCCGGTTACCGGCCAGGGCCGTGCGCACCGGGCCGGGCACCGCCTCCCCGCTCTCGGGCCAGCCGTCCGGGTCCAGGTCCGCCAGGGTCAGTCCCGGTCGAGAGGACGCCACCACCGCGCCGTCCCGGTCCACCACCACCGCCGCGATCCCGTAGACCTCCTCGTAGGCGGTGAGTTCGGCGGAGAGGGTGCCCTCGCTACCGGTGAGGACGCTGGGCTCGGCCAGCCCGGCGAATCGGGCGGTGTCGTTGATCCGGTCCAGCAGCATGTCCGAGGTGCCGCGAGCGGCGATGCTGACGCACAGCGGCACCGCCAACGCCAGGCAGGCCGCCACCAGCAGGGTGACGTACACCGTCACCAATCGTCTGCGCACCTCGGATCCTCAGACCCGGGAGACGGGCGAACCGACCGCCATCCGATAACCCACCCCACGGACGGTCTGGATGAGCCGGGGCACCTCCAACTTGGAGCGCAGGGTGCCGATGTGCACCTCCAGGGTGCGCAGAGTGCCGGGCCAGGAGGTCTGCCACACCCGCAACAGCAGATGCTCGCGCGAGACCACTCCGCCGGTCTCGCGCACCAGCGCCACCAGCAGGTCGAACTCCTTGCGGGTGAGCTCCACCGGACGCCCCTCGCAGGTGACGGCGCGGGTCCCGGTGTCCACCCGGACGGGGCCCGCCTCCAGCACGGTGCCCGCACGCGTGCCGATGCGACGCAGCACCGCTTCCATCCGAGCGCACAGTTCCTCGATGGCCAGGGGCTTGACCACGTAGTCGTCGGCGCCCGAACGCAGCCCGAGGACGCGTTCGCGCTGCCGTCCCCGTGCGGTGACCATGATGATGGCGGTGTCCCCGAAGTCCTGGCGTTCACGGAGCGCACGACACAGGTCGATGCCGTCCATGTCCGGGAGGCCGAGGTCCAGCAGGACGACGTCCGCCGGGGACGCGGCGAGCGCGTCCCCGGCGGTACGAACCTGCACGACCTCGTAGCCGTTGGTCTCGAGCGCCCCGGCGAGCGCGTCGGCGAGCCGGACGTCGTCCTCGACGAGCAGCACCTTGATCATGACCGAGGGTCCTTCGCGGAGGGGGGTATGCGTAACAACACGGTGGTACGCACCCTAACCGCCTCGTGCGAACCCCGTCAGGAATGGGCTCCCGACCGACCGATGTGCACGTCCGGAACGATCTCCGGAGCTCCGAGCTGGACCGCGTCCGCCTCCTGGTCGGTGTCCTGCTCCTGGGCCACCCGCTCGGCCTCGATGCCCTTGCGGTAGAACTCCACCTCGCGTTCCACCTGCTCCTTGGTCCACCCCAGGGGTTCGGCCATCAGCTCGGCCGCCTCCGCCGCGGCGGCGATGCCCCGGTCCCAGGTCTCGAAGGAGATGCGGGTACGACGGGTCAGGACGTCCTCGAGGTGGCGGGCGCCCTCCGCATGCACCGCGTAGACGACCTCCGCCCTCAGGTAGTCGTCGGAACCGGCCAACGGACGGGCCAGGTCACGGCGCTCCTTGATCAGGTCGAGGAGATCGTGGACCTGGGAGCCGAACCGGCGCAGCAGGTGCGTGATCCGTGAGACGTGGAGCCCGGAGTCCCGGGCCAGACTGTGACGCTGGTTGTACAGGGCCGCGTACCCGTCCGCGCCCACCAGGGGCAACTTGTCGGTGACCGAGTTCGGGACGGCCCCGCCCAGTCCGTGCGCCACCGCGTCCACCGCGTCCTTGGCCATGACCCGGTAGGTGGTGTACTTGCCGCCCGCGATGAGCACCAGGCCCGGCACCGGGTGGGCGACGGTGTGCTCTCGGGACAGCTTGGAGGTCTCGTCGGACTCCCCCGACAGCAACGGCCGCAGGCCCGCGTAGACACCCTCGACGTCGTCCCGGCTCAACGGCGTGCGCAGCACCTGGTTGACGTGGTCCAGGACGTAGTCGATGTCGGTGCGGCTGGCCGCGGGGTTCTCCTTGTCCAGGTCCCACGGGGTGTCGGTGGTGCCGATGATCCAGTGGCGGCCCCACGGGATCACGAACAGTACGCTCTTCTCGGTCTGCAGGATCATCCCGGACGAGGCCTGGATGCGGTCACGCGGTACCACCAGGTGCACGCCCTTGGAGGCGCTGACGTGGACCTGGCCACGGCCTCCGACCATCTCCTGGATGTCATCGGTCCACACACCCGCGGCGTTGACCACCTGGCGGGCCCGGATCCGGACCTTCTCGCCGCTCTCCAGGTCGGCGGCCATCGCCCCGACCACGTGTTCGCCCTCACGGAGGAACTCGACCGCCTGCACCCGGGAGGCGATCCGCGCGCCCAGTCCCGCCGCCGTGCGCAGGACCGTGGTGACGAATCGGGCGTCGTCGACCTGGCAGTCCCAGTACTGGATCGCGCCGGCCAGGGAGCTGCGTTTGAGCGCCGGGAACACCTTCATCGCGCCGGACCTGGTCAGGTGTCGGTGCGAGGGCAGTCCCCGGTTGTTGCGGGAGCTCATCGCGAGCGCGTCGTAAAGGGTGACGCCGGCGCCGATGTAGAACCGCTCCCAGTGATGCTGGAACGGGAACAGGAACGGCACCGGACGCACCAGGTGCGGCGCGATGGTGGTGAGCAACAGACCGCGTTCATGGAGCGCTTCACGGACCAGCTCGAAGTCGAATTGTTCCAGGTAACGCAGGCCGCCGTGGATGAGTTTGCTGGATCTGCTGGAGGTACCCGAGGCATAGTCACGCGCCTCGATCAGCCCCGTGGAGAGTCCGCGTGAGACCGCGTCCAGGGCGATGCCCGCCCCCACGATCCCGCCTCCGACAACGAGGACGTCGAGCTCCTCGTCCGCCATGGATGCCAGCGCCTCGGTGCGGCTCTCAGGTCCCAGCCAGGTGGTCGCCATTGGTCGTCCTCCGTATCGATGGGTCTTCCTCCCAGGCGCATACCCGCCCAAAGCCCCGTCCATCGGACCGATCGGTGTGGCGACCGACCGGTGAGGCCTCAGGTTAACCGCAGGGCCCGCCCCGCTCGCGGCGCCACACGGATGGCCAGGGCCAGGAACGCCACGACGGTCAAGCCGCTACCAGCGCCGCGAGTCCGACCGCTCCGCCGAGTTGCTGCGCCGTGGACACCGTAGCCGAGGCCACCCCCTGCCGGACGGTGTCGACTTCCTCCCCCGCCACCCTGGCGTTCCACCTGCTCAGTGGTGGCGGGGTGGGGGTGGGTTGGTGGGGCGCCTCGGGTGGGGGCTCTTGGGGTTGTTGGGCGGG
>NZ_BCSH01000104.1 GCF_001570765.1 Nocardiopsis listeri NBRC 13360 | reverse complement strand
ATGGGCTCCCTCGCCTCATACTCAGACCACACACCCCTGGGAATTACTCATCTAGGGGTTCGATCACGCCCTGGATGAAGTCCACGGACTGGGCTGCGGTCAACGAGGCGCTGTGGGCTTCGCACCGCATCGCATCGTAACCACGTATCTCGTCCGCTTCCTCCACGAAAAGGATGGAAGTAGGAGTCTCCGCGTAGGCGATGGTGGGGTCTGCCGGCTCAGGGAAATCCATGATCTGGAAGCCGCCGAGGTTGGCGCCGTGCATGCCTGCTGAGAAGGGCAGGACATGGAGGGTCACACGAGGACGTTGTGCCATATGAAGAAGATGGTGTAGCTGTTCTCTCATGGCATCGACCCCCGGCGGGGCGTCTGAGAGCTGCCTCATCGATGATGGCGATGTACTCCGGGGTTTGAAGTAGGCCCGGTCAGCCGGGTGGCACGTACACCCTGCGTGTGCGCCGCGACAAGGAAGGGCTCCGCCTGTCCTGCCACGACCGGGGCGGGGTACGCACCCGTAACGCCCGCCTGGAACCCGGCCCCGGCGGTCTGGGCCTGGGAGCCGAATCCGGGCGCGGCCTGGCCATGGTCGACACCTTGGCCACCTCACGGGGCGACAACGGCAACGCCGAGTACCGCACCGTGTGGCTGTACCTGGCCTACGACCTGGCTGAAAGCGGCTGGAACACCGCCACCCTCAACTGAGCTCCACGCTCCGCCATGTCGATGAGGACATGAGACGGGCCCAGGAAAGCGTTGCAGCGCTTCTCCCGGGCCCTGAATCCCCCGAAGCCCAACAGCACATATGTAAGGAAAGTAGACCACTAAACGCCAGATCCCGGGGGTCCTCTGGACGGTTTTCTGTTCGCTCACCCGTGTGCCTCCCGATCCACCGCCGAACCAACGAATTCCGGAAGTGAATCAGGAGGTGACCCGTCCCACACAGGGGTCAGCGCGAGGAATCGTCCGAGGTTTCGGACATCAGCCCCGGTTCTGATCGAACTCGCGCAGGTATTCGGCGAACTTCTCCAGCCCGTCGATGTTGCGCGGCCCCGAGATGCCCTCGTTGTAGTCCAGGACGAAGAAGTTCTCCTCCACCACCGCCGGAACCTCGGCCATGGTCGGGGAGGAGGTGAGGAAGTCGATCTTGTCCTCGGCGGGCTGGTCGCCGTAATCGAGGATGATGATGACCTCGGGCTCGGCCTCCACCACGGACTCCCAGCCCACCTGGGTCCAGCGTTCCTCCAGGTCACCGAAGATGTTCTCGCCACCGGCGTGGGAGATGATGTCGTTCGGCGGAACCTGGTTGCCCGCGGTGAAGGGCTGGTCGGTGCCCGAGTCGTACAGGAACACCGGAACCGGGTCGCCCCCGGGGGCCTGCTCGACCACCGTCTCCACACGCGAGCGGTGGTCGGCCACCAGCTCCTCGGCGCGCTCTGACACCCCGAAGATCTCGCCCATCCGCTCCAGGTCGGTGTACAGCCCCTCGAAGGGCGTCACCCGCTCGGGATGGCCGGGATAGTTGAAGCAGGACTCGGTGTGCATGAAGCTCTGGACACCGAGCCCGTCCAGGATCTCCGGCGTGATGCCGCGCTCGTCACTGAACCCGGAGTTCCAGCCGGCCACGACCATGTCGGCCTCGGCGTCCACGACCAACTCCCGGTTGAGCAGGTCGTCGCTGAGGAACTCCACGCTCGCGTACTCGTCCGCCCAAGGGGATTCCTCCACCGGCGGGTTGGCCGGTGGCATCACGTACCCGTGCACGTGGTCGACCAGGCCGAGCGCGAACAGCTTGTCGGCGCTGCCCGCCTCGTAGGCCACCACCCGCTCGGGGGTGCGGTACTCCACGTCCTCGCCGCAGCGCTTGACCGTGGTGGTGTCCAGCGCCGCCTGGGAGGGCTCATCGACCTGTGCGCCGCAGCCGGCGAGCAGGACCGTGGCCGCGGCCACGGGGAGGAGGGTGTGCTTCTTGCGGTTCATCGAGGGCCTTTCGTGGAGGGGAGCCGGTACAGCAGTTGGGTGTCGCCGGTCAGGGGATGGGCCACGACGGTGGCCTCCACGCCGAAGACCTCGCGCAGGGTGTGTTCGGTCAGGACCTTCTCGGGGGGCCCGGCGGCCACCAGGGAGCCCTCGCCCAACACACCGACGACGTCGCAGGCCGCGGCGGCCAGGTTGAGGTCGTGCAGGACCACCAGCACGGTCACGCCCACCTCGCGCAGCAGGGCGAGCAGATCCAACTGGTGGCGCACGTCCAGATGGTTGGTGGGTTCGTCCAGCACCAGGACACGGGGTTCCTGGACCAGGGCGCGGGCCACCAGCACCCGCTGACGTTCGCCGCCGGACAACTCCAGCACCCCGCGTTCGGCCAGGTGGGAGACCTCCATGCGTTCCATGGCCCGTCGGCACAGTTCCCGTTCACGGGCGCCGAGAGGTTGGTTGCCGCGCAGGTGCGGGGCTCGTCCCAGGGCCACGAGTTCGGCGACGGTGAAGTCGAGGTCACTGCCGCTGTCCTGGGTCAGGGCGGCCACGTGCCGGGCGGCGTCGCGCAACCCCATCGCGGTGAGGTCGTGCTCGCCCACCAGGACCCGGCCGGTGGCGGGCGTCAGGGCTCGGTAGACACAGCGCAGCGCGGTGGACTTGCCCGAGCCGTTGGGGCCGACCAACCCCACCACCTGCCCGGCGGGAACGTCCAGGGTCAGGGCGCGCAGGATCCTTCGCCCGCCCAGGTCGACCGAGAGGTCATCGAGTCGCAGGTCCATCGGTGTCGTCCTCATCAACGTCCCCCGAACAGGTAGCCGCGGCGGCGCATCAGGACGAGGAACACCGGCACGCCGATGAGCGCGGTGATCACGCCCAGGGGGAGCTCGCGCGGTGCGACCACGGTTCGGGAGGCCAGGTCGACCCACACCATCAGGACCGCACCCGCGAGCGGGGCGACGGTCAGTACCCTGCGGTGGTCGGCGCCCACGAGGATGCGCACGATGTGGGGGACCACCAGCCCGACGAACCCGATGGCGCCGCTGACCGCGACCATCGCGCCGGTCATCACGGCGGTGAGGACGAACAACCAGCGGCGCAGACGGTGGGCGTCCACGCCCAGACTCGCGGCGGTCTCGTCACCCAACGCCATGACGTCGAGCGGCCGGGCCAGACCGCGCAGCAGCACCACACCGACCAGGACGGTGACCGCCACGACCGGCAGGGAACCCCAGGTGGCGGCGCCGAAGCCGCCCATGGTCCAGAAAAGGACGGTGCTGGTCGCCTCGTTGCTGGGGGCGAGGTAGACGATCACGCTCATGACCGCCTGGAAGCCGAAGGAGAGCGCCACTCCGGTCAGTACCAGCCGCAGCGGGGTGACCCCGGCCCGGCCGTGCGCGATGACGTACACGAGCAGGGTGGCGGCCAGGGCTCCCGCGAACGCCCCGGCCGAGACGGCGTGGATGCCCAGGAGGGAGAGTCCGCCGAGCGCTCCGACCAGCACGGCGCCCACGGAGGCGCCGGAGGAGACCCCGAGGATGTAGGGGTCGGCCAGGGCGTTGCGGACCATGGCCTGCACGGCCACACCGACGGCGCCCAGCCCGGCGCCGACCACGGCCGCGAGTAGGACGCGGGGGGTGCGGATCTGCCAGACGACCTGGTAGCGGGTGACCTCGTCGACGGAGATGGTGCCTCCGGTCAGGGCCGCCCACAGGTAGCGGGAGGTCTCGGCGGGCGGGACCACGGCCGTGCCCAGGCCGACGGCCAGGAGCGCGGAGCCGGCCAGGAGGAGTGCGAGCACCAGCGCGGTGGCCGCGGTCCCGGCGGGGGTGGCCAGGCGGCGGCCTCGGGTCGGGGGAGCGGGGGAGGGATCCGGGGGCAGGTGGGGTGGTGCGTCGGGGGGAGCGGTGGTGTGCCGCATCCGTCCTCGCTTTCCGGGGGTCGTTCGAATCAGGTAATGAAAACGGTTTTCATTCTAAGCACAGTTTCGCCCCACTCCGCCCCGATCGACGCCGCGTACCCTGGTGAGGTGCCCGTATCCGACCCTCGTACCGACCATCCCCGCACCCCCCGGCGCGCGGGTTCCGACAGTCGCAGGCTGCCCCGTTACGCCGCCGGTGAGATCGACGTGCCCTTCGTGATGCGGGGCAGCGTCGAGGTCATCGCGCAGGACACCTTCTGGGAGGAGCACTCCCACCCCACCCACGAACTCCTCTGGAACGAACGGGGTGCCTCCTCGGCCACCGTGGGCGCGCGCGTGTGGTCCATCACCCCTTCGGTGGGGCTGTGGATCCCGGCGGGCGTACCGCACTCGGGGTGGACCCCTTCGGGCACCTGGCACAGGGCCGCCCACTTCAGTGTCCGCGAGGTCGCGCCGCTCTCCGACCGACCGGTCGCGGTCGAGGTCACCCCGCTGCTCCAGCTGCTGCTCGGCCGGCTGGGGGAAGAGGACCTCACCCCCCAATCGCGGGCCAAGGCCGAGTCGATGGTGCTGGACGTGCTCGCTCCGGCCGAACGCGAATTCCTGCTGCGCTTTCCGGAATCCGACCTGTTGCGGCCGATCATCGACACCCTGCGCGAGGACCCGGCCGACACCACCACCCTGGCCGCCTGGGCCACGCGTCTGGGGGTGAGCTCGCGGACCCTGACCCGGGCCTTCCACGCCGAGACCGGGATGGGTTTCGCCCAGTGGAGCGCTACCGCCCGCGCCCAGCACGCGATCGTGATGCTGGCCCGGGGGGAGGGCATCGAGGAGGTCGCCGAACGGGTGGGGTTCCGCTCGGCCAGTTCGTTCAGCACGGCCTTCAGGAGGGTCACCGGGATGAGCCCGGGACGCTTCCGGGCACAGTGACCGCCTGGCGGGTCTTCGGCGGCCTCCTTCATCGGATGGTGCCGCGTTTCAACAGCAAAGAAGCGGGCGGTGCCCACTTGGGCGCGATCGCCCTGGGGCGGGTGGACCCGCCCGCCGGGCGCTACTACGCGGCTGTTCGGCGCGATGCGCTCATGTGGCTCGATCCCTCGAAACTCGCTCGCGACGACAGGGTGAGGGACGCTCTGTGGCGGGACAGCGCCTCACTGGTCGGCCTACAGCCGTGAGGAGCGCTACTGGACGCGCAGGTTGAGACCTGGGGTGCTCTCCTCCCCGGGCGGAGGAGAGGACTCGGCCGAGAGGCCGGGGGCGTGGCTGCGAGGTGGCCGAGTCCGCTGGGGTTTTACGGGTGCTGCTGTGACCGGGATGAACATGGCCTGAAAACGCCGCGAGGACCTCTTCCGAGATCCTCGCACACTCCCTTTGAACCGGGGTTTTGTGGTGCACCCAGCCCGACACAATGCGAACCTCCAGCCTGTGATCGAGGGACCACAGATTGAACTTCTCCCTGCTCACGCCAAGGTCCGCAGAGACGGATACCACGGTTCGCGGGCTGAGCGTCAGGGCGCGGGGGAGTGAGCGCAATGACTGCTCCCCGTTGGTCCCGCTGGGTCACCATCGCCGCTGTGCTGCTGCTAGCGCTCATCGCTGCGGTGGTGAGCTACAGCCACATGTACGAATTGGCGCTTCGCCATGGCGAGCCGGAGTGGCGCGCGGCTCTGTTTCCACTGTCAGTCGACGGCATGATCGTCGCCTCCTCGATGACGCTGCTGAGCGACGCTCGCAACGGCCGCAAGGGCGGGATCCTGCCCTGGACTCTCTTGATCATTGGCTCGGGAGCTTCACTGGCAGCGAACGTCGCGGTTGCCGATGCGACGATGTGGTCGCGCATCATCCATGCGTGGCCCTCGTTCGCGCTGATCGGTGCGTATGAGTTGCTCATGCGCGAGTTCCGCACGGCGGCTGAGAGCGTACGCAATGCGAAAGCGGAGCGTACGCACACCGAAGACGACTTCCCTTCGCTTCCCGGGGAAAAGTCGCAGACGGAGGAAGCGGGACTGTACGTCGTTCGCGAGCAGGGCACGGGCGCGCTTGACGGTGCCGAAGAGACCCGTCCAACGCCGCCTGAAACCCAAGTCCGCGCATGGCGATGGGCTCTGGATCATCAGAGGGAGCACGGGGCATTGCCTACAGGGGATCAGATCGCAACGACCTTCGAGCGCAAACCGCGCTGGGGCAGGTTGGTGAAGCAGCGTGGTCAGCGAGGGCGGCTAGGGGCCGCAGTCTGAGCAGAGGCCGCGCGCCCGACCGGGCTGATCCCTGCGGGAAGTGGGGGTTCGAGTTGGAGGGGGACTTCAACCATTCCCCTACAGGACCCGACTCCTCTGGTCCTGAGCGCGGACCTGTCGCTGGACGGGCAGTGATCCGTGATGGATTCTTCCCGCTGGTCCCGTTGGACGACCATCGTCGCCGTGCTGATGCTGGCCGTGATCGCGGCCGTGGTGTCCTACTCGCACATGTACGAACTCGCCTTGCGCCATGGGGAACCCGAGTGGCGCGCGGCCCTGTTCCCTCTCTCCGTGGACGGGATGATCGTCGCCTCTTCCACGACGCTCCTGAGCGATGCTCGCAACGGCCGCAGGGGCGGTCTACTGCCCTGGACCCTGTTGATCATTGGCTCGGCCGCGTCGCTGGCTGCGAACGTCGCGGTGGCCGACCCCACGATGTGGTCGCGGATCATCCACGCGTGGCCGAGTTTCGCGCTGATCGGTGCGTATGAGTTGCTCATGCGCGAGTTCCGCACGGCTGCGAAGAGCATACGCACTTCGTCCGCAGCGGAGGAGCGGCTACCTATCGGCGGCGGATTCGAAGACACACCGGAGGTATCCGACGCGACGGTTGTCGACAACAAGAGCCACCAGACCCACCTCCATGTCGTGCCCGCGCCGAGTACCCATGCCTCAAACAGAGACTCCTGGGCTGAGGATGCATCTGAACCTGTTGTGCCGCCCAGCGTCCAAGTGGATGCGTGGAAGTGGGCGCTCAAGAACCGCAGGGAGGATGGAAAGCTCCCGACTGGAAAGGAGATCGGCAGTGCCTTCGGGCGTAAGGAGCGGTGGGGCCGTCTCATCAAGAGGTGGGGTGAAGCAGGGCGCTTCGGTCAGGAAACCGTGGATGGAGCGCCCGAGACAGTGTCCGTCAGTTCGCGCTAGAAAAGCGTTGCCTTCTTCGGTGTGGACGTCCTGCGAGGGCGTGGATGACCTGCGCGCGCAGACTCGGCCAGTTCGAGGGGAGTTCCTCGTGGCATCGCGAGCCCTCCCACCCGGTAGCGATGCCCACCACCCCCGGTTGTTACGCCACCTCGCCCTCCAAGTCTCCGTGCCGGTCATCGCTCGTTCTCCGGGTTCCCACGACAAGGCAACCGTCTGTATCACCGCAGACGCGGGTGGCCCTTGGACCCACTGCGCCTCGGACCACGGTCCTCCGCGGTGGTTCAGCGGGAGTTCGGCGTCGAACGGGCGTTGTCGCCCGGAGTCACGAGTCCGTGGGTCTTGCCTCCAGTCTCCCCATCCAGGGACGACAGGATGATCCGCACCACCGATGACAGACAGGCGTCGAGGAAGAAGTGGCCGCCGGGGAACTCGTGCATGGTGAAGTCGGCCGAGGTGTGGCTGCGCCACGAGGAGACCTCGTCTGCCGTGGCATAGGGGTCGGACGTGCCGACCATCGCCGTGACTGGGCACGCCAACAGTTCCGACGGGTGCCAGGAGTAGGTCTCCACGGCGGTGTAGTCCGCGCGCAGCGTCGGCAGGATCATCGCCCGCAGGTCCGGGTCCGTGAGGAAGCTCTGGTCGGTGCCGCCCAGGCGGCGCATCTCCGCGATGATCCCGTTGTCGCCGCGCAGGCGCACGTCTTCCTGCCGGTGACGGGAGGGCGCCCTCCGGGCCGACACGAACAGGTGGACCGGGGTGATCCCTTCCTTCTGCTGCAGTCGGCGGGCGACCTCGTAGGCCACGACGGCGCCCATGCTGTGCCCGAGCAGCGCCACGGGGCCGTCCACCGACGCGGCGACGGCCTGGAAGGCCCGGTCCGCCAGAACCGACAGGTCTTCAACGCACGCCTCGAGGCGACGGTCCTGCCGCCCCGGATACTGCACAGCGCTCACCTCGACGGTCGGTCCCAGAGCCTGGGAGAGCGCGAAGTAGGCTGACGCCGCGCCGCCGGCGTGAGGAAAACAGAACAGGCGCGTTCGGTGTTCAGGGGACGGATGGTACTTCCGCAGCCACGTGTCGGATACGGAGCCGGTGTGGTGCACGTTCGCCTCCTTTGGTCGGGCGTTGCCTTGGGGTGAGGGTTCCGACCGGGCCGGGGGCCATAGCCCGGTCGGAACTCCGCGTCACCGGGTGGTGACGCCTTCGGCCTTCGTCCGGTTCGAGGGGGAGCGTCGGCCGAAGATCAGCGAGTCGAGGGCGAAGCGCCCCGGGTTGAGACCCAGCCCGAGGCTCACCACGGCCAGCAGCAGGACCAGTTCGTAGCCGCCCTCCGCGGCGAAGAACCCGCCGCCGGCGTGCGCGAAGAACAGGGCGCCGAGGGAGACCACCGAGAACAGCACGGCGACCAGCGGTGAGGCGATGCCGACGATGAACGCCACACCGCCCGCCATCTCGACGGTCATGGCGAACCACGCCGAGATCGTGGGGAAGGGGACGCTGAGCGCCTCGAAGCCCGCGATGGTCGCCTCGAGATTGGACCACTTGAGCCAGCCGTGCATGATGAACAGGATGCCCACCATCACCCGACTGGCCAGCAGGGCGAGATTGCGAACGTTTTCCACGGGGAGACTCCTCGGAGGAAGGGCGGTGTAGGGGCGGACGTGGTCGCCGACGCGGGCGGGGGTCAGCTCGACCGGAGGTCCTGTCGGCCCTGCTCGGCCAGCATGTGGTCGGTGGCCGAGCGCAGGCGGCGTGCGTCGGTCGGGTCGTAGCCGGGGGAGAAGACGCGGGATCCCATGTCGATCCGGTGGCGTCCCCGGAAGGCCGACAGGCTCTCCTGTGGGACGCGGTCCATGATGTCGAGCAGGGGGCGCACCCCCTCACCGATCGGCTTGCCCAGAACCGTCACCAGCGCGAGCGCGACGGTGCGCCAGGGCTGGTCGAGCTTTCGCTGCAGGTTGGTTCGGACGAAGTCCGGGTTGTACAGGACGAAGCGGACCCCTTGGTCGCCACCGTGCCGGGCGAAGGCGACCCCGAGAAGGTCACTGGCCCGGTTGGCCTGCATCAACGCCGAGAACCCGCTGCGTCTGACGGTGAACCGCAGGTTGTCCCACTGCACGCGTCCGATCGGGGTTCCGGTGCCGCAGACGTTGACGATCGCCGGATCGTCACCCTTGACGAGCAGGTCGCGCGCCCCGTAGCTCAGGATGAACCGGCTGAGGTAGGTGAGGGCGAAGTTCTCCTCGATACCCTCGGACGTCGTCGCCCAGACCGTGCGGTAGCGCTGCGCACACAGGACGAGCCGGTCGAGCCGTGTGAACCGGTCGTGCAGTTCGTCGAGGAGACGGCCGTTCTCGCTGATCAGCCGCAGATCCGCGGCGATGAACTCCAGGCGGTCGCCCACGCCGTTGCGTGCCGCCTCGTCCAGGAGCGCGCGGCCCTTCGCCGCGGACGAACCCACGACGAGCACCGAGTGCCCCCGGCGCAGGGCGGCGATGGCTACGGCGCGTCCTACCCCGTCCGTCCCGCCGGTGACGGCGATGTTCTTCATGGGCCGCCGGCTCCACTCTGTCGGTCCGAGTCCAGAAGGTCGGGGACGAGCCTAGGCCGCCCGCCACCGGCCGGATACCCGCAGCGACCCCTACGTTCCCGGTGCGACCCTTGTTCGGCCGCGCTACCCCTGCGCCCGGCGACTAGGGGGCGGTAGGGGCGGACAGCGGCCCCGATCCGCCTCTAGCGTTCCTTAGTATGACTCGTTTGCTGCTGGTCGCGGATACCGACGACGTCTGGGACGATGTGGCGCGCCTCGTCGACGCGCGCTACACCGTCGAGCGGTGTTCGGCCGCCGACCTGGACGCGCCGACGGGGCCGGTGCACGTCGCCGCGCACGGCCGGGAGGCGGTGCGCGCCGTCCTGGCCGGGGCCGCGCGATTCGCCTCCGTGACCCTCGTGACCGGGCGCAGGCCTCCGGAACCGCCCGTGCCCGCGCAGTGGATCCGGCCTACGAGCGGCGTGCCCGCGTGGACCGGGCAGGGAGGCGGCCGACTGTGGCAGCGATCCCTCGTGTCCGCGGCCGCCGACCCCTGGGCCCGCCCAGAGGCGCTGGCCTGCATGATCACTGAGCTGGTCGACCACACCGAAGGCGTCGCGGAGCCCGCTGCCGCGCTGCGGATGCGGGAGGGCGCCCGCCTGGCCTTCGTCACCGGAGCCGCCAGCGGCATCGGCCGCGCCACCGCCCTCGCCTTCGCCCAGTCCGGCTGCGACATCGCCGCCGCCGACCTGGACGAGGACGGCGCGCGGCGGACCGCCGCCGAGGCGGCGTACTGCGGCGTGTCCGCGGCCGCCTACCGAGTCGATGTCGCCTCCCCGGAGCAGACCGCCGTGGTGGCCGAACGGGTCATCGCCGAGCAGGGAACGCCCGACATCGTGATGGCCAACGCCGGCATCGCCGTGGTGGGCGGTTTCCTGGACACCGGTGAGGACGACTGGCGCCGAGCGATCGACGTGAACCTGTGGGGGGCCGTCAACACCATGCGTGCCTTCACGCCCGTGCTGGTCCGGCGCGGCGAGGGCGGCCACCTGGTGATCACCTCGTCCATGGCGGGCTACTTCCCGGCGCGCGGCCAGGCGGCCTACGCCACGACGAAGGCGGGGGCGCTGATGCTCGCGCGCAGCCTGTCGGCGGAACTGGCCGAGCACGGTATCGGGGTCACCGCCCTGTGCCCGGGATTCGTGCGCACCAATATCGCCACCAGCGCGCGCTTCGCCGGTGCCGATCCGGACCGTGCCGCCACCCGTCGGCGGGAGGCCCAGGAGGCGGCGCGCAGGCGGGCCCATCCACCGGAGAAAGTGGCCGCGGCGGTGGTGGACGCGGTCCGCAGGAACCGGGCCCTGGTCCCCGCCACCCCGGAGTCGCGTGTGGTCGCCGCCCTGAACCGGGTCACGCCGGACTTGGTGACCGCCCTGGCCCGGCGCGTGGATCTGAGCTGAGCCCCGGCCCTCCCGGGCCCATTCCCTGGTACTCCGGCCCGCGCCCCCGAAAGCTCCGTCCCGCGGGGAGCGCGGGTCGGCCCCGACCGCGTATCAGCGTCCTTGCCAGCGCGGATCACGCTTGTCGGCGAACGCCCTGGGCCCCTCCAGGGCGTCCTCGCTGTGCATCCGGCGCTCCTCCCATACGTAGCGCGTGGCGAACGCCCGCTCCAGCGGCATGTCCACCGAGGCCATCGCGGCCTCCTTGACCGCCCGCACCGCCAGCGGCGCGCAGCGGAGCACGTCGGAAGCCCAGCCGTCCACGCACGCGTCGAGATCGGCCGCCGGCACCACCTCATTGACCAGCCCCAGCTCATAGGCGCGGCGGGCGGTGAGCCTGCGACCGGTCATCAGATGGCCGAGCGCCACCCGCGGCGGCGCCTGCCGGGCGAGCCGGAACACCCCGCCGGCGCCGGGTACCAGCCCGAGCCGCGCCTCGGGCAGGCCGAACTCGGCGTCCTCGGCGGCGATGACCAGGTCACAGGCCATGGCCAGCTCGAAGCCGCCGCCGAGCGCGTACCCGTTGACCCGGGCCAGCACCGGCTTGGACATGTCGAAGCGCTCCGTCAGCCGCGGCCACCCCGGACGGCCGCGGCTGCCGAACGTCGATGGTGCGCCGGCGCCCTCCCGGTTGCGCCGGTCGAGCTCCTTGAGGTCCTGGCCGACGGAGAACGCCCGGTCCCCGGCGCCGGTCAGCACGGCCAGCCAGAGCCCGTCGTCGCTCTCGAAGTCGTCCCAGACCTCCTTGAGCTCCTCGTGCGTCGCCAGGTCCATCGCGTTCAGCACGGCGGGGCGATTGATCGTGACGTAGGCGATCCGTCCCCGTTTGGCATAGTCGACCCTTGTTGGCACTGGTGATCCCTGTCCCGTCTGTCCCGGTATTGGTCGTTCGTGGTCAGAAGGCGGACGCGACCGCCGAGGACCGCACGGTCAGCCACCGCCACTGGGTGAACTCCTCCCAGCTCTGCCGGGCACCGTGCCTGCTCCCGTTGCCCGAGGCACCGCGACCGCCGAACGGCACGAAGGCGTTGTCGTCGATGGTGTGACCGTTGACGTGCACGATGCCCGTCGAGAGCCGCTCGGCCAGGGCCAGCCCCCGCTCGGCCGAGCCGGTCTGCACGGCGGCGGTCAGCCCGTATTCGGTCCTGTTGGCCAGCGCCACGGCCTCGTCCTCATCGGCCGCCACCAGGACTGGCGCGACCGGGCCGAAGATCTCCTCCGTGACGGCGGGCATGTCCGGCTTCACCCCGGCCAGTACCGTGGGCCGGTAGAACGGGCCCCGGTGCGTGCCGCCGGCCCGCAGGTCCGCACCAGCGGCGATCGTCTCCCGCACGATGCGGTCCACCCGCTCCAGCTGGGCGGCGTTGATGATCGGGCCGAGGTCCGCCCTCTCCCGCCACGGGTCCCCGGCCGTGAGCCGCTCGGCCCGTGCCGCCAGCTTCTCCACGTACTCCTCGGCGACCGAGGCAAGGACGATGTGCCGACCGGCGGCCATGCACACCTGCCCCTGGTGGAAGAACGAACCGAACGCGCCCGCTGACACCGCGGCATCCACGTCGGCGTCGTCCAGCACGACGAACGCGTTGTTCCCGCCCAGCTCCAGCGACACGCGCTTGAGCGCGCCCCCCGCCTCGGCGCCGATCAGCCGTCCCACCGACGTCGACCCGGTGAAGGCCACCATCGACACCTCCTCGGCGGCCACCAGCGCACGTCCCGCCTCCGCACCGCCCGGCACCACCCGCAACACGTCCTCGGGCAGCCCGGCGGCAGCGAAGATCTCCTCGGTGACCCGCCCGCCGGAGAACGGCGTGTTCTCGTCGGGTTTGAGCACCACGGCGTTGCCCAGCGCCAGTGCGGGCGCCAGCGCCCGCATCCCCAGGAGCAGGGGAACGTTCCACGGGCTGATGACGGCCACCACGCCCAGCGGCTGGCGGCGGGCGAAACTCAACCGGCCGGGAGAGTCGGGCAGCAGGTCGCCGTGCGGCTCGGTAGGCAGGGCCGCGGCGGCCCACAGCTCGTCGAGCACGCTTCCCAGCTCGTAGCGGGCCTTGCCCGGCACCGACCCGCTCTCCCGCACCAGCCACTCGACCACGTCGTCGGAGTGCCGCTCCAGGAACTGGGCCGCCCGGCGCAGGATCGCGCCCCGCTCCGCCGGGGCCGTGGCGGCCCAGCCCGGCTGCGCGGCCGCGGCAGCCGTGACCGCGGCCCGCACGTCGTCGGCGTCCGCGGTCCCCACACTCCCCAGCACCTCACCCGTGGCGGGCTCGACCACATCGCGCACCCCACCGCCGAGCCCCTGGAAGGCGGCCGTCCCGACGAACCCGTTCACTTCGTACCCCCTTCACCGTGCCCCGTGACGGGCACCTCGATCAACAGCGGCCCCTCCTGGGAGGCGGCGGCCTCGGCCACCGCGGCCACCAACTCGTCGGTGTGCGCCACCCGCACGGCAGGTACTCCGAAGAACTCCGCGGCGCGGGTGAAGTCCAGCGGCCCGAGGTCCGTGCCGGTGTACACCCCCGCGCGGGCCGCGTCGGTCCCCCAACCGTCCAGGGTCTCCTTCAACGTGCGGTACTCGCCGTTGTTCATCACGACGAACGTGACCGGCACCCGGTAGCGCGCGGCGCTCCACAACCCCTGGAGGCCGAACAGCGTGCAGCCGTCCCCCAGCATCGCCACCACCGGACGCAGCGGATCGCCCAGGCGGGTACCGACGGCGGCGCCGATCCCCGATCCCAGACCACCTCCGACCGTGTGCACGAAGGAGCGCGGGCGTTCCTGCCGCAACACCCTCCGCAACCGCACACCCGTGGTGATCGCCTCCTCCACGACGACCGCGTCCTGGGGGAGACCGGTGGCGACCGCGTGTGCCGCAGCCAGCGGATCCATGGGGGCCGGGCCGTACAGTGCCTCGGCCTCGCCGTCCACGGCCGCACGCTGTGCCGCCGTCCGGGCAGCGACGGCCGCCGCCCGCTCACCCGGATCGGGCAGGCCGTCCAGCACCACGCGCACCTCGGCGACGACATCCGCCAACGTTGCGCCGATCTCCCCGACCAGCCCCAGGTCGACCGCGAAGTTCCGGGCGATCTCGGCGCCGTCATCGTCCAGCTGGACCACGGTCATCCCCTCGGGGACCGCTGGGCCCGGCGTGTAGTGGTGCGGCATGAACGCGTGGCAGCCCGCGACCACCACCGTGTCGTAGGCCGCCAGAGTGTCACGGATCTCCGCGTTCGTCGGTGCCAGAACCCCCGCGTAGAGCGGGTGCGAGGTCGGGAAGTCGATGCCGTCGTTGAACGGCTGGTGGTAGACGGCCGCGCCCAACGCCTCGGCCAGCTCCACCAGCGCGCCGACCCCGCCCGCCCGGCCCACTCCGTCCCCGGCCACGATCACCGGACGGCGCGCGTCCGCCAGCAGCCGCGCGGCGTCCACGGCACCGCGCGCGGCGCCCCGCGGCGCGACCGTGGAACGGGCCGGCAGGTCCACGTCGGCCTCCTCGGCCAACAGGTCCATCGGGACAGACAGGAACACCGGCCCCGACGGCGGCTGCACTGCCAGGTGAAACGCCCGGCGCAGCAGGATCGGCAGCTCCCACGAGTGCTCCACGGCGAACGCGTGCTTGACGGCCGGCCTGGCCAGCCCCATCAGGTCACCGGAGAGCATCGGGTCCTGCACCAGGTGCCTACGGTCCTGCTGCCCGGCCGTCACGACCAGGGGCGTACGGGACCGGCTCGCGTTCAACAGGCCCACCAGCCCATTGGCCAGCCCCGCCGCGACGTGCAGACTCACGAACGCGGGCCGACCCGTGGCGCGCGCGTACCCGTCGGCCATCGCGACGACGGACGCCTCCTGCACCCCGAGCACGTACTCGATGTCGTCCGCCTGCGCGAGCGCGTCCACGAACGGCAGCTCGGTGGTGCCCGGGTTGCCGAACACCTTCGTGACGTGCTCCTCGCGCAGCACACGGAACATGGCGTCGATCGGCCTCACCAGCGGGCCACCTTCTCTAGTACGTCGGCGCCGTACAGCCGCAACCCCTGGACCAGGGCGAACTCGGCGAGGTAGGCGCGGAACGCGTCGACCGGCTCCTCCGCGACGGCGAGCATCCTGCGGTTGGCCGCGACGGCCTCCCCGCCCAGCCGCCGCGCGGCGCCCGCCAGAGCCTCGCCGACCTCTCCCGGCTCCACCACCTCGTCGCAGACCAGGGCGGCGTCGGGCTCGGAAGCCCACAGCCGGCGCCCGCTCAGGATCACCTGCCGTGCGATCCGACCACCCGCCAGGCGGGCCAGCCGCAGGTTGCCCAGCCCCGGCACGATGCCCTCCTGCGCGGCGGGCAGGCTGAAGTAGGCACCGGAGTCGGCGACCACGTGGTCCATCACCAGCAGCAGCTGCATCCCGCCGCCGATCGCGAACGTGTCCACGCCCGCCGCCCACGGCTTCTCCATCCTGTCGCGAGGCCACGTCGCGGGGCCGTCCTCGACGGTGATCCCGCGCGCGATCTTGCTGATGTAGCCCATCTCCCGGCCGAGCAGGAAGTCCACATAGGAGATCCGGCCCTGGTGCAGGTGCTTGAGGTTGATCCCGGCGCAGAACACCCGTCGGCCGCGGTAGCGCGGATGCGTCATCTCGCTGCCGCGCAGAGTCCCCGCGTGCACCCCGTCATCGAGCAGGGCCAGGTCGACGGCCGTCTCCATCGCCTCGGTCAGCGCGTTGTCCTCGGCGTTGAGGCAGTGCTCATTGTGGATGGTCAGCTGGGCCACCCCGTCCCGGCGCACGAGACGGACCGCGCCCAGGTCGAGTTCGCCCGTGCGCCGGAACTCGCCCAGCAGCGCCTCGGCGCGCGGGGTCGGACGCAGCATCGACGCGATCATGTGCTCACCCGCGTCCGGGACGCGCAGCAGCTCGCTGAAGAAGACGGCCTGGTCGATCTCCCGCCCCTCCTTGTCGGCCTGCGCCAGCTCCTGCTCCCGGGCGAGCCGCTCCTTGTCGGGGACCAGCCCCGGGAAGTGCTCGGCCGCGGCCTGCGCCAGCTCGGCCAGTCGGGGCCGACGCGTGCGGTCCTCGGTCAGCCGGTCGTACACCCGCGCCGCGTGGCTCCGCATGAACCGCTGCCGGGCGAACCGCCCGGCGCGGTGCACCTCCTCCGCGGCCGCTCGCTGCTCGGCCGAGCGCTCCGCGGGCGGGGGTAGCGCCGACAGCAGCTCCTCGCCCCGCGTGAGGTGGGCGCCGAGCGCGTCCGCCGCACCGTCGAGACCGCCCGTGACGTCCGGCGCGGTCGACAACCACCGCGCGCGCTCCCCGTCAGTCGACCCGGTCGCCGTCATCCCGCCTTCACCTCCTCGCCGTGCACCTGGCGCAGGGTCCGGTCACAGGCGGCGAGATGTGTTCCCAGCGCGTCGCCGAAGCCCGTGGTCGCCGCCTCCGACAGCAGCCGGCGCCGGACCGCGAGCCCCGCTCCGGACGCGTCGCGGGCCCGCGCGACGTGCGCGGCCAGGGCCTCCTCGACGGCGGAGGACACCTCGTCCAGCAGCCCGATCTCCACCGCCTCCCACGCGGAGGCCTCGTGCCCGAACAGCACCATCCGGCGGGCCCGGCCCACACCGCACTGCTGGGCGATCCGGTGGATCGCCATCCCGGGCCACAGCTCCCCGCCCACCGAGGGCATGGAGAGCCGCGCCTCGTCGGCGCCGATCCGGTGGTCGCAGGCCAGCAGAGCCTCCACGGCCGGACCCGTGCAGGCGCCGTCCACGACGGCGACGGTGGTCACGTCGAGCCGCTCCAGTCGGTTCAGCGCCCGCTCCCACTTGTTCACCAGGTGGATCCCGAACTCACCCGGCCCGGTCCGCTCCGCGCCGCCGCCCAGGCGCAGCACCGCCACCACCGGACCGGCGGCGTCCTCGACGCGGTGGCACAGGTCCGTCATCGCGTCGATCAGCGCAGGTGTGAGTTCCTCCGTTCCGCCGATCTCCAAGCGGAAGTCTGCCGATTCCTGCACGTCGATTCCCATCAGCTCGGAGATCGTGTTCTCTTCGGAATTCATTCGTCCATTCCCTCGGATTATCAGTACTGCACCAAAGCGGTTTCGATGGTTGAACCCGGACCCATCGTCATCAGGACGCCGTGCTCGCCGGGATGGACCACTCCTTCGTTCAGCAGCCGCTGATAGGAGAACAGGAACGACCCACTGGAAAGGTTTCCGTAGTCGCGCAGAACACCGGTGGTGTGCCGGACGTCGTGGCGCGACAGGCCGAGGTTCACCATCACCGAGTCGATCACCTTCTTGCCGCCGGAATGGACGATCCAGTGCGCGATGTCGCTGCGGCGCAGGCCGGTGTCCTCCAGCAGTTCGCCGATGACGGTCTCCGCGTTGGCCCCCACCACGTACGGCACGTCGCGGTCGAGGAAGAAGCTGAACTTGCCCTGGTCGTCGTCCCAGTCGAAGCGCATCGCCTCGGCGGCCTCGGGGATGATCCGGCTGGCGAACTTCAGTACCCGCGGGCCCGGCCGGTCCCGCTCGTCGTCGGCGATCACCGCGACCGCGGCGGCACCGTCGCCGAACAGGCTGTTTACGACCGACGTGCGCATCGTGCCGTCGAAGACGTAGGCGGCCGAGCAGGCCTCGACGCACACCATCACCGCGAGCTCGCCGGGGTGCGCGGCGGCCCAGCCGGAGACCGCCGTCAACCCGTTGAGGCCGGCGTTGCAGCCCATACCGACCACGTCCAAGCGGCTCGTCGCCTGGCGCAGGCCCAGCTCCTTGATCAGCAGCGCGCTGAAACCCGGGGTGAGGAATCCCGTCGAGGTGACGCAGCACAGGTAGCCGATGTCCTGCAGGGGCACGTCGGCCTGCTTGAGGCACTCCTGAAGCGCCCGCGCTCCCATGTCGATCCCGGACAGGCGGTGCTTGTGCAGCAGCTCGCCCTGGGACTCGACCGACCTGCCCCCCTCCGGGCGCTCCGGCGGGAGCTGGAGGAACCTGCGGTCGATCGCGCTGTTGAGGAAGACCGACCGAACGCGCGGATCCCGCACGTCGAAGATGTCCAGGACCTCCTCCTGGGAGTAACTGAACGGCGGGACCGCCGTACCGACCCCCACCAGTCGGGGGGAGAGGAGCGGTTCGTGATGTCCGGGCTCGGTCTCGGCGGATCCCTCTGATTTCGAAATGAGTGTCTGGGGCACGTCGACTCCAGTCAGAATTGCGCTTGGATGGCGGGAGTGTTATCCGCTCACTGTGCGGGCTGGCCGGATTTCACGGCGGTCCGCTCATGTCAACGACCATACAGAGAGTCTGGGGTCGCATCTATCGATGCGCGTGGATTACGTGGTGACCCGTGCCATAGGGGGTGATAGGGGCTGGACAAGGGGTGCGCGAGAAAGGTTGGGGGTCTACCTGAATCGTCATTCGCAATAGGTTCTCCGTGGAGCCGTACCGCCTGGAGGAAGAACCGGTAACGGGCGGCTTCCTGGCACCGACCAGGAAATCTGGCGAGAGGAATCCACATGACCAGCACGAAGACCCGCGTCGGCACCGCCGCGGCCGCACTGGCGGTCGCCGTCGGCGGATCGATCGCCGTCGCGCCCGCGGCCGGCGCCGAGGAGGCGACCACCGCTTCGGTCGTCTACTCCTGCACCGAGCCCCCGTACCCGCCCGGCGACAGCTCGTGGACCCTGAGGGTCAGTGCCCCGGTGCACGTCAGGTCGGGGGAGGAGATCCCCCTGGAGGCGACCCTCACCCCGGAGAACGAGACCCCGGTCGAGATGCCGGCCGAGGGCATCAGCGGGAGCGTGGACCTGGCCGTGAGCGGTTCGGTGGAGGGCTCCGTCACCGCCGAGGGCCTGACCAACACCGACGCGGTCCCGGTGGGCGAGGTCCCGGTGCTCACCGGCGGGCACGGCTCCTTCCCCGCCACCGACCAGGGAATCTACCTCTTCACGCCGACCGGGTTCACGCTGCACACCTGGATGGGCACCGAGCTGGACTGCTCCCCGAAGGACTCCGCCCCGATCGTCGCCGTCACCGTCGTGGCGGGCTGACACCCCGATAGCCCCGCCCGCGTGACCACGACGCCCCGTACCTGCATGGCAAAGGTGTGAGATGAAGCAGGAAGAGAAAGTCGTTGAGTACCTCAAGCGAGTCTCCGCTGACCTGCATCGGGCTCGCCAGCGGGTACGGCAGCTGGAGTCGGAGCGGCAGGAACCGATCGCGATCGTGGGGATGGGGTGTCGGTTCCCTGGTGGTGTGTT
>NZ_BCSH01000103.1 GCF_001570765.1 Nocardiopsis listeri NBRC 13360 | reverse complement strand
TGACCGGGTCGGCGTCGGACAGGCGGGGTTGCAAGCCGATGGTGGGCCGCCAGGGGGCCAGGTCCGGGCAGTGTTTCAGGAGCCGCTGGGTGGTGTCATAGAGTGCTTGGGCGAGGGAGTCCAGGTCTTGCGTCACAACTCGACCATGGGCTCCCTCGCCTCATGCTCAGACCACGCACCCCTGGGAATTACTCATCTAGAAGAGGCCCCGCCGGCCCGCCAGGGAGTCGATCCACTGGTTCAGGTGCCCCGACCAGTCACGACCGGCGCCCTCCTGGTGGCTCACGCTGAAGCGGTGGTAGGTGTCGCGGCCCTCGGAGAAGAGCAGTCCCGGCTTCTTGTCCAGTTCCAGCACCACGTCGATGCCGTGCTCGTCGGTGACCAGGGACAGTTCCAGTTCGTTCAGGCCCCGGTAGCGACGGGGAGAGCGGAACTCGATCTCCTGGTAGAAGGGCAGTCGCTGCCGGGTCCTGGCCAGGCGGCCGCGCTCCAGGTCGGCGTGCTTGAACGTGAACCCGAGGGAGAACAGCGAGTCCAGGATCGCGGCCTGCGCGGGAAGGGGCTCGATGGTCACCGGGTCCAGGTCCCCGGGGTCGATCGCCTTGGCCACGTGCAGACGGGTGTTCACGCCGAGGTTCATGTGCTGCAGGTGGCGGCCACGGTGGGACGTGATGGGGGTCTCCCAGGGCACGAAGAGCTCGAAGGGCACCGCGAAGCGCTGCCCCGGCACCAGGGCCACGCCCTCTCCCAGACGCACGCGATGGAACTCCATGTCACTGTCGACCTCTTGGTCGCCCACCTCGGTCTCGACCCGGGCCTGGAGACCGATCGTGAGCTGCTCCACCTTCTGCTCGACGTCGCCGCCCTCGATGACGACGGTGCCCTGCAAGGAGCCGCCCGGAACGGTCACGGAGGAGTCCAGTGAGGTCTCCACCGAGGCCCCGCCGAATCCGATACCGGCGAGCAGACGTTTGATGACCATGGGCGCTTCCTCATCTCGGTGGGCATGCGGCCGAGACATCGGGGGCTCCCGGCCGCCCGCAACCTATCGCAGGTGTTCCGGGAGCGGGAGGCGGGCCCCGTGGATCAGTCCTCGGGCAGGGCGAGGGGGGCCAGCTCGTCGAACAGGTCGCCCGGACCCGGGTTGGTGGGGTCGGTGGTGCCGCCGAGGTGGTGCATCACGCCCCACACGGCGTTCAGGGCGGTCTGAACGGCGCCCTCGGCCCAACCGGCGGTCCAGGAGATGTCGTCCCCGGCCAGGAACAGGCCGCGGTGGCGCTCCTCCAGGTCGTCCTGGCGGAAGTGGGTGAACAGCCGCCGCTGGTACCGGTAGTGGCCGGGCAGGTTCGCCTTGAACGCGCCCATGAAGTAGGGCTCGTCCTCCCAGGAGATCGTGACGGGGTCGCCGGTGACGTGCGAGCGGATGTCCACGCCCGGATAGATCTTGCCCAACGAGGCCAGCATGACCTCCAGGCGCTCGTTGGCCGACAGCGGCAGCCACTTGAGCGAGTCGTCGCACCAGGTGTACGACATACAGATCGCGGCGGGGCCCTCGGGGTCCGCGCCCTCCAGCAGGTAGGTGCCGCGGGTCATCCGATCGGTGAGCGTCATGCTCATGACGTCCCGGCCGGTCTCAGGGTCCTTGTCCCGCCAGAAGGCACGGTCCACCGGAACGAACAGCTTCGAGGACTCCATGTAGTGGGTCCGTTCGAGGGCGTTCCAGTGGTCGATGGGCAGCAGGTCCTCGTCACAGTCGACCTTGGACAGCAGCGCCCAGGACTGCGCGGTGAAGACCGCCGCCGGATAGGTGCGGGTGGAACCGGAGGCGTCGGTGACGGTGATGTTGCCACCGGGGCGCCCCTTGACGGCCGTACGACGCAGCGCCGTGACCGCCGGGAGCGGGCCGGACCCGTGCAACGAGGCCAGGGAGGTGCCCGTCGCCCAGTACACGAGCTTGTCCGGGGTGTCCTCCCACAGGCGTCGCGGCAGTCGGTCGACCCCTCCGACGATGCTCATGTGGTCGTCGTCCGCACCCGTGTAGGTGACCCGCAGGATCTCCAGGATGGAGTTGGGGAAGTCCGTGTCCCAGCCACCGGTACCGAAGCCCACCTGGCCGAAGATCTCCCGCTTGCGGAACGAGGAGAAGCCCGGAGCCTGGCACAGGAACCCGTAGAAGGTCTGGTCGTCCAGCCTCTCGACGAGCCGGTTCCAGATTTCCTTCTGGGTGGCGACGTCGCGCTCGCGGATCGCCCTTTGCATGCGGCCGTGGTCGACGCTCTCCAGGGTCTCGTCCCAGGCCCGGGCGACCTCGCGGTAGACCTCGGGCAGGTCGTCCAGATCGGTGGCGTAGTGCGTCCTGCCCTTGAGGTCGACGACGGTGCTCGGGGTGGCCGGCGAGAGCGGGTTCGGAAAGGCGGTGGTGCCCAGACCCACGCGGTCCACGTAGTGCCAGAACGCGGTGGAGGACGGCGGGAACCGCATGGCGCCCATCTCGGCCACCACGTCCTCGGGAGCACCGGGCAGGCGTTCGGTGCGTAGACGACCACCGATCCGGTCGGCCTCGTACACCACCGGTTTCAGGCCCATCTTCATGAGCTCGTAGGCGGTGACGATGCCGGACAGCCCACCGCCGATCACGGCGACCTCGGTGCCGTGGTGTTCGGCGGGCACCTGGCCCAGCCCCGCGGGATGGTCCAGGTAGGAGTCGTAGGCGAACGGGAAGTCGGGTCCGCACATGTTCAGGGGCCGCTCACCCCGCGGGGCGGCACCGGCGGACGTGGGCACGGCGGAGGTCATGAAGGCCCTCCTTCACAGGGGCTGAGGCGGTGGGGACGTGGAGGCGGGTTCAGCGGCCGTACAGGTCGATACGACGATCGCTCAGGTAGAACGGCTCGGCGCGCGCGGCCTCGACGGCGGTCGGGTCGACGTCGCCGACCAAAAGTTCCTCGGTGGGGCCGGCGCGCAACAGCTCGGCGCCGTCCGGGCCGACCAGGGTGCTCAGCCCGACGTAGTCGAGCTCGCCCTCGGCGTCGCAGCGGTTCACGTAGGCCACGTGGATCTGGTTCTCCATGGCCCGGGCCGGCACCAGGATGGTGGCCACCGAGGTGGTGGGCGCCATCAGGGCGGTCGGCACGATCAGGAGGGTCGTACCGGCCATCGCGTGGGCACGCGCGATCTCGGGGAATTCCACGTCGTAACAGACGATGAACCCGAGCCGGTGGCCACCGAGGTCGGCCTGGACGACGAGTTCCTCACCCGGATCGAACAGGTTCCGGTCCAGGTCACCGAACAGGTGCGTCTTGCGGTAGAGCGCGCGGGAGACCCCGGCGGAGTCCACGAGCCGTACCGCGTTGTACACCCGACCGTCGGCGAGTTCGGCGAAGCCGTAGACCACGGCCACCCCGGAGTCGGTGGCGATCCGGACCACCGCCTCCAAGAGCGGACCGTCGGCCGGTTCGGCCAGTTCACGAACCCTGTCACCGATGTTGTAGCCGGTCAGGGACATCTCCGGGGTCACCAAGAGGTCCGCGCCCCGCGCCGCGGCGGCACGGGCGCTCTCCTGGAGCCGGAGGAGGGCGGAGTCGGTGTCGCCGCTGCGCCCGGTGCCCTGGTCGAGGGCCACCCGCAGTGGGTTCGGCATCGTCCGTCCTCCCTGGTGGATCGTCTTCGGGCCGCGTCCACTCTAGGCGCAGGAAGGCGTCGGATCCGTGCGCCGAAACGACGTGGTGTTGCGAGTTGTTCCGCTTCGGCGACGGATCGTTGCGTGGACGGCTCGTTCAGGCGACGACTTCGACCGCGCCTTCCCGCTCCAGCTCCGAGCGGCGCATGCTGTAGCCGAAGTAGACCGCCAGCCCCAGCGCCAACCAGACGCCGAAGGCGATCCATACGCTCAGCGACATGCTGAACATGAGGTAGGCGCAGGTCAGGACGCCCAGGACCGGGGTCACCGGGGCACCGGGCATCCGGAAGGCACGCTCGAGGTCGGGGCGATTCCGGCGCAGCACCAGCACGGCCACGTTGACCAGTGCGAAGGCGAACAGCGTGCCGATGGCGGTCGCGTCGGCGAGCGGACCCAGCGGGACGAGCGCGGCCAGCAGCGCGATGAGCACCGAGGTGATGACGGTGTTGGCGCGCGGGGTGCCCTTGGCGTCGACCTTGGAGAAGGCCTTGGGGATCAGGCCGTCGCGCGACATCGCGTAGAGGATGCGTGTCTGGCTGTACAGGACCACCAGCACGACGCTGGCCAGGGCCAGGACTGCTCCGGCGGCGAAGATGACCGCCCAGATCGGGGTGCCGGTGACCACGGTGAGGATGCCGGCGAGGGAGGTACGACCCTCGACGAACCCGGTCCAGTTGATGGCGCCCACGGCGCTGAACGCCACCAGGCAGTAGATCGCGGTGACCACGATCATCGAGAACATGATGGCGCGGGGCAGGTCGCGCTGCGGGTTCTTGGCCTCCTCGCTGGCGGTGGAGGCGGAGTCGAAGCCGATGTAGGAGAAGAACAGGGTGGCGCCCGCGGCGGAGACCCCGGCCATGCCCATGGGCATGAAGGGGGCGAAGTTGCCGTCCTGGACCGCGGTGACGGCGATGGCCACGAACATGACCAGCACGGCCACCTTGACGACGACCATGACGGCGTTGGCGCGGGTGCTCTCCCTGACCCCGACCAGCAGGGCGAACATCGACAGCAGCACCACGATGGCGGCGGGCAGGTTGATCAGTCCGCCTTCGAGGGGACCGGCCAGGAGGGCGGCGGGCATCGACAGCCCGGTGGTCAGCTGAAGCAGTTCGTCGATGTACTGTCCCCAGCCGACGCCGACGGCGGCCACCGAGACCCCGTAGGTGAGCATGAGGCACCAGCCGCACACCCAGGCCATGAACTCGCCCATGGTGGCGTAGGAGTACGAGTAGGCGGAGCCGGACGCGGGGATCATCCCGGCCATCTCCGCGTAGGCCAGGGCGGAGAAGAGCGCGGTGACCCCGGCCAGGACGAACGACAGGATGACGGCGGGACCGGCGATCGGGACGGCCTCACCGAGGACGACGAAGATGCCGGTGCCCAGGGTGGCACCGATGCCGATCATGGACAGCTGCCAAAAGCCCATCGTGCGGTGCAGCCCGTGCCCGCTCTCGGTCTCGGCCACCAACTTCTCGACCGGCTTGCGCCGGGACAGGCGTCGACCAAGCGTGGGCACGCCCGCGCCCACCCGCGCGGGTGTCTTCTGCTCCACCACGAATTGTCTCCTCGCTGATCAGTGGGATCGGCACGGTGGGGGTCTCCCGAAATGTGCCCTAGGCAACGTTAATGGTGTCGCCTGAGTAACATGACCCACATTCATTGCGTCTGTCGGGTTTTCACGTGGCATCGGTGCGCGCCGGGACAAGAAAGCGCACCAGCGCGTGACACACGACACACGATCCGACGCCCCGACCACGCACGCGAAAGGGGGAGCACGGTGGTCGACCGCGCTCCCCCTTCAGCGAAGCACTCGGGAAGAAGGTGGCGTCAGCCCACGGACACGCTGGGCTCGCCCTCCACGCCGGTCTCGCCCATCTCCTCGGCGATGCGCAGGGCCTCCTCGATGAGGGTCTCCACGATCTTGGACTCGGGGACGGTCTTGATGACCTCTCCCTTGACGAAGATCTGGCCCTTGCCGTTGCCGGATGCCACCCCCAGGTCGGCGTCGCGCGCCTCACCCGGACCATTGACGACGCAGCCCATGACGGCCACGCGCAGCGGCACCTCCATGCCCTCCAGACCCGCGGTGACCTCTTCGGCCAGCGTGTACACGTCCACCTGGGCGCGGCCACAGCTCGGGCAGGAGACGATCTCCAGACCGCGCTCACGCAGACCCAGCGACTCCAGGATCTGGTTGCCGACCTTGACCTCCTCGGCCGGCGGCGCGGACAGGGAGACGCGGATGGTGTCGCCGATGCCCTCCGAGAGGAGCGCGCCGAAGGCCACCGAGGACTTGATCGTGCCCTGGAAGGCCGGGCCGGCCTCGGTGACACCCAGGTGCAGCGGGTAGTCGCAGGCCTCCGACAGCAGACGGTAGGCGTTGACCATCACGACCGGGTCGTTGTGCTTGACCGAGATCTTGATGTCGCGGAAACCGTGCTCCTCGAACAGGGAGCACTCCCACAGAGCCGACTCCACCAGGGCCTCGGGGGTGGCCTTGCCGTACTTGGCCAGCAGGCGTTTGTCGAGCGAACCGGCGTTGACGCCGATGCGGATCGGCGTGCCGGCGTCGTTCGCGGCCTTGGCGATCTCGGCGACCTTGTCGTCGAACTTCTTGATGTTGCCCGGGTTGACGCGCACCGCCGCGCAACCCGCGTCGATGGCCGCGAACACGTACTTGGGCTGGAAGTGGATGTCCGCGATCACCGGGATCTGCGACTTCTTGGCGATGATCGGCAGTGCGTCGGCGTCGTCGTTGGTGGGCACGGCCACACGAACGATCTGGCAGCCCGAGGCGGTGAGCTCGGCGATCTGTTGCAGGGTCGCGTTGATGTCGGAGGTGCGAGTGGTCGTCATCGACTGCACGGACACCGGTGCGTCCCCGCCCACGGGGACGTTCCCGACCATGATCTGCCGCGTCTTGCGGCGCGTGGCCATGGGACGCGGAGGGGTGACGGGGATACCGAGATCGACGGTCACGCTTGATTCACCTCGTCTGCCGCCGGAAAGGGAGGGCGGCAATTGATGTCGCGGTTCGTGAGAAGGGCGCGGCGGCGCCCGGATCCGCGTTCGGGTGCTCCGTCCGGTCGGCCGGGGCCGTTGCCGTCGTTCCCGGAACGCTCGTCCAAGGTTACCCGCCCCGGAGCCGCTGCTCGGCCCCTCGTGGTGGCACTCACACCGTTCAACCGAACAGCATGACCGGATTGACCAGATCCGCCACGAGCAGGATCACGCTGAACACCAGGAAACACGCCACCACGACGTAGGCCACCGGGGTGAGCAGCGCGATGTCCACCGGGCCCGGGTCCGGACGCTTGAACAGACGCGCCGTCCACCTCTTGATGGACTCCCAGAGCGCCCCGGCCATGTGCCCGCCGTCCAGCGGCAGGATCGGCACCATGTTGAAGGCGAACAGGAAGAAGTTGACGCCGGCCAGGATGCTGATCATCATCGCCGCGGTGTCCACCAGGGGCAGGCCCTGCGACATGATCTCGCCACCGATGCGGGAGATACCGACGATGCCCACGGGAGAGTCCTCGGTGCGCTGCTCGCCCAGGAAGGCCGCACCGAACACCTCGGGGACCTTGCTCGGCAGCGCCACGATGGCCTGGCCGACGCCGACCAGCATCTCGCCGACCTCACCGGCGGACTCGGCCACGGTGAGCGTGCCGCGTTCCTTTGCGAAGTGGATGCCCAGGAAGCCGACGGTCTCCACGGCCGGGATCCGACGGCCGCTCTCGTCGTAGACGTTGTCGCCGTCCTCGTCGGTCTCGTAGACGATCTCACCGGCCTGGTCGCGGGCCGGCAGCTCGCTCTGGACGATGTCCACCTCGGTGGTGAGCTCTTCGCCGTCGCGTTCGATGCCGAACTCGGTGGGGCCGTCCGACTCACGGATCTCACGGCTGGCCGAGGCCCAGTCGGGGGTGTCGGTACCGCCTACGGACACCACGACATCGCCCGGCAGCAACCCGGCCTCGTGGGCGGGGGTGGCCGGCAGGTCGTCGGTGCACTCGGTGATGGAGGCGCTCTGCGGGACCACGCACTCGTTGACGACACCGACCTCGTTGGTGTCCTGGTACACGCCGATGCCCATGAAGAGCACGCCGAGCAGCACCGTTCCCAGCACCAGGTTCATGCCCGGACCGGCGAACATGACGATCAGCCGCTTCCACGGGGAGCGCTGGTAGAACTGACGGTCCTCGTCCTCGGGGGACAACTCCACGTAGGAGGCCTCGCGGGCGTCCTCGGCCAGGGCCCGCCAGCGCGACATCTTACGTGGGCCCTGGTCCTCGGTGCGGCGGGCGGGCGGGAGCATCCCGATCATCCGCACGAACCCGCCCAGTGGCACCGCCTTGATGCCGTACTCGGTCTCGCCCTTGCGGGTGGACCACAGGGTCTTTCCGAACCCGACCATGAACTCGGTGCACTTGATACCGAACATCTTGGCCGTGGCCATGTGGCCGAGCTCATGCCAGGCGATCGAGAACAGCAGTCCCAGAACGAGCAGGATGACGCCGACCACGGTCAACAGCACGACCATGTATCTCTCCTCAAGCCAGGTCGGTCCTCAGCCGCGGGCGAGCAGTTCGCGAGCGCGGGTTCGGGCCCAGGTGTCTGCGGCGTAGACGTCGTCCAGGGTCAGGGGCGTGGAACCCGGCCGATCCGTCCGCTGGTGCTCCGAGACTACCCGGGACACGGTGTCCATGATCGCCGGGAACGCGAGGTTCTCACGCAGGAACGCGTCGACCGCCTCCTCGTTGGCCGCGTTGTACACCGCCGGGGCGGTGCCGCCGGCGGCACCGACTTCGGCCGCGATGCGCACCGCGGGGAAGGCCTCGTGGTCGAGCGGCTCGAAGGTCCAGCTCTGCGCCTTGGTCCAGTCCATGCCGGGGGCTGCGTCCGGGACGCGTTCCGGGGCGCTCATGCCGTAGGCGATGGGGATCATCATGCTGGGCGGGCTGGCCTTGGCCAGGGTCGTGCCGTCCACGTACTCGACCATCGAGTGCACGATCGACTGCGGGTGGACGACCACGTCGACGCGGTCGAAGGGAACGTCGAACAGCAGGTTGGCCTCGATCACCTCCAGCCCCTTGTTGACCAGGGTGGCGGAGTTGACGGTGATGACCGGCCCCATGCTCCAGGTGGGGTGGTTCAACGCCTGTTCCGGCGTGACGTTCGCCAGTTCATCGGCCCGGCGGCCACGGAAGGGCCCGCCACTGGCCGTGACGACCAGGCGCCGCACATCCGAGAGCTCGGCGCGGACCAGACCCTGGGCGAGGCTGGTGAGCTCGCCTTCCGGCCGGTACGGGAAGCACTGGGCGAGTGCGTAGTGCTCGGAGTCGACCGGAACGATCTGGCCGGGGGCGGCCAGGTCGCGCACCAGCGGACCACCGATGATGAGGGACTCCTTGTTGGCCAAGGCCAGGGTGTTGCCGGCACGCAGCGTGGCGAGCGTGGACTCCAGTCCCAAGGCCCCGGTGATGCCGTTGAGGACGACGTCGCAGGGGTGCCCGGCGAGCACGGCCACGCCCTCGCCGCCGGTCAGCACCTCGGCGGAGGAGCCCTGTTCGGCCAACAGGCGGGTGAGCTCCACCGCTCGGGACTCATCGGCCACGGCCACTCGTTCGACACCGAGCCGCGCGGCCTGCTTGGCGAGCAGGTCCACCCGCCCACCGCCGGCGGCCAGGCCCACCACGCGGAAACGTTCCGGGTTGCGCTGGACGATGTCGATGGCCTGGGTACCGATGGAACCGGTGGACCCGAGGATGACTACTGTTCGCTGCTGTTCTTCTCGCACCCCTCCATTGTCGCCCAATTCCCGGTGCGGTGTCGGGGCCTGTGGACGGCGCGGGAACGACGGGGAGACGGCCGGGGCTTTACACGGCAACGTCGTTCGCCTAACTTAACCGGTGAGTAAGTTACGCCACAGTAGAAAGTGACGCCGAGCATGGTCGGGCGCGACCGAACACGCGCCCTCGACCCTCCCCCGATGGCGCCGGCGCGACCCATCGGAGCCTCCCCGCCCCTTCCCCTCAGAGGTTTCGAATGACCCCCACCCCCAGAGGCGCCCTGAGCGGCGCGCTCCCCCGGATCCTGTCCATCCTCGTGGCGTCCGTCCTTGCCGCCGCGCTCCTCTCTCCAGCCCCCGCGGCCGCGCAGAGCGTCGGCTCCACCATCGGCTACGAGACCATCGTCAGTCACGACGGTACCGAGCTGAAGGCCAAGGTCATCACCCCCACAGGTGTGCAGGGCCCGCACCCGCTGCTGGTCATGCCGTCCGCCTGGGGCACCCCGCACCTCCTCTACGTGGGCGCCGCCAAGAAGCTGGCCGAGGAGTCCGGCTACCAGGTCGTCACCTACAGCTCGCGCGGCTTCTGGGACTCCGGCGGCGGCATCGAGGTCGCCGGCCCCGAGGATCGGGCCGACGCCAGTGCCGTCATCGACTGGGCCCTGGCCAACACCGACTCCGACGCCGACCGCATCGGCATGGCCGGCATCTCCTACGGAGCGGGAATCAGCCTGCTGACCGCGGCCGAGGACGACCGGGTCAAGGTCGTCGGTTCCATGAGCGGCTGGGCCGACCTGGAGGCCTCCCTCTACCCGAACGAGACCATCGACGTGCAGTCCGCCGAACTGCTGCTCCTGGCCGGCAACCTGGTCGGACAGCCCGGTGAACTGCTCCGGGAGGCCGAGCGAGAGTACCGCGCCGGCAACGTCGATCCCATCCTGGAGATGGCCCCGGACCGTTCCGCGAGCACCAAGGTGGACCGGCTCAACGCCAACGGAACCGCCGTGATGATCGCGCACGGTTGGAACGACGGCATGTTCCCCGTCGGGCACATGGCCGACTTCTACGAGGAACTCTCCGGTCCCAAGCGCATGATGCTCACCCCCGGCGACCACGCCACCCCCGAGGTGTTCGGCGCGTTCGGCCTGCCCAACGAGGTCTGGGAGGACCTGGGGCGCTGGTTCGACCACCACCTCAAGGGCGAGGACAACGGCATCGACACCGAGCAGCCCGTGCTCGTCAAGCCCAACAACGGAAGCGAGTGGTCCTCGCACGCCGACTGGCCGTCGGTGACCACCGACACCGACGAGTACTACCTCGGCGAACCCAGCAAGGACTGGCTGCGCTGGCAGAGCACCGGGGCGATGGAGGCGGAGCCGCAGACCGGCTGGGACTACGACTTCCGGACCGGGATCGGCAGCACCGCCGAGAGCGGCACCGTAATGCTCTCCGGCGCGCTCCAGCAGTTCTTCGACGTTCCCACCGGTGTCCTGCTGCCCACCGTGGACCGCTACCGGGCGGCCGTGTGGACCAGCCCCGCCTATCCCGACGGCGCACGCGTGGCCGGCACCCCCGAGGTGACGTTCACGGTCACTCCGACCGCCGCCGATCAGTCGGTGTTCGTGTACCTGTACGCGATCAACGACCGGGGCACCGGCTCGCTGCTGAGCCACGCGCCCTACACGTTGCGCGACGCCACCCCGGGTGAGCCCGTGACGGTGGAGACCGAGCTGTCCTCTGTGGTGTGGGACGTTCCGGCCGGGCACCGGCTGGCGGTCGTGGTGGACAGCCGCGACGCCCGCTACACCGCGGAGAGTCGGACCGGGAACAGGGTCGAGGTGACCTCTCCCGAGGAGACTCCCACTCGGGTGAGCATCCCCTTCACCCGATAAGGCGAGACCGTTTCCGAATCGTCGGCCCGGACGCCCTCGACCGAGGGCGTCCGGGCCTTCTTCCCGAAAAACCGAGGACACAAACTCAAAGTAGCCATTCGCTAACCGCGGGTGTGCAAAGATCGGGCCATGACCTCGTCCACCAAATACAAGGTCATCGCCCCGCTGGCCGCCGCCACCGTCGCCCTCGCGGGCTTGGCGATGATCGACAAGCTTCCCGAACCCACGTCGGCCGTCACCCGGGCCGGCCACTCCCCCACCACCCGAGTGGACGGGGTGGCCCACCAGGCCGGCGCGGTCACCCAGGACCAGCACGCCGAGATCATCGACTACTGGACCGACGAGCGCATGGCCGCCGCGCAGCCCATCACCGCCCTGGTCGACTCCGCCCTGGAGATCACCGAACCCGTGCTCCCGGCCCCCACCGACGACGCCGTCGAACCACAGGCCGCCCGGCCCGACAGTGAGGGCGAGACCTGGAACGACGGCGGACTCGTCACCCGCACCACCGGCAAGGTGTACCTGACCATGGACGGGCGCGACTTCACCTGTTCGGCCTCCGTCGTGGACTCCGCCAACGAGAGCACCCTGGTGACCGCCGGTCACTGCGCCAAGGACGGAAAGGGCGCCTGGGCCCGCAACTGGACCTTCGTGCCCGGTCACGACGACGGTGACGCCCCCCACGGAAAGTTCACCGCACGCGACCTGATCGTCTCCCCCAAGTGGGCGAAGGAGGCGGACGACAGCTACGACTTCGCGATGGTCGTGCTCAACGAGGCCGACTCCACCACCGTTCAGGACCGGGTCGGGTCCCAGCGACTCTCCTTCGACACCTGGACCGAGGATCGGGTGAACCAGGGCGTGCAGGTGTACACGTTCGGCTACCCGTCCGCCTCACCCTTCGACGGCAAGAACCTGCACTACTGCTCGGGCCGGACGGTCCCGGACACCGGTGGCACCACCGCCAACGGGGTCCGCTGCTCCATGACCCAGGGGTCCAGCGGAGGACCGTGGTTCGCCGACTTCGACCCGTCCACCGGACAGGGGAACATCGCCTCGGTGGTGAGCTTCAAGTACGCCGACGACCGCACCATCCAGTACGGGCCACGGCTGGGCTCCGAGGCCCGACGCCTGTACGAGCGGGCCTCGGAACTGTAGACCTCCCTCACCCACGGCCGGTGACCGCCACTCCTGCTCCGCGGTCACCGGCCGCTCGCGTGCGCGAACCCCTACAGGTCGATGCCGGTGAGGACCAGGACTCGCTCGTCGGTGAGGTCGGTCATCGCCGAACGCACACCCTCCTTGCCCACGCCGGAGCCCTTGACGCCGCCGTAGGGCATCTGGTCGGCGCGGAAGGTCGGAACGTCACCGACCACCACGCCGCCGACCTCCAACTCCCGGTGGGCCCGGAAGGCGGTGGGCAGGTCCCGGGTGAACACGCCGGCCTGGAGCCCGAAGGCGCTGTCGTTGACCGCGTCGAAGGCGGCGTCGGTGTCGGCGACCCGCTGGATCACCAGGACGGGACCGAAGATCTCCTCGCGCACCACCTTGGCGTCGGCGGGGGCGTCGGCCAGGACGGTGGGCGCCACGGTCACGCCGTCGCGGGTGCCGCCGGTGAGCACGCACGCCCCCGCCGAGACCGCCTCCTGCACCCAGGCGGCCACGCGTTCGGCGGCGGCCTCGTCGACCATCGGACCCACGTCGGTCCCGTCGTCGACGGGGTCGCCGGTGCCGAGTTCCTCGACCCGGTCGACCAGAAGCCGCACGAACTCGTCGTGCACGGCGTCGGTCACCACGACGCGCTGCACTCCGATGCACACCTGGCCGGCCTGGTTGTTGCCGAACAGGGCCACGCGTCGGGCCGCCCACTCCAGGTCGGCGTCGTCCAGCACGACCGCGGCGGCGTTGCCCCCCAGTTCCAGGGTGACGTGCTTGTGCGGGGCGCGGCGCTGGATCTCCCAGCCGAAGGCGCCGCCGGTGAAGGAGACGACGGGCAGACGCTCGTCGGTGATGAGCGCGGCCGCGGACTCGTTCGGCATGGGCAGTACGGACACCATGCCACCGGGCAACCCGGTCTCGGCGATGATCTCGCCGAGCAACAGCGCGGTGATGGGGGTGGCCGGCGCGGGCTTGAGGATGATGGGCGCGCCCACCGCGATCGCGGGCGCGATCTTGTGCGCGACCAGGTTGATCGGGAAGTTGAACGGGGAGATGCCCAGGATCGGACCCTTGGGCACGCGGCGGATCAGGGCCATACGGCCGGCACCACCGGCGTCGGTGTCCAGTCTCTGGAGGTCTCCACTGTCCCGACGGGCCTCCTCGGCGGCCCAGCGAAAGACGGACGCGGCGCGCCCGGCCTCCACACGGGACCACTTGATCGGTTTGCCGCTCTCGGCGGTGATCACCTGGGCGATCTCCTCGGAGCGCTCACCGATGCGCCGGGCGATGTGGTCCAGGGCGGTGGCCTTGACGTGCGCGGGCAGCGCTGCGGCGCGCGAGGCGACCGAGTGCGCGGCGGCCACGGCCTCCTGCACCTGATCCGGGGTGGGCACGGACACGGTGCCCGCGGCCTCGCCGGTGTAGGGGTTGAGGACGGTCATGTCGGTGTCGCCGGTGGTCGCGGTGCCGGCGAGCCAGAACGGGTGCGTGGTCATGTCCGCGACGCTAGACCCCGTGAGCGGGGCGGCGCTTGTCCACCCTTGCCAAAGCCGGTCTCGGAGTTGGCCACACTGGAGCACCCGATCACGTACGGTTCTTACGCTGACCGGCTGGCGCGGAAGCGGTCCTTGATACAGAGTGGTGGGAGAGGGTCCTGCCAGCGTGTTCGGACAGGCCCTCGGGTCCGCCGCCGTCGACGGGAACCCGGGAGTGCCATTGCCGCTCGTCTACCGCACGCTCGTCGCCGTCCCGGACGACGACGGGGATCTCGTCGCCATCGCCTCGACGGTTCTCTCACGGTGGTTGAGCAAACGCGGGAACTCCGGAGCGCGCGTGGACTTCGGCTCCTCGGGTCGGTACGACCTCAGCAAGCGGTCCCGGGCGTTGGTCGCCCGGCACGACAACGCCGACGAGGGCCTCACCTTCCTGAGACTGACCACCGAGTCCGACAAACCCGACGGGGTATGGCGCACCCTGGTCACCGTCGTGGTCGACCCCGAACTGTCCCCCTGGCGTTACCTGTGGCTGGACATGACCGTCGACCCCGCACCCGGCATCTCCCCGGAGAGCACCCGCCTGGAGGTGATGCCGCCCGAGGCCGCGCGCATGCTGTTGGAGGCGGTCAACGCCCATGACGGCGCGCACGCGCTGCCTCCCGCTCCCAGGATCGTGCGAGGACGCGACGACACCGATGTGGCCGCCCTGCACTCGGCCATCCTTGATCCGCTCAGGCGCCTGGCGATCGTCGCCACCGGCGCCCCCGGGGACGTGACCGTGGCCGCCTGGCGCGATTCCATGGCCGGTGCGCTGTCCCGCTGCACCGGCATGTGCGCCGGATACGTGCTGGACGCCGCGGCACTGGATCGCATGGCCGCGTTCCTCCCCCGTGACCTGGAGATACCCGCCGGCGGTGTGCGCACGTTCCTGCCTTCGGTGGACCCCCGGGACGAGACGGACTCCGCACGACATCCCCGGATGGGCCCCTCGACCCTGGACACGGCGCGGGACGGCGAACGGGTGCGCAACTGGGTCGGCGCCGCCCTGTCCCGGCGGGTGCGCGACAACGCCATGGCCCTAGGACTACCCGAGACCCTCAGGGCGATCGACACCTTCCTGCGCGAGGAGACCGATGACCTGCGACGGGACCCCACCTCACTCGCTCCCGCACCGACCAACGGACCCGAGCACGCCATCGCGCACAGGTCGGAACAGGACTCGGCGACCACCGCGGAACTGGCCGCCGCCAAGGCGCAGGAACAGCAGCTCCAACGGCTTCGGGAGGAGGTACGCCGGCTCAACGCACGCATCGGGGAACTGTCGGAGGAACGCCAGCAGCTACTCGACGAGAGCGCCGACCTGACCGAGGAGCTGAACACCGCGAGGGAGGACACCCGGTCCGCCCGTTACGAGGCGCGTTGGCTACGCGAACGCGCCCGCGAGGAGGGCCTGTTCCGTTTGGCCGCCGCTCCGGCCCCGAACGACCCCGAACGGAGACCGCCCACGAGCGTGTCCGAGCTGTTGGAGCGCATCACCGACGACGTCGTGCTGCCGCACCTGTTCTTCACCCTGGAGGACCAGACGGTGTACGAACTGGCCGACAGCCGCAAGGAGGCCCTGTGGGTGACCCGGGCCTGGGAAGCCCTGCTGGCGCTCAACGACTACGCCCGCTACCAGTTCGACAACCCCGGCAGCGGGCTCGGGTTCCATTCCTACCTGCGTGATCCGCCGGACGGCTACCGCGTGATCCCGGTCAAACGGCTGGCGTCACAGGAGTCGGACTACGTGCGCAACCGCGGCAAGCTCAACGAGAAGCGGTTCTTCCGGGTGCCGCACGAGGTGGACCCGGCCGGGCGGGTGCCGATGTACGCGCACATCAAGCTGGACATCGAGTACGGAATCTGCCCACGGCTGTACTTCTTCCCCGACCTGGGGCCGGAGACCACCAACCGCGTGTACGTGGGGTACCTGGGCCGGCACCTTCCGGTGCAGCAGTCCAACTAGCCCGGCTAGAGCGTGCGGTGCCCGAACCGGGCGGAGAGCTCCGCGAGATCGGGCTCCCCATAGCTCTCCACGAGTGCCTTGAAGCGGACCTCCTTGTCCGCGCCGAAGCGGCGGACCTTGGCCGAATAGCTCTCCACGGAGTGGAAGACCGGCGGTTGCGTCTTGCTGTGGAACTTGTCCGCGTACATCACCAACTCCTCCTCCGGGGTCTGGGCGAGGTAGTCGGCCACCGGGATCGGCAACCCCTGGGACCGCACGTCGTCGGCGGTGATCCCCACACCGGTGTGGTGGGAACAGAACCGGCACAGCGTCTCGGGCAGTCCCTCGGCGGCGAGGAGTTCGTGGCCGAGCACCCCGTGGCTCACGTAACGGTCGTGGGCGATGCGACCCGAGGCGTCGACCAGGCGGTAGACACCGATGTCGTGCAACAGGCAGCCCGCCCGGACCAGGTCGACGTCGACCTTCGCGGGCGCGCGGTCGAGGAGCTGCTCGGCGACCGCGCACACCACCTGGCAGTGCGTGTACACGCGCTCGAAGGCCTCGGCGTCGGGCGCGTACCTCTCGTGGAGGGACCGGATCTGTTCGTCGGTGGGGATCTGCACACCGGGGACCCTACCCTGGGAGCCGTGATGGGGACGATGACCGGGACCACCAGGACCATGTTGGCCGAGACCGACTGGCGTGAACGCGCCGAACGGCACGCCGAGCGCGTCGACGCGCTCACCGCCGACCACCTGCGGCGACGCCGCGAGGGCGAACGGCACCCGGTCGAGGACTTCCTGTTCACCTACTACAACCTCAAGCCGGCGCAGCTGCGGCGTTGGCACCCCGGGGTGGGCACGATCCTGGCCGGGGAGGGCGCGCGCGAGCGGCTGTCGGAGCGCTTCTACACCGAACTCGACGGCGGGGTGGGGCTGGACGTACCCGCTTTCCTGACGGCGCGGCCCGTGCTCGACTTCGTGGAGCGGTTGCTGTCGGCGGTGGCCTCGCGCCCGGCGCACCTGGGCTGCTTCGGTCTGCACGAGTGGGCGATGGCGTACCGGACGTCGGAGGTGCGCCACGGCCAGGTTCCGCTGCGGCTGGGCCACGAGGGCACCGACCGGGTGGTCGAGTCGCACCGGATCCAGTGCTCGCACTTCGACGCGTTCCGGTTCTTCACCGAACCCGCGCGCCCGCGCAACACCCTGTCGCCCACCAGGGAGACCCAGGCGGACCTGGACCAGCCGGGCTGCCTGCACGCCAACATGGACCTGTACAAGTGGGCGTACAAGCTCACACCGGCGGTGCCGTCGGAGCTGGTGGTGGACTGCTTCGAGCTGTCCAGGGAGATCCGCACGCTGGACATGCGGGCCTCCCCCTACGACCTGCGGGAGTGGGGGTACGAGCCCGTGCGGATCGAGACGGCCGAGGGCAAGGCCGCGTACATGGAGTACCAGCGCGACTTCGCCGAACGCGGCGGGGTGCTGCGCGAGCGGCTGCTGGGGGTGTGCCGGGAGCTACGGGCGGCTTGAGGCTTCGCGAGCCAGACGCTTCCGGGCGACCTTGTGCCCCCGCCAAGAACCCACCAGCAGTAGTGCCGTGCCCACGGTCGTGGGCACCAGGATCGCGATGATCTGTGCGTTCGGGGTGGAAAGGAACGGAGTGACGATCGCCGCCGGCAGGAAGGCGACTCCGCCCAGGATCGACCAGCGGGCGCAGGCCTCGTGCACCGCGTACCAGGCGTCGTCACTCGACCGGGTGAACCTCGTGCGGACCCCGAAGAAGTCGTTGGGCTTGATCTTGCGCTGCGCGCCGTAGACCCCCATCGCCACCAACGCCACCGCGCCGCCCAGCATGGACAGCACCACCATGATGAGCGGGGCGAGGGGGATGGTCTCTTCGGCGGCCTGGGCCATCGAGGTCAACGGGGTCTCTTTCCTTGTAGGGGATCAGCGGTCACGCGGCGGTGGCAGGGCACAGGTGTCGCTACCGCCGGGCAGACGGTATCGATTGGCCGCGACCACCCGGTAGGCGACCCGGGTGAGGGAACGCAGACCGGGCAGCCCCAAGAGGTGACCCAGCAGCCGGAACGGGAGCCGGCCGTGTCGAAGCACCTCGGCGACCGCGTCGCCACCGGCGAGCAGACTCCGGTCCGGGCGGACCAGCCAGGCCTGTTCGTCGGTCTGCTCGGGGGTGAGCCCGAAGGTCTTGAGGTCGACGTCCTGCCAGGCCGCGAAGGAGACACGGGAACGCACCCGCTCCCGCGCGAACGCGACGGACCGCTGGCAGAACCCGCAATCACGGTCGTAGAGGAAGAGCCCGGCCGAGGAGATCCGGTGTGATTCCCGTGAATGTCCCATGTCTCCTTCCTACCCGCCGAAAGTTCACTGTCGGGCGAAAAGCAAGGCGTAGACCATCAGCGAGAGCAGGGTCAGGGAGAACAACACCGAGAACACGAACACCGTGACGTGCAGCCACCGGAATCGCCCCGCCTCCGTCGGAACCCGGCGCCAGTGCCACGCCCCGACGGTGACGGCGGTGGCGACCACGCCCGCGGCGAGGGCGGACAGTTCGGTGGGCAGGTCGGTCCACACGCCTCCGCGCTGGGTGTAGACCCACCAGGCCACGGCGCCCAGGCTCAACGAGACGATCCGCAGGCGGTCCAGCGGACGCTGAGCGATCAGGGTTCGACGGCGGATCATCAGGGCGAGCAACAGAACCGGTGGGAGCAGCAGCGGAAGCAGGGTCAGCGCCATGGACATCGCGGTGCCGGGAGGAGCCGACAGTGGTTTCCCGGGTTCGTCGCCGAGCAGCCCCAGGGCCAACTGGCTCTCCTGTAGGGTGAAGCTGTTGCCCATGAGGACGACGGCGCGCTCATCGTCGAACAGGACCGTGGTGGAGGACCCGTAGACCTTCCCGCTGTGGAAGGTGACCTCACCGCGCTCGGGGGTGTCCAGGACGTGCCAACCCAGCCCCATGGACAGTTCGGTGTCGCCGCCCGCCTCCGTCGCGGGCTCCTCCTCCGAGGGCTCCCCGCCGATCCGCACGTCCTCCAAGACCACGTCGGTGGCGTCGGAGCCCGGGGCGGTCCCGTCGGCGACCCCGGCGACCAGAGTGACCAGGTCGGAAACCGTGCTCCAGGTGGAGATCCCGGCTGGCGCGTACTCGGTGTTGGTCCACGGAGCGACCCGCACGCCCGGTTCGTAGTACGAGAGCGCACCGCCCTCGGGGCGTTCCGCGGTGATCTCGGTGTCGTCCATGCCCATGGGATCGAGGACGCGCTCGCGTACCAGGTCCGGGTAGTCGTCACCCGCTTCCGCCGCCAGCGCGTGCCCAAGGGTCGCGAAGCCGTGATTGGAGTAGACGTACTGGTCCTTGGGTCCGGCCTGGGTATGCGAGAGCCCGTCCACCGGCGAGGTGGCTCCCTCGTACGGGCTGATCAGCAGCATGGAACGGAAGGTGACCGCCGCGCCCTCCCCATCGGGGGTCGCCCGCAGTCCCGAGTGGTGGGTGGCCAGTTCCTGAAGGGTGATGTCGGCGACCTCGGGATCATCGAAGTCGACCTCGGGGAAGACCTCCGCGAGAGTACGGTCCAGGGAGGTCTCTCCCCGCTCCACCATGTCCGCGAGCAACATCCCGGTGATCACCTTCATCACCGAGCCGGTCTCGAACGGCGTGTCCGGACCGACCGGTGTGGTGCCGTCGGAGGTCCCCGCTGCGGCCCATTCGACCGAGTCCGGGTCGTCGAGGTCGAACCGGGCCACGGATAGTCCTTGCACCTCGACCATCCGGTCCCCCAGCACCCGCTCCACATCCGAGGCCAGCGACGCGTCCCCGGCCACCCCGGTCGCGGGTGTGGACCGGGCCGGCGCGAACAGCCCGGCCAACACCGCGACCACCACACCGATCCCGAGCGCGACCAGCCAGGCTCGCCCAGGTGCGGCGGAAGAGCGCTGACGGCGGACGGCCTTGGAGGGGTGAGCGTGAGGTGGGGTGGAAGCCAGGTCCGAAGACCGGGCAGCGGACGGATCGGAAGGTCCCGGGGGTGTGGAGGGGTCGCTGGAAGCCATACTCTCCAGCCTGGCAAAAGGCGGCCCGGAGATGCAGTCACCGCTGTCAGCGATCCGCCATGAGGTTCTCCCCGCATGGGAGATGACACCTGTCATGGGCCCCGCCAGCCAGGAACGAAGTTATCCACAAATACCCACAAACCGGAATTCCACTCTGGTGTGGTGAGGGTAGGTGTGTGAGTTTCGGTCTGC
>NZ_BCSH01000102.1 GCF_001570765.1 Nocardiopsis listeri NBRC 13360 | reverse complement strand
TTGGGTTCGGAGGCGCAGAACGCGGCGAGCTTGACGTCGTCGGGGGTGCCGAACATCTGCGGCGCCCACTCACCGATCTGCTCGGGGGTACCAGTGGCGCTCAGGGAGGCGGCGGCCAGGCCGGTGCCCATGATGGACAGGCCGATGCCGGAGTCTCCCCAGAAGAGTTCCTCGATGGCCACGACCATGCCCAGACCGCTCTCCTCGAAGGCCTGGGTGGCGAAGAAGTCCAGGGAGTACAGGCCGATCTTGGCGGCCTCCTGGATGATCGGCCAGGGAGTCTCCTCGCGCTCGTCCCATTCGGCCCCGGCGGGGCGGATGACGTCCTTGGCGAAACCGTGGGTCCAGTCTCGGACGTCGCTGATCTCTTCGGGGAGTTGGAGTGAGAAGTTGGACATGGGGGTGGCTCCTTGGGGTCGAGCAGGGGGTGTTACCGGCGGTTACGCGTAGATGTTACCCATGAGTAGCACCCCGCTTTCCGTTCTGTCCAGCTTCGGGGGTTCGGGGCCGCGAAAAACCGGGCCCTTTCCCTTGGAATCCGAAAGGACTAGGGTTCGGTGTGTCCTGCGCCACACACCGAGGAAGCCGCCCCAGGAGTACACATGACCTCCGTTCCAGGCACCGCGGACGCCCCCACGAACCGCACCCTTCCCGAACTCCTCCTGAGCAACGCACGCGAGCACCCCGAGCGCCCGGCACTGTCCTGGCACGAACCCGGGGCCACCGACTGGACCACTCTGACCTGGGCGCGGGCACACGACACCGTCGTCGCCCTCGCCGAGGGGTACGCCTCTCTCGGCGTCCGAACCGGCGACCACGCCCTCATCATGATGGGCAACCGGCCCGAACACTGGCTCTCCGACCTCGCCCTGGTCCAGGCCGGGGCCGTCCCCACCACCGTCTACTCCACCTCCGCCGCCGAACAGATCACCCACATCGCCCGGCACAGCCGTGCCCGTGTCGCCGTCGTCGAGAACACGAAGGTGGCCGCCCTCTGGGAAGGCCTCCTCAAGGACCCCGACACCCCGCTGGAGCGACTGGTCGTGGTCGAGGGCGCCGATCCCGACCGCGGTCACACCTCCTACGCCACCCTCACCGAGGCGACCCCCTCGGGGGCGGCCGACCGTTGGCGCGACCGCGCCCCGGACGACCTCGTCACCGTCGTCTACACCTCCGGCACCACCGGAGACCCCAAGGGCGTGGCGATCTCGCACCGGCGGGTCCTGGCCCAGGCCGGTGCCCTGGACGCGGCCCTGGAGCTCCCCGAATTCCCCGACCACGTCTGCTACCTGCCGCTGGCCCACATCGCCGAGCGCATGCTGAGTATGTACATGCCGCTGGTGCGCGTCTCGCACGTGTGGATGTGCGCAGACCCGACCGCGGTGGTCGGGGTCCTGCCACAGGTACGGCCCCCGCACTTCCTCGGGGTGCCGCGCGTGTGGGAGAAGTTCGCCGGGGCCGTCCAGGCGGTCCTGTCCTCCCTGCCAGAGGAGAAGCGCACCGCCATCGACCAGGCCCGGGCGGTGGCCACCGAACACGTCGAACGGCTCGAACGCGACGGCGAGGTCCCCGCCGAACTGGCGGAACGCTACCGGCGGGCCCACTCCACGGTCCTCGAACCACTGCTGGCCGAGATGGGGCTGGACCGGGTACTCCTGCCCTCCAGCGCCTCGGCTCCCATGCCCTTGGAGGTGGTCCGTTTCTGGGCCTCCCTCGGCATCGTGATCATGGACGTCTGGGGCCTCACCGAGTCCGTGGGCGTGGCCACCATGAACGTTCCCGAAGTCGGAGGGTTCCGGCTCGGCTCGGTCGGTCGTCCCATCGAGGGCGTCGAGACGCGCCTGGGAGAGGACGGGGAGGTCTTCCTGCGCGGGGCCTCCGTCTTCGATGGATACCTGGTGGCGGACGGGTCGGTCCGTCCCGATACCGACGTCGACGGCTGGTTCGCCACCGGTGACGTGGGCCGGGTCGACGAGGACGGCTTCCTGTGGATCACCGATCGCAAGAAGGAGATCATCGTGACCTCCGGCGGCAAGAACGTGTCGCCGGCGCTGGTGGAGAACACCCTCAAGGAACATCCGCTGGTCGGCCAGGCCTTCGCGCACGGAGACGGCCGCCCCTACCTGGTGGCCCTCGTCGTGCTCGACCCCGAACTGACCCCGCTGTGGGCGGCCTCCAAGGGGATCGAGGCGACGGGGGAGGACCTGGCCGCGCACCCGGAGGTCGTCGCCGAGATCGACGCGGCCGTGACCGCCGCCAACGAGCGTCTCAACCGTGTCGAACAGGTCAAGCGGTACCGGATTCTCTCCCGCGAATGGGGACCGGAGACCGGTGAGCTGACCCCCTCGCTCAAACTGCGCCGCCGCGTGGTGGCCGACGGTTACGCCGACGAGATCGACGCCCTCTACGAGGATTGATCCCCTCCGGCCCGGCCGCACCGGGGCGGCCGGGCCCCGGTGAGTCCGACGTCTCCCACGGAGGAACGCAGTATTCTCGGGGTCTCGACCCCCGTGCGGTTCCCCTCGCCCCCTGGAGACGGCACATGAACGTGTTCCCCTCGCACGACGATCCCGAGCAGATCATCACCGTCCAGCAGGACTACGACGGTGACACCCCCATGGACACCCACCACCTGGAGACGGGGGAGTCACGCACCTTCGGACGTGGTGGTCGCAACCGTCAGGTGGACATCCCGTTGGCCGGGGGCGACCGGGCGGTCTCGCGGGTGGCGGGCGAGATCGTCTCGCACGGGGATCACTGGCGGATCAGCAACCTCAGCCCCACCAAGTCCTACGTCGTGGAGAACACCGAACGGCTCGCCGGGTTCGTCCAGGTCCCGCCGCACACCCAGGGCATGCTCGTACCCTTCGAGACCTCCCGGGTACTGGTCCCCGGCGGCCAGGGCGAGCACGGGTTCCTGGTGATGGCGCCCGCCGCGTGCAGCAGCGTGCTGGTACCCGCCGGGGAACCGTTCGTGGACACCGAGACCACCGACTCCCAGGCCGAACGCACCGACGTCCGCAGCTTCCGGATCGATCGCCTGCACACCTACTACCGGGTGCTGGCGGCCTTTTGCGAACCCCGCCTGCGCGACCCGGGCACCCGGTACACGCCCACCCAGCACCAGGTCGCCGAACGGCTGAAGCTGTCCAAGGCGGCGGTCAACTCCCACATCGACTACCTGCTCAAGAGCAAGTTCCGTGTGGAGCCGGAGGATGCCCGCCAGGGACAGGACTGGCGGGTGGACGTGCTCACCGAGAAGGCCCTGCACTTCGGTCTGGTCACCGAACGGGACCTGTCGGTCCTCCCCTGAGCCGGCTCGGGGCCAACACCACCACGATCAGGAACAGACCGCTGACGACCTCCTGGCGGGCCGAGGTCAGCGTGCCGACCGCCCTGATCACCCGAGAGGGCACCGTCGGTGGACCCTGACGGTCCCCTTGGCCCGATCAGGTGGGGGGCAAGGCCCGGACGGCGGCCACCGCTTCGTCCCAGAGGTCTTCCAACGGCACATCGCCATCACGGCGCACCCAGGTCTCGGTGGCGACGTCCAGGCAGGTCAGCGCGGTCGCGATGATCGCGGTCGCCCGGTGATCGGCGCTCGTCCCGTCGAGGTCGCCCGCGTCGACCAGGCGGCGGGCGAGTACGGGTACGAGCATCTCCTGCCAGGCGAGGTGCTTCTCCAAGTGGCGGGTGCGCAGGGTCGATGACTGGAAGAGCATCCGCCCGACGCGCAGTTCGGTCTCGGGTTCGGCGGCCTCCTCGCGTAGTGCGAGAAGTGCCCCGCGCACCGCCACCCAGGGTTCTTCTCGGAGTGGACGAGCGACGAGGGCGGCCCGAACACGGTGCCCTCGGTCGATCAGATCGCCCAGGACCACGTCCTCCTTGGTCGCGAAGTAACGAAAGAAGGAGCGCCGGGAGATCCCGGCGGCCTCGGCGATCTGGTCGACGGTGGTCTCTTGGAAGCCTTGGTCCAGGAAAAGCGCCATGCCGACTTCTGCGATCTCTCGGTGCACCGCTCGGCGGGTCCGCTCTCTTAGACCGGGTGCGGCTTCTCGACTGCTCACACACTCACCCTACCGGGAAGTCACTTTGTGCCGATGGTGTCACTCGGTGCCATGTTTGGCGTAGGGTGTTGCCATGTCTATCGATCACACCCGCCAGACCACCCTCATCACCGGGGCCAGCGCCGGAATCGGTGCGGCCCTCGCGCGCAGACTCGCCGAACGCGGCACCGACTTGGTGCTCGTCGCCCGCCGGACCGAACGACTGGACGCACTGGCCACGGAACTGCGCGAGGAGTACGGAGCCGGGGTCGACACCGTGTCGGCGGACCTCGGGCGCCCGGACGCGGGCAGGGAACTGGCCGCCGAGGTGGACCGCCGTGGCCTTCGGGTGACCGGCCTGGTCAACAACGCGGGCATCGGCTCGGACGGCGCTTTCGCCGACCAGGGACCCGAGCGGATCGAAGCCCTGCTCACACTGAACGTCACCGCCCTCGTGGACGTCACACGAGCGTTCATCGGACGGCTGAGCGCGGCCCCGGGCGGCTACCTTGTCAACGTCGCCAGCGCCGCCGCCTACCAGCCGATCCCGGGTATGGCCGTCTACGCGGCGAGCAAGGCGTTCGTGCTGAACTTCACCGAGGCGCTGTGGTGGGAGACACGCGAGAGCGGTCTGCGCACCCTGGCGTTCTCACCTGGCCTGACCAGGTCGGAGTTCTTCGACGGGATCGGCACCGATGGTTATGGCGGCGGCTTCCAGACTCCCGACGAGGTCGCTCGGGCGTTGATCCGAGCGCTCGATCGGCGTAGATCGGCCCCGAGCGCGGTATCACGGGTGAGCACCGCCCTCTCCGCGGGAGTGGCCCGGATCCTCGGCCGCAGAACCGCCGTACTGGTCACGGCGAGTGCGGCGGGTTCGGCCACGCTGGTGCGCAAGCGGCGTCCCATCGGGGCCTGAACAGATCGGCCGCACCGACGTCACATCGGGTGGAGCCGGAGGGCGGCTTCGGTGCGCACGCATTCGGTGATCCGGTCGAGCAGGGGCGAGCGCAGGTTCCAGCGCTGCCAGAACAGTCGTACCTCCACCGGGTGTTCCGGGGCCAGGGCCACCAGCCGCCCGCTCTCCAGGTGCGCCCGGCACTGTTGCTCGGGGACGGCGCCCCAGCCCAGGCCCAGCAGCACCGTGCGGGCGAAGTCCTCCGAGGCCGGAACGTAGTGGCGTGGCCCAGTCGAGCCCTCGCCGGTCAGGTTCCGCAGGAAACGGTCCTGTAGTTCGTCCTTGCGGTCGAAGTTCACCACCGGCGCCGCGTCGAGCCCTTCGACCCCGCGCAGCCCGTGGCGTTCGGCGAACTCCGGGCTGCACACCGCCTGGTAACGCATCACGCCCAGCCCCTGGACCGAACACCCCTGCACCGCCTCGGGGGTGGAGGTCACCGCGGCCATCACCGAACCCGAACGCAACAGGCTCGTGGTGTGCTCCTCGTCCTCACGGTGGATTTCGAACACCGCGCCGAGTTCGGCCGGCAGTTCGGCGAGGGCTTCGAGGAACCAGGTGGACAGGCTGTCGGCGTTGACCGCGAGCGGCACGTGGTCGCGCTGTCCCTCCCCGCCCTGGCGCAGTTCGGACAGCACGTCCTGGTCCAGCAGCAACACCTGGCGTGCGTAGCGCAGCACCGCGTCGCCGGCCTCGGTCGGTGTGACGGGGTTGGTCCGCCGCACCAGTACCTTGCCGGCGCTCTGCTCCATCGCCCGGATCCGCTGCGACACCGCCGACGAGGTCACGTGCAGTCGTTCGGAGGCGGCCTCGAAGGTGCCCTCGTCTATCAGCGCGGTCAGCGTGCTCAGATGGTCGAACTGGAACGGCATCCGTGGCCTCTCCTAAGCATCCCTTAAGCCTTCTAAGAAACTTTAGCTTTACTGCGGACCGGTGGTCGGGGGAGGCTACCGGACGTGAACGAAACGCTTCTTCCCGCACTCCTCGGCCTGGGCACCGGGCTCGCCCTCATCGTCGCGATCGGCGCGCAGAACGCCTACCTCCTGCGCCTGGGCATCGACGGAGACCCCCGCACGGTTCTGGCGGTGGTCCTGGTCTGCGCGTTCTCCGACGCGATCCTCATCGCCGCCGGTGTGGTCGGCATCGGCGGCCTGATCCAGGCCATGCCCGCCGCGCTCGTGGTGATCCGGATCCTCGGCTCGGGCTTCCTCATCGTGTACGGGCTGCTCGCCGCGCGCCGGGCGCTGAAACCGGGACCCGCCGAGACGCTGGTTCCGGCAACGAGGGAGCCCGAACCCACGGGAGACGGCGGCGTGGTGACCACACCGCGAACCGGCACCGGCACCCGTGTGCGTTCCTCGTTGAGCGCCGCCGTCCTCACCGCGCTGGCCCTGACCTGGCTCAACCCCCACGTGTACCTGGACACCGTGGTCTTCCTGGGCTCGCTCGCCAATCAGCAGATCGGCGACGCCCGTTGGTGGTGGTCGGCCGGGGCGTTGACCGGCAGCTTCGTGTGGTTCTTCGCCCTGGGGTTCGGGGCCCGACTGCTGCGTCCCTTCTTCGCGCGCCCCGGCGCCTGGCGGGCGCTGGACGGGATCATCGCCGTCGTCATGCTCGCCCTGGGCGTCCGCCTGGCCCTCGGCGCCTGAGCGTTCGTCGACTCAGTGCCCGAAGACCCCTCCGCGCTCACGTCGAGGACCGCCGCTCGCCCGTGCTCCGAACGCGATAGGCGCGTGCCTGGATTCCGTACAGCTCGGCGTAGCGCCCATCGAGCTCCATGAGGTCGTCGTGGGTACCCTGCTCGATCACCCGCGCCCCGTCCAGGACGACGATGAGGTCGGCCATGCGCACGGTCGAGAACCGGTGGGAGACCAAAAGCGTGAGGTGGTCCCGGCCGCTGAGGGCGCGGGCGCGCTCGGCGTACCGTTCGAACAACAGATGCTCGGTTTCGGCGTCCAACGCGGACGCGGGTTCGTCCAGGAGCAACAGCAGGGGGTGGTCGCGCATGTAGCCGCGGGCGAGTGCGACCTTCTGCCACTGGCCCTCGGACAGCTCCGCGCCTTGGGCCCACGTGTTGCCCAGTTGTGTGTCCAGTCCTTGGGGGAGTCGCCCGACGAGGGCCCCCGCGTCCGCGCGCTCGACGGCCCGCTCGACCGCGCCCTCCTCCTCGACCCGGGACAGGTCGCCGAGGCCGATGGAAAGACGCAGCGGGTACTCGAAGCGGGCGAAGTCCTGGAAGGCGCCCGACAGCCGCTCGCGCCATGTGTCGGCCGCCATGCCGGCAAGGTCGTGCCCATCGACGAGGATCCGCCCGGAGTCGGGTTCGTACATCTTGGCCAGTAGCTTGACCAGCGTGGACTTGCCCGCCCCGTTCTCGCCGACCACGGCCACCACCGCGCCCGCCGGTAGGTGCAGCGAGACCTCCTCCAGAACGGGTCGGTCCGTCCCCGGATAGCGGAAGGACACCCGGTCCAGGGTGATCCCGCCGCCCACCCGCTCCGGCGCGGCCACCACGCCTCGACGCTCGGCGGCCGAGGCCAGTTCCTCCAGCCACAGCAGGCGGCGGCCTCCTTCCAGCCAGATGGTGCGCAGGAAGTGGACCTGGCCGAGGATGTGGCCGATGTACTGGGCCAGTCGGCTCCCGGCGGTGAGCAGCAGGACCACCTGGGCCGCCGAACCGGTACCCAGGGACACCCAGACCAGCGCGCACACGAACGCGCCGGCGAAGACCGTCAGCGCCGCCGCCTGCCACGCGGCGGTGACCCACCGGGCCCGCGCCATGATCCGATGGCGCGCGGCCCAGGCCCGGTGACGACCTTCCCGAACCCGCTCCCGTGCCCGACCGACACGGAGTTCGCGCCCGGGTGAGGCCTTCGTGCCGAGCAGGAAGAAGTGCCGCGCCAGACGCTCGTGGTGTCCGACCCCTTCCTCCAGGGCGTGCTCCGCCCCTCCGCGCCAGTGGGAGACCAGGGCGGTGGGTACGGCGAACAGGCACAGCAGGCCGAGCAGGGGGTGGATGGTCATCAACAACGCAGTGGTCAGGACCAGACGCAGGACGGCGCCCACCGCCTGGAACAGGTACTGGTAGACCTCGCTGAGCGTGTCCGCGTGGTCGCGCAGGAGTTGGGCGCGGTCGACGTAGGCGGGGCGTTCGTGGTGTTCCAGGGAGGGGATACCGCTCTGCAACCGGACCACGTGCGCTTCCATGAACACGGCGGCGCGGTCGGCGAAGCGGCGGTCGGCCCGCTCGCTCACCACGCGCAGCAGCCAGCTCAACGCGGCCAGCGCGCCCAGGGTCATCGCGGCCACGACCATGTGGCCTTCCGCCCCGGAGACCACCGCGTCGGTGAGCCAGGCCAGGGTGAGGGCGATCAGGACGTCGGGCAGGGCCGCGCCGATGGTCGTGGCGAACGCGACGGCGATGAGCCCGGGGGAGGCCGCCCAACCCAGGCGGAGCGTGCGGGCCAGCGCACGCCAGGACGAGGGCAGCGGGTGGTCCTCACTCGACATGGTCGGCTCCGTCCTGTGCCTCGTTGAATCGCGCGGCCTGGAGGCGGAAGAGCCGCGCGTAGGTGCCCTTCAGTGCCATGAGTTCGTCGTGGCTTCCGAACTCCACGACCCTGCCCTCGTCCACCACGCAGATCCGGTCGGCCCGCCGGACCGTGGAGAAACGATGGGAGATGAGGATGGTCGTGCACCCCCGGGTCGCCTCCAGGACCCGGTCGAAGACCTCGGCCTCCCCGCGCACGTCCAACTGGGCGGTGGGCTCGTCCAGGACGACCACGCCCGCGCCCTGGTTCACCGCGCACAGCACACGGGCGAGGGCGACCCGCTGCCACTGTCCACCGGACAGGTCGGTGCCCTTGGAGTACCCGGGAGAGAGCACGGTCTCCACGTCGCGCAGGTCCGTGGCTCCGGCGATCGCCAACGCTTCGTGGACCTCCTCCGGGGAGGCGCCCAGTGGGGCGACGTTGTCCTTGAGCGGCAGTTCGTAGCGGATGAAGTCCTGGAAGATCGCGCTGACGCGGCGGCGCCACGATTCCAGGTCCAGGTCCTTCAGGTCCGTTCCGTCCACCTCGATCTTTCCCGAGACCGGGTCGTAGAGTCGGCACAGCAGCTTGACCAGGGTGGACTTGCCCGCCCCGTTGACGCCGACCACGGCCAGCGAACTTCCGGCCGCGACGGTGAGGTCGAGACCGTCCAGGACCGGCGTGGACATGCCCGGGTAGGAGAACCCCACGTCACGGAACCTGATCTCGGAGGCGGGAGTGCCCTCCGCCGGTTCTCGCCCGGAGACCACCGAACGTGCCGTGGCCGTGGTCGACATCGTCCGCTCCACACGAAGTACCGACACCACGGCGTCGGTGGCCAGGGACAGGGCCCAGTTCAGGCCGCCGAAGGCCAGCGCGCTCGCGCCGACGGCCGCGTAGGCGAAGGTGCTCACCTGGCCCGGGTCGATGGTGCCCGACGCGGCGTCACGGCCCAGGGACCAGAAGAACAGCCCTCCCGATACCACCAGCACCATCACCGCCCAGCGCATCGGCTTGCGCCGTAGCCGGGTGGCGTGCCAGCGCAGCTCGACGAGGTCGCGCCGGTCCGTGGCGAAGCGCTGCGTCAGCAGGCTCGCCAGGCCGAAGAGCCGGATCTCCTTGGCCGCGGGGGAGTCCACCGCCAACCGGTAGGAGTACTCGGCGCGGCGTTGGGCGTCCAGGACCTCGCCGGTGTCGCGGTCCCACTGGGAGCTCTCGCGCAGCAACCAATGGGTGCAGAGCCAGGCCCCGCCGACCAGGAACGGGGCCCACCAGGCGTAGCCGGCCAGAACGATCGCCTGGGCCAGGCCCGCAACGGCCTCGACCAGCCCACCCGCGATGATGCCCATGGACAGGTGCAGGGGCGGACCGGTCATACCGAGGTCGAAGTCCCGCGCGGCGGTCAACTCGTCCATGTGCGCGCGGTCCTCCAGGTGCGCGACGCCGTCGGGAGCGTTCGCGGCGACCAGGAGCCGGTCGTGCAGGCGGTCGGAGACGTGTTCGCCCAGCAGGGAACCGACCTGGGTGTGCAGGGGTGTCACGACCTGCATCAGGACGAAGACGACACCGATCAGGAGCAGCGGCGTACGCAGCGGATCCTCGCCGGTGACCGCGCCGACCAGTATGCCGACCGCCACGACGAACACGGCGGGAAGGCTCCCTTGGACCAGGATCAGCGTCCACCACGCCACGGTGAGCCGACGATGAGATCGCCACAGTGCGGCGAAGAAGAGCGGTTTCTTGTCAAGGGAGGGCACCCTGGGACACAAGCCGTTCCGGGCCCCGGTGTCAAGGGATTTTTCGACCGGAGGAAGGCGAGGGGATGCTCCCGGGACCCCTTGTTCGGGGGCATCCCCTCGCACAGGGATCGGCCTACTTTCCGAACCCGGCGGCCAGCCCACCGAGCAACTGTCTGCGGCCGAACAGGTACAGGGCGAGGATGGGCAGGGACGAGAGCACCACGGCCGCCATCAGCCCGGGAACGTCGGTTCCGTACTGGGTCTGGAACGCCCACAACCCCAACGGCAGGACCCGTGTGGACTCGGACTGGGTCAGCACCAGCGGGAAGATGAAGTTGTTCCAGGCGTTGAGGCCGACGAAGATCGCCACCGTCATCACGCCCGGCCGCGACAGCGGCAGCACCAGACGCAGGAAGACCTGCCGGTTGGTCGCTCCGTCCAACGCCATCGCCTCGTACAACGACCCGGGAACGTCGCGCAGCGAACTGGTGAGCACCAGGATGGAGATCGGCAGGCTGAAGGCCGCCGTGGGCAGGATGACGGCGATGAGGGTGTCGTACAGGTTCATCCTGGTGATGAGCAGGTACACCGGGATGATCACCGCCTGGGCCGGCACCGCCAACCCCAGCAGGAACAGCGAGAAGGTCGTGGCCACGACGCGGCTGCGACTGCGCACGATGCCGAACGCCGCGGGGACCGCCACGAGCAGCACCAGGCCGACCGCGCCGAGCGCCACGATGAGGCTGTTGCCCAGGAACCTCAGGAACCCCACTTCGAACACGTTGAGGTAGTTGTCGAAGGTGAGGTTGTCGGGGATGGCCAGCGGCCCCTCCGACATGTAGTCGCCGGAGCCTCGCAGGCTGGTGGCGACGAGGAAGTACAGCGGGATGGCGACGATGACGAGCCAGAAGGCGGCGCCGAGACCGGACCAGTAGGACGGGCGTCCGCCGGATCGACGACGTCGCCGGAGAACCGGCCTGTCCTTCACGTTCGGGGCCATGTCAGATGCCCTCCCTCTGGCTGGTCATGCGGGAGTATCCGGTCACGCGCACGACCAACAGCGACAGTCCGGTTCCCAGGACGACCAGAACGACCGCGATCGCGCTCGCGTAGCCCATCTCGAAGGAGACGAAGCCCTGGGTGTACATGTACAGGGGCAGGATCCGGGTGGCGTTGCCCGGGCCGCCGTTGGTCAGCAGCAGGACCGTCTCGAAGTAGGTCATCGACCCCACGATCATCAGTACCGACGAGGCGATGATGGTGTGGCGCAGCTGCGGGACGGTGATCCTCAGGAACCGTTGGAACGGGGAGGCCCCGTCCAGTTCCGCCGCTTCGTAGAGCGACCGGGGCACCTGACGGGCCGCCGCCTGGTACAGCAGCATGTGGAACGGCAGGAACTGCCACAGCACGATGAACGCGATCGCGTACAGCGCCAGGGTCGAGTCGCCCAGGACGTTGCCGTTGAACCCGAACAGTGGTCCGATCTGGCCGGGCAACCCGTAGTGGGGTTCGAGGATGGCCTTCCAGAGCAGGGCGATGGCCGCGGTGGACAGCAGCAACGGCAGGAAGAAGATCGAGCTCACCACGGCCCGGGACTTCTGGGTGCCGGCCGCCCACGACCCGAAGGCCAACGCCATCGGGGTCTGGGTGGCCCAGCACAGCAAGGTCAGGAACAGTGTGATGCCCAGACTGGATCGCACCTGTTCGTCCTCGCCCAGACGGACCCAGTTGTCCAGACCCACCCACTCGGGGGCGCCGAGCCCGCTCCAGTCGGTCAGGCTCAGGTACAGGACGATCAACACCGGTCCCAGACCGAACAGGCCGAAGAACAGCAGGGCCGGAGCGACCCAGACGAACCCGGGCCGCTCCGTGGTGTAAGTGGACCTCACAGGAAGGACTCCATGTCCTTGGCGAAGTCTTCCGGAGTGGTCTCGCCCAGGAAGAGCAACTGCAGGTTGGTCAGGAGGGCCTCGGCGGCGGCCGGCGGGATGGCCTGGTCCCAGGACTGGGTGAAGCTGGGAGCCTCGGAGACCATGCCGTGGGTGAAGACCGCGAAGTCCGCGTAGTCGCTGTCGGCGAGCTGGTCCTCGATGCCCTCGACGGCGGGCACCTGGCCGGCGTCGATCAGACCGGTCACGTACTCGTCGGAGGTGACGGTCTCCACCAGGAAGTCGACGGCCGCGTCGGGGTTGAGGCTGTCGTCGTTGATGGAGAAGTAGTTGCTGGGGTTACCGACGACGGCGCCCTCCTCGCCCTCACCGCCCTCCACGACGGGGAAGGGGACGTAGCCGAGGTCGCCGCCGGAGGCGAAGTCGGGGTGGTTCTCCTGCTGCTGGGACAGGTCCCAGCTGCCCATCAGGAACATCGCGGCGTCACCGTTGGCGAGCATCGCCGAGGCGCCGCCGCCGTCGTAGTCGATGGAGGCGAAGTTGGGGCCGAACGCGCCGGCGTCGACGAGCTCCTGGCACTTCTCCATGGCCTCGATCATGGCGGGATGCTCCCAGGCGCCCTCTTCGCCGTCGACCACGGCCTGGAAGACGTCGGGGCCACCGATCCGTTCCACCAGGTAGGACAACCACATCAGCTGGGTCCAACCCTGGGCGCCGGGCAGGACGATCGGGGTGACCTCGTCCTCCTTGAGGACCTCGACGGCCTCCAGCAGCTCGTCGTAGGTCTGCGGTGCCTCCAGCCCGGACTCTTCGAGGACGGCGTTGTTGGTGAAGAGCACCACCGGCTGCATGCCGAGCATCGGCACCCCGTAGTAGCCGTCCTCGATCCGGGCGACGTCCAGGACGCTGGGAAGGAACGAGTCCCGGAACTCGGGGTTCTCGTCCAAGGCGGTGGTCATGTTGAACACCTGGCCCTGGTCGACGTACTCGCTGAGGTTGCCGCCGCCCCAGTTGAAGAAGACGTCGGGGGCGTTGGGGGAGCCGAGGGCGACCTGGAGGCGTTGCTTGTAGGCGTCGTTGACGAAGGTGACGAGCTCGGAGTCGATCTCGGCGCCCTCGTTGTAGGAATCCATGGAGGCCTGGAGGACGTCGTTGACGGCCGCCTCCTCCAACGCCCAGACCTGGAGGGCGTCCTCCGACATTCCGGGCCCGGAGGACCCACAGGCCGTGGCCACCAAGGTGAGGGCCAGGGCGGTACTTCCGATCACACTTATCCGGTGGGTGCGACTCATGGCGTGGACACCGTTCTCTGGTCGAACATGGGGGGCGACCGAAAGCTTCCGAAATGTTTCCGATAGCTTTCGGGATGCTTGACGCTAAGTCGTCCACCAAGAGACGTCAAGGGGAGCGCGGGTTTCGAGGAGGTTACGGTGTGGGGTGGCGAAATGTTTCGGGCTACAATCCGCTGAGCGGATCACGGGGCCTCGCTCCCCGACGTTGAGGAGGCGTATGGCGAAGAGACGACCCACCCTGGCCGAGATCGCGGGGGAGGCGGGGGTCTCCGTCTCCACCGTCTCCAAGGTGATCAACGGACACATAGACGTCGCGGCCGACACCCGACGCCAGGTGGAGCGGCTGCTCGAACAGCACCGCTACCAGCCGCGCAGGCATCGGGGCAGGCGGACCGTCGGCCTCATCGACCTGGTCTTCCTCGACCTGGGCAGCCCCTGGGCGATGGAGATCCTCACCGGCGTCGAGGAGGTCACCCACGACGCCGGGTTCGGCATCGTCGTTTCGGCGGTGCACGACCGAAAACGCAGCCGCCCGGGCCGCAAGTGGCTGGACAACATCCAGGCCCGCCACTCCGACGGCGTGGTCCTGGTGCTGTCCGAACTTTCCACCCAGCAACAGGCACAGCTGGACGCCCTGGGCATCCCCGTGGTGATCGTCGACCCGATAGGGGACCCCGCGCGCGGCGTCCCGGCCGTGGGCGCCGCCAACTGGGACGGCGGACTCACCGCCACCGAACACCTCATCGCGCAGGGTCACCGGCGGATCGCCACCATCGCGGGTCCCGCGCACGTGATGTGCAGCCGGGGACGCGTGGACGGGTACCGCAGCGCCATGCGCAACGCGGGCCTGCCCGTCCTGGACGGCTACGTCACCCACGGCGACTTCATGGCCGGTACCGGCAAGGAGCTCACCGAGACGCTGTTCGAGCTGCCCGAGCCGCCCACCGCGATCTTCGCGGGCTCCGACCAGATGGCCCGGGGCGCCTACGAGGCCCTGCACGAACGCGGGCTGAAGGTGCCCGACGACGTCTCCGTGGTGGGCTTCGACGACCTGCCCGAGGCGCGCTGGGCGATCCCGCCGCTGACCACGGTCCGGCAACCGCTGCGGGACATGGCGCAGATGGCCACCCGCATGCTCATCGACCTGGTCGGCGGCGACGTCCCCGAGACCACCCGGGTGGAGCTCGCCACCCGTCTGGTGGAGCGCCACAGCACCGTACCGCCCAAGGAGACCTGAGCGGGCCGTGGCGCTTCGGGACGGAGCACTTCGGCGAAGGGTCCCTCGGCCGGGGTCAGTCGGTCCGTTCCTTGAACATGCCGACGTAGCGCTCCAGGGCGAACTCCTCTCCCACCGGGTCCTTGGCGGGCTGAAAACCCAACTTGTTCATGAGCCTGGCGCCACGGGACAGGGCGGCCTCGGCGCGTTCGCGCATCCACATCTCGTACGGTTCGACCTCCGGGGCGCCGGTCTCCACCGACTGTGGCGCCACGGCCTGGGCCTCACGGACCGTGGGCCGCATCGCCGCCTCGTAGGAGAAGTACGCCCGACCGTGGTCGCCCTCGGCGTAGGCGAGCTCGCCGGCCAGGGCCAGCGCACCGAGCAGGGCGGTTCCGGGACCCTGTCCGCTCAGCTGGTCCGGACAGTAGGCGGCGTCCCCGACCAGGACGACGCGGCCCGAGGACCACACGTTCATGCGCACCTGGGTCGACGGGTCCACCGTGACCTCGGCCTCGCGCATGGCCGCCAACAGCTGCGGCATGCACCACCCGTCCGCGCCGAAGTACTCCTCCACCATGCGGTGCAGGGAACCCTGGTCCAGGCTCCTCGGACGCACCGGGAAGCGGTCGCGCATCATCAACACCACGTACAGGCGTTCGTTGTCGGGCAGGGTGGCGGCCACACAACCCCGGTGCGGCCAGGTGTGCCAGGACAGGGAGTCCCGGGTGCCCAGCACGTTGGGCGTCTCGAAGGTGGCCACGTTGGCCTCCAACCGGTGCAGATGGTTCTCGTCGGGCCCCTCGAAGGCCAGTCGCCGCACCGGGGAGTACAGGCCGTCGGCGCCCACCACCAGGTCGAAGCGTCGGTCATGGGCCTGGGCGAAGGTGACGTCCACGCCGGTCTCGTCCTGGGTCAGGCCGGTGACGGTGTCGCCGTCCATCCGCTCGACGAGGACGTCGGGGAGGCGGTCGGCCTCCTCCCGCAGTACCCGGACCAGGTGGTCGTGGCGGATCATCACGGATCCGGGGTCGAAGGGAAGAAGGATGGGGGCGATACGTCCACTGATGTGGTTGCGGATCTGGGTGTGGTTCGCGCCCAGGGCACGAACCCGCTCTCCCAGACCCATGCGGTCCAGCAGTTCCATGCCGCGGCGGGATACCTCGACGTGGTCGCCCTCGGCGCGGGGGCCCGGGGCCGAATCGACGATGGTGGGAGAGAAGCCCTTACGGGCCAGCCAGAGAGCGAGCGCCGAACCGGCGACACCGCTTCCCGAGACGAGGATGTTCCTGTTACAGAACGGCACGCGATCCTCCGTGTGCAAAGTCGGCCGGGATCGTCCACCCGGTCCGAGAAAAGCCGATAAAGGCGGGGATCCACCCCGAGCATCCCCCGTGGGTGCGCACCGCACACGCTCAACACCTGTGGAGACGGGATGAGCGGAGGGCCTCGACGGTTCACCGTACCCCTCGTACGGTGCGAAGTCAGACGCGGTGGGTGTCGGCGAGGGAACGCAGTACCGGCGAGCATCCGTGGTCGATGGTCAACGTGGCCATGTCGTCGCAGCGGGTCGTGCCCCGGTTGAGGATCACCACCGGCTTTCCCATGGCCACGGCGCGCTTGACGAACCTGCGGCCGGAGAAGACCGTCAGCGACGAACCCACCACCAGCAGGCTCGCCGCGCTCTCGACCATCGCGTAGGCGTCCAACACCCGGGGCTTGGGCACGTTCTCGCCGAAGTACACGATGTCGGGCTTGAGCGTGCCGCCACAGCCCACGCAGTCGGCCACCCGGAAGTGCTCGGTACGGGCCAACACCGCGTCGGCGTCGGGGGCCACCTCCACGTCGGCGACCTCCTCGACGAAACCCGGGTTGAGACCGGTCAACCGCACCGCCAGCTCCGCGCGGTCGCTCACCGCGCGACAGGCCAGGCAGACCACCCGATCGAAGCGCCCGTGCAGGTCGATGACGCGCCTGCTGCCGGCGGCGTCGTGCAGGGTGTCGACGTTCTGCGTGATGACCCCGTGCACCGCGCCCGCCTGCTCCAACTCGGCCAAGGCCAGGTGGCCGTCGTTGGGCCGGGTCCGCTCCACGTGTCGCCACCCGACGTGGTTGCGCGCCCAGTAGTGGCGCCGAAAGGCGGCGTCCCCCACGAACTCCTGGTAGGTCATGGGTCTGCGCGGGGGCGAGTCGGGGCCCCGGTAGTCGGGGATGCCGGAGTCGGTGGAGACGCCGGCCCCGGTCAGCACGGTCATCGGGCCCGTACCGAGGATCTCGCGGATCCGATCGGCGGCCTCCTCGGCGGCGTGAGCGTGGAGCGTGTCGGTCACGCCCCGAGGATACGTCCCCCCGTCCAGCCCCGGCGTGGTGTTCAGGCGGTATGCACGATTCGGAACACCTCGGCCAGGGAACCCTCGGGCAGCCCGCCCTTGACGGCGTTCTCGACCATCCAGGTGCGCAGGAACGGTGCGATCTCGTCGATGTCGGAGATCTGGCTCTCGTGCGAGGCCAACGCCGCCAGCTTGCGTTCGAACACCGAGGTGATGTCCGAGTAGTGGTAGGGGCCCGGGCCGCCGGTCACCCACACCTCCGGCACGGTCCAGGGGGCCAGGCCCTCCACGTGGAGCAGTTCCCGGTGCGCGTGCGGGTTGCGCGCGTCGGGGAAGACCGCGTTGATCGCGGCCTCGCCGGTGGCCATGTGGTCGGGGTGGCTGGCGGCGATGCTGTCCCAGTCGCGTTCGGGGTTCGGGATGACCATGCGCTGGGGGCGCACCTGGCGGATGATCCGGGCGATGTCGCGGCGCAGGTCCAGTGAGGCGACCACGCGCCCGTCCGGGTGGCCCAGGAACCGCACGTCCTTGACCCCCACCTCGGCGGCGGCCCTGCGCTGCTCGCCCCGGCGCATCGCCCCGATCTCGGCGCTGTCCAGGGTGAGCTCGTCCCCGCCGGCCTCGCCGTCGGTGACCATCAGGTAGACCACCTCGGCCCCGGCCTCGGTCCATCGGGCGACGGTGCCCGCGCAGGAGAAGTCGGCGTCGTCGGGGTGGGCCATCACGACCAGGGCGCGTTCGGGGGCGTCGGACACGGGAACTCCTCATTCTCGGCAACGCCCCCATGCTACGAACTCAGGGTTCGCGGGCGACACCGCCGTACATGTCGGTGTCCGGCGACGAACCGATCTCCACGTCGCCCGGACGCCACTCGGTCACCGGACCCACTCCGGGGGAGAGGATGTCCAGACCGTCGAAGAAGGAGGTGATCTCGGCCAGGCTGTGCGAGCGGTACGGGAGGGTGGCGCTCTCGTACCACTGATCGACCGCCTCGGCGGTGGAGGTCTCCTCGGACATCAGGTCGCCGAAGACCAGGAAGCTGCCCCAGGGGAGGGCGTCCAGATAGGTGCGCATGAGACCGAGAGCCTGTTCCAGGTCGGGGATGTGGCCCAGGGTGCCGATGATCGACAACCCGATCGGTCGGTCGAGGTCGAGCACCATGGGGTCGTTGTCCACGTAGACCACGCGGGACTCGGGCGCGATGGCCTGGGCGATCTCGTGGGTGTTGTGGTGGGTGGGCAGCCCGGTGCCCGCGTCCAGGAACCCGCGTACCTTCTCCTGCCCGGCCAGGTGGGTGATCGCGCGGACCAGGAAGGCCCGGCCGGCGCGTGCGTCGGTCGCGAACTCGGGGTAGGTCGCCAGGATCCGGTCGCCGAGGACGCGGTCGACGGGGTAGTCGTCCTTGCCGCCGAGCCGGTAGTTCCACACCCGGGCGGAGCGCGGGGCGGAGGCGTCGACGCCGTCGGGGACGGCCGGGCTACCGCTCATGGGAAGCCGATCCGGTGCGGGGACGAGGCGCGACCAGTCCGTCCCAAACGAGTCCGCCCGAGAACCCCGAAACGCCGAGAACCCCCGCGCGGCAGGGCTTCCTGCGGCGCGGGGGCTCGGAGTCCGGGATCAGCTCAGGCGGACGATCAGGTCGCCGCCCTCCACGCGCTGGACGCCCTCGACCGCGACGCGTTCGACCACGCCGGCCCGAGAGGCGGTGATCGAGGCCTCCATCTTCATCGCCTCGATGGTGGCGACGGTGTCACCGGCCTCCACCTCGTCGCCCTTGGCCACCACCGGGGTGACCACACCCGCGAACGGCGCGGCCACCTGGGACGGGTCGTCCCGGTCGGCCTTCTCCGCCTCGGGGGCGCTGGAGGCCAGGGCACGGTCCCGCACGTGCAGCGGACGCAGCTGGTCGTTGAGCGTGGTCATCACGGTGCGCATCCCGCGCTCGTCCGGCTCGCTCACCGCCTGGAGTCCGATGAGCAATCGCACACCCGGCTCCAGGTCGACCACGTGCTCCTCTCCCTCGCGCAGACCGTAGAAGAAGTCCATGCTGTTCAGCACGCTGGTGTCGCCGTAGGACGCGCGGTGGGACTCGAACTCCTTCGTGGGCCCGGCGAACAGCAGCCGGTTCAGGGTGGGGCGCGGGTCCTCGACCAAACCGGTGCGGTCCACCGAGGTCAACTCCACGGCCTCGCGCGGCTCGCCGCGACCGCGAAGCGCCTTGGTGCGGAACGGCTCGGGCCATTCGCCCGGGGGGACCCCGAGCTCACCGCGAAGGAAGCCCACCACCGAGTCGGGAACGTCGAATCGGTCCGGGTCCTTCTCGAAGTCCTCCGGGGCCACGCCCGCGCCCACCAGGTGCAGGGCCAGGTCGCCGACCACCTTGGAGGAGGGGGTGACCTTCACCAACCGACCCAGCATGCGGTCGGCCGCGGCGTACATCGCCTCGATGTCCTCGAACCGGTCGCCCAACCCCAGCGCGATCGCCTGGGTGCGCAGGTTGGACAGCTGACCACCGGGGATCTCGTGGTGGTACACACGACCGGTCGGGGAGGCCAGACCCGCCTCGAAGGGCGCGTAGACCTTGCGCACCGACTCCCAGTACGGCTCCAGCTCGTTCACCGCGTCCAGCGACAGCCCGGTCGGGGTCTCGGAGTGGTCGAAGGCCGCCACGATCGCCGACAGCGACGGCTGCGACGTGGTGCCCGACATCGACGCGACCGCGCCGTCGACGGCGTCGGCGCCCGCCTGCACCGCGGCCAGGTAGGTGGCCAGTTGGCCACCGGCGGTGTCGTGCGTGTGCACGTGGACGGGCAGGTCGAACTCGGCGCGCAACGCGGTGACCAGGCGCTTGGCGGCCGGGGCGCGCAGCAGGCCGGCCATGTCCTTGATCGCGAGCACGTGGGCGCCGGCGTCCACGATCCGCTCGGCGAGCTCGAGGTAGTAGTCGAGGGTGTAGAGCTTCTCGCCGGGGTCGGACAGGTCGGCGGTGTAGCACAGCGCCACCTCCGCCACCCCGGTGCCGGTCTCCCGGACCGCGTCGATGGCCGGACGCATCTGGTCGACGTCGTTGAGGGCGTCGAAGATCCGGAACACGTCCACCCCGGTCCTGGCCGCCTCACGCACGAACGCGTCGGTGACCTCGGTGGGATAGGGGGTGTAGCCGACCGTGTTGCGTCCGCGCAGCAGCATCTGCAGGCAGATGTTGGGTACCGCCTCGCGCAGCGCCGCCAGTCGCTCCCACGGGTCCTCGGCGAGGAAGCGCAGGGCCACGTCGTAGGTGGCGCCGCCCCAGGCCTCCAGGGACAGCAGCTCGGGCAGCGTGTGGGCGACGGTGGGCGCGACGGCCAACAGGTCGTTGGTGCGTACCCGGGTGGCCAACAGCGATTGGTGGGCGTCGCGGAAGGTGGTGTCGGTGACGCCCAGGTTCGGTGACTCGCGCAGCCACCGGGCGAAGCCCTCCGGTCCCAGCTCGTCCAAGCGCTGCTTGGAACCGGCCGGCGGCGCCTCCTGGGGCGCCTCGACCAGCTTCGCGGTGGGGTCGAGCAGTTGCGGGCGCTCGCCGTGCGGCTTGTTCACCGTCACGTCGGCCAGGTAGGACAGCAGACGGGTGCCGCGGTCCGCGGAGGGGCGCGCGGTCAGCAGCTGCGGGCGCTCCTCGATGAACGAGGTGGTGGCGCGGCCCGCGCGGAAGTCCTCGTCCTCCAGCACCGCCTGTAGGAACGGGATGTTGGTGGAGATGCCGCGGATCCGGAACTCGGCGACCGCGCGGCGGGCACGGCTCACCGCCGTCTCGAAGTCACGACCGCGGCAGGTGAGCTTGACCAGCAACGAGTCGAAGTAGGCGCTGACCTCCGAACCGGCCGCCGCCGTGCCACCGTCCAGGCGGATGCCCGAACCACCGGGGGAGCGGTAGGCGCTGATCGTCCCGGTGTCCGGACGGAACCCGTTGGCGGGGTCCTCGGTGGTGATCCGGCACTGTAGGGCGGCGCCGTGCACGACGATGTCGTCCTGGCTCAGGCCCAGGTCGGCGAGGCTCTCGCCCGCGGCGATCCGGATCTGGGACTGTACGAGGTCGACGTCGGTGACCTCCTCGGTCACCGTGTGCTCGACCTGGATGCGCGGGTTCATCTCGATGAAGACGTGCCGGCCGTCCTTGCCGAGCAGGAACTCGACGGTGCCCGCGTTGCGGTAGCCGATCTCCTTGGCCAGGCGCACCGCGTCGTCGCAGATCCGCGCGCGCAGCTCCGGTGACAGGTTCGGTGCCGGGGCCATCTCCACCACCTTCTGGTGGCGACGCTGCACGGAGCAGTCACGTTCGTACAGGTGGATGACGCCTCCCTGGCCGTCGGCGAGGATCTGCACCTCGATGTGGCGAGGGTCCACCACGGCCCGCTCCAGGAACACCGTGGGGTCGCCGAAGGCGGTCTCGGCCTCGCGCATGGCGGCCTCCGCCGCATCGGCCAACGTGTCGGCGGTGTCGACCCGGCGCATGCCACGGCCACCACCGCCGGCCACGGCCTTGACGAACAGCGGGAACCCGATCTCACGGGAGGCCGCGACCAGGGCGTCCAGGTCGGTGGAGGGCTCGGAGGACTCCAGGACGGGGATGCCCGCCCGCTTGGCCGCAGCGATCGCGCTGGCCTTGTTGCCGGTCAGGTCCAGGACCTCGGCGGGTGGCCCGACGAAGGTGACGCCCGCGTCCGCGCAGGCCCGGGCCAGGCCCGGGTTCTCCGACAGGAACCCGTACCCGGGGTAGACGGCGTCCGCGCCGGCCTCCACCGCCGCCCGTACGATCTCCTCGATCGACAGGTAGGCGCGCACCGGGTGGCCCTGTTCCCCGATCTGGTAGGCCTCGTCGGCCTTGAGCCGGTGCAGGGAGTGGCGGTCCTCATGGGGGAAGACCGCCACGGTCCTGGCTCCGACCTCGTGTCCGGCGCGCATCGCGCGGATCGCGATCTCTCCGCGGTTGGCGACCAGTATCTTTCGGAACATGCCCGATGCCTCCTGAACTCGTGCGGCGCTGCCCTGTCCGGCCTCGTCGCCGGTGGCCCGGCGGGCGTTCGCGTCGTGAGAACACGAGCACTCGCCGAGACCTCCGGAACCCTAACGATTCGGGCCTGCCCCGTTTTCACCTGGGGTCTCTTTGCGCGGCGCCTTTTTCGTGGAATTCAGGGGATAATTTTCTCCAATGTGAAGAGTTCGGATTTTTTCGAGACCAAGCGTGGGGCGTCCCACATTCGAACGCGTGGTCGGAGAGCGGTCGACCCTGCGGGCCCACGGTTTACGGCCGACGGCACCGAACTCGTCCACCTCCCGGGGTTCGCCCACCTCGGTGGAGTCCGGCCGCCATCGCGTGATCGGTACCAGGTCCGGCTCCACCAGGTCCAAGCCGCCGAAGAACCGGGCGACCTCGTCGGGGGCACGCAGCGGATCGTGGAGGGTGTCCGTAATGGGGGCCTCTCGTCGTCGTGCGCCGACAGCCTGGATGAGTGATTCCAGGGGTGTGCGGGGGCTTGAGGGATGTGTGGG
>NZ_BCSH01000101.1 GCF_001570765.1 Nocardiopsis listeri NBRC 13360 | reverse complement strand
AGGCGCCCACCAGCCACCCCTGGGAATCACTCATCCAGGGGGCGCCGCGGGGTTTTCGCGGGAACCTCCCTTGACAGAGCGTGGCCGTTCGTTGACGATGAGGCGACTGCAACCGTTTGCACCAATCTGGCGTCAGAGTCGGTGTGCAGCCGGAGCGCAGTCGGGTCACACAGCCGGTGCGGACGACCCCGCTGATATCCCCTGACCCCCACCGGCAGAGAGGCACCCCCATGTCCATCCAGCGCAGGAGACGACCCGCCACCCCCGTGGCGATGGCCGCCGTGGGCGGCGCGGCGCTGCTCGCCGGGGCCTGGTTCCTGGTCCCCGATCAGCAGACCGACGGAGAACTCACCTCGGGCTCGGACCCGCAGACCCTCGCCGACCCGCACAGCGACACCCCCGTGGGCTACGCCGCCATGAACGGCGGTACCACGGGTGGCTTCGGTGGCGACGACGTCGAGGAGTACGTCCTCAGCGAATACGCTTCCTGGAGCGAGGAGAGCACCCCGGGCGAGGCGCTGTACCAGCTGCTCAAGGACCACGACGACGGTGGTGACGGAGTGGTCGTCCACGTCGACGTCACGGTCACCGCCGACCAGGTCGACGAGCAGAAGATCGACGTCAAGGACGTCGCCAACGTGTCCATCCTCGGCGTCGGCGACTCGGGTGAGTTCGACGGGATCGGCTTCAAGGTCACCCGCTCGGAGAACGTCGTCTTCCGCAACCTGAACATCCACCACGTCTCCCAGGGCGAGGGCGACGCGTTGGAGGTCACCGAGCAGAGCTCCAACGTGTGGATCGACCACAACGACTTCAGTAGTGAGAAGGAGGGCGTCGACAAGGACCACTACGACGGCCTGGTCGACATCAAGCGCGGGTCCGAGTACGTCACCGTCTCCTGGAACCGGTTCAGCGACCACTGGAAGACGTCGCTGGTCGGCCACAACGACTCGGCCGACGCCGGTCCGGACCTCATCACCTACCACCACAACCACTTCAGCAACCTCAACACCCGTGTACCGCTGATCCGGCACGCGGACGTGCACATGCTGAACAACGTGTTCGAGGACATCGACGGCTCGGCGATCAACGCCCGCATGGGCGCGCAGGTGCTGGTCGAGGGCAACCACTTCGACAACGTCGGCTCCGGTGACACCGACAGCCACGACGGCCAGATCGAGGGTCCGGTCGGCTGGTGGTACGGCAGTTCCGAGACCGGTTACTGGAACCTGGTGGACAACGAGTTCACCAACGGCACCCCGCACGAGCACCTGGAGTCGACCACCGATTTCACCGTGCCGTACGACTACACCGCCCAGAGCCCCGCGGACGCCAAGGCGGACGTCGAGGAGTTCGCCGGTAGCGGGGTCGTCGACACCTCGTCCTGACCCGACCCGGATCGCCGGTGGCGCCGGACCTTTTCGGATCCGGTCCGGCGCCATCCCGCAAGCGTTTGCAGGAATCCAGTGATCAGCGCAGGCGATGCGCCCCCTTGGACGGGAGTGCGGTGAACACCTCCGGGGCACCGAAACCGCGTTCGGAGAAGGCCGAGCGGACCGCTTCGGTACAGGAGTCCACCCGGCCGTCGTCCACGAGCGCGATCACGCAGCCGCCGAACCCGCCGCCGGTGATCCGCGCGCCCAAGGCAGCGGCGGACAGCGTCGCGTCCACCGCCGTGTCGACCTCGGGGACGCTCACCTCGAAGTCGTCGCGCAGGGAGACGTGCGAGGCGGTCAGGAGCGGACCCACTTCGCGCGGTCGTCCTTCGCGCAGCAGCTCCACCGTCTCGAGGACCCGGTCGTTCTCCGTCACCACGTGCCGGACCCGATCGCGGGTGACCTCGTCGGGTAGTTCCGCCAGGGCCTTGGGCAGCGCATCGACGGTGACGTCGCGCAGCGCCCGCACCCCGAGGATCCGGGCGGCGTTCTCACAGGTCCGTCGGCGTTCGGCGTAGGCGCCCTCCACCAACCGTCGTGGCGCCTTGGTGTCCACCACAAGCAGCGTCACGCCGTGCGCGGCGAGGTCGAACGGCTCCTGTTCGGTGACCAGGGAACGGCAGTCCAGGAACAACGCCCGACCCTCGTCGGACAGCATCACCGCGGACTGGTCCATGATTCCGCAGGGCATGTCGACGAAGTCGTTCTCGGCGCGCTGAGCCAGGCGCGCGACCTCGGCCGGGGCGGGTTCGTCGCCGTACAGTCCGGTGGCGGCCAGGATCGTCGCGCAGCACAGCGCGGCCGAGGTCGACAGTCCGCTGCCGGCCGGGATGGTGCTGTCCACCAGCAGGTCGAGCCCGCCGATCCGGTGCCCTTCGTCGAGCAGGGCCCACAACGAGCCCGCCTGGTAGGCGGCACCGTCCGGGACCGTGCCCGGAGCCAGACCCGACAGGTCGAATTCGTGGGCGCCGGGGAACCGCGACGATCGTACGCCCACTCGCCCGTCCGTGCGGCGGGCCGCCGCGATGGTCAGGCTGTGCGGCAGGGCCATGGGCAGGGCGAAACCGTCGTTGTAGTCGGTGTGTTCACCGATGAGGTTGATCCGCCCGGGGGCGACCCACATCCCCTCGGGCTCACGACCGAACGCCTCTCCGAAGCGGGTCGCCAGACCCTGCTCGTCCACGTACGAAGGCCCGCTCACGCCTCCACCCGCTTTCGGGTGAACTCCCAGGCGTCGGCCACGATCTCGTCCAGACCGCGCGTGGGCGACCAGCCGAGTTCGGCGCGGGCCCGGTCGTTGGCCGCCACGAGTACGGCGGGGTCGCCCGCGCGTCGGGGGCCGTCGACCACGGGGACGGGGTGGCCGGTGATCCGCCGGACCGCGTCCAGCACCTCGCGGACGCTGTATCCGCCACCGCTGCCCAGGTTGTGGATCCGGTGCGTGCCCGGTTCGAGGTGTTGCAGAGCACGCGCGTGGGCCTCGGCGAGGTCGCGAACGTGCAGGTAGTCGCGGATGGCGGTGCCGTCGGGGGTGGGGTAGTCGGTGCCGTGCACCGAGGCGTGCGCCACCTCGCCGGTGGCCACCTTCAACAGGTTGGGGATGAGGTGGGTCTCCGGGTCGTGCCGCTCGCCGAGCCCGCCGTGCGCACCGGCGACGTTGAAGTAGCGCAGGCTGACGGCGCCCAGACCGTGGGCGCGCGCCCATCCGGTGAGCATGTGGTCCACGGCGAGCTTGCCCGCGCCGTAGGGGTTGGTGGGCGAGGCCGGGTCGGTCTCGCGCAGCGGTGCGTCCGAGGGCGGGTCGCCGTAGGTGGCGGCGGTGGAGGAGAACACCAGCCGGTTCACGCCGTGTTCGCGCATGGCCTCCAACAGGGCGAGGGTCCCGCCGACGTTGGTGTGCCAGTACGGTCCGGGGTCCTGCACGGACTCGCCCACCAGGGACTTTCCGGCGAAGTGCAGCACGGCGTCGAAGGAGGGGTCGAGGACGCGGGCCGCGTCGTGGACGTCCCCCTCGACGAAGGAGGCTCGGGCGGGGACGGCGTCTCGGTGGCCGGCGGAGAGCGTGTCGAGCACGGTGACCTCGTGCCCGACCTCCGACAGGAGTGCTGTGACGACGCTGCCGACGTAACCGGCGCCGCCGGTGACGAGGAGTTTCACGGGGTGGCCTCTCGGATGCGCTGGGCGGTGGTCTCTGGCGCGATGTCGTTGATGAACACGCCCATGCCGGACTCGGTGCCGGCGAGGTACTTGAGCTTGTTCTCGGCGCGGCGGACGGAGAAGATCTCCAGCCGCAGTCGGGACAGGTCCCGGGCCTCGGAGTCGCGGACGGGCGCCTGGTGCCAGGCGGAGATGTAGGGCAGTGGCTTGTCGAAGAGCCGATCGAGTCCGCCGAGCAGGTCGGTGTACAGCTCCGCGAAGGCGTCGCGTTCGGCGTCGTCGAGAGAGGGCAGGTCGGGGACGTCGCGATGTGGGTAGACGTGCACCTCCACCGGCCACCGGGCGGCCTCGGGCACGAACGCGGTCCAGTGCTCGTTCTCCAGCACCACGCGCGGCCCCTTGCGTTCGGCGGACAGGACGTCCTCGAACAGGTCGCCGCCGGTCTCCTCCCGATGGGCGCGGGCCGAGGCCACCACGTCGGCGGTGCGGGGGGTGACGAACGGCAGCGCGTAGATCTGACCGTGCGGGTGGTGCAGGGTCACCCCGATCTCCTCGCCCCGATTCTCGAAGCAGTACACCTGCTCGACGCCGGGCCGTTCGGCGAGCGCGGCGCTGCGGTCGGCCCAGGCGTCGACGATGGTGCGCACACGGGCGCTGCCCAGCCGTGCCATCGAGGTGTCGTGGTCGGAGGAGAAGCAGAGCACCTCGCAGCGTCCCTCGTCACCGCTGAGCGAGGGGAAGCGGTTCTCGAACGCGACCACGTCGTAGTCGGCGGCGGGTACCTCGGTGTGCCGGTCGGCGGTGGAGGGACACAGCGGGCACTGGTCGCTGGGCGGCAGGTGGGTGCGGCCTTGGCGGTGCGCGGCCACCACGACCTGCTCGCGCGTCAGCGGATCCCGGCGCAGTTCGGACCCGGGGGCCCGTTCGGGCAGGTCGCGTGGGTCGTGGAGCTCGCGGTGCGCGTCTTCGGTTTCGTCGAAGTAGATGATCTCCCGGCCGTCGGCCAGGTGCGCGGTGGTCTTTCTCATCCGGTCTCCCGGGGGACGTCGGTGACCACGAGGCTGCCCACGTGGTCCTGGAGGATGTGGCGGGCGTCCGTGGCGAGCCCGTCGTCGGTGACGAGCACGTCGCAGCGGTTCAAGGGGGTGATGGTGCTGATTCCGACGGTGTTCCACTTGCTGGAGTCGGCGGCGACCACCAGGGTCTCGGCGGACTCCACCAGGGCGCGGTCGGTCTCGGACTCCATCAGGTTGGGCGTGGTGAATCCGGCCCGTTCGTGCATGCCGTGTACGCCCATGACCAGGGTGTCCAGGTTGATGCCGTGTACGGAGGCGAGGGCGAGCGGGCCGACGAGGGCGTCGGAGGGGGTGCGGAACCCGCCGGTCAGCGCGACGGTCTGGTCGGAGCGCTCAGACCGGTGGAAGACCTCGGCGGCGGGCAGCGAGTTGGTGATGACGGTGAGGCCGGGGGTGTCGCGCAGGTACTCGGCGACCAGCGCCGTGGTGGTCCCGGCGGACAGGCCGACGGCGCTGTTCGGTTCGACGAGGTCGGCCACGGCCCGTGCGATGGCGTGCTTCTCCGCCGCCTGCCGGGTCGACTTGGCCTGGAATCCGGGTTCCTCGGTGCGGGGCCCCTCGGGGCCGACCGCGCCGCCGTGCACCTTGCGTAGGGCGCCGCGTCCCTCCAGGGCGTCGAGATCGCGTCGGATGGTCATGTCGGACACGGCGAGAGACGCGACGAGGTCGGTGACACGGACGCTCCCGTCCTGTCGGAGCCGATCGAGGATCAGCTCCTGTCGTTGCGCGGCCAGCATCCTGCCCCCGGGTGATCGAAAATGTTTGTTTATGTTGAATCATAGTCTCACTGGCTGGTCGGTCACTGTCAATGGGGGCCGACTCTCAAGGTCTGTGTGGGAAACCGTTGATAAGCGTTGACATTTCGCGGGCGCAGTGTCGACGATGTGGGGGTTCGTGTCGGCACTCACCCACTCGATGGATCCTCGCGTGGCCGGACCGATTCTGGGAGCGACCAAGGAATGACCGACCAGCGCACCATCACCCTGCGGGCGGCCGGAGCCGCCCTGGTCCTGCGCGTGCCGGAGAACGGTCTCCCGCACGTCCTGCACTGGGGCGCGGACCTGCCCGACTTCGAGGGGATGGCCCTGGCCGCCGAACCCCCCGCCGCCAACAACGGCGTCGACGCGCCCACCTACGTCTCCCTGGTGCCGACCCAGGGCGAGGGATGGCGCGGACACCCCGGGCTGGCCGGGCACCACGAGGGTCGGATCACCTATCCGGCCTGGTCGCGGGTGGAGGTCGACGTGGACCCGTTGGAGGACGCCGAACCCGGCTCGGGTGGACGCGTCACCGTCTCCGCCGAGGGCGGTGGTCTTCGACTCCGCACCGACCTGCGCATGGAACCCGAGGGGCTGGTCCGGGTCCGGCACACCGTCACCAATCTCGACCCGACCCCCTGGACCCTGGACGCACTCAACGTCACCCTCCCGTTGCCCCGCGAGGCCGAGGAGGTCCTGGACCCGACCGGCCGTTGGGTGCGCGAACGTGTCCCGCAGCGCTCGCCGTTGGGCATGGGCACCCGGACGCGGGCATCGCGCCGAGGCCGCACCGGCCACGACTCCCCGCTCGTTCTCACCGTCGGGACCCCGGGCTTCGGGTTCCGCGAGGGAGAGGTCTGGGGCGTGCACACCGCCTGGAGCGGCGACCACGTCCACCTGGCCGAACGTCTCCCCGAGGGAGCGGGTCAGGCCGACGCGGTCATCGTCGGCGGCGAACTCCTCCACCCCGGCGAGGTGCGTCTGGGCCAGGACGAGTCCCACACCACCCCGTGGGTGTTCCTGAGCTGGTCCGACCAAGGTCTGGACGGGTTGTCCGGCCGGTTCCACCGGTGGCTGCGCGCCCGCCCCGAACACCCCGTCTCGCCGCGCCCGGTGGTGCTCAACACCTGGGAGGCGGTCTACTTCGACCACGACCTGGACCGGCTGAGGGAACTCGTCGACACCGCCGCGCGCATCGGTGTGGAACGGTTCGTCCTGGACGACGGCTGGTTCCGTGGCCGCCGCGACGACACCGCCGGCCTCGGCGACTGGACGGTCGACGACCAGGTGTGGCCGGACGGTCTGCACCCGCTGTTCGACCACGTGCGCTCCCATGGGATGCAGGTGGGGCTGTGGGTCGAACCCGAGATGGTCAACCCCGACTCCGACCTCGGACGCGCCCACCCGGAGTGGTTCCTCGCGCCGGAGGGCCGCCCCGCCCTGCCCAGCCGCAACCAGCAGGTGCTGGACCTGGGACGCCCCGAGGCCTTGGAGCACGTGTTCGAGCACCTGGACGCACTGGTCACCGAGTACCGTCCCGACCACCTCAAGTGGGACCACAACCGCGACCTCCTGGAGGCCGTGCACGCGCCCACCGGCTCGGCCGGGGTACACCGCCAGACCCTGGCCGTGTACGAACTCCTCGATCGGCTTCGGGACCGCCACCCGGGGCTGGAGATCGAGTCGTGCTCCTCCGGTGGTGGCCGCGTCGACCTGGGCATCCTCGCCCGTACCGACCGGGTGTGGGCATCCGACAACAACGATCCCCTGGAACGGCTCGCGATCCAGCGGTGGACCGAACTGCTCCTACCGCCCGAACTCATCGGCTGCCACGTGGGCGCCCCGGAGTCGCACACCACCGGCCGGGTCGCGCCGCTGCCCACGCGGCTGCTGGCCGGTCTGTTCTCCCACGCCGGGATCGAGTGGGACGTCACCACCTGCGACGAGGGCGAACTCGCCGCGCTGGCCTCCTGGATCCGGCTCTACAAGGAGACGCGTCCGCTGCTGCACTCGGGCGACGTGGTGCACGCCGACACCCCCGACCCCGCCGAACGGCTCGACGGCGTCGTGGCGACCGACGGCGGCGAGGCGCTGTTCCGGTACGCGAGACCGGAGGCGTCCGTGCGCGCCCTGCCCGGCCGGGTCCGCCTCCCGGGGCTGCGACAGGATCGCCGCTACCTGGTGCACTGGCGGCAGGACACGGGATGGCCGTCCACCATGCAGCAGGTGATGCCGGAGTGGTTCGGCGACGAACCCCGCGCGTTCTCCGGGGCGGTCCTGGCCCGCGCCGGACTCCAGATGCCCAACATCAATCCCGGTCAGCTGATCCTGCTCCACCTGAAGGAGACGTGATGTCCGAGTACCCCGCACTGGAGGGGTTCGCCCCCTCGGCCGGGGCCCGTGCCCCGCGCGCCCGTCTGCGTTCCGACGCGCCCACCCTGGACCTGAACGGCACCTGGCGGTTCCGCCTGCTGCCCGAGGCCCCGCAGGACACCGGGGGTTTCGAGGGGCCCGACTTCGACGACACGGCCTGGGACGCCCTACCCGTCCCCGCCCATTGGCAACTGCACGGTCATGGTGCTCCCGCCTACACCAACGTGAACCATCCTTTCCCGCTGGACCCACCGTTCGTGCCCGACGAGAACCCCACGGGGGAGTACCGTCGCGCGTTCGACCTCCCCGAGAGGTGGCCGCGGACCGGCGGCGCGGTGCTGCGCTTCGACGGTGTGGACTCCTTCCTCAGACTGTGGGTCAACGGCACCGAGGTGGGGTTCGCGACCGGCAGCCGGTTGGTGAGCGAGTTCGACGTCGGCCCTCTCCTGCGGGCCGGGCGCAACGTCCTGGCGGTTCGGGTGCACCAGTGGTCCGCCGCGAGCTACCTGGAGGACCAGGACATGTGGTGGCTGTCCGGGATCTTCCGCGACGTCACCCTGCTGTCCCGGCCCGTCGACGGGATCGAGGACGTCACGGTCGTGGCCGACCACGACCACACCACCGGTGCGGGGACCCTGCGCGTGGACGTCACGGGCTTCCCCGGGGCCCGTGTCCATCTGCCCGAACTCGGACTCACCGACCTCGAACCCGGGATCACGCACCGGGTGGGGGAGATCGAACCATGGTCGGCCGAGACACCGAGGCTCTACGAGGCCGAGGTGGTGACCCCCGGTGAACGGGTTCGGCTGCGGATCGGCTTCCGCACCGTCGCGATCGAGGACGGGGAGTTGAAGGTCAACGGACGGCCCCTGCTGCTGCGCGGGGTCAACCGGCACGAGTGGCACCCCGACCACGGTCGCGCGGTGACGCGGGAGACCATGCGCGAGGACGTGCTGCTGATGAAGCGGCACAACGTCAACGCGGTGCGGACCAGCCACTACCCGCCGCACCCGGACTTCCTCGACCTGTGCGACGAACTGGGCCTTTGGGTGGTGGACGAGTGCGACCTGGAGACCCACGGGTTCGAGGTGGTCGATTGGCGCGCCAACCCCTCCGACGACCCGCGTTGGCGTGACGCCTACCTGGACCGGATCCGGCGGACGGTGGCGCGTGACCGCAACCATCCCTCGATCATCCTGTGGTCGTTGGGCAACGAGTCCGGCCGGGGCGAGAACCTGCGCGCCATGGCCGACTGGGTGCACGAACACGAGCCCTCCCGTCCCGTGCACTACGAGGGCGACCAGGACAGCTCCTACGTGGACGTGTACTCGCGGATGTACCCCGAGCACGCCGAGGTCGAGGGCATCGGCCGTGGGGAGGAACCGGTGACCGAGGATCCGGAGGCGGACGATCACCGGCGTTCCCTTCCGTTCGTCCTGTGCGAGTACGCCCACGCCATGGGCGCCGGCCCGGGTGGGCTGGAGGAGTACCAACGGCTCTTCGAGCGCTACCCGCGCCTGGTCGGCGGGTTCGCCTGGGAATGGATCGACCACGGGATCCGGCGACGGGAACCCGACGGCACCGAGTGGTTCGCCTACGGGGGCGACTTCGGGGAGGTGCTGCACGACGGCAACTTCGTAGCCGACGGGTTGCTGTTGCCGGACCGTACCCCGAGCCCCGGGCTGACCGCGCTGGCCCGCACCTTCGCCCCGGTGCGCCTCACGGTGGATCCCCGGAGCGCGAGGGTGGCGGTGGAGAACCTGTTGACCTTCGCCGATACCGCCCACCTGGCCTTCGACTGGGAGGTGGCCGAGGAAGGCGAGGTGTTCGGTGGTGGGAGCCTCCCGGTTCCGGTGCTCGCCCCCGGCGAGCGGATCGAGGTGCCGCTGCCGGAAGTGCCCCGTGGTGAGGGCGCGGAGACCTGGCTGACCGTCACCGCGCACCTGGCCGACGACCTTCCATGGGCCGGGGCGGGGCATGAGGTGGCCTGGGGGCAGGCGCCCCTGGTCGACGGGGGACCCGTGCCCGAACGGGCGCCGGCGCGTCCGCTGCTCGACGACGGGGGACCGCGACTCGGCCCCGGGCTGTTCGACGCCCGGACCGGCCGGTTGCTCACGGTGGGAGGTCTCGACGTGGGGAAGCCGCGGGTGGGGGTCTGGCGTGTCCCCACCGACAACGACGAGGGTCTGCACGGCACGGGGATCGCCGCGTTCTGGCGGGGGCTCGGGCTGGACCGGCTCACCGAACGTCGGGTGGCGGTGGACGTGGCCGACGACGCCCTGGAAGTACGCACCCGCCTCGCCCCGGCCGCCCGTGACCTGGGCCTGGACGCCACCTACCGGTGGACCGCCGACGCCGCCACGCTCTGGCTGGACCTGACCGTGACGGCGACGGGGGAGTGGATCTGTCCGCTGCCGCGCCTGGGAATCGACCTCACCCTGCCGGGCGCCTTGGGCGCGATCGAGTGGTTCGGGTACGGGCCGGGGGAGGCGTACCGGGACATGGCCCAAGGCGTGCGGATCGGCCGGTTCACCGACACGGTCGACGGGTTGCAGACCCCCTATCTGCGCCCACAGGAGAACGGTCGGCGGGTCGGCACGCGATGGCTGGAGCTGTGGGACGAGGCCGGCTCCGGACTGCGGATCCAGGGCGCCTCCGAGTTCGAGTTCACCGCGCGCCGGTGGAGCGACCACGAGTTGGACACGGCCCGACACCCGCACGAGCTGGAGGTCGGGGACCGGGTCCACCTGCGGGTGGACACCGACCACCACGGCGTGGGTTCAGCCTCCTGTGGTCCGGGTGTGCTGCCCGCCCACGAACTCGTCGCCGGGACCCACCGGCTCCGGGTCGGCTTCACCCGGCTCCGCGGCTGAGACGGGACGGCGCGGTGGCCGGTGCGCGGTGAGCTGGACCAGCAGCACCGCCCCGACCGCCGCCAAAGCGCCCAGTCCCTGTACCACGGTGAGGGTCTCGTTCAGCACGAGGAAGCCCAGGATCGTGGCGGTGAGCGGACTGGCGAAGGACATGAAGGACACCGCGAGGGCGGGGAGTCGTTCGATGCCGCGGAACCACACCACGTAGGAGAGCAGCGCGCCGAACAATCCGAGGTAGACGTAACCGCCCAGGTTGGCCATGGTGATCGAGGACGGCAGCCCTTCCACCAGCAGGGTCGGGGGCAGCAGCACGAGTCCACCGGCGGTGAGCTGCCAGCCGGTGGTCGCGAGCACGCTCACCCCCTCGGGACGGCCCCAACGTTTGGTGAGCACGATTCCCGAACCCATGCACACCGCCCCGAGCAGACCGGCCACCACGCCGATCGGGTTCAAGGCGGCCTCGGGGCCCACCACGAGCAGGGCCACGCCCAAGGCGCCCAGCAGGCAGGCCAGGGCGTGGGCCGGTCGGATGGCCTCGCGGAGCACCAGCGCACCGAGCAACAGCACGATCACCGGCTGGACCGCCATCACCAGGGCCGCGACACCTCCGGGGAGCAGGTAGGCGGCGATGTAGAGCAGGTAGAGGAAGGCCCCGATGTTGAGGGTGCCCAGGACCAGCGCGCGCCACCACCACACGCCCTTGGGCAGGGTTCGGGTGAGGAGCAGGAGGAGGAGACCGGCGGGCAGGGCGCGGGTGAGCGCGGCCAGGAACGGCCGGTCGGGCGGCAGGAATTCCGTGGTCACCAGGTAGGTGCTGCCCCAGACCATGGGGGCGAGCGCGGTGATCAGGGTATCGGCGGCGGTCCGCCCACGGCCGCTCACCGTGTTCCTCGGGCGGTCTCGTCGACGGAGGGGGCCATGGGAAAACCTTTCGATGTCGAAATATTCTATATCGAAAGGTTAGGTCGGTTCCGGCGGACCCGTCAAGCGAGCACCGTTAGGCTCGCGTTATGAACGACGCCGTCGACCTCTACCTCGCCCAGTGGAATCGGGAGCGCCCCGACCTCGACGTCTCACCGATGGCGATCATCGGTCGGATGAACCGCCTACAGCAGATCCTGGGCCGAGGGGTCGGCGACCACCTGGCCGAGCACGGCCTGGAACGCTGGGAGTTCGACGTGCTCGCCACGTTGCGGCGGTCGGGCGCACCGGAGCACAGACTCAGCGCCAAGGAGCTGGTGCGGATGACCATGGTGGGTTCGTCCGCCATGACCAACCGCGTGGACCGCCTGGTCAAACGCGGCCTGGTCCACCGGGAGGTCGACCCCGCCAACCGACGCCGTGTCCTCGTCGGCCTCACCAGTGAGGGCTTCGCCATGGTCGACAGGGTGGTGGAGGACCACGTGGCCAACGAGAGCCGCCTGTTGGACGGGCTCGACCCGGGCGAACGGGAACGGCTCGTCCACCTGCTGCGCAAGCTGCTGCTCTCCCTCGGCGACAGCGCCCCCGAAGGGGGACAGGAGCGGGCCCGGACATGACGAAGGGGAGGCCCCTGAGGGACCTCCCCGGCTGTTCGTGGTCGGACTAACCGCTCTTGGGTTTGTCGTCCGGGCTCAGGGCGTCCTTGACCTTCTCGCCCGCCTGCTTGAGCTTGGACTTGCTCTGCTCGGTCTTGCCCTCGGCCTTCCACTGATCGTTGTCGGTGGCCTTGCCGAGGTTCTCCTTGGCCTTGCCCTTGAACTCGTCGAACTTGTTCTCGGCCTTGTCACCCTCTGACACGGTGGCCTCCTTCGATCGGTTCCACTCCTAGCCCTGACCGATCGGAGCGGCTCGCAATCATGTCGTGGGCCACGGATGTGCCCATAGTGACGGAGGACACCCCGTACGCGGTCAGGGGACGACGGGCACGACCGAGTCGAAGGGGGCGTGGGTGGACAGCCGCCGCTCGATGCCGCCGCGGACCATCGTCTTGGCGGTACGGACGGCGTCGCCGACGGCCGACCCCTTGGCCAACTCGGCGGTGATGGCGGCCGCGAAGGTGCAGCCGGCGCCGCTCACGCGCTCCTCGCCGATCTTCGATCCGCTCAGCACGGTGACCTCCTCGCCGTCGAAGTAGACGTCGACGGCGTCGGGGCCGGGCAGTTCGGTACCGCCCTTGACGACCACGTGCTCGGGGCCGAGCTCGTGGATGCGGCGGGCCGCCTCGATCAGGTCGTCGACGGTCTCCAGGCTCTCCATGCCGGCCAGGGTGCGGGCCTCGAAGTGGTTCGGGGTGATGACCGTGGCCAGCGGCAGGATCTGCGCGGTCAGGGCCTTGTCGGTGTCCAGGGCCGCGCCCGGCTCCTGCCCCTTGCAGATGAGGACGGGGTCCAGGACCACGTGTCGCCAGGTCTGACGCTGGAGCGCCTCGGCCACGGCGTCGATGGTGTCGGGGGTGCCGAGCATGCCGATCTTCACCACGTCCAGGTCGTGGCAGCTCGTCGCGGCCTCGATCTGGTCGGTGATGACACCCGGGTCGACCGGCACGAAGCGGTGGTTCCAGTCGTTCTTCGGATCGAAGGAGACGATGCAGGTGATCGTCCCGACGCCGTAGACGCCCAGTTCCTGGAAGGCCTTGAGGTCGGCCTGAATGCCGGCTCCGCCGGTGGCCTCCGACCCTGCGATCACGTACGCGCGGTTGGTCATCGTGAGCCAACCTCCCTCTGCTCGTTGTGCGGTTGCGCGGTGTCGGGGCCCTGACGGGTCACGAACCCACTGAATATTGCACCACAGCTGGTCATTTCCGGCATATCGGACGTCCGCCATGGTGGCACTACTCTCGAAAGTCTAGTTTCGTTCGGGCGTCGTTCACCTCCCGGGCGTGGCTCACCTCTCGGCGAGAAGCCGGTCGGTGGTGTCGTACCCGCTCGCGTAGGCGCCCTCCACGGTGTTCTCCCCGGTGGTCGGCTCGCCCGCGAAGTACAGGACACCCTCCAGCGGCGAGGCCAGCGTGGCCGGGGCGTCGTGCGCGCCGGGCGGGACGTACAGGTACGCGCCCCGACTGAACTCGTCGGACGCCCAGTCGTGCGTGGTGCGAGCGACGGGTTCGGGTACCTCATCGCCCAACGATGCGGACAGGGCCGCCAGCCCCGCGGCGAACCGTTCCCCGACCCCAAGGTCCAGCAGGTGGCGGGCGTTCTCCCCGGCCGCCCAGGCGACCACGACCTCCGGGTCCCTCCGGGACGGGCACCAGAACACGAACCCCGAGTCCTCGTCCCAGCCGAGCACGTCCTCCTCCTCGGGGAAGACCTCACGGTCGAACTCGTACACGAGTTTGAGGGCGTCGGTGCGATCCAGCGACTCCACCGCACCGCGGTGCGCGCCCGGCAGCGCGGGGTCGAAGACCACGTCCCCCTCCTTGAGCACCCCGACCGGCAGCGCGACCACGCAACGGTCGGCCCGCACCTCCAACACGCCCCGAGGACTCTCCGCCACCACGTCCACGCCCCGGCCGGACCAGCGGATCCGACGCACCGCGTGTCCGAGCCGTACGTCCAGGTCGTAGGCGAGGGGCGGCAGGATCCGGTCGTAGCCGCCCACCACCCGGAAGTTCTCCCGGGGCGAGGACCACCAGTCGAACAGCCCGGACTCGCTCATCCACAGCGCGCTCCACCGGTGCAGCGGCTCGTTGTCGAGGGACACCGGTGGCCACCGGTCCGGTGGTACCTCCATGCGGTCGAGGTAGGCGGCGGCGTCCTCGACGGCGGTCGGTGGTCCGGAGACGTCCAGGGGTCGGTGGCTTCCGGCCCCGTGGCGCACGCGGACGGTCTCGGCCCGGGCCTCCTCCACCAGCTCCCAGGTGTAGGCCTCACGTCCGTGGATCAGACCCGCGCCCAGTTCCACCGGGACGGAGGTGAAGTCGTGGTCGGTGTGCAGTTGCCCGCCGATTCGGCCCCTGGCCTCCAGGACCACCACGGAAAGGCCGTGGTCGACGAGATTGCGCGCCGCCGACAGGCCGGTCACCCCGGCGCCCACCACGACCGCGTCCCACCGTTCCCGGCGTCGGGCGACGTCACCGGCCGGTAGGAACGCGCCGCCCAGCAGCACGCCCGCGCCCAACAGCGCGGATCTGCGGCTCGGTGGGTCCCAGATGTGACCGCCCGCCCGTGGGACGTGCGCCGCCATGTCGCCTCCCGGGTCTCGTCGAGCCCGCACCCCGACGGGTACGGCGCCTCCGCATTATCCAGGGGACGGCCTTGCGGTAATAAAAATATGCCCGTAATATTTTTATATGGCACGTAGCGCTGATCACGACGAGAGAAGGCGGCAGGTCGCCGAGGCCCTGCTTCGCACCGTCGCCCGCAAGGGCCTGGCCAAGACCACGCTGGCCGACGTCGCCGACGAACTCGGCGCCTCGGTCGGCCTGGTCCAGCGCTACTTCCGAAGCAAGAGCGCCCTGCTCCGGTTCGGGATCGAGCACATGTACCGGCGGAGTGAGGAGCGGTTCCGAGAGGTGGAACCGTCCCCGCCGATGCGTGACTTCCTCTTGCGCCTGGCGCTGACGCTCCTGCCCCTGGACGAGGAGCGGCGCCTGGAACTCGGCGTCTGGCTGGAGTTCCTGCCCAACACCAACACCGATCCCGAGATGGCCGACCTGCACGCCTACGCCACGGGCGAGGTCGTGGCGGGCTTCGAACGGGTGTTGGCCGTCGCAGAGGAGAGGGGCGAACTGATCGATGGGGCCGAACCCCGTTGGGAGGCCCGAGCCCTCTACGCGCTGGTGGACGGCCTCACCATCCACCAGTTGACCAGCCCGGACGTATACGACGACGCCGAGGCCGAGGTCCTGCTCCGGCGGCACATCGACCGACTCTTCGCCGTCGACGAGAAGGAGTCCTGACATGACCAGGGTCACGGGAGCCGTGGAAACCGGATCCGTGGGGCGCACGAGCGGGCGACTACCCCTGCTCGACGTCCTGCGAGGAGTGGCCATCCTGGGCACACTGGCCACCAACGTGTGGTTGTTCACCGCGCCGGGCGGTGAGTCCGTCATGCTCTACGACACCGGTGCGGTGAGCCCGATGTCCGCCTTCTTGGAGAACCCGTCGGTGGCCACCCTCGCGGAGGGGCTCTTCAGGACGGCGGCCAACGGCAAGTTCCTGGCCCTGCTCACCCTGCTGTTCGGGGTGGGACTGGCCATACAGTTCCGTTCGGCGGCCAAGCGGGGCGCACGATGGCCGGGCGCCTACAAGTGGCGGGCGCTCTTCCTCTTCGTCGAGGGCTCGGTGCACTTCACCCTGGTCTTCGCCGCGGACGTGCTCATGGGATACGCGCTGGTCTCCCTGCTGGTGGCGTGGTCGCTCACCAGGTCGGAGAGGTTTCGGAACACGGTGATGTGGCTGTCCCTGACCCTGCATCTGGCCTTCATCGGGTTGTTGACCGCCGCCTTGGTCGTGCTCCCCGAACCGGAGGAGGGCGTGCCGCGAGAGGCTGTGGACCTCTACGCGCACGGCTCCTACCTCGACCAGATCGCCTTCCGCCTGGACAACGCCATGGCCCTGAGGGCGGAACCGATCATCACCTTCGCGTTGATGACGTTCATGTTCTTGCTGGGTGTTCGCCTGTTCCGGGCCGGTGCCTTTGGTCCGGACCCGACGGGACGGCGGATTCGGGCCCGGCTGACGGGCTGGGGAATGGGCCTGGGACTGCCACTCACCCTGATCGTCTCCCTGGCCGGACCGGACTGGTTCCTGCTGGATCGCTACGTGGTCGCCCCGTTGGTGGCCTTGGGCCTGATCGGCCTGATCGGCCGGTCGCTGGACCGTGTCACGGGCGACGGGCCGGTGGTGACGTCACTGGGCGCGCTCGGCCGGATGGCGATGACCGGGTACGTGGCGCAGAACGTCGTCCTGATGGTCCTGTGCTACGGATTCGGACTGGGCTTGGCCGAGCGGATGGCCGGCACCGGGCCGTGGTGGGTGCTCGCTCTGTGGTCAGGGACGTCCGTGCTGCTGTTGGTCGCCTCGACCCTCTGGCTGCGCCGATTCGAACAAGGCCCGTTGGAGGCCCTGCAAAGGCGAGCGCTGTCCCGTGCCCGCTGAACGAGAAGGCCCGAAGGAAGGAAGAAACCGCGTGAACCACGACCGTGGGTCGGGCATCCGACCCGGTATGCCTGACAGCAATCCCCAAGCGGCCTTCCTGAACCTACTGGCCTCCACCTACGCCCGCTACGGAGTCGAGATCCAGGCGCTCCCGCCCACAGGGATGCGTCTACCGCTGCCACCGAACGACCAGGGCCGCGATTCCCTCGACATCGACTACGCCGACACCGCGGCCCAGGTGCTCCAGCAGCCGGAGGACCAACATCCGGAGTTCGCCGAGCAGATCGTGTTCGGCATGATGCGGCAGCTGCGTTCGCGCGGCATCGCCTTCGGAACCCACTACCCGCCCCTGTCCACGGACCTGGCCCGACAGGCCATGCTGGCCGCGCTGCGTTCACACGGTCTGAACGCCCACTTCGACCTCCCCGACTCCCTCCTGCTGACGCTGCCGGACGGGGGCACGCTCCGCAAGGACGTGGGCGGTCTCCTGCCCCTGCTCGAAGGGTTGGACGAGGAACACGCCCTGGAGAAGGCGGTCGAGTTCGCCGCGGCACTGGCGAACCAGGTCTCGCAGGTGCGGACCCCTGCCGGCCCCGACAGGTTGCGCACCCGGCTCTACGCGGAGTCGTCCTTCCCCGAGGGCGTCCTGGCGAAGATGGTGGCCCGCCCGATGGCCACCGGGGTGGCGGAGGTCGTGGTCCTGGACCTTCCCGACACCATCCGGCCGTTGAACCCGGGCGACCTCGAAGGGCTCGGTCTGGGTCTGGAGCAGGCCTTCGACCGGGCTGTCGAAGGCTCCCTGAGCGAACCGGTCGAGGTCTCCCGTATGGACGCCGGAGGCACCCCCATCGTGCACATCGGTAGTGAGGACGGCTTCTACGTCGCCTCCCACCTGCACGTCCTGGCCCGCCACCTGGGAGAGGCCCGCTACGGGGCGCTCGTGGTGTTCCCGTCCCCGCCGGTGCTGATGGCGCACGTCCTGGGTGAGAGCGGCAACCCGATCGGCGCGATGAGCACCCTGCAGGAACTGGCGGCGCGCTTCGCCGCCGACGCCGGCAAGCCCATCAGCGACAAGCTGTACTGGTGGCGGCCGGAATCGGCCGCGGGTGGGCGCCCCCGTCTGGCCGAGGTGCGAATCGAACTCGACGAACAGACCCAGAGGGCCGGCGTGTACTCCGAGGACGAGGACTTCCTCCCCCTCCTGCGGTCCTTGAACTGACCCCGGACCCGGGTCGAATCCGACGGTCCGGTCAACTCGACGGAGGGGTGTCGGCCGGTTTGGTGAACTGTCCCGGCCGGCGCCCCTCGCCGGGCCCGCCCGCGTAGGTCTGCCCCACGCGCAGCCACTCCTCGGCCGCCGCGCCTCGTGCCTTCAGATCGGTGTCGGCGACGTGTCGACGTCGGGTCAACACCAGACAGAATTCCAGCGCGTCGCCGGTGACCACGTCCTCGGCCTCGTCGGGGCCCAGCCGCCACGGCCCGCCGTCGGGCGCGGTCAACTCCACCCGCACCGGGACGTCCGGGGCGTTGAGACCCCGGGCGAGATAGCTGTAGGAGCGCACCCGCAGCGCCAGGTGGGCGATGTGCCGGAGCCGGTCGGTGGGCTCGCGCTCCACCCCGAGGGCGTCCACGATGTCCTGACCGTGCGCCCACGTCTCCATCAGCCGCGCGGTGGCCTTGGACGCCACGCTCATCGCCGGCCCGAACCAGGGCACCCGGGTGCCGGCCGGCGCCTCGCTCAGGGCCTCCCGCAACCCCGACGAACACCGTCGCCACTCCACCAGCAGGTCGGCCGGGGTGAGCGCGGTGAGCGGTGCCGCCGCCGCGTCCACGAACCCCTCCGGGTCCGCCATGGCGTCGGTCAGGAGCCGATCGAAACCCGCCTGGTCTGTCAGAGCGGTGAGCGCGGCACCGTCGAAGAACGCCAAGTGCGCCACCTGGTCGGTGATGGTCCAACCGGGGGCGGGGGTGGGCCTGGCCCATTCGGCGGAGTCGACCCCGGTCAGGAGGGTGGCCAACTCCTCCTGTTCGGCGCGCAGGTCTTCGATGAGGGCTTGCGTGTCGACCACGGGAACTCCTCCAGGGGGCGGTCGGCCAACGGAGTTGACCAACATGTCATGTTCTGCGCACCATAACAAAATGTGAAATGGATCTCTCTGGGGAGAGGGTGTGGAGCGAAGATGACCAAGACCGAGGCCCACGGGAACGACCGGTGGAACACGCCCGAGCGTGCCGCGCTGCGCGAGACGGTCCGCGCCTTCGCGGACAAGGAGATCTTGCCCCACGTGGAACGGTGGGAGGAGGAGGGAGAACTCCCCCGTGACCTGCACCGGGCCGCAGCCCGGATCGGGCTGCTGGGACTGGGCACGCCCGGGTCGGTGGGCGGTGAGGGCGAGATGATCGACCAACTCGTGGTGTCGGAGGAGGCCGTCCTGGCCGGGGTGCCCACCGGGGTGCTGGCCTCCCTCTTCACCCACGGCATCGCGCTGCCCGCCCTGATCGCCGACGGCCGTGAACACCTGGTGCGCGACTACGTCCGTCCCACCCTGGCGGGAGAACTCGTGTGCGCCCTGGCCATCACCGAACCGGACGCCGGATCCGACGTCGCGCACCTGCGCACCCGGGCGGTCCGCGACGGAGACGAGTGGGTGCTCGACGGGACCAAGACCTTCATCACCTCCGGCTACCGCGCCGACTTCGTGACCGTGGCGGCCCGTACCTCGGACACCGGGCACGAGGGCATCTCCCTGTTCGTCGTGGACCGCGACACCCCCGGCTTCACCGCCACCCGCCGGCTCGACAAGATGGGCTGGCGCTCCTCCGACACCGCCGAACTCTCGCTGGTCGACGTGAGGGTGCCCGCCGATCACCTGGTGGGCCACGTGGACCGGGGTTTCTACCAGATCATGGACCAGTTCGCGAGTGAACGGATCGCGATGTCCGTGCAGGCCTGCGCGGTGGCGCGACGGTGCGTGGACCTGTCCGTCGCGTGGGTGCGCGAACGCGAGGCCTTCGGCGGTCCGCTCGCCAAGCGCCAGGTCCTGCGGCACCGCCTGGTGGAGATGCACCGCCGCACCGAGGTCGCCACCTCCTACGTGCGACGGATCGCCGAACGGCTCCAGGACGGGGAACCCCTCATCGCCGAGGTCGCGATGGCCAAGAACACCGCCACCGAAGCGATGGACCACGTGGTCGACAACGCCGTCCAACTGCACGGCGGCATGGGGTTCATGCGCGGGACCGAGGTGGAACGCCACTACCGCGACGCGAGGGTCTTCAGCATCGGTGGCGGAACCTACGAGATCATGAACGAGGTCATCGCGAAGTTCCTCCCCTTGAGGTGACCGGAGCGACCCGGGGGAGTGGAGGGGACAGAGGCGACCAGTGCGAACCAACGCCCGGACCGGACGACCGCCCACCGAACGCGGCCGCCGTAAACGGGGCGCCCTCGTGCGGGCCGCCCGGGAGGTCTTCGAGGAACGGGGGTTCGAGGACACCCGGATCGCGCGGATCACCGGCCGCGCCGGGGTCGCCTACGGGAGCTTCTACACCTACTTCGACTCCAAGGAGGCCGTCTTCCACGAGGTGGCCAAGGGGGTGGCGGGGGAGATGTTCGACGCCGCGCGCTCGGCGGCGCCCGTCGGCACCGAACCGATCGACCGAATCCGCCACTCCACCGAACGGTTCCTGGCGGCCTATCGGGACAACGCGCGGATCATGCAGGTCATCGAACAGATCTCGCCGCGACACCCGGAGTTTCGCACCCTCTTCCTGGAGATCCGCGGCCTGTTCGTCGAACGGATCGTCACGGGCACGCGACGGCTCCAGGAGGAAGGGCTGGCCTCAACCGACATCGACGTGCCCGCCACCGCGAGCATGCTCGGCGGCATGGTGGAGCACACCGCCCGCATGCTGTTCCTCTACGGCGAGGAACACGACCCCGACGTGGTGGTGGAGACCGCCACCCGACTGTGGGCACGGGGAATCGGCCTCGCCTACCCGGCGTAGACCGGTCGACGACCCGCGGCCGGCGCCACGGGCTCGCGGGTGGGCGCCCTGGCGGACGGACCCCACCTCCCGCGTCCCGCACACCACCATCCGGCGGGTGCGAAACCGCCCGGGTGTAGGACTTCCGTAGCCCCGGCGGTACTCGCGGATCGACCATCGTAGGTGTGCGTTCTCGTGCTCGCGGGTGATGTTCCGGCCGATTCCGTTCCGTAGTTTTGCTGTCACACCGAACGAAGTGACAGCGACACGGAAGGGTCGAGAAATGAGCCACAGCCCAGAGAAGCGGGTCGGAGCACGCGTCGGTATGGTCGGCGCGGGAGCCCTGATCGCGGCGGTCGCCCTGAGCGCGCCGGCCAACGCCGTCATCGGTGGGACCGACGCCACCGAGGAGTACACCTTCATGGCCGCGCTCTACAACGACCAGGGTGAACACTACTGCGGCGGTGCGCTGGTGGACGCGGAATGGGTGGTGACGGCGGCTCACTGCGTCGAACAGGAGAACATCGCCGTGCGGATCGGTAGCACCGACCGTGGCACCGGCGGCAGTGAGCGCGAGGTGAGCGAGAGCGTCCTGCACCCCGAGCACGAGGTCGAAGACGTGAGCGACGACCCCGACTACCCCCTCTCGCAGTACCTGCTGCACAACGACCTGGCCCTGCTTCGGTTGGACGCGCCGGTCGAGGAGACCCCCATCGACATCGCCGCCGAGTCGGCCACCCCCGGCACCTCGGTGCGCGCGCTGGGCTGGGGCATGGTGGACGAGTTCGGCGAGGAGGACAAGCCCACCATCCTCCAGCAGCTGGACACCGAGATCACCGAACCCGAGCGGTGCTCGGACATGAACGAGGACGGTGACGTGTGTTCGGAGCACCCCACCGAGGAGGCCCAGATGTGCTTCTCCGACTCCGGGGGACCCGCTGTGCGCGGCGAGGAGGGCGACTGGGAACTCGTGGGCCTGGTCAGCCGGGACGGTGACTTCGACGTCGACCCGTCCTGCGTGGGCCCGATGGTGCTGACCGACCCGGCCGCACACAGTGACTGGATCACCGAGACCATCTCGGACGGTGCCCCCGCCCCCGAGGCTCGCCGGGTCGGAGAACCGGTGACCACCTCCTGATCGGGTAGGGCTCACCACCAGCCGAGGACCGCCTGGACGAGCACCCGGCCGCCCCCGCCGACGCTCCCGAGATCGTGGAGCCCCTGGCCGGAGTACCCGGCCGACGTCGAGTAGGACCCGTCGCACGTGGGTTCCCCATCCGCCCTGGGGAGCCCACTCGGGGCCGGGCCTTGAGGGGAACACGGTCCGGCCCTTCGCCGACGATTCTCGGAGGGTTCGTCGCCGCGCGCCCCGGCCCCGGAGGGTGTCGGAATCGAGCAATAGCATCGCGGCATGAGCAAGAAGCACACCCTCCCGGACATACTCGACGACGCGGCCCTGTTCTCCCTGGAACACCAGCTCCACCTGGAGGAGTTCCTCGGCGACCACCACTGGAACGTCGACTTCCAGGTGCCCCGGTTCGAGTTCACCGGTGACCGCCCCCTGGTCTGCGAACGCTTCCACCTACTGGGCAGCGCCGCCCTCGGCCCACGATCCTGGATGTGGGGCTGGGCCAACCCCTCCGGCTTCTCCCCGGACCTGACCGCTCTCGGTGCGGCCGTTAGGGACTTCGGTCGGGACAACGACATCCCCGCCCTGGCCGAGGCCGAGGTCCCCTTCGCCACGCTGCCGGGCGCGCCGGAGGAGGCGCATCTGGCGCTGCACCCGTTGACCGAGGCGGCCAAGCTCCTCACCGGCCGTTGGTTCGCCTACAACGGTGACGCTGGCGGCGGCACCCGGGTCTCCTTCATCATCGAACACCGGGACCTGAAGCTCCCGCGGCCCACCCCCACTCGGGTCATGCGCATCCTCCAGGAGGGGGTGGCGGGTCTGCGGCTGTCCGACCCCAAACGCGCCGTGTACACCTACGCCCGACTGCGCGGGTTGTCACCGCGGTTCACCGACGTGGACCGTCGGACGCTGTCCCTGACCGGCCCCGACATCGGTGTGGAGGTGGGTTTCGACGAGCTCGACCGGGTGAACCGGATCGAGGGGACCGTGACCTCCGCCGGGGGCCGGGGCTGGTAGACGGTGTTTTTCCAGGGCCTTCGCAGAGGGGTTCTTCATCGTCGTCCACGCCCGCCGCTCGTACCTCGCCCACGGTTTGGGCCCTCTTCCAGAACCCTCTCCGGATCCGAACGGATACCCCCGTGGCCCGCCGAACAGGCTGGATGAGTGATTCCAAGGGGTGGGGGTGGTTGGTGGGGGTGGGGGTTGGTGAGG
>NZ_BCSH01000100.1 GCF_001570765.1 Nocardiopsis listeri NBRC 13360 | reverse complement strand
GCCCCACCCACAGACCCGACACCCTCCCAACGATCCAAAGTCTGGAGACCCGGGGCGCCCCACCAACCACCACACCCACCCCTTGGCATCACTCATCTAGGCCCATCGGTATGCGTGCGCTCCCAAACCGACACGAAGACGTGCAAGAGCCCCCGGGTGCCCCTCCGCGAAACGCGGGGTCGGGCGGCCGGGGGCTCGGATGCCGTGCCGGAGCCGGGCGGATCAGGCCTGGAACTCGGTGATGCTCTCGGCGATGCCTTCCTGGATCTCCACCTCGGCGAGGACGACCGTGCCGTCCGCGAGGGCGGAGTCGAAGTCGTCGAAGGGGCACTCCACGGTTCCGGTGTCGCCGGCCGAATCGGAGGCGCAGGTGTAGAGGCCACCGAGGATCTCGGTCTCCTCGCTGACGTAAAACGCTTGGCCGTCGAGAATGTACTCACCGGGGGCCAGGTACTCCAGCTCACCGGAAAGGGAGCCGGTGAAGGCGCCGGACCCGGCTTCCCCGCCCTCGGCGTCACCGGTGCCGCCTTCCTCGCCGCCACCCTCGGTCGAATCACCCTCGGGGTTCTGCGAGCCCTCGGTCTCGTTCGTCTCGGTGGTCTCCGGAGGAGCCTCGTTCGCGGAGCCCTCCGTCTCCGAGGCACCCGCGTCCGCGCCGCACGCGGCCACGCCCGCGACGAGCATGCCGGAGGAGAGAAGGGCCAGGGTGGTGGAGCGGAACGTGTTCTTCATGATGTCCTTTTCCGAGTTCGAGATGCGTGTCGTCCTTGCCGGGGTCCGAGGGTTTTTCGTTGTACTCCGTGGCGGCGACCATCAAGTGCGATGTAATCGCGTCGACCTCCGGGGGCACCTCCGGGAATATTCGCCCCCCGGCCCCGAAGGCTGTACCCCGCAGGGCTTGAAGACGCGTCCCATGCTCGCCGGCGTGAGTTAAGTTCTCTGTCAGAAGAGCGGTTATTCGTGAAATTCCATAGGGTACTCAAACGAGTGAAGGTTTTATTGTTGCCGGCCCTTGGATGGCCGTAAACCCTTTGTGGTTCTCTGGGTTCGCTGACTTTTCTGCTTTTCCGAGTCTCCGGCGCCCACCGCCTACCGCCTACCGCCCACCGCCCACCGCCCACCGACCACCGTCACCCGGGATGCGGGTGTGGGGCATGGGGTTCGTCCCGTCCCCGCGGAGCGAGGGGAAAGCAAGGGATCCCTCCACGTGGCGTCAGGGGTGGAAGCGGCGCGGGCTCCGTCCCTGGTCCCACCGGCTCCCCCTCCCGCCCGCGTTCCCTTGCCGGGCTTCACGCCCTGCTATCCCGACGCCATCGATGTGCAATGTCCCCCTCGGATGATGTGAGCGCGTTCCACCCCAGTGGGGTCCGCGCCAAGGAGCGGAGCACGGACGTCCCTTCATGGAAGGGATCGGACCCACCGCGCCGCCGATGACACCGAGTCTTGCGATCAGGGACGGCAGCCATGCAGCAGGCAGAGCCCAGTGACAAGGAGACGCCGGACGCCTCCGGCCCGAACGAGGGAAGAGACCCCGTGTGGGACAGCCGGCCCCGCCTCCGGCACGACGTCCTGTTCGCCGACACGGGATCGGGAGTGCTGCTCCGGCACGCCGACGCCAGTTTCGTCGTCAAGGGTCGAGGAGCGTACCGCTTCTTCTCGGCGCTGGCCCCCTACTTCATGGGGAGGGTCACCGTCGCGGAGCTGGCCGACGCGATCCCACGGCAGCAGCGACCGATGTTGCTCAGCCTCGTCGGCACCCTGCTCGACCGTGGTTTCGCCCGCGACTCCCGACCCGCTCCGGAAGGAATGCTCGACCCGGAGGTGAAGGCCGGCTTCCAGCGCCAGATCGACTACGTCGAACACTACGTCGACGGGGCGGTCGAGCGGTTCGCCCGTTTCCGTGGCCTGCGCGTACTCGTGGCCGGGGACGGCCCGATCGCCGGTCGGGCCGCCCTCGGCCTGCTCCGCAACGGAGCGGGAAGCATCGACATGGCCGGCGGTGACGGGATCACGAACACCATCCTCGATGAAGCCGACCGGTCGAAGGCACGGGGCTGTCCGGTCGAGCTGCGTACCGCGGACCTGTCCCCGGCCACGATGACGGGCGCGGACCTCTCCGAGTACGACCTCGTCCTCATGGCCTCGGACGAGCGGTCCCTGCCGCACGTGTGGCGGCTGTGCGCGGACGCCGACGCGCCACCCCTGCTGCCCGCGGTGGTGCTCGGCGAGCACGTGGTGGTCGGCCCGCTCAACACGCACGGAACCCACTCCTGCTGGAACTGTTTCCTCCTGCGATACACCGATGCGGCCGACGCCAAGGTGGCGGCACGGATCTGGCGCCGTTTCCAGGTCGACGGTGAACACCCCGGGGGCACTCGGATCCACGAGCCGCAGACGGCGATGGTCGGTAACTCCCTGGCCTTCGAGGCGTTCCGCTGGGCAACGGGGGTCCTGGAGGGGGAGACGCTCGAAGCGGCCTTGGTCCAGGATCTGCGCACCCTCGACAGCGCCTCGGAAAGGGTCCTGCCGCATCCGTCCTGTCCCGACCGCCACGGGGCCGATGCCTCGGTCGACCTTCCGTGGACCGGGCTCGACGTCGAACCGCAGGACGACGACTCCGTGAGCGAGTCCTACCTGGCCGCCGAGGCCATGGTGGGCGCACACCTGGGAATCATCCAGGACCACCTCGACCTGGACCTGACCCAGTCCCCCCTGAAGGTGAGCAGGGTCGGCTTCGCGGGACTCGACGGGAACGGCGCGAGGATCGCACGCGCGGACGTCCACACGACGCTTCGGGCCCGGCTGCGGACGATGCGCGCCGCCGCCCTGAGCTACGTCAGGGCCAACGCCACCGTCCACACGGGCTCCGACTCCGCTGCCGAGGAGCCGCTCCGGCTGGACGCCGACCGGATCGGCACGGCCATCGGTGCCTCCGGGCCGTTGCCCGACGCGCCGTTCACGCGAGGCCTCTGCCTGGTCGACCACGCGGTTCGAGAGGTGCCGATGGCCGCGGTCCACCCCTTCTCCGCGTTCAACGCCGAAGGAGTCTTCGAACGGACCGTCGGGGGCGAGGGTGTGGGATCCACGGCCGGATACGCGTCCAACGCCGCCCTGTTCAGCGCCGGTGCCTTCGATGCCCTGCGGGAAGCGGCCTCGGGTCGACCGGTCACGCGGATCGACCCGTCCCGTCCGCCGGTCGGCAGCGAGTTGGAGTTCCTGACCGGTGTCGCCGCGACGATGGGAACGCGGGTGAGACTGCTCCGGCCGGCCGGTCCCGTCCCCACCGTCATCGCCCGCCGCGAGGAGGGAACGGACTGGGCTTTGGGCTTCGGCGCCTCCACCATGGAGGCCGCGACCGCCGCGTTGCGCGACCTGATCGCCCTGGAACAACTGGTGGAGCACGGGGTCGCGCCCCATGAGGTGGCCGACACGTGGCTGGAGGCCTTCGACCCACGTTCCCTCGTCCTGGACACCGACTCCCCGGCGGAGCCGCCGGACGACGCACGCACCACGGCCGACCAGGTGTGCAAGGCGTTGGCGGAGGACGGTAGGAACGCCGTCGTCGTCCGGACCGGTACACCGGACCTGGAACGCTGTGGGATCCACACGGCCAAGGTGCTGTTCACCGTGCCGTCCGGGACCGCCTCGGCCGATGGGAACGCATGAGCGACGTGTCGGTGCGGCACCACACGCATGGTGCGGCGGCCGGATCCGGTCCGTTGGAGGGCGCGCGGATCCGGCTGGAGGAGGCCCTGAACGGTTCGGCGCCGTTCCCCACACCGGGAACGAGCGTCGCGGTGCGCACCCTGGGGGAGCGGGACCTGCTGTGGGACCCGTTCGAGGGTTGGTGGGTGGGGATCGACCCGGGTTCCCCCCTGCTCCCCGTCCTCCTGCACGACCGGTACGTGCTCCTCGGACCCGTCCGACGGGGGCCGGCCCTGGCCCCGGGATGCCTCGTGTGCCTGGCGCGTCGGTGGCAACAGCTGCGCCCGGACGAGTACCGGGACACGCTGGAGAAGGGGTCCCGCATGCGGGCGCACCGCCCGCCCCCCTACCTGACCGGATTCGCGATCGACGCGGTGGGCTCCCTGGCCCGGGCGCTGACGTCCGGTCCCCTCCTTGACGAGACCGACGGCGGCGGCAACCGGTACGTCTACCGGCTGGACCTGACGGACCTGAGGGTCGACCGACACCCCCTGGTCCCCGACTCGCAGTGTCCGGCCTGCGCGACCCGTGTCCTCGACGGCCCCGAGCACGTCGTGGCGGAACCGCGGCCTCGGCCCAAGCCCCGCGCGGACACGATGCGCGTGCGGTCGGTGTCGGAGTACCGGATGTCGGAGGCCGCCCTGGCCAACCCCGTGTGCGGAGCGCTCTCGGCCAAGGGGATGCTGCGTTTGGAGAACACCACGACGGCCCCGGCCGTGGGCTACGTGTCCGTGCGGGGATCGGGCTACCTGCATCCCTCCTACTGGGGCGGTCACGCCGACACCTACCGCGACAGCCTCCGCCTCGGACTGCTGGAGGGCCTGGAACGGTCGGCGGGCCTGGCGCCGAGGAGGTATCGGCCCTCGGTCAGGGGCACCTACCAGGAACTCGCGGCGAACGCGCTCGACCCACGCGATCTGGGCACCTACGACCGTGTCTTCTACGAGCACAACCCCGAGTATCGGCCGTTCACGGAGAACACCCCGCTGACCTGGGTGTGGGGACGTTCCCTCGGCGAAGGGCGCCCGGTGCTCGTCCCCGAGGTCTCGGTCTACTACCACGGGCTCGGAGAGGACCGGAAGATCGTCCAGGAGTGCTCCAACGGGTGCGCCACCGGAGGTAGCGAGGAGGAGGCCACCCTGCACGGGCTCTTCGAACGCGTCGAACGGGACGCGTTCCTCCTCGCCTGGTACGGGCGGTTCCCGATCACCGAGATCGACGCCGACAGTTGGCGTTCCGAGTCCATTCGGTGGATGGTGCGGCGCCTGGCGCTGTACGGGTACCGGGCGCGGTTCTTCGACGCTCGGACGGCCTTCGCGATCCCCGTCGTGATCGCCGTCGCCGAACGCGAGGACGGTGGTCCGGGAACCCTCTGCTTCGGGGCCGGGGCGAGCCTTGATCCGGAGGACGCGGCGAACTCGGCGCTACGCGAGGTGGCCTTCGAGGTCCCCAACGCCGAGGCCTACGCCACGCACTCGCGGGAACGACTGCTCGCGATGGCCGACGACTTCAGGCTGGTTCGGGAGCTGGCGGACCATCCGCGCCTGTACGGGCTGCCCGAGATGCGTCACCACGCCGACCACGTCCTGGGTCCCCACGGTGCCGCGCCCGGACCGACCGTTCCCGCGGACCGGGTCTATCGAGAGTGGTACCGGGACCGTCCGTACCACGACGACCTCACCGACGACCTGCGCTACTGCCGGAGCGAACTCGCCCGTTCGGGCATCGACTGCGTGGTGGTGGACCAGACGTCCCCCGAACAGCTCCGGAGCGGCGTGCACACGGTGTGCGTGCTGACGCCCGGACTCTTGCCCATCGACTTCGGCTGGGACCGGCAGCGCGCGCTCCTCATGCCGAGGATCGGCCTGGTCGCGCACGGTCTGGGCTGGAGCCGATCCCGTGTCGACGAGGCCCTGGCGGCCGCCGTCCCCCATCCGTTCCCGTGACCCGCACGCGGCGCCGCCCCCGTGTACACAGCCAGGAGGAGCCTGTCATGACAGCCGTGGACACCTACATCGACGCCATCGTGCGTCGGGCGAGGGAACCGATGGAGCCACGGGGGTTCGAACCCGACTGGGGCGACCAGCCCCGCCGGCACAAGTACTACCCCGGGGCCTCGCTGCACCCGCTGCCGTCGTCCGATCCCCTGCCCGGGAGCCTCCACGACGGTTTGGGCACCGAGGGTGAGGGGGAGTGGACGCTGCCCCGGCTCTCCTCCCTGCTCCGGGACTCCTACGGCCTGACCGGACGGCGTCTCGCCGTGCACGGGAACCCGGACCTGCGTGGGATGCCGTGGTTCCCGTCGGCCACGTGGTCGCGGGGGGTGGCCTCCGGCGGCGGCCTCTACCCACTGGAGGTCTACTGGGTCAGCGGCCCCTCCGGGCCCCTGCCACCCGGAATCTACAACCACAGCACTCCGCACCACGCCATGCGGAGGCTCCTCACCGGAGACGTCACCCCCCACGTGCGGGCGGCGCTGCCCGAGGACGCCCGGGACACCGACCAGTACCTGTTGGTCGGCGTCAAGTTCTGGAAGAACTCCTTCAAGTACAACAGCTTCTGCTACCACGCCGTCACCATGGACGTGGGGACGCTGCTCGGTTCGTGGCGCATCGCGGCCGGAGCGGCCGGTCTCGCCCTTCGCCCCCGCTTCTGGTTCGACGAGTCGGCCCTGAACGGACTCTTGGGGTTGGACTCCGACGACGAGAGCGTGCTCGCCGTCGTACCCCTGCCCTGGGCCGGAGGCGATACGCGACCCACGGGGGTGCCGGAGGGGCGGCCCTCGGTGACGGTCCCCGAGTCGGAGCGGTCGCGCGAGGTCGTCCGTTTCCCCCAGGTGCTGGAGGTCCACAGGGAGATCCTCGGTTCCTCCCAGGAGGAACCCGACGAGGCCGCGCTCACGGACGTTGGGGCCCTGCCCCCCGCCGCCACCACGGCACCCCGGCGACTGCCCGCCCCGAGTCCGCTCGACGTACCGGTCACCAACGCGCTGCGGGAACGGCGCAGCAGCTTCGGGAGGTTCAGCGCGGACCGGCCATTGTCCCGGCGGGACCTGTCCGCGATCCTCACGGCGGCGAGCGACGGTTCGACCCTGCTCAACGAGACCGGCCTCAGCCGTGTCTCCGTGTTCGTCAACCACGTCGCCGACCTGGCCGAGGGGAGCTACGACTTCTCCGCGCAGGACGGAGAACTGCGTCCGGTGCGGGAGCACGACGTCGCCGGGTTCCTCCAGCGCAACTACTTCCTGAACAACTACAACCTCGAACAGTGCGCCGCCGTGATCACGGTGATCGCCCGCCCCACGGCGGTGACCGGGGCGGTGGGCCCCCGGGGCTACCGCCTGGTCAACGCCGAGGTCGGCGCGGTCACGCAGAGCGTGTACCTGGCGTGCGCGGCGCTCGACGTCGGCTGTGGTGCCGCCCTCGGTTTCGACAACGTCTCGTACCGGGAGGAGCTGCGGATCACGGACGAGGAGGAGTGGCCGCTGCTGATCCTCATGATCGGTCACGAACGTGGCGGCCAACCGGAGTTCGTGTACCGAAATGTCTGAAGAAACCGACGGTGGAGGCACGATGACCGAGAACGCGACGGTGGCACCGGAACGTCCGCTGTCCGACGACGGCTGGATCAGCACGGACGTGTTCATGCTCAGGGTCGGTGGCCTGCCGTGGTCGGCGGTGCGGCCACTCGTCTGCGAGACGACGGCGGCATGGGCGGACACGGTCCTGGCGAGCGAATCCGGGCTGAGGGACCGCGCACGGAAGCTCAGCGACATGCTCGAACCCCTGGTGACCGAGTACGACAACGAGGCCCGTCGGGTGCTCCTGGCGCTCCGGAGGGACGTCTACAACTTCCGGGTTCCCCGAGGCCGGGCCCGGCTCGCACCGGTGGCGGAGCGACTGCCCGAGGACGTGCGTCGGACGATCGGTGACTGGATCGAGGACCGGGAGGAGCTGGAACGACGACTCGCCGAGGGTGGGGAACTCCTCGCGGAGGAACTGGCCGAACAACGCTCCCACCTGCGAGAACTCGCGCACGATCCCAGACTCCGGCACGGGCTCCTCCTCGCGTCCCCCTCGTTGGAGCGCTACCTGCCCGCCTACCTCGACGCCGCTCCCGGCGCCCTCTCCAAGCGCGCGCGCAAGATCGAGCGCTCCCTCCTGGAGTACGTGTTCCGCACCGCCTGCAAGACCAGCCCCTTCAGCACACTGACCGGGGTGGCCACGGGAAGGTTCGAGTCGCTGGCGGGCACGCCGCTGGCCGCCGATCCGCACGGGTTGGGCGGACACAGCCACGTCAGGGTGAACATGGCGGCGCTCGGCAGGATCGTCTCCGCCATCGGCGAGGACTGGGGGCGTCTCACCGATCTGCCCGTGGCCCTGTCCTCCGGACACAGCCTGGACCGTGAACGCATCCGCTACGTGCGCAGGACCAAGCTCAGCGGCGACGCCGAGGACCCCGCCGTCTTCGAGTCGCTGCGCGAGGAGCTCTTCTTCATCTCCAACAGCGGTCTGCTCAACGAGATCATGGCCCTGCTGGAGGAGGAACCCGCCATGAGGCTGGGTGGACTCCAGGAGAGACTGGCCGCGACCGGGGACCGGGAACCCGAGGAACTGCGCACCTATCTCCAGGCCCTGATCAGGCTGAGCCTGTTGACGCTGCCGAGCCTGGACATCGACATCCACAGCGACGACCCGCTCGGGACCTTCCGCGCGGGACTGGCCGCACTCGACCGCTCCTGGGCGGACACGCTCGTGCGAGAACTCGATCGGGCCGCCGAACTCGCCGCGGCCTACCCGAAGGCGGGCACCGACGAGCGGCGCGAACTGCGTGACGCCGTCCACGCCGCGCTGAACAGGGCACTGGTATCGCTCGTCCCGGACGCCGCCGAGCTTCCCCCCGGGGTCCTCTACGAGGACGTCTCCCTGCCGGACCTCGACGTACGCGCGGACAAGGACCTCTGGGACGACACGATCCTGCACGACCTCCAGGAACTGTCGGGGATCCTGCCGCTGTTCGACATGCTGCTCCCGCACCGGCTCATCCTGCTCGGCTTCTTCCGTGCCCGCTACGGAGAGGACGGGGAGTGCGACGACGTCCTGAAGTTCGTCCACGAGTTCCACCTGGACATCTACGACCAGTACCTCCAGGCCGGCGCCCGCCGCCAGGACTTCGACGAGCAGGGTGAGTACGTCCCCCTGGACAACTGGCTGCGCATGCCGGAGATCGACGCCCTCAACGGTGCCCGCGTCGAGTTGATCGGTCGTATGCGGCAGGCGTACGCGGCGCTCCCCTCATCGGCGGAGGAACTCGTGCTCGACGACGACTTCATGTCGGCCGTGGCCGAGAAACTGCCCGCGGCGGTACACCGGCTCGACTCACGCAGCTTCTTCCTCCAGGTCGCCCGGCAGGGGGATCGCACGCTGGGGGTGGTCAACCGTTCCTACAGCGGCTTGACCCTGCTGTACTCGCGCTTCCTGCACTGCTTCCAGCGGACGGGGGATCGGGCCCTGGCCGACGAGCTCCGCGAGACCCTGCTCGGGGTGTGCCCCGAGGACGCGGTCCTCGCCGAGCTGACGGGAGGCTACGACAGCACCAACCTCAACCTGCACCCCTCCGTCACCGAGTTCGAGATCGTCTGTCCCGGCGAGTCCAGTTCACGCCCCGAGGCGGAGTGCATCCGGGTCGAGGAGCTCCGGATCCGGCACAGCGCCGAGAAGGGACTGTACCTGTACTGCCCCCGCCTCGACCGCACCGTGATCCCGGTCTACCTGGGCTTCCTCATGCCCCTGGCGCTCCCCGAGGTGCAACGGGCGCTGCTGCTGTTCTCCCCGACGGCGATGGCCCCGCTGGACCTGTGGCAGGGCACGGACGAACCGTTGGGCGACTCGTCCGTCGGAGGCCACCCCCGTGTGCGTTACCGCGACCTCGTGCTGGCCAGGCACACCTGGAAGATGAAGCCCTCGCACCTGCCCCGCCGGGAGAAGGGACAGGGCGACGCGGATTGGTTCCTGTCCTGGCAACGCTGGCGCCGGGAGAACGGACTTCCGAAGAGGGTGTTCGCCGCCGTCGACACGGTGCTGGGCGCTCGGGGCGACGGACCGGAGGAGACCGGACCGACCCATCCGACCAAACCCCAGTACGTGGACTTCGACAACTTCTTCTCGCTGCAATCGCTGGACCACATGGCCACCAGGGCGGAGCGGCGCGTGGTGATGACCGAGATGCTTCCCGGCCCCGACGAGCTGTGGCTCCGAGGCGAGGACGGCGCGTACGTCACCGAACAGACCGTGGAGATCACCAGGACCCCCAGGGCCGGGTCCGACCGACGAGAAGGCGAGGCGTGAGCGATGAGATCGACCGACGGCGGTGCCGAGTGGATGGCCGTCCACATCTTCTACGCGGCGGACTCCCGCCCCGTTCTGACCGAGTGTCTCCGGCCCCTGGTCCAAGACCTGCGTGAGCGCGATCTCCTGGAGCGCTTCTTCTTCATCAACTACTGGCTGGAAGGCCAGCACGTACGGTTCCGCGTCAAACCACGCGCGCCCGAACTGGCCGATGAGGTCCGGCGCACCGTGGAGGAGGCCATCACCGCCTACCTGAAGCGGCGGCCGGCGCTGTACGACTACGACTCCGAGTTCCTGCTCGAGATGTACGAGGACATGTTCCGGTTGGAGTACTCGGAGGAGGAGCGGGTCGAACGCTACGGCAGCGACGGTCCCATGCCGCTCCGGGAGAACAACTCCTTCGCCCACCTCCCCTACGAGCCGGAGTACGCCAAGTACGGGGGACCGCGAGGCATCGAACTCGCCGAGTGGCACTTCGAGCACTCCAGCGACCTGGTGTTGGGCATCGTGGACCAGGCGAACACGCACCTGCGCACGGTCCTGCTCGGCATCGCCTCCCAGCTGATGATGGTCATGGGAACCGCGTTCCTGCCCGACCGCACGGAACTGCGCTCCTTCTACCGCGGTTACCACGAGTTCTGGCAGCACGCCTTCAAGATCACCGACCTGGCGAGCGTGGACAGGTACGAGGAGAACTTCGGCCGAATGTCGGAGCGGCTCTCCCAACGCTTCTTCGACATCGAGGCCGCGGTCCGCGGAGACGACTCCGCCCGGCTGAGTTCGTTCGCCCGGGCCTGGGCGGACCACTGCCAGGAACTGCGCGCACGGGTCGTCGACCTCTCGGAGAAGGGCGACCTGCTCTTTCCCGCGTGGGACCCCGATCGGCTCCGCCACTCGCGTACCTCCGACGAGTTCCAGGCGGTGACCGACCCCGACAAGGCGTTGCGCATCCTGCTGTCGCCCTACATGCACATGACCAACAACCGCCTGGGCGCGACCATCGTCGACGAGGCCTACCTGGCCTACCTGCTCGAACGAGTGTCCGCGGACAGGGAGAACGCCGTGGAGCCGGCGCCGTGAGTTCCGCCGAGACGGACGCCTCCTCCGCGCGCCCGCGGATCCGCGACGACCTCCTCGTGGGGCCCGCGCTGCTACGGGGGGACAAGTACGTCCACGTCATCAAGGACCCGTTGTCGGGGCGACTGATGACGGTGGGGGAGCGTGAGCACTTCATCGTCTCCAGGCTGGACGGCGACCGCAGTCTCGCCGACATCTCCTCCGAGTACAGGGCCGAGTTCGGTCGGGTCCTCGACGACCGCGCCTGGGGCGGCATCATGGCCACGCTGGCCGGGCGACGTCTCCTGGCGGGTACGGCCCCCGACGAGCGGACCCCGGTCACCACCGTCGCCGCGAAGCCGGCCACGCTACTGCACGCCCGGTTGCCCCTCCTGCGCCCCGACGCGCGGTTGGGGCGGCTGGCCGACCGGACGCCCTGGCTGTTCTCACCGGTGTTCACCGTCACCGTGATGGCCGTGGTCGTCGCCACGCTCGCGGTCATCGCCTGGAACCTGCCGGCGCTGGTCCGGTCGGCCACGGGGGTGTGGGAGCGACCGTGGATCGGCGTCGTCGCACTGGTGATCCTGTGGGGCGTCGTCGCCCTGCACGAGGTGGGGCACGGCCTCGCCGCGAAGCGCTTCGGGGCCAGGGTGGGCGAGATCGGGATCCGGTGGCGCTTCCCTCTCCTGGCCCCCTACTGCTCGGTCGAGGAGATCCAGCTCCTCCCGGGAGGGCACCGTGTCCGCGTCGCCTTCGCGGGGGTGTTCGTCAGTCTCCTGGCGCTGCCACCGATGGTGCCCCTCTGGTTGGCGGCACCCGATGGCGGTGCCGCGCACACACTCGCCTCGGCGCTGCTGCTCTTCGGGACGGTCGCGGCGCTGGCCAACTTCGTGCCGTTCCTGCGTCTGGACGGCTACGCGATGTTGAACCACGCCCTGGGCACGGAGGACCTCGCACGGGATTCCGCCTCCTACACGGCGGCCTCGTTGGTGAGACTCCTGCGCCGAGCCACCCCGGCGTCCCGGCCTCCCCGCTGGGCCAGGAACGTCTACGTCGTCTACGCCGTGCTCGCGACGATCTTCTACACGGCACTCGCGGTCCTGGTGGCGGGGTGGTGGTTCGCACTGCTGGAACACCTCTACGGGGCGTTGGCGGCGGTACTGATCCTCCTCGTCACGGCCGTGCTGATCACCGCCGGCTACCGCGTCGTCGCGGTACGGCGGCGAGGGAGGGCGGTGGCCGCACCGGGCGGTCACGAGGAGGAGCACGATACGCGGCGTCGGTTCGCGAACAAGGAGAGAAAATGAAGGAAGAGACCGGCGACGCAGAGGTCGCCGTGGTCGTACGAGGCCTTACCAAGGCCTACGGGGGAAAGGCCGTCGTGGACGACGTGTCGTTCACCGTCCACAAAGGGGAGTTCTTCGGGCTTCTCGGCCCCAACGGCGCGGGCAAGACCACGACACTGGAGATGATCGAGGGCCTGCGGCGGCCGGACGGTGGTTCGGTGTCGCTTCTGGGACTGTCGCCCTGGCCGAGGAACACCTCGTTGCTGACGAGGATCGGTGTGCAGCTCCAATCCTCGGCCTTCTTCGAGCGCCTGACGGCACGCGAGCAACTGACCACCTTCGGCGCGCTCTACGGGGCCGACACGGACCGGACGGAAGAACTGCTCGCCCTCGTCGGGCTCACCGAGCAGGCGGAGACCCGTGAGGACAAGCTCTCCGGTGGTCAGCGGCAGAGGCTGTCGATCGCGTGCGCCCTGGTGCACGACCCCGAGATCCTGTTCCTGGACGAACCGACGGCCTCCCTGGATCCGCAGGCGCGTCGCAACCTGTGGGACGTCCTGCGCGGGATCAGGGAACAGGGCAAGACGATCGTCTACACCACCCACTACATCGAGGAGGCCGAGCGTCTGTGCGACAGGATCGCGATCCTCGACGGCGGTGGTGTGATCGCGATGGACACACCGACCGAACTCATCAGTGGCCTGGGACGGCCGACGAGCATGGAACTGCCCACGAGCGTGATCGGGCCCGATGACGTCAGGAGGCTTCCCGGCGTCGAGGAGGTGACGGAGGAGGACGGTCGAGTGAGCTTCAGGGCCGCTGACCCGGGTTCCCTCATGCAGGCCCTCACCGAGAAGGGGATCGCCGGATCCCTCCAGATCCGTGCCGCCTCCCTGGAGGACGTCTTCCTCGAACTCACCGGAAGGGAGTACCGGTCGTGATCGCCTTTCAGCAGATCTCCGTGGCCGTCACCAAAGGCTTCGTCAGGGACCGGGCGTCCCTCTTCTTCACGTTCGTCCTGCCCCTCTTCTTCCTGGTCCTGTTCGGGGTCCTCTTCAAGGGCATGGAAGGGGGAGAGGGCACCATGGAGCCGATTCAGTACATCGCGCCGGGCATCCTCTCCTTCGGTATCGCCATGTCCGCGGTCTTCGCCTCCGCGCTGACACTGGTCAACTGGCGGCAGAGCGGCCTCCTCCGGCGCCTTCAGCTGGCACCGGTGAACTCCCAGACGATCCTGATGTCGCGGTTCACGGTGACCGTGGCCGTGGCCGTCGTCCAGGCCGCCCTGTTCATCGCCGTGGCGTTCCTGCCGTTCTTCGGGCTGCGCCTGGAGAGCGGCTGGTGGATGGCGGTACCGCTCTTCCTCCTGGGGGTGCTCTCCTTCTTCTCCCTGGGCATCCTCATCGGCGCGGTGTTCCGCACCGAACAGGCGGCCTCCGCGGCCTGCAACCTGGTGGTCCTCCCCCTCGGGTTCCTCTCCGGGACCTTCTTCCCCCTGGACTTCGCGCCCTCCTGGATGGACACGCTGTCCCTGGCCAGCCCCTTGCGACACATGAACGACGGAATGCTGGCACTCCTGGTGCGGGGGGAGGGACCGGAGGCACTCGTCGTCCCCTGCCTCGCTCTCCTGTTGTTCACGGTGGTGACAGCGGGTCTGGCGGGCTTCTTCTTCACGAAGGGGGAGAAGTGAGCGTCCGGTGTCGGGGCAATGCCGCTGCCAGGAGAGTGCAAGCGCCCGTCGGCATGCTCGGTGGAGATCCGTGGCATCGGCCCCACCGGGGGCCGCAGGTCCCGCGGACGACGAGCGGAGGAGAAGGAAGAGCCTATGCGCAAATCAACCGGATTGTCCGACCTTCAGGGGGAGCTCGAGCTCCTGGAGTCGGAGACCTTCGAGGTCCTCGACCTCGTGGAGGCCCGCGAGGAGATGCTCGGCAGCACCACGTCCACCACGAGCTGCTGCTCCAGCTGCTCCAGCAGCAGCTGCTCCAGCACCAGCTGCGCCGGCGGCTGACGAGGAAGGGCCAACGATGACGATCGGCAACATCCAAGGGCTGCGTCACGAGCTGGAGCAGTTGGAGTCGGAGACCTTCGAGGTCCTGGACTTCGTCGACTCTCCCGAGGAGATGCTCGCGGGCACCACCTCCACCAGCAGCACCAGCACCTGTAGCAGCTGCACGAGCTGCACCAGCTGCGCCTCGTTCTGATCCCCCTCACGGAATGAAGAGAAGAGTGGCCATGAGCAACACGTTCACCTCCCTGCGTCACGAGCTGGAGCAGTTGGAGTCGGAGACCTTCGAGGTTCTCGACTTCGCCGACTCCCCCGAGGAGATGCTCTCGGGTACCACCTCCACCAGCAGCACGAGCTGCTGCTCCAGCTGCACCAGCTGCACCAGCACGGCGAGCAGCTGCGCCTGAGTGGTGTTCTCCCAGGGCCTGCGCCGGCACTTCGGCGTGTAGCGTCCGACGCCGTGTCGGCCCTCGGGCCGGCACGGCGGCAACACCCGTCACGGGCGAATTCCCCATCCCGACCGAGGAGTAGGTGCACAACATGGGACCGGCCGCGAACCAGAGCGGAACGCAGCTTCAGGACGGACTGAACCGGTGCTGGTCCGCGGAGGGGCGTCCCGATGCTCTGCGCCCCCGGGTCCGCCTGCTCGGAATGCTCGACGCGGCGGGAGACGACGCCGGCGGCGACGGCCCCGGGATCTTCCTCACCCCCCGGTCGGTCCTGATCGGGCCGGTGGGCGGTGGAGCGGACGGACCCTGCACGAACTGCCTGGCCTCCCGTTGGCAGAGGATCCGACCCCCCGCCGAACGGACGGTCCTGGAGTCCGGAGGGAGCTTCCTCGGAGGTTTCTCCGCGCCCTACCTCACCGACTTCGCGGTCGACGCCGCCCACCACCTGTACACGGACGCGGTCGACGGGTTCCGCCCCGGCTCCGGAAAACCCCGGACCGCCGAGGTGGTCGAACTCTCCCTGGCATCCCTCACCGTACGGTCCTTCCCCCTGCTGGCCGACGCCGGCTGCCCACGCTGCACGACCCCCGTCCCGGCCACCGCCGAGTACGGGCTCCCCCCTCTCGTCCCACGCCACAAACCGGATCCCGACGGCTTCCGCCTCCGTCCCGCGGAGGACCACGACACGGACACGGCCGTCTTCGCCAACCCCGTGTGCGGTGTTCTGGGGGACGGACTCCACCTCGATCTGACGTCCCCGACGATGGCCCCCGCGACCGGGAACATGCGGGTCTCCGCGGGGGGACGCCTGCTCGATGTGGGCTGGTCGGGGCAGACCGACTCCTACCGCGAGAGCCGGTTCTCCGCGGTCTTCGAAGGCCTGGAACGGCACGCGGGCACCCAGCAGAGAAGGCACGAGGAACCGGTGGTCGGGAGCCATCGGGGGTTCGTCGAGGAGGGGAGGCACGTGCTGGACCCACGGGAATGCGGGACCTACGACGACGCCCTCTACACCGCGTCCGAGCGTCTGGTCCCCTTCGACCCCGAGCGGGAAACGACCTGGGTCTGGGGCAGGTCCCTCCGTGACGACCGTCCGATCCTCGTCCCCGAACAGCTCGTCTACTACGTCCGGGACGGCTCTCCCGGCGCGTTCGTGGACGAGTGCTCCAACGGCTGCGCGGTCGGCGGGGTCGCGGAGGAGGCGATCCTGCACGCCCTCCTCGAACTGGTGGAGAGGGACGCCTTCGTGCTGGGCTGGTACGGGGCCCTGCCGCTGCCGGAGATCGACGTGGACTCGTTGCGCTCACCGCGGACACGTCACATGGTGGACCGCATCCGCCTGCACGGATACGACGTCCGACTCTTCGACAACAGGATCGACCTGCCGTTCCCGGTGGTCAACGCCGTGGGAATCCGGCGGGACGGTGGGCCGGGCAACCTCTGCTTCGCCGCGGGTTCGGCCATGGACCCCGAGGGCGCCGTCCACTCGGCCCTGTCGGAGATCGCGACCTACATCCCCTCACTGGCCATGCGCGCCGGCAAGCGCGGTGGGGAACTGGCGGCGATGGCGGAGGACTACCGCCTGGTGCGGGAGCTCAAGGACCACCCCTTGCTGTTCGCCCTCCCCGAGATGGCCCCCAAGGCGGAGTTCCTGCTCGGGAACACCCGGCCCGCGCCCATCGGTGACCTGTATCGGGACTGGGAGCGAGATCGGCCGCGCACGATGGACCTGCTGGAGGACCTGCGGTTCTGCGTGTCGGTGATGAAGGACGCGGGATTCGACGTGATCGCCGTCGACCAGACGTCACCGGAACAGGCTTCCGTCGGTCTCGCCAACGTCTGCGTCATCGCCCCCGGCCTGGCGCCCATCGACTTCGGATGGGACAAGCAGCGGGTCCTGACGATGCGACGGTTCCATGATCTGGTGGAACGCACGGCGGGACGGGCCGGGGCCCAAGTGCCCAACCCGGTCCCGCACCCCTTCCCCTGAGCCATGGATTCGGGCGTCGGACGGGGTCCTATTTCCGGCGGCGCGTAGCCGTCACGACGAAGGCGGGGATCCCCCAGAAACCACAGAACGCGGCCCATCCGAGCAGGCCCATCGGATAACCCATGATCAGCGCCGGAACGGCCCAGACCACGAACGTGACGGCGGCGAATATCCCCCAGACCGCCAGCGGGCTCATTCCGGGTTTTCCCTGGGCCGAAACGATGCCCTTTTCCGTCCGTTCCGTGTTCGCGGGCAGGTCGTCGAGAAGGGTCCTCAGCTCTCCGTGGGTCTTCGCACTGAGAGCGATACCGACCCTCCTCTCGTGTTCCTCCTGATCCAACCTTCCTTCCTCGAAGGCGGTCCGCAGAGAGGTCGCGGTGTCCTCACGCTCTTTGTCCGAAGCCAGCTGCCGCTGCTCCGGAACGTTCTTTGGCACGTACTGTTCTCCTTTTGCTATTTCTCATTGGATACCAGTGCTTCGGTGAGCCTGTCCACGCGGTGGGTGGCTATGTCCTTCAGCAACCGGAGAACACCGATGCGCCCGGCCCCGTAGTGGTGTATCAGGGAGGCGTTGTACAGCTCCGCCAGTGCCTGGTCGAATTCGTTCGGCGTGCCGGAGAAGCTCGCGAACAGGTCCGTCACCGGCAGGACCTGCTGGTTCGACGACGTCAGTTCCAGGAAGATCCGCCGAGCCGTCTCGCTCATGTCCTCGTAGCAGCGGTACAGCTGCTCGCGCAGCGAGAACTCCGACTCCGACGCGGCCGAGAGCTGGTCCAGGGGAGACGCCTCCAGGAGGGTCGCGAACTGGGCCAGGGTCAGGTGCGGGGTGGACAGGTACTTCGCCCCGGCCAGCCGGAGGGCTCCGGGCAGGCCGCCGCAGACGTCGCAGATCCGTTGCAGGACCTCGTGGCACTTCCCCTCCGCCTCGTCCCCGAGGATCCGGGTGAGCAGCTGCACCGAGTGGTACCGGCTCAGCGGGGGGACGACGTGGGTGCGGGCCCCGTGGAACGCGATCAACCGGGGAAGGGTGCTGCGACTGGTGACGACCACACGGGACTCGGGGGAGCGGGGCAGGAAGGGGAGACAGTCGGCGGAGTTCCTCGCCCCGTCGACGACGATGAGACAGGGGCGGTCCGCCAGGGTGGACCGCCAGGAACGCAGGAGTCGTGCCCGCCGTTCCTCGGGGTCGGTGGGGAGACCCTCCTGGGCGGGCGGCTCCACACCGGTCTGGAGGAGGAGTTCGTGCAGGACCTCCTCCCTCTCCCGGGGAACGCCGTCCGGCCGGAGGAGCTGCGCGATGTGGACACCTCCCGCGAACTCGTCCGTGCACTGACGTGCGGCCTGGAACGCGATCTCCGTCTTGCCCGCCGCCGGTGGACCGGAGACGACCGCGATCGGGACGTCCGACCCCTTGATCTCGTCCACCAGGGACTCGGTGATCGGGTTCCTTCCGACGAAGTCCTGGGACAGCGGTAGGTGGGGCACGGCCTTGTACGCCTTCGGCCCGCCCGAAGGTTCATCGCCGAAGACACCGGGAGGGGGACCGGGCCGCGCTCCGCGGACGGGAGCCGGTCTCTCCAAGGCGAGCGGTTCCCGGCCCGGTGAGAGCTCGGCCTGTCGGAGCACCTCCAGGTGCAGACGTTGCAGGCTCGCGCGGGGCTCGATCCCGAGTTCGCTCGTCAGGTAGGCGTGGACCTTGCGGTACTCGTTCAGTGCCTCGGTGGTCCGTCCGATCCGATGGAGCGTCTCGATGAGCTGTTCCCAGTAGCGCTCGCGTTCGGGTCTGTGCGTGATGGCCTGTCTGATCTGGGGGGCCAGGCCGTCGATGTCGCCCAGTGAGAGATCGATGGTGAAACGGCGCTCCAGCACGTCGAACCACTGGTCGTTCAGCCTGGGGGTCTCCTCCCGGTGCAGCATGTCCGACGGGATGTTGGACAGGGCAGGGCCCTTCCACAGCTTCTCCGCCCGCTGTAGGGCCGAGCGCTCGTTCTCCAACGCCCCGGACGAGCGATAGTGGGTGGCCTTGTCGAGGAGACGCTGGAACATCAGCAGGTCGAGCGAGTCACTGTTGGGAGGAAAGGTGATGCGGTAACCCCGGGACATGGTGTCGATGGGGTCGGCCTCGCTGTCGTACTTACGGAGCAGGCGCCGCAACCGGAGGATGTACGTCGGCAGGGTCACGTCCGCGTTGGGCGGCGGGTGCTCTCCCCACAGCGCGTACTTCAGGTATTCGAGGGACACGAACGAGTTGCACTTGATGAGGAGGCAGACGAGGATCGCACTCGGCTTGGTGGAGGGAAGGACGGCGTCCTCGCCGTCGGAGACGATGGTGGCGGGACCGAGTATTTCGAATCTGTACTTCATACTGAAGTGACACCGTGCCTTGTGAGTGTGGGGGATTTTTCTGCGGGTCCCGTGCGCACAGTAACTCTTGTGTCGCTTCCGGTGAGGAGGCAATGGTCGGTTCCGGTGGCAGGGGCCGACCCTCGGCGCGTTATTAGAATATGAAACGCAGAGTTGTTCAATCATTTAGATCATGTCAATGGTGATTCCTTTCAACGTGACCCTCGTTGGCCGTCGAAAGGTCTGCTCGAGCAGGTAGAGCACTAGGCATCTTATCCACCTGTTCGCCGCTTAACCTTGTTTCTCCGGAAGTCGCGCGAGCGAGCCGAAATGCGCACGAACACCCGATCGGGTGGTCCTTTGCGTGTCTTTCCTGTGACGTTAAGTGACTTCGGTCGGAAGTGGTGTCGGAGGTGTGGACCTATTCGCCTCCTATTCGACCGGTGCGGGGCGCGCGGGCGCTTCCTCCCATCGATGTTCCGCGTTCGATACGGCGTGGGGCGGAACGGCCGAGCCGTCCC
>NZ_BCSH01000099.1 GCF_001570765.1 Nocardiopsis listeri NBRC 13360 | reverse complement strand
AGGAACGGCCGAGCCGTCCCGCCCCTGGAGTGAGCGCCTCAGCAGGCGCCGCGACCCTCGGTCGTGTCGCACAGCCCCCGCCCGTCGGTCCAGGACAGGGCGTCACGGGCGTTGCCGCCGAAGGGGCGGGTGACCGTCACGTCCACCCCGTGCCCCGAGTCCTGCGCCAACCACACCCGGACCTCGTTGTCACCGGCCCTGAGCACGTAGAACGGGTGCGGCACCGGCGACTGGCCACTGCCCGGGTTCGCCCACCAGTCCGCGCCCTGGGCGTTGGCCACGTCCACGAACAGGCAGTCGTGTGAAGAGCCCTCGTAGGAGCAGGTCCGCGCCTGGCCGCCGCCGTAGCGGTCCACGGTCGGCTCCGCGCCGATGCCGTCGTTGTACGCGCGCCAGTAGACGGTGTCGCAGTCACCCGCGGAGCAGGCGTTCCAGTCGGACCACGCCGTCGCCCGCGCGGCCGGCGCGGCCGATCCGCCATTGATGGCGCCGCAGTACTTGTCCACGATGTAGGGCACCACGAAGTCGGACACCCACACCGAGTCGATGGCCTCACCGGCGGTGTTGTCGGTGCCCAGTCCGGCCGAGTCCATCTGCCACAGGCCGACGCCCGGGTTGAAGAACAGACCGTCGCGTCCGGCGGGGTCGTAGAGACCGGACTGGTTGTCGTACCGGGAGAGGGTCATCGGCGAGGGCGGCTCGGAGGAACCACCGGACACCTCGGGCCAGACCGGGGCCAGGGCCATCGCGGTGGCCTCCTCGGGCGAGATGGCGCAGGACGCGCCGGCCGCCGCGCTCTCCGCGGCGCTCTGGGCCGCGGCCAGGGGTTCGGCGCCGAAGGTCAGCGGGCCGGTCGGGATGGAGACGGCTTCGAGCTTGTCCTCCAGGGCCTGCCGGTCGGCGGTCGCACGCTCGGCGGGGGTGTCCGCCGGGGTGGGAACGAATTCGGTGTCGGCCATGGCGACCTGGGGCGTGAGCGCGAGGAGCGCCGCCGCGGCCAGGCCGCTCAGTGCGCGTCTGCACAGGGGGGAGTTCACGGGGTCCACCTCTTGAGCGGGTTCGAGGGTGTGCGGGTCTACCACCAAGGTCACGGGAAGTAGTTTTCGGTTATCGCATTGAGGTTGGAGGAAACCTACAAGCCTCTCGATCCGCGGACAAGCCCCCTTGCCGTGTACCGTGCGGAAACTGTCACCCACCCGACAGGAAACCCTGTCCCCCAGGGTGTTCGTACGGAGTCGACCCGAGTGGCCCGCACCTCGGGACGGCAGCGTTCACACACGTGAGCACGACCCCGGGCAGGACGAACACGGTCGGCGTGCCCCCGGACGACTCCTATCCTCTGAAGTGCGCCGACCACCGCGCACCGAACCCGAACCAGGAGAACGCACGATGCTGGAGATGCTGCCCGGACTCACCCAGATCTACGAAGGGTGGGCGCAGCACTACCCGGACGTGCGGCCGCTGACCATCCAGTTCCCCGGGGGTGGGAACGACCAGGGCATCGACGGAGTGCTCGCCTACCCGATGGAGGGGCACTGGCTGCTCGTGACCTTCGGTCTCACCGAACTGGGGGAGAAGACCAGCGAGGAGAAGCGGGTCTCCGGGGCCGGGTTCGAGTTCTCCTGCCGCATCCCGCGCGTGGAGGGGGACGAGACCGTACCCGCGTGGATCCTCCGTGTCCTGCACGCCCTGGCCGATCAGTACGTCGCCGGAGCGCGACTCGACGTGGGGCACTGGATCATCACCCGCTCTCCGCTCGGCGGCGAGAGGTCGAACGGCGACATGACCTCGCTCGCGATCGTGCCCGACGCCGACATGCGCATCCTGGACACGGACAACGGGCTGGTGCTGTTCTTCCAGGTGGTGGGGCTCAAGACCGAGGAAGCGGAGTACGCCCAGGAAGCGGACACGATCGCCCCGATCATGGCCCTGCTGCGTGACCGGGACCCGAAGATGCTCACCGACCCGAACCGCGAGACGATTCGCCTCTGACCCCCGACGGGGTTCTTCCGGACGAGACCGGGAGGTCGACCCGCGTACGCACGCCCTTCACCCGGGCGGGCCATCATGGCGACCTCCCCGTCCCCTTCGCGAAGGTCGTCCGTGCGTTCTCCCGTGCCCACCGAAGGCCACCGGCCGGAGATCGACGGGCTTCGCGCGATCGCCGTCCTCCTCGTCGCCACCTACCACGTCTGGTTCGGTCGGGTCTCCGGCGGTGTGGACGTCTTCTTGCTGCTCACCGGCTTCCTCATCACCGGATCCCTGGTGCGGGCGGCCGGACGCGGTCGGATCCGCTACGGGGCCTTCCTCGCGCGCCTGGCCACACGGCTGGTCCCCACCGCCGTCCTGGTGATCGGGGCGACCCTGGTCGCCACCAGGTCCCTGCTCCCGCAGACCCGGTGGCGCGACACGGTCGCCGAAGGAGTCGCTTCGGCGCTCTACCACGAGAACTGGCACCTGGCGCTCGGATCCGTCGACTACCTGGCACGTGACGACGGCACGAGCCTCCTCCAACACTTCTGGTCGCTTTCGATCCAGGGGCAGTTCTACCTGCTGTGGCCACCGCTGATCGGCCTGGCCTTCTGGTGGTCGATCCGGTGGGGAACGTCCCCGCGGCGCGGCCTCGCCGTCGCCTTGGGCGCGGTGTTCACCGTCTCCCTGGCGTACTCGGTGCACATCACCCGAACCGACCAGACGTGGGCCTACTTCGACACCGGCGCGCGCCTGTGGGAGTTCGCGCTGGGAGGCCTGCTCGCGCTGTTCCTGCCGTACCTGAAGCCGGCGAAGAACCTCCGGATCCTCCTCGGCTGGTCCGGCCTGGCCGCTCTGGTCCTCTGCGGTGTCCTGCTCCAGGTGTCGACGGTCTTCCCCGGCTACGCGGCACTGTGGCCGACCCTCGCGGCGGCCGCCGTCGTCGTCGCCGGAACCACGGATTCGCGCTGGGGAGCGGACCGACTCCTCACCCCGCGCCCGGTGCGCTACCTCGGCTCCATCTCCTACGCCCTGTACCTGTGGCACTGGCCGATCCTGGTGTTCTACCTGGAGTTCACCGGCCGAACCCTGGCGAGCCCCCTCGGTGGCGCGGTGGTCCTCGCGGTGTCCGTGGCCCTGGCCGCCGTGACGACCCCTCTGGCCGACCGGGTCACGAACTACGCCCGCGCTTCGCGGGTCCGAGGCCCGGCCCTCGTCCTGGCCTGCCTCCTCCCGCTGCTCCTGGCCACGACCGTGTGGACCACACGCATGGACGCCGAACAACGACGTCTGGAGGAACTCCTCGCCGACCCGCAGCGCTACCCGGGCGCCGCCGCGATCGGCGCCGAGCACGGCGAGTACCCCGACCCCGTCCATCCCCCGCCCGCATCCGCCGCCCAGGACACCCCGCTCACCTACGAAGAGGGCTGCAACCAGACCATCGCCGGAACCGAGGTGATCGTCTGTGAGTACGGTCCCGAGGACGCCGACCGCACCATCGCCCTCGTCGGCGGCTCCCACACCGCCCACTGGTTTCCCGCCCTCGAGATCATCGCGGAACAGCAGAACTGGCGACTGCTCAACATCGTCAAGGGCGCCTGCCTTTTCACCGACGCGCCCCAGCTCTACAAGGGCGAACCCTACACCGAGTGCGCCGAGTGGAACCAAGGTGTGATGGTCGAACTCGCCGACCTACGCCCCGACACCGTGTTCACCACGGGCACCACCACCAGCCTGGACACCACCGCCGGTTTCGGCGAGGAGGTACTGGTGGAGGGCTACGTCGACCGCTGGCGTGAGCTGGAGGCCCTGGGTATCGAGGTCGTCGCGGTCCGCGACACCCCGCGCCTGGGTTTCGACGCCCCCGAGTGCCTGGCCACGGCCTCCCCCGAGGAATGCACGGCGCCGACCACCGACTCGATGACCGAGGCGTCCCCCTTCGAAGACGCCGACCTCGACCTCCCGAACAACGTCGTCACCCTAGACCTCACCGACCTCATCTGCGAACCCGACCTGTGCCACGCGGTCGTCGGCAACGTGCTGGTCTTCTGGGACGCCGGACACATCAGCGCCACCTACATGCGCACTCTCGCCCCAGAATTGCGTGACCGCCTCCTGGCCGCCACCGAGTGGTGAAGAGATGTGGTGGCGATCGGGGGTGGGGTTAGTGGGCGTGAGCCCATCGATCTTGGGGGGTTTCTGGTTTCGCTGGTTTCGTGCTGCTCGGGGGTGGGTGGCTGGTGGGGCGCCTGGGGTCGTGGTCCTGCTGGTGGTT
>NZ_BCSH01000098.1 GCF_001570765.1 Nocardiopsis listeri NBRC 13360 | reverse complement strand
CCCACACACCCAAACGACACCCGACAACCCCCGTCCCTGGGAACCACTCATCTAAGGCGGCTTCACCGAAGCGAACAGAGAACCACCGGAGGAACATGGCACTCTGACGACAGAGGGCGGGAAAGCCCCGTCCTTGGTTCGGAGGAGACCCGCGTGAGCACCAACCCCCGTATCGCCGCCCGATTCGGCGACCTGTTCGACGTTCTGGATACCGACGGCGACAAGGCCGTTACCTGGGACGACTACCAACGACTCGTGAACCGCTACGTCGCCGGTTACGGGTTGGAGGCCGACGATGACCGGGCCCGGGCGATCCAGGCCGCGTACGAGTCCCTGTGGCGCAAGCTGGTCGATCTCTCCGGGGACCAGACCGGTGGACTGGACCAGGACTCGTTCGTGGGCGCCATGCACGCCGCTTCCGAGGACCGCAGCAGCTCCAACGCGGCCGAGGCCGTAGCGGAAGCCGTCTTCGACCTGCTGGACGCCGACGGGGACGGCCGGATCAGTGAGGCCGAGTTCCTGGTCTACGCGAAGACCCTGGGCGCCGAGGAGGCGGGCGCCCGCACCCGGTTCGCGCACGTGGACACCGACGGGGACGGCGACATCAGCCGCGAGGAGTTCGTGCTCTCCGCCCGCCTGTACCTGTTCGGCGACGACATCGACTCACCCGGCGGATTCGTCTTCGGCGTGGTCTGAACAGACGACGAGAGCGGCGGTGACCTCTTCCCGACACCGCCGCTCCGCGTGCCTGCGCACCGCCCACGCCGCCCGCACCGCCCGCACCGCCCGCCTTCCACGGGTACGGGTGATCGGTCGGGCACGGAACGCGAGAACACGAACTCGTATCGGAACGCCCAGGTCAGGAACCAGGGCCCTGGTTCTCGGGTCGATTCACATGGCCCATCTCGGAAGAACCAAGGAGGACACGATGCGACAGATCAGCAGTGACCGGATCATCGCCGGAGCGGCCCTCGGCGCCTTGCCCCTACTCTTGGCGGGCTGCTCGTTCGGCTTCGGTGGACCGGGTACCGTTCCCGCCGACGACGTCGCCGAACAGTCGGCCCGGATGCTCGCCGAGGAGGTCGGTCAGATCCCCGACGAGGTCACGTGCGCCGACGACCTTCCCGCGGAGGTGGGCTCCGAGATCCGCTGTGAGCTCGTGGACGACGGTGTCGCCTATGGCGTGACCATCACGGTCACCTCCGTCGAGGGCAACGACGTCGGGTGGGACATCCAGGTCGACCAGGCACCTCGGTAGGACGGCGACGCCTCGGTCCGCGAGCGGACCGTCAGTCGGGTTCGGGTAGGCGGGTGAACAGCGCGGCCAGGCCCTCGGCGTCGAGCAGGTCCACGGGGCGCACGGTCTCGTTCGCGCGCACGTAGTGGAAGGCGGCCCGCACCTGGTCGGGGCCGGCCCCGACCAGGTCGGCCCAGGCCAGCCGGTAGGCGGCCAACTGCACCCCCGCGGCCCGCCGTTCCTCCGGGTTGGCGGGTGGGCGGCCGGTCTTCCAGTCGACCACGTCGTAGGTACCGGTCTCGGCGTCGTGGAAGACCGCGTCCATGCGGCCTCGAATGAGACGGTCTCCGATGACCGTCTCGAACGGCACCTCCACCTCCAGCGGAACCCGTCGACCCCACTCGCTCTCCTCGAACATCCGCTGGAGTTCGGCGAGGTCCTCGTCTTCCCCCGCCGTCTCGTCGGCGGCCCCGGGCAGTTCGTCGAGCAGGGTGGCGTTCTGTCCGAATCGCTGTTCCAGCCAGGAGTGGAAGGCGGTACCGCGCCGGGTGTGCGGGGCCGGCGGCCGGGGCAGCGGCCGCCGGATCTGCCGGGCCAGCGCGGAGGGGTCCCTTGCCAGCCACACCATGGAGGACACCGACAGGTGATCGGGCAGTTCCACCTCGACCGGCCCCTCTCCCGACCCGGTGACGGCGCGGTCCCGGTGGGCGAGCAGCAGTTCGGTGTCGCGCTCCCAACCGTGGAGCCGTTTGCGCAGCGCGTCGGGGGCCTTCTTCGGTAGCGCGGACTCCCCGACCCGCAGCCTGGCCCTGGCCTGTTCCACCAGGTCGGCTCCGGCCAGGATCTGCTCACGGCGGCCGTCCGGCCGGGACCCGGGCGCGGGTTCGGGTTCGGGCTCGGGCGCGGAACCCGGCTCGTAGTCGGTCACGGGAGCGTCGTCGTGTTCGGGGTCGTACTCCGGTTCGTACTCGAACTCCGGTTCGGGACCGACGAGGTCGGGGGCGATCTCCGGCACCACGAGGGACACCGGGGAGGGTTCGGGCTCGGTGACCGGCTCCGTCACGGACGGTCCCGGCGGTGGCCACACCGCCGAGGACTCCTCATCGTCGTGCGGGTTGGTGTCCTCCGGGTCGGGTGGAGGTGCCCAGGCCACCACGGACCCGGCGCCTCCCTCGCAGGCCTCGCGGATCTCCTCCAGGAACGTCGACGGCCCTCGCGGGGTGCTTCCGGTCCGTCCCCACCAGTGGCCGGTGCAGACCAGCGCGTAGGAGGCACGGGTGACGGCGACGTAGGCCAGCCGCCGCTCCTCCATCAGGTGGCGGGCCTCCTCCGCCGCCTTGAACTCGGCGATGTCCTCCTTCTCCACCCCGCGCAGGGCGGGCAGGCTCGCCCTGTCGCCGCGCAGCGGATACGGCAGCAGGTGGTCGGCCTTGACCCAGGCCAGGGAGTCGCGGGCCTTGGCGGGGAACAGCGGTGCGCGCTTGCCGGCGCTGATCCCCGGCACGAACACCACCGGCCACTCCAGACCCTTGGCGCCGTGCATGGTCATGAGCTTGACGCTGTCGGAACCACCCACCCGCTCTCCGGGGCTGAGCGCGCTCTCGTTCTCCTCCGCGGCGTTGAGGTAGCCGAGGAAGCCGCCCAGGGTGGGGTCCTCGGTGTTGCCGACGAAGCGTACGGCGTGGTCGACGAAGGCGTCGAGGTCGGCGCGGGCCGACAGGGGGTCGCGGTGGATGCGAGCGCCCACCTCGATGTCCAGCCCGAGCATGCGTTCGATCTCGGTGATGAGGTCGGGCAGGGGCTGGCCGACGATCTTGCGCAGTCCACGCAGTTCCTCGGCCAGTCGGCCCAGGCGTTCGTAGGCGGTCTCGGAGTAGTTCTCGGCCGGGCCGGGGTCGTCGACGGCGTCAACGAGGCTGCCGCTCTCGGCGGTCAGGTCCAGGACGGTGCGGCGCAGTAGGTCCTCGTCGGGCTCGTCCTCGTGGTCGGGGCCGGAGGTGGTCAGATCACGCCTGGTGTGCCGGGCGAGTTCGGCGGCGCGGGAACCCAGGGCGGCCAGGTCGCGCGGGCCCAGCCGCCATCGGGGTCCGGTGAGCAGGCGGGCGAGTTCGTTGCCGGCGGAGGCGTCGTGGACGACCCTCAGGGTGGCGATGATGTCGCGGACCTCGGGCACCATCATGAGCCCGCCCAGGCCCACGACCTCCACCGGGACGTCGTGTGCCTCCAGTGCCTCCCGCAGTGGCGGGAACTGGGAGCGTTTACGGCACAGGATCGCGATGTCACCGGGGCCGACGGCACCATCGGAGGCCCCGCCCGACTCCCCCTCCGGCCAGGCCCGACCGTCCGGGGCGAACACCGGGCCACCGGCGTCGTCGGCGGTGGCGTGGACCAGGCGGCGGACCTGGTCGGCGATCCACGCCGCCTCCTCGGTCTCCGTGGCGAACAGCGCGGCCATGGCGGTGCCGCGGCCGCGTCGGGCGGGCCCCGGATACAGGATGGGCACGTCGGCGGCCTCGGCGCGCAGTTCGTCGGAGACACGCTCGGCAACGTCCAGTACGTGTTGGCCGTTGCGGAAGCTCACCGACAGGCGCCGCACCGGGGCCGGCCGCCCCGGAGCGACCGGGAAGTCGGTGGGAAAGCCGGTGAGGTTGGCGGCGATCGCGCCCCGCCATCCGTAGATGGACTGGCAGGGGTCGCCGACCGCGGTCACCGGATGGCCCTCGCCGAACAGGGCGCGCAGCAACGCCAACTGGGCGTGGCTGGTGTCCTGGTACTCGTCGAGCAGCACCACGCGGTAGCGGCCGCGTTCGATCAGCCCCACCTCGGGGTGGTTGAGGGCGATGCGCGCGGCCAGGGCCATCTGGTCGCCGAAGTCCATCGCCTCCCGACCACGCTTGGCGTCGTTGTAGCGGTCGATCAGCGGAAGCAGCTCCTCGCGGCGCCGCTGGGCGTCCACCAGGTCCTTGGTGGGTCGGGTGGGCTTGCGCCGCATGGCGTCCACGCCCGCCTGGATCCAGCGGCCCACCCCGCGCACCTGGTCGGTGGTGGTGAGGTGGTCGGCGATCTGTCCGGACAGGTCCAGGACCCGGCGGGTGACGGTGTCCGCTCCGACGTCGATGTGCCCCATGGGACCGTCGTACTCGCCCACGATCCGGGCCGCCAGTTGCCAGGACTGGCCTTCGCTGAGCAGCCGGGAGGTGGGCTCGACCGCTTCGCGCAGGGCGTGGTCGGCCACGATCCGGCCCGCGTAGGAGTTGTAGGTGGAGACCGTGGGTTCGCCGTCCAACGGTTCCTCGGGGAAGAGTTCGGTGGCGCGCAACTGTTCCAGGCGCTTGCGCACGCGTTCGGCCAGCTCGGTGGTGGCCTTGCGGGTGAAGGTCAGACCGAGCACCTGTTCGGGGCGCACGTGTCCGTTGGCGACCAACCAGACCACCCGGGCCGCCATGGTCTCGCTCTTGCCGGATCCGGCGCCGGCGATCACCACCCCCGGTTCCAGGGGCGCGGAGATGACCCGTGCCTGTTCGACGGTGGGTTCGGGACGCTTGAGGAGTCGAGCGAGTTCTGCGGGGTCGAATCTCGGGGCCGGGGGCGGGGTCCGGGGGGCGGGGGTCTCGGGGGCGGGTGTGGGTTCAGACATGTCTGCCCTCGTCCTGGACCGGGCAACAGGCGCGCACCGCGCACGAGTTGCATCCGGTGTTTCGGGTGGCGGTGAACCGGGACCCGCCCATGCCGGTGGCGACCTCGCGCACGAGGGTCTGCGCCCACCCGGGGTCGGGGTCCTCGCCCAGGGGAGACTGGGCCTGTTCGCGCGCCTTCTTGCTGAGCGCGGCCTTGCCGACCTGCACGAGCGTGGCGCCCCCCGGCTCGGCCAGGCCGAGCTTGGCGAAGGCTCCCTTGAGCACCGCCATCTGGTACACGCCCAGCTGGGGGTGACGGGCCAGGTCATCGGCCTTGGTACCGCCGGTCTTGATGTCGACGACCACGGCGCGTCCCTGGTCGTCGCGTTCGAGTCGGTCGACGCGACCGGTGATCTCGATGCCGCCCACGTCCACCTTGAAGCCCTCCTCGGTGACGACCAGTTCGCGATCGTTGCCGGTGTCCCAGTCGATGAGCTTGCGGACCATCTCGTCGGCGCGCTCACGCTGTTTGTCGGACTGCCACGGTCCACCGAAGTCCAGGTCGGACCAGATCTCGTCCATGCGTTCACCGACCTCCTCCGCGCTGCCGCCCTGGGCGACCAGAACGGCCACGGCGTGCACGACGGTGCCCAGCGCGGAGGCGGAGTCGCCGGAGGAGGCGCCGGCGGCGCGTTCCAGCAGCCAGCGCAGTTGACAGTTGGTGAAGCTCTCCACCTGCGAGGGCGATACCCGGATGGTGTCCTCGGGATCGGAGAGGGGGCGGTCGTCGCTGAAGGGGGTGAGGGCGTACCACTCGGCGGGGTCGGCGCCGCGCACACCCTCCTCGGCCAGACGGGCCAGGTGGGCGGCGGAGGCCTGCCGAAGCGGCCCCGGAGCCTCGGGGTCGGTGACCACCGAACGCAGGTCCGCGACCAGGGCGGGCAGGGACAGCCATCGTCGCCCGGTGCTGATCGGTTCGGGGTCGCCCAGTCCGATCTCCGTCAGGAAACGCGAGGGACGTTCCTCTGCGTCGTCACCACCCACACAGGTGACGTAGAGGGTGCGGCGGGCTCGGGTGAGCGCCACGTAGAAGAGTCGGCGTTCCTCGTCCAGGAGCTTGGACGCCAGGGCGGCCCCGAAGGAGTCCGCCGAGTGACTCTGTGCGTCGACCAGCTCCTCCACACCGAGGAGGGAACCGCGAAGCCGCAGGTCGGGCCATTCTCCCTCCTGGGCTCCGGCCACCACGACCAGGCCCCACTCCAACCCCTTGGACCGGTGCGCGGTGAGGATGCGCACCGCCTCACCCTCGGGGGCGCGCTCGGCGAGGCTGTCGCCGGGGATCTCCTGGGCGGCCAGGTCCTCCAGGAAACCGTCGGGGGTTCCCGGCGGGAGGCGGTCACAGTAGCGGGCCGCGCTCTCGAACAGGGCGACCACGGCGTCCAGGTCGCGGTCGGCGGCGGCGCCACGGCGGCCTCCGGCCTGGCTGGCCCGCAGCAACCGGTCGGCGAGCCCGCTGTCGCGCCACAGTTCCCACAGGACCTGTTCGGCGTCTGCGCCCTTGGCGTTCAGATCACGCACGGTGCGCAGCGCCTTGGCGACCCGGGTGGCGGGCGCGGCGATCTCGGGATCGATCAGGGTGAGTTCACGTGGATCGCGCAGGGCTTCGACCAGCAGCCGGGAGGAGGATCGGTACCCGAGGTCCCGGTCGTCGCTCTCCTCGCCCTCGCCGACCTCGTCCTCGGTGACGCCCTCGGTGGTCGTGTTCTCCCGAGCGGACCGGACCCGGTCCAGGTCGAGTCGGCGCAGGGCCCGCACCAGCCGGCGCAACCGGACGGAGTCGGCCTCACCGAAGGCGCTCATCAGGAGTTCGCGAGCGGCCTCGTCGTCCAGTTCCTCCGGGCGCAGCCCGTACCGGATGAGTCCGAGCAGGGGGCGGACCAGGGGTTCGGCCGCCACCGGAAGTTCGTCCGAGCCCACCACGACGGGCACCGACGCCGCGGTGAGGGCACGGCGGAGTACCGGCAGCTGTCGGCTGGAGGAGCGCACCAGCACCGCCATGTCCGACCACGGGATCCCGTCGATCAGGTGGGCCCGGCGCAGGGTGTCGGCGATGACCGCGGCCTCCTGGGTGGCGCTGTCCGCCATCAGCAGATGCACCTCGCCGTCGGGGATCCCCTCAGCGGGGACGAGGTCGCGGTGGGCGTTGACCTGCCCGCGCGCGGAGGCCACGGCGGGCAGCCGCCGGGTCACCCCGCGGGAGGCCGCCAACAGGGCGGCCCCGCTGCGGCGGCAGGTCCGCAGCGCCACGACCGGGGCGTCCTCACGTTGCAACGTGGGGAAGCGGCTCGGGAACTCCAGGATGTTGTGCACCTCGGCGCCGCGGAACCCATAGATGGACTGGTCGGGGTCACCGACCGCGATCAGGTCTCGCCCGTCCCCGGCCAGGGCGCGCAACAGCTCCTCTTGGGCCGGGTCGGTGTCCTGGTACTCGTCGACGAAGACCACCTCGTGGGCGGAACGTTCCCGCTCCTGCACCTCGGGGTCGGAGAGCATGTTCGCGGCGACGCGCACCAGCTCGGCGTAGTTGAGCGTGGGCACGGGGGCGATGTCGAAGCGGCCGTTCATACGGGACAGGAACCCCGCGGCCGAGGCCCAGTCCTCGCGGTCACGGTCGGCGGCCATCGCCGTCAGCGACTCGGGCCCCAGCCCGCGTTCCTGCGCGCGCATCAGGAAGTCGCGCAGCTCCTCGGCGAAACCGCGCGTCTCCAGGGCGGGCCGGAGCCGTTCCGGCCAGGCCTGCCCACCGTCGGCGAGTTCCCACCGCAGGAGTTCACGGACCTCCATGAGCTGTTCGGGCCCGGACAGGAGTCGGGGCGCGAGGTCGCCCATGCGCTGGAACTCGCGGCGGATCAGCGAGTAGGCGTAGCTGTGGAAGGTGAGCGCCAAGGGCTCGCGGGTGGTGCGGCGCAGCCGACCGGTGATGCGTTCGCGTAGTTCCTGGGCGGCCTTACGACTGAAGGTGAGCACCAGGATCCGGGAGGGATCCACACCACGGTGGTCGATGCGGTCGACGACGGCCTCGACGATGGTGGTGGTCTTCCCGGTCCCCGGGCCCGCGAGCACGAGGAGGGGGCCACCGGGGTGGTCGACCACGCTCTGCTGGTTCTCGTCCAGCACCGGCGGCGGCGTCGCCTGATGGGCGCGCCGCACGAGACGGTACGGGGATGTGTTCACCTCACCAGTTCACCAGAGGGAAACGACCATCCCGGACGCCCCGGGAAGAGTCGGGTGCGTTCTCAGCCCCTGGTCCGCCCGTCCCAACGGGCCTCGGCCATGTCCACCCGGTCGCTTCCGGGGCGCATCGGGGTGCCCTCCCCGGCGTAGTGTGAAAGGGCACGCACCTCGTGCCCCGAGGCGGGCCGCCCGTCCGAGCGCACCACCCGCCACCAGGGCACTCCTCCTCCCCAACGGGACATGACCGCCCCCACCTGCCGGGGCCCGCCCCGGCCCACGTACTCGGCGATGTCGCCGTAGCTCATCACCCGACCCGTGGGAATCCGTTCCACCACCGACAGGACGTCCTCGGTGTACTCGTCGGGTCCATCCTCTTCGGGCAACGCTTCGGTCATGGACGTGAGCCTAACCACCCCCACCGACAGGCTCACCGGTACCCGCACCCGTCCACTTCGGCGTGCGCCGAAACGTCGTCGGGGCATCCTGGAGGCATGCTCGAAACCGACGGCCCCCATCTGGCGGCGCTGGCCGCCCTGCTCGCCGACCCCACCCGGGCGACGATGTGCCTGGCGCTCCTGGACGATCGGGCGTGGACATCCGGCGAACTCGCCCGGCACACCGGGGTGTCCGCCTCCACCGCGAGCGAACACCTGAACCGGTTGGTCGAGGGCGGCCTGCTCACGCAGGTCCGGCAGGGTCGACACAGGTACGTACGGCTGTCCGGTCCGAAGACCGCCACCTGGTGGAGACCATGGCCGGCCACATCGCCCCGGAACGTCGGCCGGTGCGTTCGTTGGCGCAGAGCGCCCGACGACGGGCGCTGGCCCGTGCCCGCACCTGTTACGACCACCTCGCCGGGCCCTCGGGGTGGACGTCACCCGAGCGATGTCCGAGCGCGGTCTCCTCGACCAGGAGACCGGGTTCGCGCTCACCGACGCCGGATCGGCCTGGTTCTGCGACCTCGGAATCGACCTGCGAAGCGGTGGACGCCGCCCCTTGGCCCGTCCCTGCCTGGACTGGACGGAACGCCGGCCGCACCTGGCCGGGGTGGCGGGCGCGGCCCTGCTCTCACACGCCTTGGCCGCCGGTTGGTGCGTGCGGATCGGGGGCGGCCGAGCGTTGCGGGTGACCGACCAGGGCGTACGCGACCTGGCCGGCCTGTTGGGGTTGGACGCTTCGGCCGGCGCCGAAGGGTCCGCGTCCTAGGGTTCGGCGCATGACCGTTGACTTCCTCCCCACACCTAAAGCCGGGGGATTCCAACCAGCGATAACGCCGGTTGGTGCGCCTGCCCTCGCGGGGGCGCTGGTTCCTGCTTCACGGACCGGGTGACCCCGAGGTCTCCGCAGGCTGACACCGCATGCCCTGCGGCGTGAAGGATGTTCTTGGCCGCGTTCACATCGGCGTGGTCGGTGTGGCCGTCTCTCGCCGTGGACAGAGCACGGCCACCGCATCCCCGGAGACGGCGCGGAGCCGCCCCCGCTGAGGGGAGCGGCTCCCAGACCCGGACGGTCGGCCGGTTCGGCTACTCCGAAACCACGTTTTCGTGGGTGCCCCAGGCCAGTTCGGGGTCGCGTCTGCGCGCGGCCCTGGCCTTGGTCAGCCCGTAGACCCCCAGGACCAGGATGGCTCCGCCCCCGATCCACGCGGTCAGTGCGGCCCCGAGGATATGGGTGAACCCGAGCAGCCACGGCAGGGAGAACAGCACCGCGCCGCCGGCGACCACTCCGATCTCGGTAGTCAACGATCCGGGGCGGGTCAACGACATCGTCGCGGCGAGGATGACCCCCAGCCCCAGGATGAAGAACAGTCCTCCGGAGAACCCGTACATCCCGTGTGCGACCCAGCTCAGTCCCACCATCAAACCGAGGGCGATCGCCGCCCAGTCGGCCCAGCGTCCCTTCACGCGCATAACGCCACCTCCCAGCAGCAGGGCCCGCGCCGGTGGTCGGCGCGCGACCCGTGTGGGACCTGTACCCGTTCCGGGGCCGTCATTCCCGGGGAAACGAGTACGGGCGGTACGGGGAAGGACCCCGCACCGCCCGTGAGCGAACCCTCCAACCCCGACCTAGTAGGCGGGCAGGCTCGGATCGACCTGGTTGACCCAGGCCAGCACACCACCGCCGACGTGCACGGCGTCGCCGAAACCGGCGGCCTTGGCCGCGGCCAGCGCCTCGGCCGAACGCACACCGGACTTGCAGTGCAGCACGACGCGCTTGTCCTGGGGCAGCCGCTCGAAGGCCTTGCCGTTGAGGAACTCGCCCTTGGGGATGAGCGTCGCGCCCGGGATGCTGACGATCTCGTACTCGTTCTTCTCGCGCACGTCCACGAGGAAGATCTCGTCGGGCTTGTTGTCGAGGAGCTCCTTGAGCTCCGGCGCGGTGATGGTGGAGTCCACCGCGGCCTCGGTGGCCTCCTCGGACACCGCACCGCAGAACGCCTCGTAGTCGATGAGCTCGGTGACCGGTTCGGTCTCGGGGTCCTTGCGGACCTTGACCTCGCGCCAGGACATCTCCAGGGCGTCGAAGATGAGCAGACGGCCCACGAGCGGCTCACCGATGCCGGTGATCAGCTTGATGGCCTCGTTGACCATGACCGAGCCGATGGACGCGCACAGCACACCCAGGACGCCGCCCTCCGCGCAGGAGGGGACCATTCCGGGCGGCGGCGGCTCGGGGTAGAGGTCGCGGTAGTGCGGCCCGTACTCGTTCCAGAAGACGCTGACCTGACCGTCGAAGCGGTAGATCGAACCCCACACGTAGGGCTTGTTCAGGATGACGGCGGCGTCGTTGACCAGGTACCGGGTGGCGAAGTTGTCGGTGCCGTCCAGGATCAGGTCGTAACCGGCGAGGACGTCCAGGGCGTTGTCCGACTCCAGACGCTCCTGGTGCAGGATGACCTCGACCCCGGGGTTCACCTCCTTGACGCTGTCCCGGGCGGACTCGGCCTTGGGCCGGCCGATGTCGCTCTGCCCATGGATGACCTGGCGCTGGAGGTTGGACTCGTCGACGACGTCGAAGTCGATGATGCCGAGCGTTCCCACACCCGCGGCGGCGAGGTACAGCAGGGCCGGGGAGCCCAGGCCGCCCGCGCCGACGACGAGGACCTTGGCGTTCTTCAGGCGCTTCTGACCGTCCATCCCCACGTCCGGGATGATCAGGTGACGCGAGTAACGGCGCACCTCGTCCACGGTCAGCTCGGCAGCCGGTTCGACCAGCGGCGGCAGCGACACGGTGACTCCTCATGTCTGTTCGGAATGCCTCGCACCCGTACCCGCACCGAGGGGTCCACGGCGGGAGGGGCGGTGCGCGAAGCGGCTTTCACTTATACCCAACCTAACGGGTGGGGTTTTCCATTCCCACCCCGGGGACGAGTGGCGCTCGTCGCCCCTCGGGACGTCCTGACCCCCCAACCAACCGGACCCATCGGTTCATTCCGCGCGGTACCCCCGTGATCACGGTGGCGGCGGGTAGTGTCTCCGGTACCGCCGACGACGTTGGGGAGGACCCTGTGGCATCTTCCGAGCAGCGAGACACCGGACGGACACCCGAGGCCGAGGACCCGGGTATGAGCGTTCCCGAGGCCGACGCGGCCGAGCAGCGCGCCTCCGCGGGGCCGGACGAGGAGGGCCGCCCTTTCGAGGACACCTCCCAGGACGCCTTCATCGAGGCGAACGAGGCGGACGTGATCGACCAGTCGATCGACGCCGGGGAGGACGAGGACGAGCGCCGTTGAGGTTTCCTTCCGTGATCACGATGGCCGCCACCGCATGAACTCCAGGCCCTTCGTCTCACGTATCGGGGACCGGCTCGACGCCCTTCTCACCTGCGATGTCGGTTTTTCGGGCCGTCGGCGATCGGTGGAAGTTCGTCGCACGCCGCCCACACTCAACTTACGCGGGAGTAAGATGAGCGAAAAGCCGCTGGGCGCGACACGGAGCCGAGGCCGCGCCCGTAGGTATCAGCCACGCAGGTGCCGAGTGAATGGCGCGCATCTGCCATGCCGAGTTCGGAGGGTGTGGGTGTGACAGCTCCTTCAGACGCACGCGCCCGGGGCACCCGCTTGCCCCGGGTCAGGCGCCGACGTCAACTCCTGGCCGCAGCGCAGGAGGTTTTCGTCGCCCGTGGGTACCACGCGGCGGCGATGGACGAGATCGCGGACCGCGCGGGTGTCAGCAAACCCGTTCTGTACCAGCACTTCCCGGGGAAGCTGGAGCTCTACCTGGCCCTCTTGGAGGAGCACTCCGAGGTACTGGTCGAGAAGCAGCGTGAAGCGCTGGAGAGCACCCATGACAACCGTCAACGGGTCACCGCGAGCTTCCAGGCCTACTTCGACTTCGTCGCGGGGGACGGTGAGGCCTTCCGACTGGTCTTCGAGTCCGACCTGCGCAACCTCCCCGCGGTACGGGAGAAGAGCGAGCACACGTTCCAGCGCTGCGCCGAGCTGATCGGTGAGGTGATCCGGCAGGACACGAGCATCTCCGACGAGGAGGCGCACCTGCTGAGCATCGCCCTGGTCGGCATGGCCGAGACCAGCGCCAGGTACTGGCTGAACAACCACGGTTCGGTACCGAAGGACGCCGCCGAGCAGCTGGTGGCCAGGTTGGCCTGGCGCGGGATCAGCGGCTGGGACCTGACCCGTTCCGATGAGGACGACTGACGGCGACGGCCCGACCGCGGCCCACGACCACGAGGTCGGCCCCCGGATGCTTCGAGTGTCCGGGGGCTTTTTCGGTCCACACCCGCACGGAACGCTCCTTCCACCCCTATCTCATTATCCGGGTTCATCTCGAAATGCCGCCAGAATGGTGCTTGACAAGCGCCGGAACCGGGTATTTCAGCGTCTCGTGAAGCAAATTTATCCAGGGTTTCCAAAATTCCGCGCAAAGCCCGGGTAATCACCACGGGGAATCGGCGTCAAAAGATTTGTTCTCCCGTCGTCGGGTATCGCGGAACTGAGAAGTACCGCGCTTCTCTTCGCCGTACCCGCTCGGCACCGGCCACCGGTCGATCGAGCGGTACCAGCGATTCGGGGGTGAAGACGTATGGACATCGGTCAGGGTCTGATGGACGCCTTGGCGGCCGTAGTGAGTTTCGTACCGCTGCTGCTGGGATTCCTCGTGATCCTCGTTCTGGGCTGGATCATCGCCTGGTTCGTGGGCAGGGGGGTCGCCAAGGGGCTCCACAGCGTCGGGCTGGACCGGGCCTTGCACCGTGGAGGTGTGGGTCAGTACTTCGAGCGCAGCCGTTGGACCGGAAGCGAGCTCTGCGGAAAGATCATCTACTACGTCGGACTGCTGTTCGTGCTGACGCTCGCGTTCAACGTCTTCGGTTCGAACCCGGTCAGCACGCTCCTCAACGACGTGATCGCGTGGATTCCGCACGGCATCGTCGCGCTGGTCATCGTCGTGGTGGCCGGCATGATCGCCAAGGCCGTCAAGGACGTCATCAGTAACACACTGAGCGGGCTGTCCTACGGCGGCGTGCTCGCCAACATCGCCGCCGTGGCCATCCTGGCCCTGGGCGTGATCGCCGCGCTGAACCAGATGGGCGTGGCCGTGGCCGTCACCATGCCGGTACTGATCGCGGTGCTGGCGACCGTCGGCGGCATCCTCATCGTCGGTGTCGGTGGTGGCCTCATCCAGCCGATGCAGGCGCGCTGGGCGCGCTGGCTGGACGTGGCCGAGCGTGAGACCGGCAGGCTGAGCGAGGAGAGCAGCTACAAGGCCGGACGGGACGCGGCGATGAGCCGTCCCGGTTCCACGGCGACCGAGGCCAAGGAGGAGGCGTCGAGCCTGCCCGGGCAGCGCGGCAAGAGCGGCGAGTCCACCCCGTAACCTCGAGGCCGCGCACGATCCGTCGGACGGACCGTGGGCCCGAGGAGGGCTCGGGAGGACACGAAAGAGGGCGGGACCCGGTGGTCTCGCCCTCGTCGTGTGTCGCGGTGCCGCTCCCGCGGGAGTGATCGTCGCCGTCTCGATCATTCGACGGCTCGGCTCACATGAATTCGGAGTCGTCCAGCTCCAGTCGGGAGAGGTGCTCGATGCGTCGGAAACCCAGAACGACGGTGGCGATCATCGGGAGGAAAGCCAGCCAGAAGACGATGCTTCCCGGCCCCGTGAATACCATCGACACGAGCGAGACGACGAAGATCAGTACGAAAAGCGCGAAGTCGACGCGATCCTGCTGGATCAGGACGCCGACGGGTGGGCGCGCCGCCCCATGTCGACCGCTCCTCATTCGCATTCCTTTCTCGCGACCGCTCAGGCCGCTCCGCCAGTTACGGTGTTCGGGCCCGCCACCGGGCCCTTGACACCACAGATCCCACGTTGCATTCCGCAGGGCTCTGGTTCCTGTTGGACGCACCGTCCATGAACGGCCCCTCGGGGCCACCGTCACTTTTCAGCCTACGCCCGGTCTCGGCATTTCGCCGGGGAACCGGCAAGGGTGCCTGCCGCGAGAAGCTCGCGTCGAAGATCACACCGCCTGCGATAGGACCAACCTAGCGGACGAAACCGCGCTCCTTGGCCAGGCGGCAGATCGCGAGAATTCGGAGAGTCTCCCAGTCATAACCGGCGTCGTCGGAGTCCCAGCCGCGTTCGAGGCAACCGTCGAGGAAGCCGTGCAGGTACGTTCCGAGAGTGCCGGCGTTGAGATCGGCGCCTCCGGAGACAATGCCTTCGCACACCTGTGCGGCGTGCTGATCCAGCTCAGCGCACATCCAGGGCTCGAGTGGGCCCTGGAGCGGGCCGAGGCGGTGAAAGTCAAGGGTGAGTCCGGCCAGCGGGTGGCGCACGGAGGTCCCACGGGGCATGGAAGTACCTACTCGCGGTGGTCAGGAGACGGGAAACCTCCTCGACTATATGTGCTCCCCACCAATGGATCGTAATGAATGTGTTGGAAATTACCCGCCCTTGACCAAGTGGGCCCAAGTACCACCAAGGCAGGGTCAAACCGTGATTGAACGACAAAACCGGCATCCATCGACGCGGTCGATCGACGGACACCGGTTCCGCCAGGGGTTACTGGCCCAGCCCCATCGCGGACAAGCGCTTGGCGTGCCCTTCGGTGAGCTTGGCGAACATTCGGCTCACCGCGGCGAGGTCGCTCAGCCCGGAACCGTCCTCGGCGGCCTCGGCGTCGCGGGTCACCAGGGCGGCGAGCTCGGGCCGCTCCACGGCCACGGTCTGCGCCTGGCTCAGCGCCTCCCCCACGAGTCTGCGGGCCCACAGGGACAACCGACCGGCCAGCTTGGGGTCCAATTCCAGGGCCGCGCGGACCTGCTCGGCGATGAACTCGGCCCGACCGGTCTCGGCGAGCACATCCTCGACCAGCTCCCGCGTCGCGGGGTCGGCGAGCTCGGCGACCTTGAGATAGAAGTCACCGGCGATCCCGTCGCCGACGTACGCCTTGACCAGACTCTCCAACCAGCTCTGCGGTTCGGTGCGCTCGTGCCAGGCGTCCAGCGGCTTCACGAACGGGGCCATGGCCTCCTCGGGGTCGACCCCGAGTTCCTCCAGGCGCTCCCGCAGCAGCCGGTAGTGCCGCTGTTCATCGGCGGCCAGACCGGCGAGGTCCCCCTTGGTCCGTAGCGACGGGGCCAGACCCGCGTCGTCCGCGAGACGAAAGAAGGAGCCGAGTTCGGCGTAGGCGAGAAGTCCGAGGAGATCGATCACGCCGGGGGCGGCGGAAGGGCCTTTGGTCATGGTCGTCAGGGTATCGGCAGACACCCGGGATGCCGACCGGGGACTAAACGCCGCCGGAACAGGGTTGCACCCTCCAGGAGCGGGTACGGTCTCGGCCGTCCACGGCCACGGTGAACTGCTATGTCCACCGGGCGAGCCAACAGCTAGACTCTGTGTGATGACCAGCGCGCGTGATCTTCGCGCCGCCTGCCGCGCCCCCGAACGCGGGACTTCCCGCGAGTACCTCTCCGGCGCCGCGGAGGCGGGCGCCCCGAGCGCGGGCGCCGGACACACACGACGTGTCCTCACGACCAGTGCGGCGTGAGGGAGCGATGGCCAAGCGCCCAGCGACGCACCGCACACGACAAACCAGCGGATGGATATCGCGGCCGGGGCACGTTCCGGGCCGCGCGGGTCCAGTCGGCAGCGCCACCGCGGCTCCCCCAGAGATGCGGGAACCCGATGAGCCGCGCCCTCCGCGGCGGTAGAAAGCCGTCCGCGACCGCACCCCGCCGCGGCCACGAACAACGCTGCGGCCCGCCTAGATGGAGGCCAGAACCCTGAGCAGCACAGACGAGACAACGACACCCGCTACGACATTCCGCGATCTCGGCGTGAGCACCGAACTCGCCGATGCCCTCGAAGCCGAGGGCATCATCGAACCCTTTCCGATCCAGGAACTGGCCCTGCCCATCGCGCTGAACAACAGCGACATCATCGGACAGGCTCGTACCGGTACCGGCAAGACGCTCGCCTTCGGCCTTCCCCTTCTACAGAGGACCCAGGAGAACCCGGGCACCAGCAAGCGGCCACGCGCCCTGGTGGTGGTCCCCACCCGCGAGCTGGCCATCCAGGTCGCCGCGGACCTGACCACCGCGAGCAAGCGCAGTGGCGGCCGAATCCTCACCGTCTACGGGGGCCGTTCCTACGAGCCGCAGATCAACGGCCTCAAGGAGGGCGTCGACGTGGTCGTCGGCACCCCCGGTCGGCTGCTGGACCTGGAGAACCAGAAGCACCTGCGGCTGGACGCCGTCGCCGCGGTGGTCCTGGACGAGGCCGACAAGATGCTCGACCTGGGTTTCCTCCCCGACATCGAGCGCATCCTCACCAAGATCCCGGACGAGCGTCAGATCATGCTCTTCTCGGCCACCATGCCGAGCGAGATCGTCACCCTCTCCCGCAACTACCTGCGGCAGCCCACGCACGTGCGCGCCGGGGACGACAACGAGATCGACGGTTCCGTCATCACCAAGCGGATCGCCCAGCACGCGTTCCGCACCCACCAGATGGACAAGCCGGAGATGCTCGCGCGTCTTCTACAGTCCGAGCACCACGGGCAGAGCATGGTCTTCTGCCAGACCAAGAGGGCCTGTGACCGGGTCGCGAGCGACCTCAAGTCGCGCGGTTTCGCGGCGGCGGCCGTCCACGGTGACCTCGGTCAGAGTCAGCGCGAACGCGCCCTGCGCGCCTTCCGCAACGGCAAGATCAACATCCTGGTCGCCACCGACGTGGCCGCCCGTGGTCTGGACGTCGACGACGTGACCCACGTGGTCAACTACGAGACGCCCGACGACGAGAAGACCTACACGCACCGCATCGGCCGCACCGGCCGCGCCGGGCGCACGGGTACCGCCGTCACGTTCGTGGACTGGCAGGAGATGCCACGCTGGAAGCTCATCAACGGCGCCCTCGACCTGGACTTCCACGAGCCGGAGGAGACCTACTCCACCTCCGCCCACTTCTTCGAGGCCCTGCAGATCCCCAAGGGGACCAAGGGCAGGTTGGCCGCCGACAAGCGCGGTGAACACGCCGGGCTGGAGGCCGAAGAGGTCGAGGACATCGGCGACACCGGGCAGCCGCGCGGTGGCGACCGCGGTGGTCGCCAGGCTCGGAGCCGTGGCCGTGGCCGTGGCGATGCCGGTCGTACCGAGACCGGTGGTGGGGAGCAGGGCGGACGCCGTGGCGGACGCAACCGCAACCGCAGCCGCAATCGCACCCGCAACGGGGAGACCGTAGCCGGTGCGGCTCCGGAGCAGAAGCCGACCGTTTCGGCGGCCGCCGAACGCCCCTCCGGCGCCTCCGAGCGTTCCGGTGAGGGAGACGGCGCCCGTCGGATCCGCCGCCGTCGCCGTACCCGCGGTGGAGCCGCCGCTCGGGACCCCGAGAACACCTGATGTGTGTCGGGTCCGCCCGTGACGGTGTCGGCATCGTCTAGGGTGACCCGACGTGAGTACACCTGAGTTCCTCGATCTGCCGCCGGGTGTGCGGCGCACGGACCTACGGCTGACGTATGGTCCGCTGTCCGCGCTCCGGGCTCTGCCCACCTCCGGCGGCACAGAACTGGCCCCCGCTGTCCTGGTGCACGGTTTCACCGGCAGCAAAGAGGATTTCATCGCCCTCCTCCAGAGCTTGGCGCAGGCCGGGCGGGAGGTGGTCGCGATCGATCTGCCCGGCACCTACCGGTCGCCGGGCCCCGAGACCCTCACCCCCGCGCCCGGGGTGAGGCTTCCCGACTACCGTCTCTCCTCTCTGGGAGAGGTGGTCGCCGAGGTCATGGACCAGGTCGGCGACGGTGGCCCCGTACATCTGGTGGGGCACTCCTTCGGCGGCCTGGTGTCCCGTGAGACGGCCCTGTTCGAGGGTTCCCCCTTGGCCTCCCTCACCCTGCTGTGCTCCGGTCCCGGCGCCCTGAGCGGCGCCGCCGCCGTCCGAGCCCGCAACCTCATCGCCGCGGTGTCGATGGATCCCACCAGTGCCCGCCTCCGCGAACTGTGGGACGAGTTGTTCGAGGCCGAGGCACGTGCGCGTTCCCCCAAGCCCGAAGTGGTCGACTTCCTCCGGGACCGCCTGCTGTCCAGCAGCGCCCTGGGACTCATACGCATGGCCGAGGACCTGTTGAGCGCCCCCGACCGTGTGGACGAGCTCGCCGAGGTGGACGTGCCCAAACTCGTCGTCTACGGCGAGAACGACGACGCCTGGCCCACCTCCGAGCAGAACGACATGGCCGAACGACTCGACGCCCGACGCATCGTGGTCCCCGGTGCGGGCCACTCCCCCAACGTGGAGGCCCCGGAGACCACGGCCAGCGCCCTGACCGCCTTCTGGAACGAGACCGAGTCGGTCGGCCGACGCTGACCCCGTCCGCCCTGGTGCCCCCGTCGGGAACCGGGTCCACGAACACGACGTGCCGCCGCCCCCCAGGGCGACGGCACGTGTTGTTTCGACGGTCGGGATCAGACCCAGGAATCGAAGTTCTTGTTCTCCCGCTCCACGGTGGTGGCGGAGCCGCGGTCCGGAAGGACCCGGGTGTTCGGCGGCAGCGTCAGCAGGTTCTCGCCGATGGTGGCGAGCTGCGTGGTGTAGTCCAGGTGGGTGTCACCGACCATGCCGGGACCACCCTCGCGAAGCGTGTCACCACCGAACACGACGCCCAGCTGACTGATGTAGAAACCGATGGAGCCGGGCGAGGTCCCGGGCAGGGGCAGGACGTCGATGTGCAGGTCCCCGACGTCCAGGGCGCCACCGCCCTCCACCTCGATCTCCGGGCGGTGCTCCGCGCCGTGGACGCGGCGCCAGGCACGCATCTCGCGGGGGTGCAGGGCGATGTCCGCCTCGGTCTCCTCTGCGATGGCCAGGGCCGCGCCGATGTGCGGGCTGTAGCCGTTGGTGCAGGCCACGAGGTAGACCTCACGGTCACCGATGACCTTCAGGATCGCCTCCGCGTCGTGGGCGGGGTCGATGACGATGACTCCGTCCTTGTCGGCCTCGACGATCCAGGTGTTGCTGACGACGTCGAACTTGTCGTCGCCGAACTCGAAGACGCCGGCGGTGCGCACGCGGGTGATGCCCTCGCCGTCGGGTCCGGTGACCCCGACCTCGTCCTCGTCCTCGTCGCCCGCGAAGACGTCGCTCTCCTCGGCCTCATCGGCCTCGTCTGAGCCCTCGGCCGCCTCGGTCTCCTCCGTCTTCTCGGAGTCGGACTCCTCGGCCGCGGTCTCGCGCTCCGCGTCCTTGCCCTCGGACTCGACCGCGTCGTCGGTCTCCTCCTTGGTGTCCTCCGCGACCTCCGCAGCGGAATCGGTGGCCTCCTGGCCTTCCTGCTTCTTCGACTTCCGCTTCCAGAACACGGTGTCAGACCCTTCGTCCAGATATGCACTGATTCAACGCTGTGACCATTGTCGCGCTCTCACGCAGTGGTCCGTACCGTACCGAACTCGACGCGTGCGGTGACCGTTCCGCCCGGTGGTTCCTCAGCCCTTCAGGAGCCGCGCCCCGGTCGCCGGCGCGATGAGCTCCTCGAACGCCTCCGGCGCCGTGGTCCTGGCGCCGAGACGGTGTCCGGTCAGAGCACCGTGGTCGTCACTGGACCCGGTCACCACGATGCCCAGGTCCGCCGCGATCCCCCGCCACTCCTTGGTCTGCGGTCGGTTGTGCGCGGGGTGGTCGGCCTCGATTCCACCGAGTCCGACGGCCACCATGCGTTCGGCCAACTCGACCGGGACCGACCCGTTCATGGCGCCCTCCGCCCGGGCCGGGTGGGCCAGGGAACACACCCCGCCCGCCTCGCGGACCAATCGCACCGCGCGGACCGGATCGATCGCGTACCGGGAGACGTAGGCGGGACCACCGGAGCCGATCCACCGGTCGAAGGCGTCCTGCACGTTCTTGGCCGCACCCGCCTCCACAACCGCGCGGGCCAGGTGCGGGCGGCCGATCGTGTTGGCGTCGGCGTGTTCGGGGTGTCCGGCGCCGGCGATCTCCAACACCCGCTCCCAGGTCACGTCCACGCCGTTCCGCTGAAGTTTTTCCACCATCTCCTCGGCCCGGGTGGCCCGGTCGTGGCGTACCCGGCGCAGTTCCTTCGCCAGTCCCGGTGATCGGGGGTCGAAGAGGTAGCAGACCAAGTGGACGCTGGACCCTTGGTAGGCGCAGGACAGTTCCATCCCGGGGACCAGGGTGAACCCGGAGGGCAGATGCCGTGCGGCCTCCTCCAGGCCACCGACCGTGTCGTGGTCGGTCAGGGCGAGGACGTCCAGGCCGGCGTCGACCGCGTACGCGATGACCTCGGCGGGGGTATCGGTGCCGTCGGACACCGAGCTATGAGAATGCAGGTCGATACGTGTCACCGGGCGATTGTACGTAAACCGCGCGGTCACCGCGCCGGTCGCGCGCTTGGGTCGGATCGATGTGCCTTCCCCGTCAGGCCGACGCGTCCCGGTGGGCGAGCATGCGCTCCAGGAACGGACTCGGTGCCCCGAACGGGGGTTCGAAGGCGATGCCACCGTCCCACAGGTCCCGGAGGTCGCGCAGGGCGTTGATCTCCCCCATGAGCATCCCGGTGTCGGCGGAGGCGAACACCACCCACAGCCAGTGGGCGAGCGCCTCACCGGCGTAGGCGGCGCGATCGCGCCCCACATCCAGGTTCCACAGCGCCATCTCGTGACCGTCGTAACGCACCTTGGCGTCGGGGGGACCCTTGTCGAAGCCGACACCCGGGTCGGAACCCTCCAGGCCGGCCAGGCGGGCGCCCAGGCCGATACCCGGATCCTCCGCGACGATGACGAGCTCACCGACCCCGCCGAGCGGGTTCGGTCCGGACATGGCCAAGGCGGTGGCCAGCGCACCGGTGCGTTCGTCCCCGACGTCGGCGAAACCGGTGACCACCCAGCCTCCGGGCAACGGCCACGGGATCCACACGGGGACCTCGGCCTGTGGAAGGACCGCCTCGAGCGTGGCGAGGCCCGGGGGACGTACCCCTTGGAGCGGCGCCACCGGACCGTGGGCGTCACATTGCCAGGCGCTGGTCCACAACCCCGGGGGTTGCACACCGCGACCGCATCGTGGACACGAGGGCTCGGGTTTCATGTCCTGATCCTCTACCCGGGTGGGACACGTGGAAAACGCGAGGCGGGCGGGACACAGGTGCCCCGCCCGCCCGCTGAAGCCTCCAGGTCACGGAACCATGTCCGAGACCGGAACTCCTAGCCGTCGCGGCGCTTCTTGTTGGCGGCGATGCGGCCGCGCTCCTTCTGGTCCAGGATCACCTTGCGGATGCGCACGTGCTCGGGGGTCACCTCGACGCACTCGTCCTCGCGGCAGAACTCCAGCGCCTGCTCCAGGGAGAGCTTGCGCGGCGGCACCAGCTTGACCAGCTCGTCACCGGTGGCCGAGCGCATGTTGGTGAGCTTCTTCTCCTTGGTGATGTTGACGTCCATGTCGTCGGCGCGCGAGTTCTCGCCGACGATCATGCCCTCGTACACCTCGGTGGTCGGCTCGACGAACAGGACACCGCGCTCCTGCAGGTTGAACATCGCGAAGGCGACGGCCGCGCCGGCCCGGTCCGCGACCAGGGAACCGTTGGGACGGGTACGCAGGTCACCGAACCACGGCTCGAACTTGTCGAACACGTGGTGGGCGATACCGGTGCCGCGGGTCTCGGTGAGGAACTCGGTGCGGAAGCCGATGAGGCCGCGGGAAGGCACCAGCCAGTCCATGCGCACCCAGCCGGTGCCGTGGTTGACCATGTTCTCCATGCGGCCCTTACGGACGCTGAGCAGCTGGGTGATCGCGCCCATGTAGTCCTCGGGCGCGTCCACGGTCAGACGCTCGACGGGCTCGTGCAGCTTGCCGTCGATGCTCTTGGTGACCACCTGCGGCTTGCCAACGGTGAGCTCGTAGCCCTCACGACGCATCTGCTCGACCAGGATGGCCAGCGCGAGCTCACCACGCCCCTGCACCTCCCAGGCGTCGGGACGCTCGGTGGGCAGGACCCTCAGGGAGACGTTACCGACGAGCTCCTTGTCCAGACGGTCCTTGACCAGGCGTGCGGTGACCTTGGCACCCTTGACCCTGCCGACCAGCGGCGAGGTGTTGGTGCCGATGGTCATGGAGATGGCGGGCTCGTCCACCTGGATCAGCGGCAGCGCGACCGGGTTCTCCGGGTCGGCGAGGGTCTCGCCGATCATGATCTCGTCGATACCGGCGATGGCGGCGATGTCACCGGGGCCCGCCATCTCCGCGGGCTTGCGCTCCAACCCCTCGGTCATGAGCAGCTCGGTGATCTTCACCTGCTTGACGCTGCCGTCGGTGCGGATCCACGCGACGTTCTGGCCCTTGCGGAGTTCTCCCTGCTGGACACGGACCAGGGCGAGACGGCCCAGGAACGGGGAGGCGTCGAGGTTGGTGACGTGGGCCTGCAGCGGTGCTCCCGGGACGTGCTCGGGGGCCGGAATGGTGTCCAGGATGGTGCTGAACAGCGGCACCATGCTGTCGTTGTCGGGCATCCCGCCGTTGGCCGGGCGCACCAGGGAGGCCTTGCCATCACGCGCGCAGGTGTAGACGATCGGGAACTCGATCTGCGACTCGTCGGCGTCCAGGTCCATGAACAGCTCGTAGGTGTCGTCCACGACCTCGGCGATCCGGCTGTCGGGCCGGTCCACCTTGTTGATCACGAGGATGACGGGGAGCTTGGCCTGGAGCGCCTTGCGGAGCACGAAGCGGGTCTGGGGAAGGGGGCCCTCGCTGGCGTCGACGAGCAGGACGACACCGTCGACCATCGACAGACCGCGCTCGACCTCGCCACCGAAGTCGGCGTGACCTGGGGTGTCGATGATGTTGATGACCACGTCCTCGCCCTCAGGCGTGGTGTAGTGCACCGCGGTGTTCTTCGCGAGAATGGTGATGCCCTTCTCGCGCTCCAGGTCGTCGGAGTCCATGACCCGAGCGTCGACGTCCTGGTTCTCACGGAAGACTCCCGCTTGCCAGAGCATCGAGTCGACGAGGGTCGTCTTCCCGTGGTCGACGTGGGCCACGATGGCCACGTTGCGCAGGTCGGTACGGCGGGCGGAGCCCTCCAAGGGCGTGGCACTGGACATGCTTGAGACTCTTTTTCCTGTACTGGGTAGAGACCGCAGGGTGCCACGGCCCGTCGCCAGTTTATGTGGTCATAGTGGGCTGAGCGGGAAACGTACAGGTCGCATCGGTTATCTTCGTCACCGCCGAAGGCCCCTTCGGGGTGGTCGCGAGGTCCTTTTCGGACGTCGTTCCGGGCCTCGTCGAAGGCGATTCGTATGCGTCGTGCACGGAGGTCAGACGGGTTGTGAGTCCGCTTCCAGGATCCTCCCGAGGGGATCCAGGAAGGGGCGGTCGGCGGGCAACCAGTCGAGTTCGTATAGCCGCGACGGATCGACCCATTTCAGTGCGAGGTGCTCCAGGGGGCGGGGCTCGCCCACCAGGAGTTCGGCCCTGAACAGCCGCAGTGTCGTGGGACGACCCAGACGCTCGGAGATCGCTTGGAGGGGGACGTCGGGGCCGATCCGGTCGCCGACCCGGATCGTGACGTCGAGTTCCTCACGGCACTCGCGAACGACCGCCTCGGCCGGGGTCTCCCCCGGTTCGGTCTTGCCGCCGGGGAACTCCCAACGGCCACGGGCGGCGGCGGGTGCGGCTCGTTGGGCTGCCAGGACACGACCGTCACGGATGACGGCGGCGCCCACCACGATCAGTTCGTCTCGCACATCGACCCAGC
>NZ_BCSH01000097.1 GCF_001570765.1 Nocardiopsis listeri NBRC 13360 | reverse complement strand
TCCTGGTCTGGCCTCCCGAATGAATCAGCAGCTCGGTACACGGTACGATCACGCCTCCGTCGCACGCTGGATCAGAGACGGTGCAGTGCCCAGGCGTCAGGCTCCCGAGGTCATCTGCACGATCCTGAGCCAGGAACTCAATCGCCCAATCGTGCTGACCGATATCGGTATGCGGACATCGGGTCACGCATATCAGAAGGCCGACAACCTGGAAGGTGCTGTCAACCACGCGAACGCGCTTTGGTCACAGGACACCAAACACCCTGGCTTCCTCGTCTCCGCGGAACCCTTGCACGGGGCAGAAGCGATCGTTCCAGTTTTCGAGTGGGAGAACTCTTCTGGTGATATGGATGTGGCCAAGAAGGGAAAACACGCTGTCGGGGTGTCTGACCTGGTCCGTTTTCAGATGGCACGCCAGCGATACCAGGAAATGTACCGACTGGTGGGAGGCATCCCGGTTCGCGGACGAATCTCTGCCTTCCTGTCGCAGCAGGTGGCGCCGGTCTTACTTCATGGTTCATACAGCGATGCGGTGGGCCGAAAACTGTTCCAGACAGCAGGGAGCCTGACAGCGCTCGCGGGGGTGTGCGCATATGACGCTTCTCGGCAGGCTCTGGCACAGCGGTACTTCCTCCAGGCACTGCGTATGGCCAAGGCATCCGGTGATCGCAGTTTGGGAGGATACGTGATCGCCCTCATGTCGAACCAGGCCATGAGCATGAGGCAGTACCAGCGCGTGGTCCAGTACGCGAACACGGCATTGAACGGTACGAGGGGTGGCCTTTCGCCAGCTCTGAAGGCTGACCTCTACACCATGCAGTCACGAGCGTTCGCGCGCTTGGGCGATCACTCGTCCTGCCGCGCTCACATGGCGCAGGCGGAGAAGCTTGCGGGTCTGATCCGTTTGGCCGAGGAACCTGATGAGACGAGCTACGTACAGGTGGGGCTCGTGGAGACTCAGCTTTCCGAGGCACTGCGCCAACTCGATGATCTCACCGCTGCTGAGCAGTACGCAGCCGAATCAGTGCGTACCGCGAACCTCGCCCACACTCGTGGGCAGGTCCACCGCTACGCAGGGCTTGCCCTCATCCGGATTCAGCGGTCGCGTGTGGACGAGGCGCTCCCCGCAGCTTGGGAGATGCTCAGGCGTGTCGGCGGTATGGAATCCGTCCGGCTGAATGACCGGGTGAGATCCGTCCGAGACGCTTTCGCACGTCGCAGTAAGGAACCAGAGATACGGGACTTCATCGAACAGGCGGATGCACAACTCATGTTGCAACTGTGATTGCCTGATGGTTGCAGACCGCGACCCTCAGGGAGGCAACGCATGCGTTGGACCGTTCACTCGGAAAAACCCCTCTACACCGACCAGTGGCTCGATATCCGCCTCGCGGACGTGGAGATCACGGGAGGTAGACACCTGGCTCACCGGGTCATCCGCTCGGCTCCCGGTGCCGGGGCCGCTGTACTCGATGGTCAGGGGAACGTTCTACTCATGTGGCGTCATCGCTTCATCACCGACACCTGGGGCTATGAGATCCCCATTGGCGGCATCAAAGAAGGCGAGCTCCCCAAGGACGCCGCCGCGCGCGAAGTCGAAGAGGAGACCGGATGGCGTCCGGGGCTTTTGCGTCCGCTGCTGTACACCCAGCCCTCGAGCGGCCTCTCCGACAGCGAGCACCACATCTTCGTTGCTGACAGCGCTGAGTACATCGGTGAACCCGAAGAGGACTGGGAAGCCGAACGCCTGGACTGGGTACCGGTCGAGCGAATCCCGGACCTGGTGAGTAAACGCGAACTGGTCAGCGGCACCTCCATGAACGCGCTTCTTTACCTTTATGTAACCGAAGTCAGCGGCCGGTAACCGGAGCGAGAGGCCAGTGCTTCACACAGGGTTTAGCTACGGCGAGGGAACATGTTGATAAGGTTCGCCTACTCGGTCGGCCCGAAGGCCAGGTAGCCCAGTTCTTTGCTCCGGGTGTCCCGTGCGTCGGCTCCGGCCTGGTGTTCCCGGGCTTCGACGCACTCGTTCGACCCGCCACTGTAGCTGCTCTTGTGCCAGTTACTCATCCTCGATCTTCCTCATCTCGTCGTGGATGGCCTCCAAGGTCTCCTACGGGTCGCGGGCGGCCCCTTGGAGAGAGGTGAACAGCAACCGGCTTCGAAAGGTACCAGCGGAGTCGGTGATGATTCGGCCCTCTTCGGCTGATTCCATGTAGACCACCTCGGGATCGTCCGACGTGGTGATGATGCGACGAGGTCCTGAGTTTCCCGCATGACGAGGTGGATTCGTGGGGTTCATCTGCACGGTCAAGCGTTCGTTGGTGGCCAAGTCAGCGACACGGGCGAGTTGTATTCGATGACCTGGCCGCCGCGGTGCGTACCTGGTTGAGTCTGGCGACCTGACCGGTCTCTGGTAACGCCGAAGGGCCCTGACCTTTTCAGATCAGGGCCCTTCGGGTCTGGGGTGAGCGACGGGAATCGAACCCGTTCGTCCGGCGGGAAGACGTTCATTCCTCCCGCTGCTCGGCGTACTCGCCGACCCATTCCAGGAGGGGGATGAGCAACGCGGTCACCTCTTCGCCGGGGGCGGTCAGTCCGTACTCCACGTGGGGCGGGACCACCGGGCGCGAGTCGCGGTAGACCAGGCCGTCCGCCTCCAGGACGCGCAGTGTCTGGGCGAGCATCTTCTCGCTGATGACGGCGATGCCGTGGCGCAGTTCGCTCCACCGGCGCGGCCCCTCGGACAGGGCGACCAGGACCAGGATGCCCCACTTGCCGGTGACGTCGCGGATCAGGGTGCGGGAGGGACAGTCGCTGCTCAGGATCCGCCCCCCGATCACGGGGAGTTCGCGTCGGCCTTTCGGTTCCTCGGGTTCGCTCATGGTCCCAACTTACCAAAAGGTGCGTACCCAACCAGAGGAATGTGCTGCTTAACGGTGTCGTTGTCGATCGACAGGACACACCGTCCACCACCCTCACAGAACAGAGGAACAGCATGTCCATCGTCGTCACCGGTGCCACCGGCCACCTGGGCCGCCTCGTCGTCGAATCGCTCCTGGAGCGGGGCCTGCCCGCAGGTGAGATCACCGCGACCGGCCGTGACACCACCAAGTTGGCCGACCTGGCCGAACACGGCGTCATCACCACGCGCGCCGACTTCGATGTCCCCGCATCCTTGCGCGCCGCCTTCGCCGGGGCCGACACACTTCTGTTGGTCTCCGGTAGCGAGGTCGGCAAGCGCGTCCCCCAGCACCGCAACGCCATCGAGGCCGCCAAGGAGGCCGGAGTCGGTCACCTCGTCTACACCAGCGTCCTTCGGGCCGACCGGAGCACGCTGTCCCTGGCCCCCGAACACAAGGCGACGGAGCAGATCCTCGCCGAGTCCGGTCTGCCCCACACCCTGCTGCGCAACGGCTTCTACAGCGAGGTCTACGTCGACCGGCTGGAGCAGGCGCGCGAGCACGGCGCCGTCGTCGGTAGCGCGGGCCAAGGGCGCGTGTCCAGCGCCTCGCGCCGCGACTACGCCGAGGCTGCCGCCGTGGTCCTGCTCGACCCCGCCGCGCACGTCGGCGCCGTGCACGAGCTGGTCGGCGACCAGGCCTGGACCTACGCCGACCTGGCGGTGGCCATCGGCGAGGTCCTGGGTCGCGAGGTCGCCTACCGCGACCTGGGAGACGAGGGGTTCCGGGCGGTGCTCACCGGCGCCGGTATGGACGAGGGCACCGTGGAGTTCGTGGCCGGGCTGGAGGTCGCCACCCGCGAAGGTGAGCTGTGGGCCGATCCGGGTCTGCTCGCCAAGTTGATCGGCCGACCCACCACCCCGATCGTGGAGACCCTGCGCGCCCAAGCCTGACCCGTCCGGTCGGTCCGGTTTTCCCGGTCAGGCGGGGGCCTCGGTGCGGGAGCGGTGGAGTTCCAATAGCAGCCGGGAGGTGTCGGCCTCGCGTTCGGCCCTGGCGCGCCCCGTCCCCGCAGCAGGTCGATGGCCTCCTCGACCCGCCCCACCTCGGCCAGGTGGCGGGCCAACCGCCGCCTGGCCCTGGCGTCGTCGCGGGCCAGGCGTCGCAGCCGGCGCACCCGCCCCAGGCGCGCGTAGGCGTCGGCCAGCGCGGCGCCGATCTCCTCGGCGCGGTGATCGAAGCCCAGTTCGAGGGTGTGCAGCGCACGCTCCGGGTGCCCATCGGCCGTCTGGACGTCGGCCAGGGTCAACGCCGCGCCCGCGTCGCCCTGCTTGGCGCGCCGCTCCAACTCCTGCCATCGGCCCAGGTCGCGCAGGACCACGGCGAGCCGGCGTCCGGCCCACTCGCGCCCACGGTCGGCCTGACGACGCAGCTCCGACAGGGCCGCCTCCGGCCTGCCCTCGCTCAGGTGCAGGTCGATGATCTTGGCGTCGATGCTCCACAGGTGCGTGCCGACCTGTACGCGGTGGCTGTCCTTGATCTCCTCCAACACCTGGACGGCCTTCTCGGTGTCGCCCGCGCGGGCATGCAGGTCGGCCTGGCCCAGGAACGCCCAACAGTGCTCTTTGACCTGGTAGGACTCCAGGACCCGGGCGGCGCCGGCCAGGTCCCCGCGGGTGATGAGCGCCGGGGCCAGACGCTGGGCCGACCACCAGTCACCCCGCTCCGAGCGGGTGGTCAACGCCGACAGGTTCCCCTCCTCGGTGAGTGAGGACGCCAACCGTTCGGCGCTCCACCAGTCGCCTTCGTCCGCACGCGCGGCCAGCCCCTCCAGGTCGCCGCGCTCGGCCAGCAACGTCGCCAGGCCGTGCGCGGCGTACCAGCGGGGCGCGTCGGCCAGGGCCGAGGGTCCCAACCGCTCCAGCGCGTACGCGGCGGTCCACAGTGCTCCGTCCGGCAGATGGTGCAGGGTCGGCAGCCGCGCGACCTGGGCGGCCGGGCCCTCCCACCCGCCGCGGTCGGCCATGGCGGCCAACTCCACGGTGTCGCCCTGGGCGGCCAGTGCGTCGGCCAACCGTTCGGTGACGGCGTGGTCACCGGTGGCCGCCAGCAGCCGCAACTGGTCGAGTTCGCCGCGTTCGACGAGGTCGTCGGCCCACCGGATGCGCGCCGGGTGGCTGCCCTCGCGCGCCAGGTCGCGCAGCCGTTCGCGTTCACCGAATCCGCTGAGCACGTCGGCCAACCTGACCTCGGCGGTGGCCTCTCCCGTTCGGTGACCAACCGGTGCAGCGCCTCCACGTCACCGCGCTCGGCGTACAACTCGACGAGGTTGTGCAGCTCCACGCTCTCGTCCAGGCGCCGCCCCTGGGGGTCGCCGCCCTGCCCCGCCGCCCCGTACAGGCTCTGGACGTGCGTGGTCAGCCGGGCGATCTCGACGTCGTCGGCGAGGTGGTCGCGAACCAGGGGGTGATGGAACCACCAGGTCGGCCCATGCCCGCGCACCAGGCCGGCCTCACCGAGCCGGTCGACGAACCGGTCCAGCCGCAGGGGCAGCCGCCCGCGCGCGGCCAGGAGCAGGTGGCTCACCCGAAACCGGAACCAGGGCCACAGCCCGAACGGCAGGGCACCGGTGAGCGCGCACACCAGGAACGCCGAACAGGCGACCGACAGGGGACCGGACACGCTCGGGACGGCCCAGGCGGCGAGGGCGAAGCACACCCCGCCGAACAGACCGAACCCTGGACCGAGGCGTAGGGCGGCGGTCAGTGCGTCGCCGGGTCCGACGTCGATCGGGGGACCGCCGCGGGGCCGGTTCAGCCAGGCCTGGAGGAACCCGAGCACGACACCGAACAGGGCGCCCGACAGTGCCCCCATCACTCCGCCGATCACCGCGACGCCGACGAGGGTTCCGTACGTCAGGGCCGACAGCGCGTGCGCGGGACGATCCCACTCCATCCCTTGGGTGTTGTCCTTGGGATGCCCCTCGGTGCACATGTCGGTGTTGCGCCACAACGGGGAGAACACGCCAAGGGCACCGAGGACGATGAGCGTGGCCAGCGCGAGGGGGGACTCGGGGGAGGCGCCGACGGTGCCCGTGCCCAGGATCGGGGTGGCGAGCGCGGCGATGGTCACCGATGTCAGGGTGGGCAGCAGGGCGTGGGTGAACCACCGGGGGAGGAGCCCGACGTGCATGCGCCACCAGTGGAAGCGTTGCCGACCGGTGGAGTACAGGTGGTAGGCCAGGTGCGTCGCCCACACGCGGGCGCGCTCCGGGTCGGTGTCGTCGTCATCGAAGGCCTGCCGGAGGCGTTCGTGGACCAGGTGGCGCAGCGGGGAGGAGCGTTCGGCGACCTGCGCCAGTTCGGCCGGTTCGGCGGCCGGTGAGCGGTGGACGACGCGGGCCAGGTCCAGGGCCAAGGGCGAGCGCAACGCGCGGGCGAGGGGGCCGCGGCGGTGGTGTTCGAGCCGCTCCGCGACCGGCGCCCACCGGGGCTCGTCGACGGTGGTGCCCGGGGCGGGGTCGGTGTCGGCGAGGAGGTGGAGTGCTTCGGAGGGATCGACCGGGGCGAGCGTGATCCGGGCGAAGCCGGGCAACGCGTGGGGCGAGAGCCGTTCGAGGGCGGCGAACTCTCGTGTGCGACAGGTGAGGACCACAGGGGCGCCGAGGGTGCCGAAGTCCTCGATCGCGGCCAGGGCGGTGGGTCGCCAGGCCGGTCGGACCCGGTCCAACCCGTCCAGTACCACCAGGACCCGCCCCTGGTGGATGAGCGTGTGGAGTTCTGGCTCCGAGGGCGGATCGGTGCCGGGATGGAGTCCGCGGCGGGCGGTCCGGGCGGTGTGCAGGGCCACGTCCTCGTTGGACTCGGGGTTCCAGGCGCCCAGGTCCAGGACGAGCGCGTGCCGTTCGCGGTCGCGTCGGGCGAGCCGTCGGGCCAGGGTATTGGCCAGGTGGGACTTGCCGGAGGCGGGTTCGCCCAGCACGAGCAGGCGGGGGCGGTCGAGATCCTCGAACACGGCGTCGATGTCGTGGAGGGAACCCGCTCGGGCGGATTCGTCCGGCGAGGTGAAGGCGGAACGGAGCGGGTGGGCCGGTGCGGGTCCGGGGTGATGTGGCCCGAGGTCCGCCGGCTCTCGTGGGAGGTCTTTGGTATCGGGACCAGCCCGCGGCGACCGGCGCGGGACCACGACGGTCCAGGCCGTGTAGGCCGCCACCGCGACCGCGGCGACCCACACGGCGGGTTCGCCACCGGGTGTGATGGCCTCCCCGTCCAAGAGGAAGGGGCCGGCCGTGAGGACACCCGCGAGGATCGCGCCGAAGGCGATCCGGGTCTTCTTCCCCGCTTCGCGCATGGGGCACATTATGTACCGATCGAGGCGACCTCATCAGGGCGGTTCCGATTATTGGTCGCACGATCGCGACCAAGCGTGGTGCGCAGGTCATGGGTGGGACTTGTGGGGTGCGAGTTCCCTTTTCGGCGGTGGGCGATCCTTCGTCCGAGGACGTTTCGGACTCAGCACTCCGGCGGAAAGTCGTCGGGACTGATGACGGTTCCCTCGTCGCTCTCGTGGGTGCCCAGGAGCACCCCGTCCTCGGCGGCCAGGGTGTCGGTGTCGAAGCGCAGGGACGCGATGTCGTTCTCCCGGTCCTCCTCGGTCCCCTTCGCCGAGGTCACGCCCAGGGTGTACTCGGTGTCGGCGCCCTCGGGGACGACCCGGTAGGCGGGAGCCCCTGATTCGTCGGTGATGTCCCAGGCCTCGCCGGGGGCGGACAGGTCCACCTCCACCGGGCTCTGCGAGAACTCCTCGTTGGCGGTCAGCCGCCACCGGTGCTCCTGTGAGGACAGGTCGATGCGGGCGGGAGGACTGTCCCCGCACCAATCGATCAGGATGACGGGGAAGTGGTGCCGGGCGGAGAAGTGGCCGGTGGCCACGGCCCCCACGGCACCGCCGTCGGCGCCGCACGAGGTCAGCAGCAGGGCGGTCAGCGGCAGGGCGGCCAGTCGTGGTGTGGTGGCTCTGTCGATGGCGGACATGCCGCGATTGTGCCAAGGTTCGTGCCCCCGAGGTGGGCCGGTTCGGGTGCGTGGTGACGCCGACGCGGGGGAGAGCACAGGTCAGGTGGGCCTGGGTGCCGTTCGTGATGTGGGCTCGGCTTCGGCGTGTCTTACGGACACCTTCCCGACCATGCCCCTTCCGTCTGAGTGGTCCAAGGCTCCGATCGGGGCGGTATCGAGAGACCCATGATGCTTTGTCTCGATAACCGAGCGTCCTGTCAGGTCACGCCTCGGATTCGGATTCGTCCGCCTCTTGACCCTGATCGACCTTGATGCGAAAGATGGCACCGCAGTCAACTTCTGTGATGTGGGACACCAGGGGCGGGAAGCGGTCGTGGGACGGCCCGCCCCTACGAGAGGACAACTCATGCGTGCACGACGGTGGTCGGTCGCGGCGGGGGCACTGGGTCTGGTGCTCATGGCTTCGGCGTGTGGCGACGGCGGTGATGGCGGCGGTGACCAGGTCGAGGTGTTCTCCTGGTGGACCGGCGGCGGTGAAGAGGCGGGCCTGAACGCCCTCATCGAGCAGTTCGAGGAGGACAACCCCGACGTCGAGTTCGTCAACGCGGCGGTGGCCGGTGGTTCGGGCACCAACGCCCAGGCCGTCCTGGAGGGGCGCCTACAGAGTCAGGACCCGCCGGACTCCTTCCAAGGACACGCCGGGGCCGAACTCCAGGACTACATCGAGGCCGGGTACCTGGCCCCGATGGACGACTTCTTCGACGAACAAGGGTTGCACGACGCACTGCCCGACCAGCTCGTCGAACAGATCACCTACGACGGGTCCGTCTACTCGGTTCCGGTGAACATCCACCGCTCCAACGTCATGTGGTTCAACCCCACGGTGCTGGAGGAGGCCGGGGTGGACGCCCCACCCGAGACCCTGGACGAACTCCTCGATGCGTTGGAGGCGGTCTCGGAGGAGACCGACGTCATCCCCATGGCGGTGGGCGCGCAGTGGACCGTCTCCCACCTGCTGGAGTCGGTGTTGCTGGCCTCACTGGGCCCCGAGGGCTACAACGCGCTGTGGGAACCCGGCGCCTCCTGGGACACCCCCGAGGTCGCCGACGCCCTGGGCACCTTCGAGGAGATCATGGAGTACACCCAGGAGGAGTCGGCGGCCGAGGACTGGCAGGAGGCCGCGCGTCGTGTCTCCGACGGCGAGGCCGCCTTCAACATCATGGGGGACTGGGCCGCCGGTTACTTCGACGAACTGGGAGCGCTCCCCGGCGAGGACTACGACTGGGCCGCGTCGCCGGGTACCGACGGCACCTACATGTGGCTCTCCGACAGCTTCACCCTGCCGGAGGGAGCGCCCAACGAGGAAGCGGCGATGACCTGGCTGGAACTGGTCGCGAGCCAGGAGGGCCAGGACACCTTCAACGTGCTCAAGGGTTCGATCCCCGCACGTGAGGACGCCGACCCGGCCCGCTACGCCGACAGCCCCTACCTGGAGTCGGCGCTGGAGGAATGGCAGTCCGGCCCCGAACTCGCGGGCTCCTTCTGGCACGGCGTGACCGTCGGCAACCGCTGGAAGAACGACATCGACACCGCCGTCGGCCTGTACCTGGGCGACGGTGACACCGAGGCGTTCAACGCCGCACTGAACGAGGCCGCGCAGTCCGAATGAGCAACTCGAACAACCCGCCCGGGGTCGCACGGCGCGACCCCGGGCCCACCACCGCGCCCGCGCGCCCGAGCAGGGTCCCTCGGGCGCTGAACCGTGCCCGCACCTGGCTGCCGGGACTCCTGCTGGTCTCCCCGTCGATCCTGCTCATCGGGGTGTTCGTCTACGGCATGATCGGATGGAACACCCGGCTGGCGCTCAGCGACAAGCACGCGCCCGTCCAGGACGGGGAGTTCGTCGGCCTCGTCAACTTCGTGGCCCTGTGGCAGGAGGCCCGCTGGCCGGCGGCCGTGGGCAACGCGATCGTCTTCACCGTGGTCTTCGTCGGCGGCGCGCTGTTCATGGGCTGGCTGCTGGGACTGCTCCTGGACAAGGGCATCCGCGGCGAGGCGGTCTTTCGCACCTTGTTCCTGGCACCGATGGCGGTGTCCTTCATCGCCACCGGTGTGGTGTGGCGCTGGCTGATGAACCCCGCGCCCGCCGAACGCGCCACCGGGCTCAACGCGCTGTTCGTCCACTTCAACCTGGACTTCCTGGTCAACGACTGGTGGACCGCGCCGGACCTGGGCATGGCGGCCATGGCGCTGCCCGCGATCTGGCAGTTGGCCGGGTACATCATGGCGCTGTTCCTGGCCGGCTTCCGCGGTGTTTCCGAGGACCTGCGCGAGGCGGCCCGCGTCGACGGATGTTCCGAATGGGGCGTGTACCGGCACGTGGTCATGCCCCAACTGCGGCCGGTCCTGCTCAGCGCGATCATCATCCTGGGCCACATGTCGTTGAAGGTGTTCGACCTGATCATCGCGATCGCCGGGCAACAGATCATCGCCGACGTCCCGGCCGTGTACATGTGGGCGATGGTCTTCGAGGTCCGTGACCCGGCCAAGGGAGCCACCATCGCCTCCTACCTGTTGTTCGCGGTGGCGGTGTTCGTCATCCCCTACCTGGTGTGGACCGTGCGCAAGGAACGGAGCGAGGGCCGATGACCCAGAGCGCACCCGAACGGGTGATCGCGCCCGGCGGCGGGGTCGCCGGCACCACGCGGCGCGGACAGGCGGTCAAGTTCACCGTCCTGTTCGCCCTGGCGGTGCTGTTCCTGCTGCCGATGTACGTACTGCTGGTGACCGGGTTCAAGCCCTTCGAGGAGGCCACCGCGGCCCGGGCCTGGTCCCTGCCGCAGGTCTGGAGCGTCGAGGGCTGGGCCACGGCCTGGGAGGCCCTGGCCCCGGGGATGTACAACAGCGTCCTGGTCGCGGTGCCCAGCGCCGTCATCTCGGCGGTGCTCGGCTCCATGAACGGGTTCGTCATGGCGCGCTGGCGGTTCCCCGGCGCGGACACGGTGTTCACGCTGTTCCTGTTCGGGATGTTCATCCCCTACCAGGCGGTGATGATCCCGCTCCAACAGATGCTGGTGAGCGCGAACCTCATGGGCGGGGTGCTGCCGCTGATCCTGGCGCACACCGTCTACGGCATCCCGATCTGCACGCTCATCTTCCGCAACTACTACGCGAGCATCCCCCAGACGCTCATCGAGGCGGCCAGGGTGGACGGTGCGGGCATGCTGCGCACCTACGCGTCGGTGGTGCTGCCGGTGTCGGCACCGGCCTTCGCGGTCACGCTGATCTGGCAGTTCACCTCCGCCTGGAACGACTTCCTGTTCGCGGTCTTCCTCACCGGTCCCAACAGCTGGCCGGTGACGGTGCAGCTGAACAACGTGGCCGGGTCGATGGTGGTGCCCTACAACCAACAGATGGCGGCGGCGGTCCTGGCGTCGTTGCCGACGTTGATCGTCTACCTGGTCCTGGGCCGCTACTTCATGCGCGGCCTGATGGCCGGGGCGCTCAAGGGCTGATCCACACACGGGCGTCGTCTCCGACAAGGGAGGCGACGCCCGTTGTCCTTTTCGTCAGGAAAAAAGGGGAATGTGAATTCCCGTGGTCGCCTCATCGTGGTTTTATTCGTCGCCGATCGGTGGACCGAAACCGCCCGTGCGGGTATCGGTCTCGCGCGGAACCCCTGCTTCGGAGAGGGTCTTCCTGACCGCCCTCCGTATCGCGCGTGAGTGAGGGGATTGTTTCCGTGAAACGTGCACGAAATGCGAAAGAAAGGTGGAATGAGGATTCCTTCCGCCGTGGCCGCGCTGGTTCTGGGGAGCCTTCTTCTGGGTGCGGCGCCCGCTCACGCTGCCACCGGTGAGGTCGTGGTCTTCACGACCGAGTTCGAGGACCGCGTGCGCTACGCCGACCCCGCGTCGAACGACTGTGTGCGCCTCCCCGCCACCGCGCACGTCCTGGTCAACCTGACCGACACGGACGTGAGCCTGCACGCCGGACCCCGGTGCGCCGGGCCCGGGGTGACCGTGGAGTCGGACCGTGGGTGGCACGCGCCGCCCAGCGGACTGTTCGGCTTCTCGGTGGCGTGACCTTCGAAACCGAAGAAAAGGGATGGACCGCGCCATGGGCCCATGGCGTATTTTATCCCTTTGTTCTCGGCCGATTGAGGTGATCCCAGCGACTTTAAAGTGGGACGAAAGCGGCAAAAAGAACACGAAGGAAGGAATGGCCACTCGGTAGACAGAGACGTGGAGCCCCAGGTAGAAGGCGAGGTGTCGAATCTTGCCGGGCTACCGTGAAAGGCTCCACGTGATCACCTATCGTGTCACCCTCGACGTCCCCAGGGAAGTCGTTCTCTTCCTCTCTCGTCTCCTGGCCGCCGAACGCAAGCTGCTCGGCACCCGCAAGGGCACCCGTGCCCTGACCTGCTTCCACCAGGCGGTCATGGCTCTGCGCCACTTCCGGGAGGGGGCCGACCCCGCCACCCTGGCCCGCGACCACGGCATCGGCCGATCCACCGGCTACCGCTACATCGACAAAGCCACCGCTGTCCTGGCCGACCAAGCCCCTGACCTGCACGATGCACTCCACCACGCCCACGCCAGGGGCGTGCCCCACCTGGTGCTCGACGGCACGGTGATTCCCGCCGACCGCTGCTCGGCCAAGACGATGAGCGTCAAAGGAAAGAGCATCGATCTGTGGTACTCGGGCAAGGCCCATCACCACGGCGGCAATCTCCAAGGCGTTCCGTGCCGGGTTCTTTAGAGGCTCGGAACCAGACGGGTTTCCGCTCTTCCTCAGCGACGTCGAGCCCGGATCGGTCAACGACCTACCCGCGGCCCGTCCCCATGTGCTCGGCACGCTCTACGCCTTCGCGGCCAAGGGCCTGCCCACGCTGGCCGACCTGGGGTACGAGGGTGCGGGAATCGGTGTCACCACCCCCATGAAACAGCCGAGCCAGGGGCCGCCACTGGCCTTGGACAACCGCACCCTGAACAGACTCCAGCGGGGTGTGCGCTGTCTGGGCGAGCGCGGGTTCGCGCTGCTGACTCAGCGGTGGCGATGCTTGCAGCACATCACTGCCGGCCCCAGCAAGATCGGGGACATCGCCAGAGCCGCTCTCGTGCTCACAGATTTCGAACGTGGACGCCTGACGTGAAACTCGCTGGGATCACCTCAATGGGGTCTTCCTCTCCTCGGAGCGTCCGGGCGGGGTGCGCCGAACAGGGGAAAACTACCAAGGGTGACGCTGTCAGTGCTCTGGGTTCGCGAAAAGGTCGCCGCGGTGAGGGACGGGATCGAAGGCGAGGTCAGTCACCGCGGCCGGCCGAGTACACGCTCAGGTGCGTGTGGGCCAGCGAGAACAGTGGAGTGGGTACACCCAGTTCCCGGCCCCGCCTCACCAGGTCGCCGACGATGTGGTCGCCCTCCACCGGGTTGTCATGGGTCAGGTCCCAGTACATGGACGTGGACGTGTCGCGTTCGGTGTCACCGACGGTCTTCTCGGCGAAGGCCCGGATGTGCTCACTCGGTGGGAACCCGGCGGCGGTGGCCACCGCCATCGACTCGGCGAGCATCGCGGTGCTGAACTCCGATCCGCCAGGGGCCCGGTTGACCCGACCGATGGGGGCGCGCATCAGACAGGTGACGGCGCCCAGACCGGCCAGGAACACCCACTTGTCCCACATCCGCTGACGGATGTCCTCGACCGCCCGAGCGGTGAAACCGGCCCCGTCCAGGGCCTTGTGCACCTGGTCGAGTCCCACCACCGGGCTCGACCCCAGCGGACCGTAGATCAGCTCGCCCATCTTGCCGACCTCGACGATCTCCCCGGCCTCACCCAGCCGCGTCATCACCATGCTCACCCCGCCGTAGACGCGGTCCTCGCCGAAGCGTTCGGTGAGCACGTCCAGGTGCCGCATGCCGTTGAGGAAGGGCACCACGACGGTCCGTGGCCCCACCGCCCCGGCCAGGTCGGCCACGGCGCCCTCCAGCCCGTAGGACTTGACCGCCAGCAGGACCACGTCGTACTCGGGGGTGAGTTCGCCGGCGGTGACGGCGCGCACGGGCACGCTCTCGGTCTCGCCCTCCACCGTGCGCAGCACCAGACCCCGCTCGCGAAGCAGCTCGGCGCGGGCCGGCCGCACCAGGAAGTCGACGTCCCGCCCGGCCTTGACCAGCCGCGCACCGAAGTATCCGCCGACCGCCCCGGCGCCCACCACAAGGATCCTCATGCCGCTCCCGCTCCGTCGAACTCGCTGAACCAGGCAAAAAGGTATGACGATGGGACACCCCGCCGCAAGAGCGAATGTCCCGCCTGTGGACGACCCCGTCTCAGGCGAATCGGGCCCGTTCCGAGGTCGGAGTATTCGGACACGTCGACCCTTGCGGACGCGGGTGGAGGGACAACAGGATGGGATCCGTGCCGAGGGCCCCGACCCTCGGGCCGCGACCTTGGGAAGAGCAGGTGCCATGACCACTTCGACCACCTCCAGCCGCGTGGACGACATCCTCCACCGCAGCGCCGCGAGAACCCCCGACCGCACCGCCCTGGTCTTCGAGGACCGTACCTGGACCTACACCGAACTCGACGACGCGGTCACCCGCGCCGCCGCCCGCCTCCTGGGGCTGGGCGCGACCAAGGGCGACCGGATCGCCGCCTACGGACGCAACTCCGACGCCTACCTCATCGGCTACCTGGCCTGTGCCCGTGCCGGGCTGGTGCACGTGCCCATCAACTTCGCCCTCCAGGGCGAGGAGCTGGCCTACCTGCTCGAACAGTCCGGCAGCAGCATGGTGCTGACCGACCCGGCGCTGCGGTCCGCGGTCGACGGGCTGCGTTCGCGTACCGGGATCGAACAGGTGCTGGAGCTGCGCGGCGGTGCCGGGTCACTGCTGTCCGACGCCTCCGACGGGCCGGTTCCGGTGTTGGACGTGGAGGTCGTCGACACCGACCTGGTGCAGCTGCTCTACACCTCCGGGACCACCTCCCGACCCAAGGGCGCCATGATGACGCACCGCGCCCTGGTCCACGAATACCTGTCGTGTCTGGTCGCCCTGGACCTGGACGCCGACGACGATCCGCTGCACGCGATGCCGCTCTACCACAGCGCCCAGATGCACGTCTTCCTCATGCCGTGGCTGGCGGTGGGCGCCACCAATACCCTGGTGGAGGCACCCGACCCCACCGACCTGCTGCGCCGGATCGAGACCGACCGCCACGGCGCGTTCTTCGCCGCGCCGACCCTGTGGGTCGCCCTGGCCGGTCACCCCGAGTTCGCCGACCGCGACCTGTCCAGCCTGCGCAAGGCCTACTACGGGGCCTCGATCATGCCCGGGCCGGTCCTGGAGAGACTCCGCTCGACCCTGCCCGAGCTGGGGTTCTACAACTGTTTCGGGCAGAGCGAGATCGGGCCGCTGGCCACCGTGCTGCGCCCCGAGGAGCACGTCGACCGCCCCGCCTCCGCCGGACGATCCGTCCTGTTCGTGGAACTTCGGGTGGTCGACGAGCAGGACCGCGACGTCGTCCCGGGAGAGTTGGGCGAGCTGGTCTTCCGCTCCCCACAGCTGTGCCAGGGGTACTGGGACAAACCGGAGGAGACCGCGGAGGCGTTCCGAGGCGGCTGGTTCCACTCCGGTGACCTGGTGCGCGCCGACGCCGAGGGCTACATCGAGATCGTGGACCGGATCAAGGACGTCATCAACACCGGTGGCGTGATGGTGGCCTCCCGGGAGATCGAGGACGTGCTCTTCGCCCACGACCAGGTGGTCGAGGCCGCCGTGGTGGGGATGCCCGACGAGAAGTGGATCGAGGCGGTGACCGCCTTCGTGGTGCCCGCGCCGGGTGTCGACACCGACAAGCTTCCCGAGGCGCTCGTCGAGCACGTCCGGGCGCGGCTGGCCCCGTTCAAGGTGCCCAAGACGGTGCGGGTGGTGACGGAGCTGCCCCGCAACGCCTCGGGCAAGATCCTCAAACGCGAACTGCGCGACTGAGGACCTCAGCCCCGGTTCGCCGTCGTGGGGACGTCGGCGCCGCTCCCGCGCACCCGCCCGGGGGCCTGGCGGGAGAAGGTCCAGGCCTGGGCCCGTGAGGACCTGGCCTCCTTCCGCGCACGCCCTTGGCTGATCGAGATCACCTCCGGCCCGTTCCTCGGCCCCCACGCCTTCGCGTGGACCGACTCGGCCATCCGCGTCTTCGACGGCACCGGGCTCGACGCCGAGGAGGCCCTCGCCATGGTGGGGGTCTTCGAGCGTGCCCTGGCATGGTTGTTGGACGGGGTCGAACAGCGCGTCGCCGAACGCGTCGTGGAGGGCCGAACGGAGGGCGGAACCCTCTGACGTGCGGATCGTTCCAAGGAGGAGAGCGGGTGTGACTTGACGCACCAACAGACTAAGTGATTTAGTCACTATATGAACAAGAACGCGCCCTCCCTGTCCGAGCGGCTCGCGGACGACATCGTGGAGATCATCCGCCAGGAGAACCTGGCACCCGGAGACCTCATGGCCTCCTCTCGCGAACTCGCCCAGCGATTCGACGTCACCACCCCGACCGTGCGCGAGGCGCTGCGCCGGCTGGAGGCCACCGGCGTCGTGGAGTTCAGGCACGGTTCGGGAACCTACGTGGGCGCCGGATTCAGTCGGACCCTCCTGGTCAACCCGCACCTGCCCAGGGAGAGCGAGGACTCGGTCCTGGAACTGGCCGAGGCCCGTCTGGTCCTGGAACCGCCGATCGTCGCCACGGCCGCCCGTGTGCGCGACGACGAGCGACTGGCCCAGATCGAACGCTCCACCGTCAACGCCCTGCACCCGCCCCGCTTCGACGCCGAGGCGCCGGTGCACTTCCACGTGGCGCTCGCCGCCGCCACCGGTAACACCCTGCTGCGGGAGACCGTCGAGGCGCTGCTCTTCGTGCGTTCACGCGAACAGGTCGAGATCAGGCACCGTTACCACGACCGCGAACGCGACCACGCCGAGCACATGGAGATCTACACCGCGGTCAAGGACCGGGACGCCGAGGCCGCCGAACGCCTCACCCGCGAACACCTGACCGCGATCAGGGACGCCGTGGCGGCCGCTTCGCGCGAGGCGGCGAACCGATGAGCGCTTCCAGATCCCACACGCCACGCCCCCATCACCTCGCCGACATGACCACCGAGCAGGCGGCCGAGGCCGTCACCGAGAGTCCGGTCGTCATCCTGCCGGCCGGGGCATTCGAGCAGCACGGTCCCGCCATGCCCTTGGCCACCGACCTGGTCAGGGCCGAGGCGGTGACCGATCGCGTGGCCGCACGCCTTGCCGGGCGGGCCGTGATCGGCCCGAGCCTGCCGGTGGGCGTCTCACCCCACCACGTCGCCTTCGCCGGCACCCTCACACTGTCCGTGACCACCTTCCGCACCGTGCTGCGCGAGTACCTGGACGGGCTGTACGCGCACGGATGGCGCAAGGTCCTGGTCGTCACCGGACACGGCGGCAACAACGCGGCCCTGACCACCCTGGCCCAGGACCTGCTGGCGGAGCTGCCCGACCTCGAGTTCGCGTGGTCGCCCCTGACCTCCATCGCCGCCGACGTCGTCGCCCGCATGCCTAAGAGCGAGGTCCACGGCCACTGCGGTGAGGCCGAGACCTCGCAGATGCTCCACCTGGCACCCGACCTGGTCCACACCGACCGCTTCGCCCCCGGCACCAGGAACCTGTCCGAACTCGACGCGCTGCCCCGACTCGCCCGCCGTCCCGGGCACCCCACCCTCCAGGTGCGCTACGACCGACTCAGCGCCAACGGAGTCCTGGGCGACCCCGCCCGGGCCACCGCCGAGGACGGCGCGGCCATCGTCGACCGCGTCGTCGCCGAGATCACCGAGTTCGTCGAGGAGTGGCTCAAGGCCTGACCCGGCCCTTGAACGGGCCGATCCGCCGCACCAAGGCGGACCGGCCCCCTCGCTGAAACCCACCGGGCCCCAAGGGGCTCCACCGACCGGACCCGCCACCGCCGCGGGCCCGGTACCGACCGAATCCACAGGCCCCCGGTCGCGTTCGCGACGGCCGAGGGTCCATCAGCCGTACCCGAAAACGCCCCCGAGGCGTCCGCACACCGACGGAAGAGGACATCATGAGTCGCCCGCACCGACGACCCCTCGCCCGCCTGACGATCGCACTCGCCCTACCCGCCCTGATCCTGTCGAGCACCTCCACCGCCGAGGCCGCCGACACCCCGGCCCCCGCCACCCCGACCCCGCACCGATCCCAAGGCTGCGCGAGTCCGCCGCCCCAAGAACCCGGGCAGAGCGTCCAACACTCCCTGGCCAGCGGCGACCTGGAGCGCTCCTACCGGCTCCACCTGCCCGACGACTACGACGAACACCGTGCCTGGCCCGTCGTCCTCGCCTTCCACGGACGGGGCAACACCGGCGCCGGAACCGAGGAGTTCTCCGGACTCTCCGAACTGCCCGCTGTCGTCGTCTACCCCGAAGGGGTGATCGGTCAGGGCGACGGCGACCGACAGGCCTGGCAGGGCGCCCCCTACTCCGCGCCCGGTGTGGACGACGTCGCCTTCACCCACGACCTCCTGGACACCGTCGAGTCCGATCTGTGCGTGGACCGCGCACGCGTCTACGCCACCGGCAAGTCCAACGGCGGTGGCTTCACTGCGCTCCTGGCCTGCGCCGCCGCCGACCGGGTCACCGCGATCGCCCCGGTCGCCCCGGCGCTCTACCCCCACGACCTGGACTGCGAGCCCGAGCGCCCGGTCCCCACCCTGTCCTTCCACGGCACCGAGGACGCCACGATCCCCTACACCGGAGACCCCGAACGCGGCCTACCCGACCTTCCGACTTGGAACGCCGAACGGGCCGAGGCAGGCGACTGCCGACCCGACCCGCGCGCGCGAAGGGTCGATCCCGACGTCATCGAGTACCGCTGGACCGGCTGCGCGCCGGGAGCGGCGGTAGGACACGTCGCCATCGAGGGCGGCGGACACACCTGGCCCGGCGCCGACTCCTACAGCGGCGGCGGCCACACCACCCGGACCATCGAGGCCCACGAGGAGATGTGGCGGTTCATGAGCCGCTTCCGCCTGCCCCTCGTCTGACCCGCACGCACAGCCCAGGAGTACCCCATGTCCCGATCCACCTCCGGCGGCCCCGACGCCACCGGTCCCGATCCCACCGGTTCCGACCACGCCGGCGACCCGACCACGGGCAACGACGTCCCGCTACCGCGCATCATCCGCGCCATGGCGGTGATCGAACGGGTCGGCAACGCGCTCCCGCACCCGTTCTGGCTGTTCTGGATCCTCGCCGCGATCCTGGGAGTGGCCAGCGCCATCATGGCGGGGCTCGACGTCTCCGTGGTCTCCCCGAGCGACGGCGAGACCGTGGTGGTCCGCAACCTGTTCAGCGGCGAGGGCATGGCGATGGCCCTGTCGACGATGATCGACAACTTCGCCGCGTTCCCGCCCATGGCGACCATCGTCGCGGTCATCATGGGTGTGGCGGTCGCCGAACGCAGCGGGTTCCTGTCCTCGCTCATGCGGGTCAGCGTCTCCCGTGTCCCCACCGGCTGGGTGGTGTTCGCGGTCGCCTTCGCCGGAACGATGTCCCACGTGGCCTCGGCCGCCGCCTACATCATCCTCGTCCCCCTCGGCGGACTGGCCTTCCGCGCCGTCGGACGTTCACCGATCCTCGGTGTGGTCGTCGCCTACACCGCCATCGCCTCCGGCTACGACGCCAGTCCGATCCCCACCCCCAACGACGCCATCTTCGCGGGCATCACCACGGCCGCCGCCCAGGTCGTGGACCCGGGGGCCTTCGTCTCGCCGCTGAGCAACTGGTACTTCAACATCGCCTCCTCGGTGGTGCTGGCCACGGTCATCACCGTGATCACCAAGTTCGTCCTGGCCAAGCGGCCCGACCTGGACCCCGACCCGGACGCGGACCTGGAGAACATCGGTTCGCTGCACCTGAGCGACGCCGAGCGTTCCGGACTGCGCCGCGCCCTGGTCGCGCTGGTGCTCGCCCTGATCGTCCTGATCGCCATCGTGGTCCCGCAGGGCTCCCCGCTGCGCGGTGAGGACGGTGGTCTGGCCGAGTCGCCGCTGCTCACCGGGGTCGGCGCGCTGGTGGCGCTGCTGTTCGGCCTGGTCGGCATCGTCTACGGCCACCGCGTCGGCACCATCGACAAGCCCGGCGACGTGCCCGCGCTGATGGTCCAGGGCATCAAGCAGATGGCGCCCGTCCTGGTCCTGTTCTTCGCCATCGCCCAGTTCCTGGCCTACTTCGACTGGACCCACATCGGTGACGTGATCGCGGTCCGCGCGGCCGAGGCCCTGCAGACCAGCGGAATCCCGGTGGTCGTGCTGTTCCTGTTCATCCTGGTGCTGCTGAGCCTGATCAACATCATCATCACCAGCGGTTCGGCGATGTGGGCGATCTGCGCGCCCGTCCTGGTGCCGATGCTCATGCTCATCGACGTGCCCGCCGAGACCACCCAGGCGCTGTTCCGGATCGCCGACTCCGGATCGACCGCCATCACCCCGATGAGCCCCTACTTCGTGATGGCGCTCGGGTTCCTGCAGCAGTACCGAAAGAGCGCAGGGATCGGCACCCTGGCCTCCTACACCCTGCCGCTGGCGATCGGCATGACCGTGGTCTGGACCCTGCTCTTCCTGGCCTGGTGGGCCCTGGGCGTCCCGCTCGGCCCCGGCGCCCCGGTGCGCTGACCCGGCACACGCTCCGGCCCCGACGGTGTCACGACACCGTCGGGGCCGGAGACCCGCGTTCAACGATCCACGGGCAGTTCCTCGGGTGCCGTCGCCCACGTGGTGTCGGCCTCGGTGCCCAGGTCGAACTCCAGGTGTCCGCCCTCCTCCAGGAACGACTCCGGCAGCCACGAGGCGCCATGTTCGTCCCCGTCCAGGCGTACCCCCTGCACGTACACCGAGTCCGGGCCGGCCTCGGGGGCGCTGATGGTGATCGGCCCGCGCCCTGGCGGGGTCAGACGGACGTGGGTGAAGACCGGGCTCGACAGCAGCATTTCACCGCGCCCGGGCGCCTGCGGGAACAACCCCAACGACGCGAACACGTACCAGGCCGACATGGTCCCCAGGTCGTCGTTGCCCGGCAGGCCCGCCGGCCCCGTCCCGTACTGGGACGCGATGATCTCCCGCACCGTCTCCTGGGTCTTCCACGGCTGCGCCAACCCGTTGTACAGCCAAGGCGCATGCAACCCCGGCTGGTTGGTGGGATCGTAACGAAGCGGGTCACCGCCGCCCACCGACCACTCGCCGTCGGGCGTGCGGAAGAACCCGTCCAATCGCTCGGCGGCCACCTCGCGCCCGCCCATCGACTCGGCCAGACCACCGACGTCGTGCGGCGCCATCCACGTGTACGTCGCCGCCGTGCCCTGCGCGAACCCGGTCCCCGACGCCGGATCGAAGGGCCCCACCCAGGAACCATCGCCGTTGCGAGCCCGCATGTACCCCGCGTCCTCGGTGGCCCGCGGGTCGAAGACGTTGCGCCAGTATCCGCCCCGATCGGCGAACATCTCGGCGTCCTCCGCAAGTCCCAGACGCCGCGCCCACTGACCCAGGGAATGATCGGCCACGGCACCCTCCAAGGTCTCGGCCGCCCCGCCCCAACAGTGGCAGTCGTCGTGCGGGGCGTACTCCAACTCCAGGTAGCGCTCCAGGTTCGGGCGCTGCCCCTCGCACTGACCCGGGCAACCCGCGTCGGACAACCCGTCCGGATGCGGTTCGGTGGCCTGGGCCCGCAACGACGCGTAGGCGGACTCGGCGTCGAAGCCGTCCACCCCCATCGCGGCGAACGTGGCCAGGGTGATCGCGGACGGGTCGCCGGTCATCACGTGGGTGGGGCCGTTGACGTGCACCCATCGATCCCACACGTGGCCGTTCTGCTCGGAGAAGTTCAGCAACGACTGCGCGAAGTCCCCGGTCACCTCCGGCTCCAACAGCGCCGACAGTTGGATCTGGGCGCGGTACTGGTCCCACCCGGAGAAGTTGGAGTACTGGGCGCCCTGGCCGTCGACGATCCGCTGAGGTTCGCCGTCCATCCCGGGGTAGTGCCCGTCCACGTCACTGACCAGGTTGGGCTGGAGCAGCGAGTGGTACAGGGACGTGTAGAACTCGGTGTAGAGGTCCTCGTTCCCGCCGCCGACCGCGACCGCGCCCAACCGTTCGTTCCAGGCCCGGCTCGCCCCTTCGGCCACCGTGTCGACGGTGGCGTCGCCTTCGACCTCCGTGTCCAGATTGGCCCGGGCGCCCTCGGCGCTCACGTACGAGACCCCCACGCGCATCTGCACGGTCGACCCCTCGGGGAAGGACACGTAGCCGCCCGAACCACGGCCCCGGCGAGCGTCACGATCGTAGCCCTCGCCACCGGAGGCGGTGGTGGCCCCGGGCATGAGCTCGTCGTCCTCCCAGGTGCCCACCTCGCTGAAGTCGGTGTCGAAGCTCGCGGTGAAGTGCAACCGGTAGTAGGAACGGCGGTTGTTCTCTCCGCCGTTGGCGCGTTGGCCGCAGAAGGAGCCGGTGAGCACCGATCCGGAGACCGTCCCGGCCTCTTTGTCGATGCTGATCTCGGCCTCCTCGCTGCCGTTGAGCGAGTTGGAGGTGCGCAGCAGCAGGGTGGCCGGGTCGCCCTCGGGGAAGGAGAACTCGCCCACCCCGGCCCGATCGGTCACGGTCAGGTCGGTGTGCACCCCATTGGCCAGGGTCACCGTGTAACGGCCGGGCTCGGCGGACTCGTCCCCGTGGTCGAAGTCGCTCGCGTAGATCTCGTCGGTGGTGTCGGCGCTGGGGGAGGAGTCCACCGGGACGGTCACCGGCATGATCGGCAGGTCCCCGGCCGCGCCCGGGTGGCAACCGGCCCCGTTGACGTGTGTGAGGGCGAAGCCGCGCACCCGGGTGGTGTCGTAGTGGTAGCCGTTGGCGGCGCCGGTGTCGGTCTGGTCGCCGGGGGTCGTCGTGGGGCTCCAGGAGACCATCCCGAACGGACGCACCGCACCGGGGTAGGTGTTGCCTCCCCCGGCGGTGCCGACGAACGGGTCCACGTACCCGACCGGGTCGGTGACCAGGTCGGGTACGGACCCGGAGTTCGCGGCGGGGGATGACGCGTCGGTGGAGGAGGGCGCGATCAGGCTGAGGGCGAGGAGCGGCGTGCACAGCGCGGCGAGCAGGGCACGGGGCGTACGGGAGGAAGGGGGCATCGGGATCCTCTACGTGGTGGCGGGTCAGGGAAGTGTCCCCCATCCCGTGGCCCGCGCCCAGACCCCCGGACGCGACGGAACGGGATTTCCCCGAGGCTTCCCCGCTCGGTCACCCTCCCGTGAGAGTTCGCCACCGGACCGCTCAGGCGGCGACGGTGAACATCCGCCTCGGGTGGGCGCCGGCCTCCACCTCATCCACCATCGCGACCGCGTAGTCGGCCTTGCTGATCCGACTGCGGCCCTGTTCGTCGGTGAGAAGGACGTCGCCGCCGGCCCGATAGTGGCCGGTGCGTTCACCGTCGCCGACCAGCTCGATCGGCGGCGCCAGGTAGGTCCAGAGCACGTCGCGGTTGATCTTGTAGAGGAAGAAGACCCGCTCCATGGTGCGGCCGGCCTTGCGTCGGGGACCGCGGGCGACGCTCTGCTGCCAGTGAATGGAGGTGCGAGAGGCGTCGGCGAACAGGGGTCCGGGATCGCCGACCGTGATGAGGCGGATCGGGGAACGGGCCAGTAACAGCAGCAGGTGGCGATTGACCGAGAGGTGGTCGCGTTCGCGGCCGGCGGGCACCTGGTAGGCGTTGATCAGGACGTCGAACTCCGCGAGGTCGGGGCGGGTGAGGTCCCGAGGGGCGCGTCGGACGGCGGTGACGGGCGCGGACCATCGTTCGGGATCGTCCACGAACGCGGTCACTTCGTGGCCGCGCGCGGCGGCCTCGGTCGCTATGTGTTCGGCGAGTCCACCGGCGACGCCGATGATGCCGATCGTGCTGGTCACGGAAGTTTCGTGCATGGGAGCCCCCTGCGAATAGATGTGCGCTCCAGTCGTGTCATGCGGGGCCGGTACGGGTGGGGGTCGAGGCCGACCTCGTGGCGGAGATGTCTCCGCCACGTATTACAACTTATCCGGAGAACCCTCCGTCAAACAAGGCCCCTTCGGTGTGACGAGGATTCCCACTCGCCGAAAACCCCGCTCTGAACAGGGGACACATCGGATACGCTGAGGCGGAGAAGTCTCCGTGGCACCGGCCGTAGGAAGGTCCTACATGTCGACGAAGCGTGTCGAACAACTCCACGCACAGGGGCTTCGAACGCGTGCCAGTCTGCTGGAGGTCGCGCGCGAGGCCTTCGAGGAGTCCAGGGACGTCTCCCTGAACTCCATCGCCAAGAGGGCGGGGGTGGGCATCGGCACCCTGTACCGGCACTTTCCCACCCGCGAGGACCTGGTCTTCGAGCTCTACCGCGACCAGGTGCAACGGCTCACCCGCGCCTCCGGTGAACTCCTCGACGAGCACTCGCCGCAGGAAGCGTTCCGGCTGTGGCTGGAACGCTTCGCCCGCTACGCCATGACCAAGGCCGGGCTCTTGGAAGTGCTGCGCACCGCCACCGCCCACGGGCGATTCGCCCAGGTCGGACGGGGGCCCGTGGCCGACGCGGTCGAACACCTGCTCGTCGCCAACCAGGAGGCCGGCACCCTGCGCGCCGACCTGACCGCCGACGACGTCCTGCTGGCCGTGGCCGGCCTCTACCAGCTCGACCCCTCCGCCGAGGACTGGGAACGGCGCGCCCACCGCCTCCTCGACCTGGTCCTGTGTGGTCTGCGCCCCCGTGACTGAACCCGGGTCGGAAGGCCGCACCCACATGTTCGGGTCGTGAGGGAACCGGACTTTCGGGAACGGGCCACGCACAGGATGCGTGTGGACATCCCGAGGACTGGTTCAGTACGCCGGGCCGCAGTATGTCGGACCCCAGTACGCCGAGGACCAGTACGCCGAAGACCTGCGCGCCCAAGACCTGCGCGCCCAAGACCGTTCGGGACGGCCTGCTGCTGGTAGTGGTGGGTTATCCACAGGTGAAGAGTTCGGGGTGGTGAACCGTTCCGCCTACGTGATCCCATTGATCTTGGGGGAGCCGCGGGTTTCGCCGGTTTTGTGCTGCCTGGGGTGGGAGTGGGCGTAGGTCGTGGGGTGCCTCGGGTTTCTGGCTCTTGGGGTTGGTGGGGGTTGTTCGGGTGGCTGGTGGGG
>NZ_BCSH01000096.1 GCF_001570765.1 Nocardiopsis listeri NBRC 13360 | reverse complement strand
TTCATGGACCCATTCGGTCCACTCGTTCTCGGTGTGGGCCCGACGTTCGGGTTCGGGGGTGGGGTGCCAGGTGAGCAGATCCGATCCGCAGCGCAACTCGAACACGATCGGTTTCCCCGGTTCGGGGTGGATGGTGGCCCGGGCCGTGTCCTGGCCGCCTTCACGCTCGATGCGCCATTCAACGCCGGGAGCGCGCAGCACCAGGGGATCGTCGGTGCCGTGGACGCGCAGTCCGTCGTCCTCGACGACGACTCGGACCGGGGCGCGGCCGAAGTCGGGGCGCGGCGCGAACTCCACGGTGATGGGGGTGGAGCCTTCGACCACGCGGATGAGGTCGGTGCGACCGGGTTCGGTGTCCTGGGCGAGGTAGTCGGTGACCTCCAGCCGTGACCAGCGGGTGCGCACGGTCATGGTGTCGGGCACGTAGCGCTGGCCCAGGGGCATGCGCCCGTGCGCGGGGCCGATGGCGAACACCCCGGCCTCGGGTCCGCCGAGGAGCTCGGCGAACAGGGCGCCGGAGTCGGGTTCGGGGTGACAGAACCACAGCAGCCGCGCGTCCGGCCCGACCAAGGCCACGGAAGAGCGGTTCGACAGCATGGACATGCGCTCGATCGGGACCGGCCGCTCCCCCGGTTCGAGGTCGCGATGGATCTCCGGCATCGTTTCGAGTTCGGCCGCACCCTGTGTGAGCGTCATCCCGCCACCTTCCTCGTGAACTTCCCGGTGGGACGAAGCTAGGTCTGTGGAGTGCCCGAGCACATCGGGTTTCATCGGATCTTAGGAGTGGGCTAAGGAAGACTTAAGGTTCTGGGCCTCCCCCGCCACCAGGGAAAACCCTTTGCGTCGGACCGTGATCGCGTGGAAGCCTGCGGTGGCGACGCGAGCGAGTGCGTTGTAACGGTGAAGGGGAATTCGTGGGTTACGTCGACGTCAACCAGGTCTCGCACACCCTGCCCGACGGGCGGGTGCTGCTGGACGAGGTCTCGTTCCGGGTCGGCGAGGGCTCCAAGACCGCCCTGGTCGGCGCGAACGGGGCCGGTAAGAGCACCCTGCTGCGGCTGGTGCGCGGTGAGGTCGTACCGCGGTCGGGCGCGGTGACGTTGGACGGCGAGCTCGGTGTGATGCCGCAGTTCGTGGGGCACGTACGGGACGCCACCACCGTCCACGAGCTCCTGGTGTCGGTCTCCCCCACCTCGGTTCGACGAGCCCACGCGGACCTGGAGCGGGCCGAGGAGGCCATGATGCTCTCCGAGGACGAGAAGACCCAGATGCGCTACGCCGAGGCGATCGCGCGTTACGGCGACGCCGGTGGGTACGAGGCAGAGGTGGTGTGGGACCAGTGTTGTGTGGCGGCCCTGGGCGTCCCCTACACCGAGTGCCGTTGGCGTGAGGTGCGCACCCTCTCCGGAGGCGAACAGAAACGCCTGGTCATCGAGGCGTTGCTGCGTGGTCCGGCGCCGGTGTTGTTGTTGGACGAGCCGGACAACTACCTGGACGTTCCGGGCAAGCGCTGGTTGGAGGAGGCCCTGCGCGCCTCACCGAAGACCGTCCTGTTCGTCTCGCACGACCGGGAACTCCTCAGCCGGGTCCCGGATCGGATCGTCACGGTGGAACTGGGCGCCGCGGGCAACGGTGTGTGGGTGCACGGCGGATCGTTCGAGACCTACCACGAGGCCAGACGGGAACGCTTCGCCCGATTGGAGGAGCTGCGCCGCCGTTGGGACGAGGAGCACGGCAAGCTCAAGTCCCTGGTGTCGATGTACAAGCAGAAGGCCGCCTACAACTCGGACATGGCCTCCCGATACCAGTCGGCGCAGACCAGGCTGCGCCGGTTCGAGGAGGCGGGCCCGCCCCAGCGGCAACCTCGGGAGCAGAACCTGCGGATGCGGTTGCGCGGCGGCCGCACCGGCAAGCGGGCGCTGGTGTGCGAGGGCCTGGAGCTGGTGGGACTGATGCGCCCCTTCGACCTGGAGGTCTGGTACGGGGACCGGGTGGCGGTGTTGGGTTCCAACGGGTCGGGCAAGTCGCACTTCCTGCGTCTGCTGGCCGGCGGAGGCGACGACCCGGAGTCGTCACTGGTTCCCAAGGAGGAACGCGAGCGCGTCGAACCGGTGGCCCACTCGGGGCGGGCCCGGCTGGGTGCCCGGGTGCGGCCGGGATGGTTCGCGCAGACCCACGAACACCCCGAGTTCGCCGGGCGCACGCTGCTGGACATCCTGCACAACGGTGAGGGCACCCGGAGCGGGGTGCCGCGCGAGGAGGCCGGGCGGGCGTTGGACCGGTACGAGTTGGCGCTCAGCGCCGACCAGACCTTCGACACGCTCTCCGGTGGCCAGCAGGCGCGCTTCCAGGTGCTGCTGTTGGAGTTGTCGGGGACCACGATGCTGCTGTTGGACGAACCCACCGACAACCTGGACGTGGTCTCGGCCGAGGCGCTGGAGTCGGCGTTGGAGCTCTACCAGGGCACGATCCTGTCGGTCACGCACGACCGTTGGTTCGCTCGCGGCTTCGACCGGTTCGTGGTGTTCGGCGCGGACGGGAGGGTCTACGAGGCCGGGGAGCCGGTGTGGGACGAGGGCCGAGTGGAGCGCGCCCGGTAGTCGGGCGGGGTGACGGCCTGGGGTGAGGCGGGCCGGGGCGCGAGCGCGTTCTTCGTCACGTCGATTCGGGGATGAGCGGGGCCACGGAGTTCGATCCGTGGCCCCATTCGCGTGTCCGGGGCGGCGCGGGAAGGCCGGTGGGGTCGGCGATGCGAAGTATCGGTCGGGGATCCGGGGCGACCACTGACGATCACCCGGAGCCACTCGTCCACTTCGGTACGCTTTGGTGTTTTTCTCTAAGCGCCCACCCCTAATTTGCACACTTGTTCGGACCATCCGATGATTCATGGCGAGACCGCACGACTCCGGAAGGCCGCACCCAATGAAGTCCGACCCCGCCATCGGCGAGCGTCCCGAGGACGAACGTCCACCACTGCGGCTGATGATCACCTACGGCGTCCAGCACATCCTGGCCCTGTACGCCGGGGTCGTCACCCCGCCGCTGATCATGGCCGCGGCGGTGGGCCTGGACCCGGTGGAGAGCGGCCTCATCATCAGCGCGGCCCTGCTGGTCAGCGGCCTGATGACGCTCATCCAGACGCTGGGCGTGTGGCGTTTCGGCATGCGCATGCCCTTGGTCATCGGAGCCTCGTTCATCCCGGTCACCGCGATGACCGCGATCGGCGAGTCCAGCGGCCTGCCCGCGGTCTTCGGCGCCTCCATCGTCGCCGGGCTGTTCGGCGTCCTCATCGCGCCGGTGATGGCGAGTCTCATCCGCTTCTTCCCGCCGGTGGTCACCGGCAGCGTGATCACGGTCGTCGGCCTGTCCCTCATCCCGGTGGCGGTCGGTTGGATCACCGACAACTCCGAGGACAACGTCCCCACCGACACGGGTCTGTTGTTGGGCGGAGCGACCCTGCTGATCATCCTGGTGCTGTCCAAGGTGCTGCGCGGGGTGTGGGGCAGGGCCTCCATCCTGCTGGGCCTGGTGCTGGGCACCCTGCTGGCCGCCGCCCTGGGCGCGGTCGACTTCGCCGCGGTGGGCGAGAGCGCCGTCTTCTCGCTGCCCACCCCCTTCCACTTCGGGCAGCCGGAGTTCCAGGTCGCCGCGATCATCACGATGTGCATCATGATGGTCGTCATCCTGTCCGAGGGCATGGCGGACATCCTCGCCGTCAGCACGGTCGTGGGTTCCAGGGTCGACGGCCGTCGCCTGGCCGACGGGCTTCGGGCCGACGCCCTCACCGCGGTCGTGGGCCCGCTGCTCAACTCCTTCCCCGGCAGCACGTTCAGCCAGAACATCGGCCTGATCGCGCTGAACAAGGTCAAGAGCCGCTACGTGGTGGCCACCGGCGCGGTGCTGCTGGTGACGATGGGCCTGTTCCCGATCCTGGGCCGGGTCGTGGCGATGATCCCCTCCCCCGTCCTGGGCGGCGCCGGCCTGGTGCTGTTCGGTTCGGTGGCGGCGGCGGGCATCCAGACCCTCGGCAAGGTGGACTACGAGGACAATCAGAACCTGGTCATCGTGGCGGTCTCGCTCGGGTTCGGGATCCTGTCGATCGCCGCGCCCGACTTCTTCTCCGGGTTCCCGGAGTGGGCGACGATGATCCTGCACTCGGGGATCGTCACCGCCACCGCCTCCGCGCTGGTGCTCAACGTGTTCTTCAACGTGCTGGGCGGCGCCGGTCGAGCGCGCCGGGCCGAGCCCGCTCCGGCGGACTGAACCCGCTCGGCCGGGGCCGAGCTGATTCATTTCATCTCTCGTTCTAGGTGAACGCGGAATCCGCGCGGGTCGACCCATGAGGCGGTCGCGCATCTGTTCGTAGGCCAGGCGGTGCCGGTTCACGGGTCGGCAGGTGACCTGGGTGATGGTGGTGGCGATGTCGTCCTGGCCGAGCGCTTCCGGCCCGGTGAGCACGAGGTCGGTGTACGGCGGACCAGGATCGGTGCGGGGTATCGGCCGCATCGGTCCGTGCCCTCAGTCGACGGGGAAGTCCAGGTGGACCTGGGACGAGCACTCGGCAAGACAGCCGCCGATGGTGAGCTTGCCGCCGACGGGGGCGGCCGGGAAGTACAGGACCGCCTGGGTGGCGGTGCCGGCCCTCAGGGAGTACTCGCCCACGGTCTCCGCCACCCGGGTTCGGGTGCCGTCGGGTGCCGTGTAGGTGGCGCCGGGCAGGTCCAGGTCGACGTCGTCGACGGTGGTGAACTCGGCGGAGACCACCAGGGTGTCGTCGGTGATGGTCTGGTAGGCGGTGAGCAGGACGACGTCGACCCCGGCGGAACTCGCCGCGACCCCGTGCCCGCCGACCATGCGTTCTCCCGGGTCCTGACCGTCGATCCGGAACCCGGTCAGGAGATCGTCCTCCCCGACGGTGAAGTCGGTGAAGTCCGCGCAGTCGTCGGCCCCGGTGAGGCACATGCGGAAACCGTCGGGAACCGGTTCCAGGGACGCGTTGTCCAGGAGGTCGCCCGCCTCGGCCTTGGCGGCCGTCACCTGCGCGTAGTGGCGTAGGTAGGTGTGGGCGGTGGAGTCCTCCTCGGCGAGGGTGAGCCCCTCGCGCATGCCCTCGGGGTCGCTGAAACGGACCAGCGCCGTCATGTACTCGGCGGCCTCTTCGGCGTCGACGGCCCGGCCGGCCTCGACTCGGGGGGCCGGGGCCGCTCCCTGCGCGAGACCGCAGCCGGTGAGGAGCAGCAGGGCCGTGGCCACCGCCGCCGTCGTCCTTCGTGACATGTCCGCGCACCCCCTCGGATAGGACACTCGGACCATCGATCCTAGGGCGAAATGCGGATCCCTGTCTGTTTTCTACACTTATTGAAGGTTTTGTGACTGCGTCCTGGAACGCCCATGGCGTGGACCGTTGGGAAGACGGCCCACGCCTTTTCGATCACTCAGGGGCGCAACAGGACGGGGAGTTCCTTGAGGCTGTTCACCAGAATGGAGGGGTGGTTCTCCAGCTCGGAGTCGTCGACGGCGAGCTTCAGGTCCGGGAAGCGCTCGAACAGCAGCGGGAGGGCGATCTGCCCTTCCATCCGAGCAAGGTGCGAGCCCGGGCACACGTGCGGGCCGTAGCCGAAGGAGATGTGGCGACCCTTGTTCCGGGTCAGGTCGAAGGTGTCGGGGTGCGGCTCCTCGCCGTGCTCGGCGCGGTCGCGGCTGATGGCCCCGTAGGAGGTCATCAGCGCCTCGCCCTTCTTGATGGTGGTCCCGCCGATCTCGATGTCCTCGGTGGCGAAGCGGAAGACGAAATTGGAGGTGGGCGGGTCGAAGCGCAGGGTCTCCTCCACCACCGTGTCCCAGCCGACCTCACCCTTCTTGACCAGGTCGAACTGCTCGGGGTGGGCCAGCAGGGCGCGGACGGCGTTGCACAGCAGGTTGACGGTGGTCTCGTGACCGGCGGCGACCACGACCTGTAGGGTGCCGCGGACCTCCAGGTCGGTGAGGGAGTCGCCGTTCTCGCCCGCGTTGAGCAGCTCGGTCGTGAGGTCCTCGGCCGGGTTGGCGCGCTTGTGGGCGATCATGTCGTCGTAGTAGCGCTCCAGGGTCGTGTACGTGTGCATGAACTCCTCCGGCGTGGTGACCGCGCTGAAGAACTTCACGTACATGTCGCGGAGCCAGTCGTGCTCGGCGGCGTCCACGCCGTAGAGCTCACCGATCACGTTCATCGGCAGCTTGAAGGCGAACTCGCCCTTGAGGTCCAGGCGTCCTCCGTCGGCCTTGGCCTCCATGGCGTCCAGCAGATCGGTGGTGATCTCCTCCACGCGCGGGCGCAGGCGCTCGATGCTGCGCGCGGAGAACGCCTTGGCGGTGAGCAGACGCAGCCGCTTGTGCTCGGCGCCGTCGGTGCCGAGGAGGTTGGTGGGTGCGGGCGGGATGGTGCTGAGCAGCGGCCAGGCCTCGGGGATGCGACCCTGCTGGAAGTCCTCCCAGTGCGCGATGTCCTTGACCAGGCGCGAGTCGTTGAGGGCGGCGCGACCGGCATCGTGATGGGTCACGGCCCAGGCGGACACGCCTCCGGGCAGGTCCACACGGGTGATGGGGCCCGCGGCGTACAGGGCCTCGCGTTCGGCGCGCAGGTTCTTGACGTAGGGGTCCAGGGTGACTGTTCCAGAGGATCCATGCTGTACGGGGCAGGACATCAGTGTGCTCCTCGTGGGGGTGCGGGGGTGAAGGTGACCGGAAGGGACGAGACGCCGCGTACCCAAGGGGACGGTCGCCACCGGAGCTCTTGAGCGGGGACGGCGAGTTCCAGGTCGGGGAGTCGGTCCATGAGGACCTCGATGCCGGTGATCGCGATGGCCTCGGCGATCTCCTGGGCGGGGTAGGGGCAACGGTGCGCGCCGTGCGAGAACGACAGGTGGGCGTGGTTTCCGCGATCACCGGCCGCGGTGGGCGCCGAGCGCACGTCGGGGTCGTGGTTGGCGGCGGCCAACCCCAGGAGGAGCATGTCGCCGCCACGGATCGAGGTTCCACCGAGTTGTACGTCGTGTACGGCGTAGCGGGCGGCGTAGATCTGTGTGGGGGTGTCCTCCCACAGGACCTCGTTGAGGGCTTCACGGGCGCTGCTGCGCGCCCCGACCATCGAGGCCGCGAACCGGTCGTCGGTGAGCATCAGTCGCAGGGCGTTGCCCAACCACTCGCTGGTGGGTTGATTGCCACCGCCCAGGACCACGATGAGTTCGAGGATGATGTCCTCGACCGTGTACGCGGCGGGGTGGGAGAGCATGCGCGAGACCAGGTCCGGCCCGGGCTCGGCGCGCCGCCGGGTCACGATGTCGGCCATGAGACCGATCAGGGACTCTCGTGCCTTCATCGCCTCCGGACCGCCGTCGATCATCGTGGTCATGACCTCGGCGAGGTGGTCGCCACCGGCGTCGTCGAGACCGTAGATCCACCCCAGGGCCTGGGCGGGAAGCCGGGCCGTGTAGGCGGTGCGCAGGTCCACGCCGTCGGAGGCGCAGAATCCGTCGATGAGCCGGTCGGCCATGCGGGTGACGTTGGCGCGCAGCTCGTGCGCGTCCACCGCCGCCAGGGCGTCGTTGACCGCACCGGATCGACGCCGGTGTTCGGCGCCCTCGGAGTACAGGATGGTGGGGCTGCGCATGACCAGGGGGTTCAGCGGCCAGTCGGTCGGGATCAGGTCCCAGGAGTTCCACCGTTCGGAACTGCGTTGGAACACGTCGGTCTCGGTGAGGACCTGGTGGAGTTCCCGGTAGCCGACGACCAGCCACGCGGGGACGTCGCCCTCCATGGTCACCGGGACCACCGGGCCGTATTCGGCGCGCATGGCCCGGTACAGGCTTGCCGGGTCGGTCTGGAACTCGGGGCCGTGCAGTGGCACACGGCCTTCGACGATCGGGCAGCCGCTCATCGTCGGCCCTCCTTCACCAGGGTGCGGACGTGTTCGACCAGGGCGATGAGGACCCGCTTGGCCGAGTCCCGATCGCGGGCGTCACAGCGCAGCAGGGGCACGGCCGGGTCCAGGTCCAGGGCTGCGCGCACGTCCTCCAGGGGGTGGTCGGCCTCGCCGAAGTCGTTGTGCGCCACCACGAACGGGGTGCCTTGGGCCTCCAGGCGGTCGATGGCGTAGAAACAGTCCTCCAGGCGGCGTGTGTCCACCAGGACCACCGCGCCCAGGGCGCCGGAGAACAGGCGGTCCCACAGGAACCAGAAGCGTTGCTGGCCGGGGGCGCCGAACAGGTACAGGACCGAGGTGGCGTCCATGGTGATGCGCCCGAAGTCGAAGGCGACGGTGGTGGTGCCCTTGGCCTCGACCCCGTGGAGGTCGTCCACCGAGGCGCCCGCGCTGGTCATGGTCTCTTCGGTGGTCAGGGGCCTGATCTCACTGACCGAACGCACCATGGTGGTCTTGCCGACCCCGAAGCCGCCGACCACGGCGAGCTTCAGGGCCTGGGCGGCACCGGCGGGAAGCGGGGTGTCCGGGACGTCGAGGGTTCCGTCGGCGAGTGCGGGTTCAGAGGTCGTGGAGTGCAACGAGCACCTTCTCCAACACGTCCGGGGAGGTGAGCGGATGCGCCGGTGAGGGCGCGGGGGTCGGGTGTCGCGCGGTCACACGACCGGTGTCGATGAGGTCGGTGAGCAGGATGCGCACGACCGTCAGGGGCAGGCCCAGGTGCGCGGCGATCTCGACCACCGCCAGCGGGCTCGTGCACAGGCGCAGGATGTGGGCGTGCTCGGACTGCATCCCGGGGGCGGGCTCGCTCTCGGCCACGATGAGGGTCACCGCGTCCAAGGTGTCGTCGACGCCGCCGCTGCGCCCGGAGGTGATGACGTAGAGCCGGTCCGGGCCTTCCTGACGCGGCGAGGGGCTCACGCGGTCCCGGCCCGGGCGGGGCTGGACAGGTATTCGCCCAGCTGCTCGACCAATTCGCTCATGTTGTGCCCGACCAGCCCGGGGTCGGCCTCCTCGGAGGTGATGACGGCCAGGTGGGCGCCCTGGCCCGCCTCCACGATGAACAGCAGACCGCCGTAGAACTCGGCCATGGCCTGGCGCACTCCACCTCCGCCGTTGCCGAACTCCTTGGAGGCGCCGTGGGCGAGGCTCTGGAGCCCGGCGGCGATCGCGGCGAGGTGGTCGGCGCTGTCCGTGCTCAGACCGGAGTCGTGGCACAGCTTGAGTCCGTCGCGCGAGAGCACGAGGGAGTGGCGGGTGCCGGGGGTGCGTTCGAGGAGGCCTTCGAGCAGCCAGGTGAGCTTGTCGAGATCCATCAGGTGTCCTTGGATGAGTCGGCCGGGCCGCGTACGGCGGAGCGGAACGCGCCGAACCCCTTCGGCGAGGTGGAGGGGCCGGTGTCCGCGGGGGCGCCGCTGTCGGTGGGTGCGGCGGTCCGGGTGCGTTCGACGGCGGCGAGGGTCCGGCCGCGTCGACGCTGGGGCAATCCGTTCGCGAGCCGGGTCTCGGGCTCGTCGGTGGGGGACGGTTCGTCGGAATCCGTCGACGTGGCGGGAACGTGGGAGGGGGTCGTTTCGGTGGTCTCTTGGACGCGGGTGTTCGGCGCCGGGCCCGTCGGCGCCGGCAGTGATTTGATGAGGCGCTGCGGCAGCAGCAGGACCACCGCGGTACCGCCGCGGGAGGAGGAACGGTAGGCGATCGACAACCCATATCGTTGGGCGATCCTGCCGACGACCGCCAGTCCCAGGCGGGTTCCGGAGATGGTGGTGATGTCCGAGGCGCTCTCGACCATCCGACGGGCGCGGCGCAGGGCCTCGTCGCCCATGACCAGACCACCGTCCTCGACCATGATGGCCACCCCTGCCTGGACCTCCTCCACGTGGACGTGGACCTCGGCGGTGGGCGGGGAGAACTTGGCGGCGTTGTCGAGCAGTTCGGCCAGGGCGTGGATGACCCCTTCGGCGGCGAACCCGGCCACGGCCAGTCTGGAGACGCTGTGGGTGCGTACCCGTCGGTAGGCTCCGATGCGGCCCATGGCGCCGCGCAGGATGCTCTCCATCGGGATGGAGCGACTCCAGCGGCGGCCGGAGCGGGCACCGGTCAGGACGGCGATGCCGTCGGCCATGCGACCGGCCTGCGCGGTGGTGTGGTCCAGGTGCATGAGGTCGCCGAGGATCTCGTCCCCGCCTCCGGCGTCACCGTGCCGTTCCTGCATCGCGCGCAGGTCGGCGAGCATGGTGGTGGTCAGCGCCTGGACCCGGCCGGCCGCCGTGGCGCAGGCGGCCATCGCGGCGGAGCGACGGCGTTCGGCGGCGTAGATCTCGGTGGCGGCCAGTCGCAGCGCCTCGGAGGTGCCCGGGTCCTCCGGGAGGGTGACGCGGTGCAGGGCGGTCTCGGCGGAGTCGCCCTGGCGCAGGTGTTCGACCACTCGCGGCAATGTCCGCGAGCCGAGTGCGGTGGTCTCGGCCCGTACCCGTTCCACCTCGGCGCGCAGGGTCTCGACGCGGCGGTCCCGTGCGGCCAGAAGCAGCGCGAGGACGACCCCGAGAACGATGGCGAGCGCGCCGGCGGCGAGGACGGACGTCCGTGCCTCGGGGTGGGCCTCCCACAGGGCCCAACCCCATACCGGAAGCGAGGGGGCCAGGAGCAGGAGCCACCGCGGTGCGGTGGAACGCGACGGTGATACGCCGTCGTGGGGGATATCAGCGGTCATACGGCTCCGTCGTCACTCTTTGTGCATGTCGCGGGACACGTTCGAGGGAACCCGCGATCCACGTGCGAAGATGCGCGAAAAAGGCCGGAGAAACAACAATAAACCGGCCTTTCAGACACACAGCGAGTAAACCTACCACTCAGCCGGACCGACGCCTATGCCACGGGAATGCACAATGAATTACCCGAAACCGGATTCGTGGGTCTGTTGACCACAGAGGAAGCCTGCGCACCACCGCCCCCGTCAATGCCGGGGCCGAGCGCCCTCCGAGCATTGTGCGAAACCCGATCACACCCGACTTGAACTGCGCCTCGTCTCCGCAAGTACCGTTCGTCGATAACGGACGCACGGGCGACCCGACCTCGACTCGAGGTCCGGTGCCCGCGTCGCTGCGCGGAGCCGTCGACATTCACCCCTAGAGTGGCACGGATCACAATCGGCGAGAGGGCCGGCCGAGCCGGTCCCCCGACGCCCGCGGGCTTCCCGCATCCACCGAAGAGGTTCGACCCGTGACAGTCGGGGAATCTTGACGTGGACCGACGCGTTACACCCCGCGAGACCGCACGAGCGCCTGGAGGCACCCACACGATGGCCGAGCGAGCACTTCGCGGCACCCGGCTCGGGGCGACGAGCTACGAGAACGACCGCAACACCGACCTGGCTCCCCGGCAGGAAGTCACCTATGACTGCACCCGGGGCCACCGCTTCTCGGTCACCTTCGCGACCGAGGCGGAGATCCCCGCCGAATGGGAATGCCGCTTCTGCGGCGACCGCGCCCTACGCCGAGACGGCAATGGCGAGGAGCCCAAGAACACCAAGCCGGTGCGCACGCACTGGGACATGCTGCTCGAACGACGCAGCATGGAGGACCTCGAAGAGGTTCTCGCCGAACGCCTGGAACTGCTCCGCGCCCGCCGCCGCGAAGAGGCGGCCAAGGTGGAGGAGATCGCCAAGCAGCGACAGAGCGCCTGACACGACGCCACGGGGGCGGTGGACCGATGGACCACCGCCCCCGTCGTGTTCGTCTCCACCCCTGCTCGCCTAGCCCTGGTCACCGAAGGGGTCGCCGGTCCTGCCCATCAGGTCCTTGACCGACCCGATCACCCGAGTGGGCCGGTACGGGAACTCGTCGGCGGTGTCCCGCCCGGAGATACCCGTCAGCACCAGCACCGTCTGTAGGCCGGCTTCGAGACCACTGAGCACGTCGGTGTCCATCCGGTCACCGACCATGAGGGTGTTCTCCGAGTGCGCGCCGATCCGACGCAGCGCCGAACGCATCATCAGCGGGTTGGGTTTGCCCACGAAGTAGGGTCGGCGTCCGGTGGCCTTCTCGATGAGCGCCGCGACCGCGCCGGTGGCGGGCAACGGCCCCTCGGCGCTGGGCCCGGTCTCGTCGGGGTTGGTGGCGATGAACCGGGCACCGTTGCGCACCAGACGGATCGCCCGCGTGATGGCCTCGAAGCTGTAGGTGCGGGTCTCCCCCAGCACCACGTAGTCGGGGTCGCGTTCGGTCATCACGTAGCCGACGTTGTGCAGCGCGGTGGTCAGACCGGACTCACCCACGACGTAGGCCGAACCGCCGGGCCGCTGCGTCTGCAGGAACTGGGCGGTGGCGAGCGCCGAGGTCCAGATCGACTCCTCCGGGATGTCCAACCCCGAGTTGAGCAGTCGGGCCCGCAGGTCGCGCGGGGTGTAGATGGAGTTGTTCGTCAACACCATGAACGGGGTCCCCTGCTCCCGCAACTCGGCTATGAGCGTGTCGGCCCCGGGGATCAGGTGCTCCTCGCGTACCAGCACGCCGTCCATGTCGAAAAGGTAGTTCCACTCGTTGCTCACAAGCACCATTGTGCCGGTGTCCGGCGGTGGAACACCATTCCTACTCCCCGGTAACGAACTTTGGACGGCTTGATGCTGCTCACACAGGTGGCCAGGGGACGGAGGGCCAGTCGGGAGCGGGGTAGGGGTGGATGCGGTGGTGGACGAGCAGGTCCACCCGGGCGCGGACCGCGTAGACCTCCGGACCGCTCAGGTGTCGGTCCAGTTCCTTCGAGAGCGGATCCTCTGCGTCACGCAACCGGGTGCTCAACCGGGTCAGGGCTTCCAGGGCCTCCTCGGTGAGGGGCCGTCCCTGCCACTGCCACAGCACGGTGCGCAATTTGTAGTCCTCGGCGAAGGACACCCCGTGGTCACAGCCGTACAGGTGTCCGCCCGGACCGGGCAGCAGGTGGCCGATCTTGCGATCGGAGTTGTTGATCACCGTGTCCAGCACGGCCATCCGGCGCAGCCCCTGATGTTCGGTGCGTCTTGACAGTTCGACCAGGTCGACGGTGGTGTCACCGTGCACCCACAACTGGACCATGCCCTCGCCGTAGGGACCGTCACGGTGCACGGTCGGCGGCACCACGGACCATCCCAGGGCCTCGGAGACCGCGTAGGCGGACACCTCGCGACCGGCCAGGGTGCCGTCGGGGAAGTCCCACAGGGGCCGCTCTCCCGCCACCGGTTTGTACACACAGGCCGCCGAACGGTCACCGTCGGAGATCGTGCAGTACAGGGTGGCGTTGGAGGCCGCGGTCAGGCGGCCCCGCACGGTCAGGTCGCCCTTACGGAGCAGGTCGACGCCTTCGGCGGGGCCGATCCCGTCGAAGTCGGCGGGCGACGGCCCGCCCTCGGTGGTGTCGTCGGCGTGCACGGCTCAGACGAGCCGGTCCGGGCGATAGCCGTTCTGGCGAGCGCAGATGTGACCGGCGGGGTCCAGCGGACGACCGCACAGGGGGCAGTCGGGACGCCCGGCGGAGACCACCTTCAGGGCGCGGCCCGCGAACGAGCGCGCCTCACCGGGGGTGAGGTAGACGCGCAGGACGTCACGGTGGGCCGGGGCCTCCTCGGCGAAGACCTCCAGCTCCTCCTCTTCGTCGTCGTCCTCGACGAGTTCTTCGGGACCGGACTCATCGAGCTCTTGGGCCTCGATGATCACGCGGGCCGCCTCGGCGTCCCAGGCCAGGGCCAGGGTGCCCACTCGAAAGTCCTGCTCGATGGGCTGTTCCAAGGGACCTTCGTCCTCGGGAGCGGTCTCGTCACCGGGTGGGGCGCCGAAACGGCGGCGCACCTCCTCCAGCAGTTCCTCGATGCGGGCCGCCAGGGCCTCCACCTGAGCCTTCTCCAACACGACGCTGGTTATACGACCCTCACCCACCGCTTGGAGGAAGAAGGTGCGCTCCCCAGGCTGTCCCACGGTCCCCGCGATGAACCGTTCCGGTGGGTTGAACTGAAAGACGGGCATGGTTGCCACCTTACGGGATATCGGTGACACGGGACGATTCGCCCGTGAGGGGCCCGCTCACCCGGTGGCGGGTGTCCCGGCACCGCCGCCCACGGGTGCGTCGCCCTTGGTCTCGGCCGCGGTGGGCAGCACTCCGGCCAGGGGACGTCCGGTGTCGTTGAGCCCGTTGAGGAAGGGGCGGGTGCGCGTGTAGGTGATGGAGGTGACCGAGCAGGGGTCCACCCGCACCCGCTGGAACAGGTCCAGGTGGATGCCGAGTGCGTCGGCGACGATCGCCTTGATGACGTCGCCGTGGCTGCACACCACGTACACGGGCGGGTCCTGGGTGGCTTCCCGGGTGAGTCGGGTGTTCCAGTCGCGTACGGCCTCCACGGCGCGGGCGGAGGCCGCGGCGAGAGACTCTCCGCCGGGAAAGCGCGCGGCGCTGGGGTGGTCCTGCACGACCCGCCACAGGGGTTCGGTGGCCAGGTCGGTGAGGGAGCGCCCGGTCCAGCTGCCGTAGTCGCACTCCAGGAAGCGTTCGTCCAGGGTGAGGGGGACACCGAGCCGCCGGGCCAGGGCTCGCGCGGTCTCCTCGCAGCGTTCGAGGGGGCTGGAGACCAGGGCCGAGGGGCTGAGCCCCTCCAGGCGGTCGGCGAGGCGGGCGGCCTGGTCACGGCCGGTGTCGTTGAGGTGTACCCCCGGAGCCCGGCCGGCCAGACGTGGGCCGGTGGCGTCGGTCATCCCGTGCCGTACGAGTAGGAGGGTGACCGCTTCGGGGGTGGGCGGGGTTTCCTTGGTCTGCGCCGATGTCGCCATGACCACAGACTATGTTCCACCATCGAGGGTTGCCCGTTCGGGCACCGTCAGGCCCTGTTCTTTGGCAGACCCGGGGAGGTGCCGGCGGTGGGATAGCACGTTTTTCCGCTATCACACCAAAGGTGTCGAAGGGTCCTGGCTCCCGGGCGCACGAACATGCCGAAGCTAAACGGAGGCACCGAACGATAGCGCCGGAACCGGCCGCGCACGGTGGCCGGTCCCGGCCCTTGTCAGCCGATCCCGGCTCCGCCCTCCGGGGCGAGCACGTTGAAGAAGACCAGGACCAGGATGAGCACACCCAGGGCGATGCGGTAGTACACGAACGGCATGAAGCTGTGCGTGCTGATGAACTTCATCAGCCAGGCGATGACGATGTAGCCGATCACGAACGCCACGATGGTGCCGACGATGGTGGCGCCCCACCCCGCGTACTCGTCGCCGCCGATGTCGAGCATCTTGTACAGCCCGGAGGCGAACACCGCGGGCAGGGCGAGCAGGAACGCGAACTCGGCGGCGGCCGGCCGGCTGAAGCCCAGCAGTCGGCCACCGGTGATGGTGGCGCCCGAGCGGGAGACGCCCGGGATGAGCGCGAGTGTCTGGAACAGACCGAAGGTCAGACCGCGCTTGAGGTTCAGGTCCTCGATCTCGTGCTGACGGCGCGCGAGGTGGTCGACGACGCCGAGGATGATGCCGAAGATGATGAGGTTGAGGGCGATCAGGCGCAGGTCGCGGAAGACCCCCTCGATCTGGTCCTCCAAGAGCAGGCCCAGCACACCGATCGGGATGGTGCCGATGATGATGTACCAGCCCATGCGGGCGTTGATGTCACCGCGCAGTTCCCGGTCGAAGAGGGCCCGACACCAGACGGAGATGATCGCCCAGATGCGCTTGCGGAAGTAGAGGATCACCGCGAGCTCGGTACCGATCTGGCTCACGGCGGTGAACGCCGCACCCGGGTCGGGCCAGTTGAAGAACGCCGCGAAGACACGCAGGTGGGCGCTGGAGGAGATGGGTAGGAACTCGGTGAGTCCTTGGATGAGGCCGAGAACGACCGCCTCGAAGATGGACACGCGGTTCGGTCTTTCGTTTTCAGGGCTGGCCCAAAGAAGGGCTCGGGCACATTCTTGTGTGGGGAGCGGTCGCCTGGGGCCGCGTCACACGTCACTCGTCGCACCTCGGCCCCGGACCGGACTGTGATGACGGTACGCAGCCAAGGTGTACCCCCGACCTACGTTCGGTCAACCACCGATGTCCGGCGACCCACGAGAACCTGTCCGGAACATCACGCCTTGGTGGTGCGGTCTCCTCGTCACTGGTGAGAGGGTCCGTCCGAAACCGGCCGGGCACCCCCGTCGACAGAGGGACAGGGTAATCTCCGCCGCATGGAACAGCGACAGGTGGGCAGATCAGGACTCTGGGTGTCTCGTACCGCTCTGGGCACGATGACCTGGGGGAAGGACACCTCCGAGGAGGAGGCCGGGCAGCAGCTCACCGCGTTCGCGGACGCGGGCGGCACGCTCGTGGACACGGCCGACATCTATACGGGGGGACAGAGCGAACGCATCCTGGGCCGTCTGCTGCGCGGGGCGGTGCGGCGCGAGGACGTCGTCGTGGCCACCAAGAGCGGCCACACCCCCGAGGGGTACCGGCCGGTGGACGCCTCCCGAAGGCACTTACTGGCGTCGCTGGACGCCTCCTTGCGACGACTTCAGACCGATTACGTGGACCTGTGGCAGCTGCACGTGTTCGACCCGCACACCCCGCCGGAGGAGACACTGTCGGCGATGGAGGCCGCCGTGGCCGCCGGCAAGGCCCGCTACGTGGGTACCGGGAACCTGGAGGCCTGGCAGTTCGCGACCCTGGCGACCTGGCAGCGCGCCCGCTCGGGACGGGTCCCCCTGGTGAGCGCCGGCACGGAGTACTCGCTGCTCAACCGGTCCGCCGACCACTCCCTGCGACCGGCGGCCGCGGCAAGCGACGCCCATCTGATCGCCTGGTCTCCGCTGGGGCGCGGCGTGCTCAGCGCCAAGTACCGCAACGGGGTGCCCTCGGACTCTCGGGCGGCCTTCCCGCACATGGCGCCCTACGTCGAGCCCTACCTGGACGACCGCAGCCGTCGGGTGGTGGAGTCGGTGTGCACCGCGGCGGAGGGTCTGGGCGTGTCTCCACTCGCGGTGGCGTTGAGCTGGGCGCGCGACCAGGGCGGCGTCGCTTCCGCCGTCGTGGGGCCGCGCACCCTGCCCCAACTGGAGGAGATCCTCTCGGTGGAGAGCGTGGAGCTGCCGCCCAAGATCAGGGACGCGCTGGACGACGCCACCGCCGGCCCCGGACGCTGATCGACCGCCCGGTCGGCCCGGCCGCTCGGCCAGGTCAGTCGGCCAGGGGCGGGATCGGGAAGTTGTGGTCGAAGACCCGTTCCGGGTCGTATCGGGACTTGATCGCGCGCAGCCGACCCAGGGTGGGCTCGGGGAAGGCCTGGGCCAGGACCTCGGGCCCGGTGCGTGTGTCGAAGCTCAGGTACATGCCCTGGAGTTCGCCCTCCAGCGCCGTCCAACGCGAGTCCAACCGACCGGCGTGCCGACCGAGCGCGGCCACCGAGAAGTTCGCCGAACGGTGGGCGTAGGCGGTGGCGTCGCGCGCGACGTCGTTGACAACCCCACCGACCTGGCGGAACTGGGTGAAGTAGGAATCCCCTGAGGCGACCATCCCCGCGAGGATCTCGGCGCTGGTGTCGGTGATGGTGCCCACCAGCCCGGAACGGGAGACGGGGACGCCGGCTCCCTGGTGCGGACCCTGGTGCGGGACCAGCAGCGCCGGGTAGGGCGCGAGCTGCGCGCGCTGGTCCAGGACCGGGCCGGCCTTCAGGAAGGGTTCGAGCGCGGTGACGGCCGCGTCGGTGTCGTCGTCCGCGTACACCACCATCGCCTGCGCGATCGGCCCTTGGCCCGCGCGCCCCGTACCCAGGGTGAGGAACGCGGTGACCTCGCGCGGCGCGGCGGTGGCGATCTCCCCCCAGGTGCGAAGGAACGCGGCGGTGGCCGCGGCGTCGTAGGCGAATTGTCCCAGCACCACGGTGTCCACGTGGGCGGCCTCGATCTCCACGGAGGTGACCACGCCCATGTTCGCGCCGGCACCGCGGACCGCCCAGAACAGGTCGGGATGGTGGTCGGCGTCCACACGCAGGAGTCGACCATCGGCGGTGACCAGCTCGACGGCGACGACGTTGTCGATGGTGAGTCCGTGGGAGCGGGACATGTAGCCGACGCCGCCGGTGGTGGCGATGCCGCCCACGCCCACTCCCCCGTGGTCGCCGGAGCTGATGGCGAGCCCGTGCGCGCCGAGCCGCTCGGCGACGTCGCCCCAGCGGGCGCCGGCGCCCAGCCGCACCAGGCCGGACTCGGAGTCGAGGACCTCGATCCCGTCCATCCGACCCAGGTCGACGATCACGCCGCCGTCGCTGGTGGAGGCGCCGCTGATCCCGTGCCCGCCGGAGCGCACGTTGAGGGTCGCTTCCTGCTCACGGGCGTAGGCCAGGGCCTCGGCGACCTGGGCGGGCTCGTCGGGGCGTAGGACCAGGCCGGGCCGTCCCTTTTGCATGTAGCCGTGGCGCACGCCCCGGTAGTCCTTGTCGCCGGGTTCGACCGCGCCCTCGCGCAGGGACTCGGGCACGCCTTCGTAGTCGATGCCGGAGCGACGGGCACCGAGCGCGGCGGCGGTCCTGGCCGGCCCGGTGGGGGTTCCGGCGGTGACGCGTTCACGGTCCACCGCCTCGCGCAGGGCGGGGGCCACCTCCGCGCCGAAGATCTCGATGGTGCGCGGGTCGTCGGTGCCCAGGATGAAGGTGGCCACACCGTTCTCGACCGCCAAGGGCAGGAGCTGCTCGACCCACTGTTCGGGCGGGCCCTGTAGGAAACCGCGGTCGACGGGCGAGAACGCGGCTCCGGAGAGGTTGAGCAGGCGTCGGATCTGTCGAGGGTGGCGTCCGGCGGCCTCGGCGGCGTCGTCGATGATCCGGTTGGACTCGGGCAGGTCGGCCGGGTCGAGGTAGCCCAGGCTCGGCAGCCAGCCGTCGGCCTTGGCGCCGACCAGGCGGAGCATGCGGGGTTTGTAGGCGCCCAGCCAGATGCCGATGTCGTGGTGGGGGCGGGGGCCGCGCTTCATTCCGTGGACGGAGTGGTGCTCGCCCTGGGTGCGCACTCCGCCGCGGGCGTCGGCGTCCCATACCTCGCGGATGAGGTCGATGGCCTCGGTGAGGGCCTCCACCGACTGTCCGGGGGTGCGGCGCGGACCACCCATGGCGTGGATGCCGTCCCAGAAGGCGCCCGCCCCCAGGCCGAGTTCGAAGCGCCCCTTGGAGAGCAGGTCCAGGCTGGCGGCGGCGCGGGCCAGGACGGCCGGGGGACGAAGGGGCAGGTTGAGGACGTTGCCCGCCACGCGCAAGCGTTCGGTGCGGGCGGCGACCCAGCTCAGCAAGGTCCAGGTGTCGAGGAAACCGGGGTTGTAGGGGTGGTCCTGGAAGCTCGCCAGGTCCAGGCCGGCGGCCTCGGTCGCTTCGGCCAGCCCGACCGCGCGTTCGGGGTCCTGGGCGGTCGGCGTGATGAAGGTGCCGAACTCCAGGCGGTGTCCGTAGTCGGTCATGGCTTCTCCTCGGGCGCGACGTGACCTGAGTCGTTTGTGGGACAAACGATGGTCCTTCCAACATATCTGACGGACAAACTGTTCCTGGTATCGTGAGCCCATGAGCGCCAGCACTTCGGAGGACCTCCCCGGGCCCGACCTCGGTTGGTCGCTGGCCGTCCTGCTCCGCCGCTGGCACGAACACGTCGAGCAGGCCTTGGCCGACCTGCCGCACGGCAGCCGTGGGTTCCACGTGCTCACCACGGTCGCCGCGGGCGAGCCCCCCACCCAGGCCGCCCTCGCCGAAAGACTCCTCATCGACCGCAGCGTCATGACCTATCTGCTCGACGACCTGGAGGCCGCCGACCTGGTCCGGCGCCGGGTCGACTCCAAGGACCGACGGGTGCGCCGGGTGTGCCCCACCGACCACGGACTCTCCGTGCTGGGACGGGCCGAGGAACTGGTCGCGCACGTGGAGGAGCGCATGCTGGGCGGGCTTCCCCCAACGCAGCGCGAACTCTTCCGGTCCTCCGCCGCGACCGCCGCGGACGCGATCCGGCTCAGCGCCCCCGAGACCGACCCCTGCGAGGCGGTCCTTCGCGTGGTCTCTCCGGACGTGGAGACCAGTCGACCGGCCTCCGATCAGGCCTGAACACCGCTTCCCCGAATGTCAAGGGCTGTGGCCGGGCCCGGCCGACCCCGCACCGGATCGTCGCCGTGAGTCGATAGGCTCACCCGGAAACCATCCACCACCTGACGAGGGGAACCGGTGTCCGAGGCCGTCGAGAAGGTCAGTGCCGTCCTTGACCGGATGGGCGCCCCGCGCGCCCTCGCACCGCGTCTGGTGTCCGAGCTGGGCCCGCAGCCCGCCGCCGCGTTGGACGCCGACCCATGGCTGTTGCTGCGCGTGCCGGGTGTGACCCGGGAGCAGGCCGACTACTGTGCCCGCAAGCACCTGGGCGACGGCGCCCGGCCCGACGACCCGCGCCGGTTGTCCGCGCTGGTGCGGCACACCCTGCGCACCGCCGCGAACCGCGGACACACCGCGGTGGAGGAGAAGCGTCTGGCCACGGTGGTCGGCAAGCTGGGCGTATCCGCGCCCATGGCGGCACTGGAGGCCGCCCTCGGCTCCGAGCAGGCGGCGCTGTTCGAGAGCACCGACGAGTCCGACGACGACTTCGACTTCACCGAGGGCGGCGTCCCCGACCTGCCCGACCCCGAACGCTTCTACGCCCTGCCCGACCTCGGGCACTCCGAACAACGTCTGGGCACCCACCTGGCCCGACTGATCGGCGCGAACGATCCGGTGATGGACTCGCTGACCGCCGCCGAGACCGTGGAGGCGGCGGCCGAGCGCGGCGGATTCGACCTGTCGGAGCAGACCCGCGAGGCGCTGGTGACGGTGGCGTTGCGCCCGGTCACCGTGGTGCGACACGGTCCCGGCGACCACGCCGAAACGGCCCGTGCCCTGCACGCCCTGGCCGCGATCGCCGCCGAGAGCGGCGTGGGCATGGCCCTGGTCGCCCCCACCGCCCAGACCGCGGCGGCCGTCAACGCCGACCTGGACCGGGTGAACGAGGCGGTGGCGGACGAGGAAGAGCCGCTTCGCGTCCTCTCCCTGGCCACACTGCTGGATCGGGCACCGGTCGAGGCGGGCCTCGTGGTCCTGTGCGAGTCCATGTCGATGGGCACCGCGCGGATGGCCGAGCTGGCGTCGGCGTGCGCCGACGGAGCGCATCTGGTGTTGCTCGCCGACCTCGACCAGGCGCCTTCGGCCACCCCCGGTCGTGTGGTGATCGACGTGGCCGCCTCACGTACCGCGCACGTGACCGCCCTGGCCGACGAGGCCTCTCCCGGTCCGCTCGGGGTGCTGGCCACTTCGGTGGCCGCGGGCGAGTGGACCGAGGTGGAGGCGCCCGGCCGCGAAGTGGTGCGGGTCCCGGCCTCCTCCGCGGAGGAGGCCGCTCACCGGGTGACGCAGCTGCTCACCGACTCCATCCCGCGCGCCCTGGGCATCGCCGTCGAGGACGTGCAGGTGGTGACCGCCCGCGAGGACGGCCCGGCGGGGGCGCGTACGCTCAACGCCGCCTGCAAGGAACTGTTGAACCCCGGCCAGGGCGCACACGGTGGTTTCGATCCCGGCGACCGGGTGCTGATCACCGCCGCCGGCCCGGGTCACGGTCCGGGCGACACGGGATACCTGCGCGAGTTCGACGACGGCGCCGTGGTGGAGCTGTCCGACGGCTCCCGGGTGAAGGTCGCCGACCCCTCCGCGCTGCGCCACGGCTGGGCGCTCACCGTGGCGGCCGCGCACGGGGGTCGATGGCCCGCGGTGGTGACGGTGTTCCCACCCCAGGTTCCGGTGTCGCGGCCCCAGGTGTACACGGCGTTGACCCGCGCCGTGCGGCACGTGTCGGTGGTGGACGCCACCGACGGCGCGTTGGAGAGCGGTGTGCGCGAGAACCTGACCCCCGAACGCACCACGAGGCTGGTCCAGATCCTGCGCGAGGGTTGATCGGGACGTGTGTCGCGCTCGGGGCCGCGACGGCGGTTCCGGTCAGACCCGGTCGAGGAACCCGCCGTCCACGACCAGGTTCTGACCGGTGACGTAGGTGGCTGCGGGGCTCGCCAGGAAGGCCACCGAACGAGCGATCTCCTCGGGGCGGCCCAGGCGCCCGGTGGGGACGCGTTCGCGGATGCTCTCGTAGAACTCCGGGTCGTTCTCACGGCGTCGTTCCCAACCGCCGCCGGGGAACTCGGTGGGTCCCGGGGAGACCACGTTGACACGCAGGCCCTTGGGCGCCCACTCACGGGCCAGCGAGGAGGCGTGGTGGTTGAGCGCCGCCTTGACCGCCCCGTAGGAGCGTGCCCCGGCCGGGCGGGTGACGTGCAGCGCGGAGGTGGTGGAGACCAACACCACCGATCCACCTCTCTCGGAGCGCAGCAGGTGGGGCTTGGCGGCCTCGGTCAGGCGCACGAACGGCATGAGGTCGGCGTCGAAGCCGCGTTGCCACTGATCGGGGGTGGGCGCGCTGCCACCGGAGACGTTGGAGACAAGCACGTCCAGGCCACCGAGCGCGGTGGCCGCGTCCTCGACGAAGACGGGCAGCGCGTCGTGGTCGGTCACGTCCAGGGCCCGGGTGAAGACCTCGGCCCCGGTCTCACCCAGTTCACGGGCGGCCCGGTCCAACGGTTCGGGGGTACGTGCGCACAGGGCCAGGTCGGCGCCCTCCTCGGCGAACACCTGGGCGATGGCACGGCCGATCCCCCTGCTCGCCCCGGTCACCACGACCCTGGCCCCCGACAGTCCCAGATCCATGTCCCACCTTCTCCGCTCGGCTCGGCCGCCCCGATGCTACAAGGCGGGCGGCGCGATCACGCGCCGCCCGTCCCCGTCTGTGCTTCGTGTCAGGCCCCGGTGGAGTGGAAACCACCGTCGACGTGCACGGTCTCGCCGGTGGTGGCGGGGAACCAGTCGGACAGCAGCGCCACGACCGCCTTGGCCGCGGGCTCGGGGTCCTTGACGTCCCAGCCGAGCGGGGCGCGCTCGGGCCAGTGCGCGGCCAGTTCGTCGAACCCGGGGATGCTGCGGGCGGCCATGGTGCTCAGCGGGCCGGCGGAGACCAGGTTGACCCGTACCTTCTTGTCCCCCACGTACCGGGCGAGGTAGCGGGCGGTGGAGGACAGCGCGGACTTGGCCACGCCCATCCAGTCGTAGACGGGGTAGGAGACACTGTTGTCGAAGTCGAGGGCGACCACCGATCCACCCCGGCCCATGAGTGGCAACAGGGACGTGGTGAGCGACTTCAGGGAGAAGGTGGAGGTGTGCATCGCCTGGGCGACGTCGCTCCACCCGGTGTTGAGGAAGTTGCCGCCCAGGGCGTCCTGCGGGGTGAAGCCGATGGAGTGGACGACGCCGTCGATGCCGTCGACGTGTTCACCGACCCGGTCGGCCAGGGTCGCGAGGTGTTCGTCGTCGGTGACGTCCAGTTCCAGGACCGGGGCTTCCTGGGGCAGGCGCTTGGCGATGCGCCGAACCAGGCCCAGGCGTCCGTAGCCGGTGAGGACGACGGTGGCGCCCTGTTCCTGGGCCAGGCGGGCGACGTGGAAGGCGATGGAGGAGTCGGTGAGCACCCCGGTGACGAGGATGCGTTTGCCGTCGAGGATTCCCATGGCGGTCCGTTCTTCGTGGTGCCGGTCGGTCAGTGGCCCATGCCGAGGCCGCCGTCGACCGGGATGACGGCGCCGGTGATGTAGCCGCCGCCGGGGCCGGCGAGGAAGGTGACCGTCTTGGCGATGTCGTCGGTGCCGCCGAAGCGGCCCAGGGGGACGTTCTTCTTGATCTCGGCCTGGCGGTCCTCGGGCAGGGCCGCGGTCATGTCGGTCTCGATGAAGCCGGGGGCGATGACGTTGACGGTGATGTTGCGCGAACCGAGTTCGCGTGCCAGGGAACGCCCGAAGCCGACGAGGCCGGCCTTGGACGCGGAGTAGTTGGCCTGACCGGCCGAACCGAGCAGGCCCACCACGGAGGAGATGAGGACGACCCGGCCGAAGCGCTTGCGCATCATGCCGCGCACGGCACGCTTGGCGACGCGGAAGGCACCGGTGAGGTTGGTGTCCAGGACCGAGGAGAAGTCGTCCTCGCTCATCAGGGCCAGGAGCTGGTCCTTGTTGGCGCCGGCGTTGGCGACGAGGACCTCCACCGGGCCGTGGGCCTCCTCGACCTCCTTGAAGGCGGAGTCGATCTGGGCGGAGTCGGTGATGTCGCAACGCACGCCCAGCAGTCCCTCCGGGGGTTCGCCGGAACGGTAGGTCACCGCGACCTTGTCACCGTTCGCCGCCAGTTCACGGGCGATGGCCAGACCGATTCCGCGGTTGCCGCCGGTGACCAGTACCGAACGCGACATAGGGGCTCCTCATACTTTGGTGGCCTGAACAGCCACGACGTGTGTTGCTCGGGCGGGGATCGCCTTGCAGCGTACCGAGCTACCGGCCGGTAGCCGCAACCGAGGGCAAAGGTGTGATCAGCGACGAACCGTCACAAAACACGCGGACTGTGATAGGGGCGACTCGTCCGGTGATCTCAAACGATCGTCAGGCCCAACCTGCGTCATGGGCGAGGATGGCCGCCTGGACCCGGTTGGACATCTCCAGCTTGGCCAGAATGCGACTCACGTGCGCCTTGACGGTGGTCTCCCGCATGCCCAGGGCCCGCCCCGCCTCGGCGTTGGACTTGCCCTCGGCCACCGCGACCAGCACCTGCCGTTCGCGTTCGCTGAGCACCGACAACCGGCTCAGGGCGTCCTGTCGTCCGGCCGCGGATTCGGCGGGCGCGGGCGAGGCGAAACGTTCGAGCATGCGTTTGGTCACGCTGGGTGAGAGCATGGCGTGCCCGTCATCGACTGTGCGCACCGCGGCGATGAGGTCCCGCGGCGGGGTGTCCTTGAGCAGGAACCCCACCGCCCCGGCACGCAACGCGCTGTGCACGTACTCGTCCAGGTCGAAGGTGGTCAACAACACCACCCGAGGTGGCTCGGGCAGGGACGTGATGCGTTCGGCGGCGGCCAACCCGTCGGTTCCGGCCATCCTGATGTCCAGCAGGACCACGTCGGGACGCAATTCCTCGGTCAGGCTCACGGCCTCCTCGCCGTCGCCGCCCTCCCCGACCACCTCGATGTCGGGGGCGGACTCCAGGATCATCCGCAGTCCGGAACGGACCAGGATCTCGTCATCGACCAGGATCGTGCGGATCACCCTTGGTGCCCTCTTCCTCTGTCTTGCGGTTCCAACGCCTCGTGCGGGGCGGACTCGGTGGTCCCCTCCCTCGGCAAGATAGCGCGCAGGTGCCATCCGCCGTCGGGGCGGGG
>NZ_BCSH01000095.1 GCF_001570765.1 Nocardiopsis listeri NBRC 13360 | reverse complement strand
TGTCTCAAGAGGACGAACATCCACCGAAGCCTCTTGAGACCCCGGCGTCGCCTTTCCGCGCTTGCCAATTTGACGGTCGCAGGTTCGAACCCTGCCGGACGCGCCACAAAAACGCAGGTCGAAGTGGGCGCGCGAGGACCTCGAAAGAGGTCCTCGCGGCGTTTTCCGGGCCATGTGTGCTCCTGCTGTTCTCCCCAGTACGAGGTGTGTGCAGGTGGGGCCGACCTCCCGGAGCTTTGTCCGATTCCGGACAACGGCAAACACCGCTTCGCCCTGAATCGCGACTGCTACGTACGGTAACGCTCTGGTTGCTCCCTCACACCTTGAACCAGTAGGAATCCCTATGTCCACCTCCACCGGGGTCAACCCCATCGAAGCGATGAACGAAGCCGAACAGGCCGAGGAACTCGCCATCCGCACCACCTCAGCAACCCCCGCCCTCGAAGACATCACCGATGAACTCAAAGAAGCCGTCTCCTCCTACGTCGCCTCCGGCGTAGAGAGCTTCGAGATCAAGACCTTCGACAACATCATGGGGATCACCGGCCACGGTCGAGCGGCTCGAGGTCTTCGTCGAACCCGACCCGTGCGCGACGCACCTGAATACCACGGATACGCCGTGAGGCCCTCAGACACCGGGACCCACACGGCGAGACCCGGGCCGGAGGACGCGGCCGGCCCGGACACGGTGTTGCGGCCTCAGCCCGTCGGCGTCGCGTTCAACGCCTCACGGACGGCGGTCAGCGCCCCCTCGGGAGCGTCCCAGAAGACCATGTGACCGGCGTCCGCGACCTCCACCAGGCGCGCCCCGGAGTTGGCCGACGCCGCCTCCTTCGCTCCGGCCGCGTCGACGACCGGGCTGTCCGCGCCGTACACGAGTGTGGTGGGCCGCGGAACCGAGTCCCAATAGTCGAAGAAGTCCTCCGTCTCGAACCCACGGTGGGTAGCGTCGATCGACTCGGAGGCGCAGCTGGCCAGCCACCGCGCCCGCAGCTCGCGCTCGCGCAGCGTCCAGCGCGGCCAGAACCCTGCCACCTCCTCGGCGTCGGTTCCGCGCCGTGCCTGTTCCAGCTGCTCGCGGAAGGCTTCGAGGGTTGTGGGGTAGGGACCGCGCCCCGGCCCGCTCATCGGCGGGTCGACCAGGATCGACCCGGCGTAGTCGGCACCGGGGCGGATCGCGGCGGCCGCGGCGATGCGCGCACCCAGCGAATGCCCCAGCAGGACCGTCCGACCCAGCTCCAACCCTTCGACCGTGGCCTCGACGTCGTCGGCGTAGGCGCCCAGGCTGTAGTCACCGTCGTCCGGGGCGTCGGACAGGCCCCGGCCCCGCAGGTCCACGACCACGGGCCGGACCAGGTCGGTGAGTCGGCGGGCGACGAAATCCATGGAGATCGCGGGGCTGGTGATCCCGGGCAGGATGAGCGCACTGGGCCGCTCCTGTACCCCGGAGGCCTGCTCGACGGCCCCGTAGTCGAGCGCGTGCAATCGGAGGCCACCTGAGCGGAACCAGCGCCCGACGGCGGGAACGTCGGCGAGGTCGGCGAGGGCCTCTTGGTGGATCGGTCTGTCGGACATGGTCGTTTCCTCCTGAAGATGCGGGTGGGGGCGGCTCATGCCCGGGCCTGGGAGAGGTAGGTTCGGGCGTCGTCGAGCCCGACGACGTCGGCGTACTTGGCGTCCAGATCGAACAGGGCCGCCTCCTGCGGGCCCTCAGCCCGGTCCCCCACGCAGTCGCGCGGGACCAGTGCGGAGAAACCCGCCTGTACGGCGTCCACCGCGGTCGCCCGCACGCATCCGCTCGTGGTCGCGCCGCACACCAGTACCGTGTCCCTGTTCAGCCCGGTGAGCATGGTGGCCAGTGGCGTGCCGGCGAAGGCCGACGCGCCCTTCTTCACGATGAGGGGGTCGCGGTCACCGCGCGTCAACCGTGGGTCGAGTTCCACGGCCGAGCTGCCCTCGCGCATTCCGCGCATGCCCGGCGCCTTGTCCAGCCACCGGTACCAGTCGCCGGCGATCTCTTCCTCGGAGTAGGCGATGACGGTGTAGATGACGGGGATCGAGGCTGCGTGGGCGCTCTCCACGAGACGGGCGGTGGAGTGCACGGTCGAGGTGAGGTCGGCACCGCTGGGGAAGTCCGGTTCGGTGAACCCGCGGCTCAGGTCGACCACGATCACCGCGGGGCGCGTGCCGCGCCGCACCTGGGAACCGAAGCCGGCCTGGGCATAGGTGTCTGCCGTCGAATCACCGTAGGTGTCCAGTTCAGCCACGGCGAACCTCCTTCAGCAGGGCGATCTGTTTGGACTGCGAGGCAAGCTTGCCGATCAGGAGTCCCTGTAGCACCCCGACGGCGAAGGCACCGATATACGGGATCAGCTTCTTGGTCCTGGGGCCGACGAGCAGACCCAGACCGTCGAGCTCGTCGCCGGCCGGCGCGGGAGCGACAGCGGCGACCGGCTGTCCCTGGGCCGGGACCTGACCGGACGGGGTGGAGGCAGCGGCAGGCTCGGCGCCCGATCCCTCACGCAGCATCCGGGAGAGGTTGTCGGCGAACTGCTGGAGCAACCGGTCGGAGACGGCCCCGATGGCGGCCTTGCCGAACTGGGCGATCTTCCCGCGGATCAGCAGGTGGGCCTCAATGTTGAGGACGGAACCTCCGTCACGTTCGACGACACCGAGGGTCACCGCGGCTTCGGCGTCGCCGCTGCCGCCGGCCTCGGAACCGCGTGCCTGCACCCGCAACGTGCGCTGGTCGGCGTCGACGTCGAGGAAACGCACCGTGCCGGCGTAGGCGGCGCTGATCGGCCCCACCTTGACCTTGACGTTTCCCTTGTAGGTGTCGCCGTCCCGGCCGTCCAGCGCCGCACCGGGGACGCAGGTCACGATCCGTTCCACGTCGTTGATCGCGGTGAAGACCTCCTCGGGGGAGGCCTCGACGAATGTGCTCTTCTCCAGGATCATGCCCGGCTCCTCTCATCGGCGGGGCTGTCGGCGGATCGGCCGCACACGGCGCCGCAGGCTTCTCTGCGTTCGTCCGCGCACGCCCCGATGGCGTCGACGATGGTCTGATAGCCGGTGCACCGGCACAGGTTGGAGGAGGCCGCTTCCCGGATCTCCTCGCGGGTGGGTTCAGGGTTGTCGGCCAGGAACCCCTCGGCCAACATCAGGAACCCCGGTGTGCAGAAACCGCACTGAAGCGCGTGGTGCTCGGAGAACTTGCGCTGCAGGTCGCCCAGGCCGTCGGGACCCGCGAGCGACTCCACGGTGCGGATCTCCCGACCCTCCGCCTGGACGGCGAACATCAGGCAGGCGCGGGCCGGTGACCCGTCGACCAGGACGGTGCAGGCACCGCACACACCGTGTTCGCAGCCCACGTGGGTCCCGGTCAGGCGCAGGTCGTGGCGCAGGACGTCCACCAGTGTGCGACGTGCCGGCGTGAGCAGTTCGTGTTCCTCACCGTTGACGGTGAGTGTGATCAGGAGACGGTCGGTCATGAGTGGGCCTCCAATGCGTGCTGCACCTGTTCCGGGGTGATGGGTGTCGCGTCGAACTCGACTCCGGTGTGGCGCAGGGCGTCGTTGACGGAGTTGACCACCGCCGCCGGGGCACCGATGGTGCCGCCCTCGCCGCTGCCCTTCGCGCCGCTCTCGGTGAGCAGGGAGGGCGTCTCCAGGTGGCTGATGGCCACGTCCGGGATCTCGGCCGCGGTGGGCACCTTGTAGTCGATGAAGCTGGCCGCGGAGGGTTCGCCCTGGTCGTCGTAGGTGATGCGTTCGTACAGGGCCCCGGCGATGCCCTGGGCGATCCCGCCGCGGGCCTGGCCGTCGACGACCTGCGGGTTGATGGCCACCCCGCAGTCCTCCACGCAGAGGTAGCGCAGGATCTCTACCTTCCCGGTGCCCGGGTGTAGTTCGGTGACCACGGCGTGGGTGGAGTTGGAGAAGGTCCCGTCGCCCGGGGTGTCGAAGTCGCCGGAGCCGGTGAGCCCGGGCTCGGTCGCCTTCGGCAGCAGGTTGGGCCGCAGGTAGGCGATGTCGGCGATGTCCACGTAGCCGACCGCCTGGTCGGGGTCGTCGATCCGGCGGACCGTGCCGTCGTAGAGCTCGACGTTGTCGGGCGTGGTCTCCAGCATGTGGGAGCCGAGGTGCAGCAGTTTTTCGCCGAGCCGGTCGGCCGCCCGGGAGACGGCGCTACCGCCGATGGTGATGGAGCGGCTCGCGAAGGTGCCCCATCCGTAGGCGATGCGTTCGGTGTCGCCCTGCTGGATCTTGACCTGGTCCGGGCTGAGCCCGAGCCGGTCGGCGGCGATCTGGGCCATGGTCGTCTCGTGGCTCTGGCCGTGGCTGAGCGTGCCGGTGCTCACCACCACCGTTCCGGAGGTGTCCATTCGGGCCTCGGCCAGGTCGTAGCCGGGCACCACGCTCATCTTGCGCTTGGCGAAGGCGTCCGAGCCGTAACCGCTGCGTTCGTTGAAACAGCAGTAGCCGATGCCGATGGTGCGCCCCTGCGCGGCGGCCGACTCGCGCAGTTCGTACCAGCCCTCGTCCTTGACCAGCTGTTCGGCCAGGTTGAGTGCCTCCAGGTAGGAACCCGGGTCGTAGGTGATGGCGTTGACCCCGGTGTAGGGGAAGCGGGTGATCACGTTGCGCCGGCGGATCTCCACCGGGTCCATGTCCAGTTCCCGGGCTGCGCGTTCGAACAGCCGCTCCATCGTCATCACGAACTGCGGCCGGCTCACCCCGCGGTAGGGGGCGGTGGGCGCCTTGTTCGTGGTGATCCCGCGGGCCCGCACCCGATAGGCGGGCACCTTGTAAACACCGGGCATCTCGGCGGAGGCCATCAGCGGCTCGATGCCTGCGGTGAAGGGGTAGCAGGAGTAGGCCCCCATGTCGCAGACGATGTCGGAGTCCAGGGCGAGGATCTTGCCCTCGGAGTCGAAGGCGGCACGCGCGTCGTAGTGCTGTTCGCGGCCCAGGAACGAAGCGGTGAGCGCGTCCTTGCGGTCCTCGATCCACTTGACGGGTCGCCCCAGGCGCAGGGCGGCTGCGGCCGCCGCGATCTCCTCACGTCCGACCACGCACTTGATACCGAAACCGCCACCCATGTCGCCGACCGTGACACGCACCCGGTTCTCGGCCAGGCCCAGCGAGCGGGCCATGGCGGTGCGGACCGTGTGGGGCACCTGGGTGCAGGTCTGCACCAGCAGGTTCTCGTCGCGTGCGTGCCAGGAGGCGACGACACCGCGTGTCTCCAGCGGCAGGGCGTTCTGCCGACTGCTGCGCGTGTCGACCCGTACCACGCAGTCGGCCGAGGCGAACACGTCGTCGATGCCCTCGGTCGCGAACATGGACACGTCCAGCAGCGTGTTGCCCGGGACCTCGTCGTGGACGGTGGGTGCACCTGCGGACAACGCGACCTCTTCTGAGGGGACCGCGTCGAGGGCCTCGTACTCCACCTGTGCCGCTTCGACACCGTCCTCGACCGCGTAGGCGTCCTCGGCGATGACGATGGCCACGGGTTCACCGGCGAACCGGACTCGGTCCCGGGCCAGGATGGGCATGGCGGTGGGAACGAATTCCTCGAGGGGCCGGTCCAGGACCGCGGTGATGTCGTTCAGGTCCAGGTCGGCGGCGGTGTAGGCGGCGATCACCCCGGGAACACGGCGGACCTCGGACAGGTCGATCGACAGTAGCCGCCCCGAGGCGACCGTGGCGCGCACGAACTGGGCGTGCGCCATGCGCGGCAGGGTGATGTCGTCGACGAACGTGCCCGCGCCGCTGAGCAGGCGGGTGTCCTCCTTGCGGCGGACCGCGGTTCCGGTCCAAGACCCCTTCTCCGGGGCTACGTCGGTGCTGGTCATCGGGCAACGGCCTCCTCGCATGCACGAACGATGAGTGTCCGGGCCAGGACCCGGCGGTAGTCAGAGCTGCCGTCGGCGTCCGACGGGGGATCGATCGCCGCCTCGGCCGCTTCGGCGCACGCGGCGAACAGTTCGGGCCCGACCGTGCCACCGTCCTGGAGCACCGCCTCGGCCTCGGGTACGCGCACCGGGACCGGGGCCACCCCGCCCAGGGCCACCCGGCCGCCGCGGACGGTGCCGTCGACGGCCAGGTCGAGGTCGACCGCGGCGGCCACGGCCGCGAAGTCCCCGGCGCGTTCGGCGAACTCGGTGAGCGCGGAGTGCGGCGCCGGCTTCGGGAAGACCACGTCCACGATGATCTCGTCGGGTGCCAGGGTCGTCATGTAGAAGCCGAGGAAGAGGTCGGCGGCCTCGATGGTGCGCTGCGCGCCCCCGGGGCCGCGGACGACGACCCGGGCGTCGAGCAGGACCGCCAGCAGGCACCACTCGGCGGTCGCGTCCCCGTGGGCGAGGCTGCCGCCCACTGTGCCCAGCGTGCGGATCGGCAGGTGCCCCACCCAGGCCATCGCCTCACGCAGGACCGCGTGATCGTGGCCGATGAGGGAATCGGGTGCGGTCTCCACGGCCCGATGGGTGGTGAGGGGGCCGATGTGCAACCCTTCCTCATCGGTGCTGATGGTGGACAGGCCGGGCAGAGCCGTGACGTCGACCAGATGAGCGGGCCTGGCCAACCTGAAGTTCATCATCGGGACCAGGCTCTGCCCACCGGCGATGATCTTGGTGTCGTCGCCGAGCTCTGTGAGCAGGTCGACGGCCCCGTCGACGTCGCGGGCGCGGTGGTAGGTGAATGCGGCGGGCTTCATGGGTCTCCTCAGCGGATGAACTGGTAGGAGAAGGATTCGGAGTCGGAATCGTCGAGCGGTGTCCCACGCCACAACAGTTCGTAGGAGATCGCCGATTCCCCGTGGAAGTCACGAAGCTTGCGGTCGCGTTCCTCCTGTTCGGGACCGTCGGGCAGGTGGTACAGCTCCATGTTGGCCAGTGACGCCTCCTGGACCATGCCGGCCCGGTGCGCGCGGCGGGAGACGTAGCGTGCCAGTGCCTCCGGTGCTTTGTCGACGGTGACCGCGCCCAGCTCCTCGGCCAGGACGGCGGCGTCCTCCATCGCTTGTGAGGCGCCCTGGGCCTGGTAGGGGAGCATCGCGTGGCAGGCGTCCCCGAGCAGGGCGATCCTTCCGTTCACCCAGACCGGGTCGGGGCGGCGATAGTAGAGCGGCCAGGCGCCGGTGCTCTCGGCCTTGGAGAGCATGGTGGCCACCCGGTCGTCCCAGCCGGGGAAGGCGTCGGCCAGTTCCTGGACCGAGGTCGGCACCGAACTGTGCGAGGCGAGTTCGGGCGGGCACGGCACGATCGCCACCACGTTCAAGTACTCGCCCCCGTTGATCATGTAGTGCACCAGGTGGCGCCCGGGCCCGTACCAGATGGTGCTCTGGAACCGGTCGACCAACCAGCGGGTAGCGGGGTCGGCGGCGATCTTGTGCCCGGGGATGAGGGCCCGGTAGGCCATCTCACCGGAGAACCGCAGCGTGTCGGGAAAACCGGCCGCGTCACGGACGCGGGACTTCACACCGTCCGCACCGATGAGCACATCGGCGGTGTAACGGCGGCCGTCGGCGGTCACCGCCACGGGACGTTCGGGGTCGCTGTCGTCGACGTCGGTGACCGGGCTGTTGATCTCCACCTGTACGGGGGGACCTGCCTCCTCCGGGTCGGTGCACGCGTCCAGGATGACGCGGTGCAGGTCGGCCCGGTGGTAGTGCCAGTAGGGTGCGTTGAACTCACGCTTGCACCGGTCGCCCAGCGGGGTCTGACCGATGACGCTGCCGTCCTTCCAGCGCCGCCGGACCTGATCCTGCGGTTCGGTGCGGATCTCCTCGAGCTTCTCGCGCAGGCCCAGGTGGATGAGGATCCGGCTGGCGTTGGGTGCGGATTGGATTCCGGCACCGACCTCGCCCAGTTCGGGGGCCTGTTCCAGGACGGTGACGCGCAGACCGCGACGGCGCATGGCCAGGGCGGCCGTGAGGCCTCCGAGGCCACCTCCGGCGATGACCACTTCGTAGGACTGACGGGACGACATCCTTACTCCAACAGGTGTGAGAGTGCGATTGGCCGCGGGGGCCGATGTTCTAGCTCTGGCGGATCAGCTGGTCGTTCTCACCGATCCAGGACTTACGGCGCATGGGCAGGTAGACCAACCAGGCGACCAGGGCCGGTAGGACGAAGTGGAAGGCCGCGATGAGCAGCAGTACCTCGGCGCTGAAACCCATCGTCTCGATGGTCATGAGTGGACCGACGAAGCCGGAGGTGCCCATACCGGCGCCGGCAGCGTTTCCCTCCATCGCGAAACCCACCGTCGCGATGGGGGCCAGTACGGCGCCGGCGACCGTCGGCGGGACGAACAGGAGCGGGTTGCGCACGATGTTGGGCACTTGCAGCATCGAGGTTCCCAATCCGAGCGAGACCACCCCGCCCCAACCGTTCTCCCGAAAGCCGGTGACCGCGAAGCCGATCATCTGCGCTGCGCACCCGATCGTCGCCGCCCCTGCCGCGATTCCGCTCAGGTCCAGCATGACCGCGATGGCCGCGCTGGAGATGGGCAGGGTGAGCGCGATGCCCATGAGGGCGGCCACCATGACGCTCATCAGCACCGGCTGCTGTTCGGTGGCCCACATGATGATCTGGCCGAGGCCGCGCATTCCGCTGTCGATGGCCGGGCCGGCCACCCACGACACCCCGAAACCGGTCAGTACGGTGACCGACGGGGTCAGCACGATGTCCAAGCGGGACTGTCCGGAGACCAGCTTTCCGACCTCGGTGGCCAGCACCGCGGCCAGGAAGGCCCCGGCGGGGCCGCCCAGTTCGGCACCGAAGGCCCCGGTGGCCACCGCCGAGAACAGCACCAGCGCCGGTGCGTTCAACGCGTAGCCCACGGCCGCGCCGATGGCCGGCCCCAGCATCGCCATGGTCATGGCCCCGGCCTCGATCAGCCAACCGATTCCGGCCTGGTCACCGATGGTCTCCAGGATCAGGCCGACGATCAGCGACGAGAACAGACCCAACGCCATGTAGGACAGCGCCGTGACGAAGTACGTGTGCAGCGAGGGGTGGACCCCCCGGGAGGCGAGGAACTCTCTCATGTCAGGCCCCGGGGTGGTTGCCGCTCAGCAGGCTGCCGGCGTCGGGGACCTCGGTCCGCAGGCCGAGCTCGCTGAGCAGCCGGTGGGTGGTCGCGGTCGCCGCCGAGAGCACGGGCAGGCCCACGCGCTTCTCCAGGGCGGGGATCGCCGGCAGCGACGGCATCTGCACACACGCCGAGGTCACCAACGCATCGGCCCGACTCAGGTTCAGCCGTTGGCTGTGCTGTTCCAGATCGGCCGGGTCGAGCCCGGCGACCGCGAGGTTGTCGGACACCTCCAGGCTGACCGCGTCGACCACCTCGATCCCACTGTCCTCGATGTAGTCGGCGACCATCTTGGTCAGTGGCTTCATGTAGGGCGTGATGATGGCGACGCGCTTCGCCCCCAGCGCCGAGATCCCCGACAGCAGGGCACCGGCGCTGGACACGACCGGGGCCGAGGCTCCCTCGGCGTCGAGTACATCGCTGATGGTGTCCTCGGCGGTACAGTGGTAGCCGGGGCCCTGGGCCATGATGGCGACCAGGCACGCCGACGCCACGGCGTGCGGACGCGCGTCCGCCAGCTCGGCGGCGGCGCGCTCGCTCTGCTGGTTCATCGACCGCAGCTGCTCGGGCGTCACCTGCTGCATGCGTGTTCGGGCGCTGTGGAAAGTGAAGCGTTCCTCGGGTCGCTCCTTCTCCCGCGCGCGGAGCATGCGCGGGAGTTCGGTCTCCATGGTCAGGTTGGAGCTGGGAACGACCAGGCCGATCCGGTAGTCGGTCACCGGTTCCTCCTCGGTTGGGTGTGCACGGCGGTACCGGCAGGGGTCAGCTGCGTCCGGTCGGACGCATCTCGGGCACGGTGATGTCGCCGTCCACCACGATCGGCTCGTCGTCCAGGTAGAGGCTGCAGTTGCGCATCGGGATGTCGAAGTGGCACGGGGTGTCGTTGGGCCCGCCCAGCTCGTTGTTGGGGCCGATGGAGAACATGACGTTGCCGTAGAAGGACCGCAGTTCCATGCCCATACCGCCGGGGAACTGCGTCAGACCGTGCCAGTGGGCGCGCTCGTCCAGTCCCCAACCCACGTGCGACATCCCGTAACCGCGCGGGTCGTCGAAGGAGGCGATGTAGGAGGACAGGAGCTCGGCGTCCAGACCGCCGCTGATGTCGGTGATGAAGCCCTTCTCGATCTTCAGGGTCACCGGCGTCTGCACGTAGGTGTTGAACGGCAGCAGGACGTCGCCCGGGGAGAGCACGATGGTTCCGTCCACCCCGTCGTCGGCTCCGCCGGTGAAGACGAAGGCGGCCGGCCAGTGGTCCCACCGGCCCGGGGTGTCGGTGTAGCCGTACTCACTCATGGTCGGGTACACGCCGAGCTTGTAGGTCACGTCGGTGCCGCCGGGGCTGGTGATGCGCATGGTCTTGGCCTTGGACAGCAGCTCCGCGCCGTACTCGACCCGCTCACGCAGCTCGCGGGTGGGCATCAGGCGAGACAGCAGCTCGGGTGGCTCGACCACGGTCAGGATGCGGGTGTCGGCGCCCTGGATCTCGAACTGCTCCTTGCTGAACAGCAGGAACGTGAGGTCGATCAGCATGTCGGACTGCTTGAGGGCGTCGACGGCGACCTGGTTGCCGGCCAGGCCGGACTGGCCGACCGCCCACGCACCGGCGTCACCTCGTGCGCTGGGCAGACGCATGTGGAAGGTGTTCGCGCCGAGCTCCTGGGCGGCGAAGAGGAAAGCGTCGGCGAGGTCGCCGCGCTCGGTCCCCTGGGAGAGCACCGCCACGGTCTCGCCGTCGCGGACGCCGCTGAGGGACAGCTGGCGCACGCACATGTCGTTGAGGTTGTTCTGGTCCATAGCTCCTCCAACCGTGGGTGGTTTTCGGTCGGTGGTCACGGAGAGAGCCGTGGCCACCCACAGATCGTCAGTACTCGAACAATCCGTGTACTGACTATCTACTGTGATCGGGCACACGTCAAGAGGCTCTGTGTAAAGTTCGGTTCGCGTGATGTTCCCGTGGCGTTCGGTGAAGGTAGGCACGGACCCATCGCGGCTCCGCGCGGTATAGGGTCACCCCCGGATCGGTCGCGGAACACCGCGCCGCCCGGACTGCCAGTCCGTCCGGCCCGGCAGGAAGGCCGCGAATCGAAGGAGACCAACAGTGGGCGGTAGCGACCGGATGGACTTCGCACCCGGCCATACGGACGGGCAGGACCAAACACGAGCGGACATACCCCCTGAGCTGCTCGCCGCCCCTGGTTACCTGGTGCGACGGCTCTACCAGACCTACACGGCACTGTGGGGCAGCATCGTCAACTCCACACTCACCGGCCCGCAGTTCGCCGTGATGCGCGCGATCCAGCGCACACCCGGAGGCGACCAGGGTTCGTTGGCGTCCATGGCCGCGCTCGACCGATCCACCATGGCCGATGTCGCCCGCAGACTGGACCGCCGCCAACTCATAGAGCGCCGCACCTCCACGAGTGACACACGGCGCAAACTCCTCTACCTCACCCCCGAGGGAGAAAGGATCCTCTCCGAAACCGCATCGCGCGCGGCACGTCTGGACGAGCTGTTGCTGGCTGAACTCGCCCCCGATCAGCGCGCGCGAGTGGTGGACGACCTGCTCCACCTCTCCGACGCCTGGGAGCGGTTGGCGGAGGAAGGCCCCTCCGACGAGGGCTGAGAGCGTGTTCGAGGAGGATCGGGAAGTGAGGTCCCGGCTCGCCCGAACACGCTGACGAACGGCGTCACGTCCCCGGGCGAGGCCCTCTGCGCCAGGGTCGAGTGGGACACTTCACCAACCAGTACGAGCCAGACGCGCAATCCGATTGGGGCGAGCTCCAAAATGGGGCTCGGGCACCGTTGAACTAGATTCCCAATCTCTTCCTTTCAAGCTGAAACCCCCGGCCACATGGTTCACTTGCCGCCTTTTACTACAGCTGCACTTCCGTTTTTCATGATTCCAGGGTCGCCCGTCTGCGGTGGTGGCGGCATCGATCGTGTGCCTGGTGTACGCGTCCCAGCATCGACCAGACCAACAAGTGCTCCAGGTCGTACCCGACCTTGACCGGATCGGCGTGCGCCGCTTGGCCGGCTGCCCCGTCCTGACACCCCCGACGTGAGGGCGTTCGATCGACGAAGACGCCTCAGGACACCTTCGCCCCGGTACCAAGTACGAGACCGTTTCCCGGGCCCGGGGGTCTTCGCCGCACACCGTCATAGCGACCGCGTATACCCAGGAGGGCCTCCGTTGCTCGGGTTCAGGCCGTCGGTCGGACAAGGCGGTCGGCGAGACCCCGCAGTTCCGCGGCCATGCTCGAGGCCGGATCCCACACTGCCTCGTAGAAGACCTCGATCACCTGTCCCTCCTCGTCAAGGACGATCCGGTGGCGGGTACCGGGTTCGGTGAGTCTCGATTCCGGCAGCATCGCAGAGCCCAGCCCGAGATTCGCCCACTCCTCCAGGACCCGGTAGCTGGAGGCTTGACCGGGATAGGCGTTGACGGGCAAAGAGCGTTCCTCGAGCAGGTCGCGCGTGAAGGTGGTGAGCCCGCACGTGTCAGGCATCAGGATGAATTGCCTGTCCGCCAGTTCGAGCAGTTCGGCCGGCTCTGAGGCCTCGTGCGCGGGCTCCTCGTGCACGGGCTCGACGAGAACAAAGGGTTCGGAATCCACGACCCGGTGCTCGTACCCGGGCATCGGTGCCACCGAAGGGACCACGATCAGGTCCAGGTCCCCGGAAACCAGGCCTTCGCGCAGTTCGGCCAGGTTCGCCTCACGCAACACGAGCTGTTTGGGCGTCGGAGCAGGCAGGTCGCACACCGCGCTGTAGGTGCGGGCGACGAGCCCGGAGGCGATCAGAGGGGACACCCCCACACGGACGCTTTCGCCGACATATGTGTTCCAACGCCTCGCTTCTGAGAGCACCCCGTCCAGGGCGGACAGGGTCTTTTCGATCAGCGGCAGCATTCTCACCCCGAACGGGGTGGGGGTGACCCCGCGCGGAGAACGCGTGAACAGGCGGTCACCCAGGCGCCCCTCCAACTTGGCGATCCCGTTCGACAATGCGGGTTGGGTGATCCCGTACGCGCGGGCCGCGGCACTGAACGAGCCGGTCTCACCTACCGCTCGCGCATACTTCAGGTGTTCCAGGCTCAGCCGCTCAGCCATACGCCCAGCTTATCGCTGGATTCACGAAACCCCTCTACTCCCCCGCTGCGGCCAGACGTAGAGTCGGCCGCTGTGCGACAGAGGCGCCCCGCCCTGGAACCCGAACACCAAAGGAGCACGGTGTCAGAGCCGCGACGAGCCGATCGAACGCATGGTGCGCCCACTGCGGCGACCTGGGTGACTCCAGTCCAGCGGCGCACCATGATCGTGCTCATCACCATGCAGATCATCGGCACCGTCGGCGTCGGGATCGCCCTCCATCGGTGTGCTGTTGGCCGGAGAGGTCACCGACAGCGAAGCATGGGCCGGCCTGGCACGCACGGCCAGCACCCTCGGTGCGGCACTGCTGGGATTGCCCCTGGGCAACCTCGCCGCCCGGTTCGGTCGGCGCGCGGCGCTGGCGAGCGGCTGGTGGGTCGCCGCTTCGGGCAGTGCCCTCCTCGTCCTCGCGGCACAGGTCGGCATGGTCGTCCCGCTCTTCATAGGCCTGTTGCTGATCGGTGCTGGTTCCGCTGTCAGCCTTCAGGCCCGATTCGCCGCCACCGACCTCGCCGAACAACACCACAAAGGCCGCTCCCTGGCCCTGATCGTATGGGTCGGAACCATCGGTTCGGTCCTCGGACCGAACCTGGGCGTACCCGGTCAGGCCATCGGTGACCGTACAGGGCTCAACGTCTACGCCGGCGCCTTCCTCATCGTCACCGTCTGCCTCGCCTTTGCCGGACTGATCGTCTTCCTATGGTTGCGCCCGGATCCACTACTCCTGCTACACCACGCGGTGCCGAAGCCCGCGGTGTCAGCCGGGCGGAAACGGAGCCGGGTCCGCCTCATCCTCTCCGAACTCCGCGGGAACTCCGCCGCACGGTTCGCCGTCCTCGCGATCCTCACCGCGCAGATCGTGATGGTCGCCATCATGACGATGACCCCCGTTCACATCACCCACCACGGCGGCTCGATCACCATCGTCGGCATCACGATCAGTCTGCACATCGCCGGTATGTACGCTCTGTCGCCGCTGGTCGGTCTCGTCGCCGACCGCTACGGTCACCGGCTCGCGATCGGGTCGGGGATCACCATCTTCCTCGCATCACTGGTCATTGGTGCGCTCAAGCCCTACAGCACCGGATGGATCATCCTCTCGCTCATCCTTCTCGGTGTGGGATGGTCGTTCGTGAACGTCGCCGGATCAGCGCTGTTCAGTACCATCATCTCCGATGAGACCCGCGCTTCCTCCCAGGGAGGTGTCGACGCCCTGTCGAACCTGTGCGGTGCCACGGCCGCCTTCGCCGCCGGCCCGCTCCTGGCCGTCAGTAGTTTCTCGACCCTGGCCGTTCTCGCCATTGTCATCCTGGTGCCTTTGACCGTGTTGAACATGCGCCGTGACCGAACCCTCTAGCCAGACGGTCGCAGGGTCGAATCCTGCCGGGTGCACCGTAGAACACCTGTTCAGATGGGGCACACGGGGACCGCGGTCGAAACACCCCCGTCGGACTGAGAAAGCACACCTCGAACCCTGTTCTCCCCCGGGAACGACGACAGGGGCGAGCCCGGCCCCACACGACCACGTCCGCCCCGAGCACCCCAGGTCTCGGCCGGCGCGTCCAGTAGCGCTCCTCACGGCTGTAGGCCGACCAGTGAGGCGCTGTCCCGCCACAGAGCGTCCCTCACCCTGTCGTCTCGAGCGAGTTTCGAGGGATCGAGCCACGTGAGCGCATCGCGCCGAACAGCCGCGTAGTAGCGTCCGGCGGGCGGGTCCACTCGCCCCAGGGCGATCGCGCCCAGATGGGCACCGCCCGCTTCTTTGCTGTTGAAACGCGGCACCATCCGACGGATGAGGCCGCCGAAGACCCGCCAGGCGACGTTGGCCATCGCAGGCGCGTTGCGAAGCAGCCCGGTTCCGGGCGTAGGGCCCGGGTCGTATGCCAGGACGGTCACGTTCTTGGCCACCACCTCCGGACGCAGCGCCAGAGCGCGCACGACCAAGATCGTGCAGAGCTTCGCCGCGGAGTAGGCCCTGCCGGCCGCTACACGCGGCTCGGCGTCACGGTCCGGGTCGCGATCGGGGCGGGCCAGCAGGGCGGCATCGGCGTGACGAGGCGGGGGGAGCATCGTGTTCTCCTCCGGGTCGTGCGTACCGCTCGTGGTCAGCGATACCACGGCGCCATCGGCCAGGCGGGGCACCAGCAACCGGAGCAGGAGGTAGTGGGCGAGGTAGTTGACGACGAAGCTCGTCTCGAACCCGTCGGGGGTGCGCCCGTCGCCGTTCGGCTGGTTCTCGCCGGCGTTGAGGACCAGGGCGTCGATCTCGCCGGTACCGAGCCGGTCCTTCACCCCCTCGACGAAGGAGCGCACGTCCGCCAACCGTGTCAGGTCGAGCGGGACGGGCTCCGCACCGTCCGGTGCCCGTCCGCGCGTTCCCAGCAGAAGACGTGTGTCCGGGGTGGCGAGGACCTTTTGCGCTGCCACTTCTCCGATGCCGGAGGTCCCGCCGGTCATCACGATCGTTCTCATCAGGGACATACCTCGCCATAGCATTAAAATGAGTGGATACTCCGGTTACTATAGTGAGTGCGGACTCGACTTCGCAAGGTCGTCAGGACCCGGTAGTAACGTGAAGCGACGACGACAGCCGTTCGACGGAGATGAGACTGATGGAACCGCGGCCCCCGGCGACCCCCACTCCTCGGCGGACGTCGCTGCGCGCCGACGCGCGCCGTAACCGTGAACGAGTCCTGGAGGCCGCCGACGCCGTCTTCTCCGAGTCGGGTCCGGCCGCCTCCACGGAGGAGGTGGCCCGACGGGCGGGTGTCTCCATCGGAACGGTGTTTCGACACTTCCCCACGAAGGAGGAGCTGATCGAGGCGGTCGTGGTCGGGCGGCTCACGCAACTGACCGCGGAGGCCGAGCGACTTGCCGACGCCGTGGACACGGACGCGGCTTTCCTCGCCTTCTTCCATCGCTGGGTCGAGCTCTCGGCGACGAAGCACCAGTTCGCCGGGGCACTCTCTCGTTCCGGCACCGATGTGCAAGAGATCGGGAACACCCATCCGGACGTCGGGCGGAAGCTGCATGAGGCTGTGGGTGTTCTGCTCACCCGGGCACAGCACAGCGGTGGTGTCCGGCGGGACGTGGGTGCGTCAGAGGTCATCGCGCTGATGGTCGGAGCGTCTCGGGCGCACGAACACGTCGGTCTCGACGCCGACCAGCGCGCGCGTCTCCTCTCGGTGACCATCGACGGTCTGCGCGGTCCGCGACCGGCGCCGTGAGCCACTCCGGAATCGCTGAAGGGCGTGGGGAAAGGCGAACGTCCCCCGGTGGCGCCCAACTGCCGCGAATCTCCCTCAACGGAACCCTCTGAACTGGTCGAATGCTTGTCGACGCACGTCGGTGCAATTGCTCGAACCATCTCCGCTCGGTAGAGCTCACCGGAGACCGCACATCGAAGCGGCCCTGTTCACCCCACTCCTTGATCGACCGACCCCGGCGCCCCTTGCGGTGAAGAGGTACCTGCGGATGTGTTCCTGGTAGGGGGCTCGAGTGCCTTGGGCCAGGTCGGGGTCGGCGCGCGTCCACGCGGTGAGGTAGGCCGCCGAGGTGGGGGCTTCCTTGTGCCCCCTCTGGTGCGTCCTGCGTTTCTCGGAGTCGTCGACGCCCGGTAGCGTCATGGCATTGGTGACGCGGCCGCTGTAGAGCCGCGCCTCAGCGACGCGAAGGTCGGCTTTGAGGAGCTACCGAAGATGTTCCAAGGGCCGACGCGGTATATGCCCCTGGTCAATGACGCGACGGTACGCGGCGTGGTCTACCCGCGGCGGTCCCTGGTCCTGGTCGCAGGGGTACCCGGGGCCGGGAAGAGCACCCTGCTGCGACGGCTGTTCAGGCTCCGGGGAAACGAGGAGGGGACCGTGCTCACCGCGGAGGGCGTGCGCGTGGTCGACTCGCTACAGTCGCGGTACCGGCTGAGGCCATTGCTCGGCGGGGTCCCCTACCCGCTGTGGCGCTGGGTGGTGCACGTACTGCACCTGACCCGGATGGCCACGGCACTGCGTGGCGGCCCGGTGGTGGTGCACGAGTGCGGTACTCGAAGCCCGGTTCGTGTGCTGCTCGCACTGCTTTGCGGACTCCGCCGGTACGAGATGCACGTGTTGATGATCGACGCCACTCCGCAGGAGGCCCGGAACGGGCAGAACGCCAGAGGACGACGGGTGACCGAGCGCAGTCACCGGGCGCATTCGCGGCGTTGGCGACGACTGCGCGCGGCCACCCGGCACCGGCCGGCGGCATTCGCGCCGGGCGCGCGCAGTCTGCTCGTGCTCGACCGGCGCCGGGCAAGGGAACTGGCCTGGATCCGGTTCGGTCCCAGCGCGAATGTCCGTAGTCCCCTGCACGCCGCGATGGGGTCTTCCCCTATCCGGCTGAAACCCGTGGTCTCCGATACCTGAGGGCACCGGCTGGTCGAACTCACGAGGTTCGGGTCGTGGGCCTCCACTCGGCCGACCAAGGAGCTCGGGCCGGTGCCTTCGATGGGGTCCATCGCGGACCGCTATGACGCAGCCGGTCAGGTGCGCCCCTGGCACATGGTCCAAGCCCACGGACGACCGCTGTAGACGACCTGTCAACCGGGGTTTTACGCGGTTTCAGCCAGTTCAGTGGAATCATTTCGGGCCCGCTCGGTGTGGCGACGTTCATACCCGACCAGGCTGAGCCGACCATTCGCCGAATCGACGCCGCGGGTCGCAGAACCCCTCGTGGGAGAACACCTCTCTGCGCCAGGACGGGACCGGTGCAGGATGATGGCGTCGGCCTTGAACTCCGGCGAGTAATACCTCATAGCCATGGTGGAGGCTTCTCCTCATGTTTCCGGTGGCGGAGATGTCCACTACTCGGGGAAACGTCCAACGCATCGTTTTGGCGCTGTTTGCCATCTTTTGACGACGGGTAGCCGTAGTTCTCGACAGAGCCCGCAACGCAGAGCATGGGGGAAGCACTGTGAGCAGCAGGACTCAGCTGATCAATTGGCTCAACGACGCCTACGCGATGGAGCAGGCGTTGGAAGAGACCCTGGAACGGCACGTCAAGGACGTCGAGGGAGACCCCGAGGTGCATGCCCGCATCCAGCGTCACATCGAGGAGACGCGCGGTCAGGCCGAGGTCGTCAAGGGATGTGTCGAGTCACTCGGTGGCAAGGTCTCCGGATCGAAGAACGCCTTCGCCAATATGTTCGGATCCCTGCAGGGGATGGCGAACAAGCCGGCGAAGGACACGATGGTCAAGAACGCGCTCGCCGACTACGCGGTCGAACACTTCGAGATCGCCTGCTACAAGGCGTTGATCGAGGCGTCCCGCAGTCTCGGTGAGGAGGCGATCGCCGGCAAGCTGACCATCATTCTCCGGGAGGAAGAGGCCATGGCGCGCTTCCTGGAGGAAAAGCTTCCGCGCACTGTGCGGTCGTCGCTCGCCGCAGCCGAGCACGACGGATAGGCACGACGACACACGAGCAGGACCGCACCTCTGAGGTCCGAGAGAGGTGCGGTCCTGCTCGTCGTCGCGAAGGTGCTGCCGAGGTGACCGGCACGGACACCGTCACCGATCAGGCCCGGCACACCGAACCGGCTCACCCGTCCGTGTCACCAGGGAAGGGCACCCTCTTCGTCGAAGAAGCCGCCGCGCGGCCCGTCATCGGGCAAGGTGGCGTGGCGGCCGGAGGTCTACGTGGAGATCCGGTCACGGGAGGAGGGTGGTCTGGAAGGCCCGCGCGAATCGGTGGGCCTGCTGCGTCCGGCGGAGGAAGGTGACGGCGTCGCCTTGGCGACGGAGATCACCGGAGGCCCCAGCCTCTGACATCGAGTGGTCGGTCTCGGCGCAGGGTGGCGATGTCGATGACGAACCGGTAGCGCACGTCCGAGGCCAGGACGCGCTCCCAGGCCTCGTTGACCTGGTCGACGGAGATGACCTCGACCTCTGGTGCGATGCCGTGTTCGGCGCAGAAGTCCAGCATCTCCTGGGTCTGGGCGATCCCACCGATCTTGGACCCGGAGAGGGAACGCCGGTTGAGGATGAGACCGAACACGTTCACCGGTGCCGGTTCCGGCGGGACACCCACGTTCACGAGTGTGCCGTCCACCGCCAGCAGGTTCAGGTGGGTGTTCAGGTCGATGGAGGCGCTGGCCGTGTTGATGACGAGGTCGAAGGTGCCGGCCAGCAGCTCGAAGACGGCCGGGTCGTCGGTGGTGTGGTAGTGGGCGGCACCGAACCTCAGGCCGTCCTCCCACTTCTTCAGGTTCTGGGAGAGCACCGTCACCTCCGCGCCGAGGGCGTGGGCGATCTTGACCGCCATGTGCCCCAGACCGCCCAGGCCCACCACGGCGACCTTCATGCCGGGGCCGGCGTTCCACTTGCGCAGTGGTGAGTAGGTGGTGATCCCCGCGCACAGTAGCGGTGCGGCCTTCTCGAACGGGATGGAGTCGGGGACGCGCAGCACGAAGTGCTCATCGACCACGATGCGCTCCGAATAGCCACCCTGGGTCACCGAACCGTCGCGGTCGAGGCCCGCATAGGTGTCGGTGCATCCGTGCAGGCAATACTGCTCCTCGCCGGCCGAGCAGTGGGCGCACTCTCGGCAGGAGTCGACCATGCAGCCCACACCGACCCGGTCACCGACCTGGTATCGGGTGACGTCGGGTCCGACCTCGGCGACCATGCCGGTGATCTCGTGCCCGACGGTCAGCGGGTAGGGAACCTCGCCCCAGTCGCCTCGGGCCACGTGGATGTCGGTGTGACAGACACCGGCGTAGGCGATGTCGATGAGGACGTCACGGGGGCCGACTTCTCGGCGCTCGATGGTGCCCGGCGTCAGCGACGCGTTCGGCGAGGTGGCCGTGCAGGCACGCACGAGGGACATGGGTCTCCTTACGGGTTCATGACGAAGGCGCTCCGGCGGATAGGCGCTGGTGATCGCGCTCTGATGGCCGGCACCGAGAAAAGTCAACCACCTGCGTCGCCGCAGGTGGAAGTAGTTGTCAGAACCCGTCAAGGGTGTGTCGGGGGCTTATCGGATGATCGATACCGACTTTGCCCCAAGAGGAAGGGGGACGACCTTCATCCCCCGTTGTTTCACACGATCCGGGTGAGGGCCCTCGTTCGCGGCGGGGTCGGGCGGGTCACCTGTTCGACCGAACCGGTCGGCCCGCACCGACTCTCACCGACGTCTACGCTCACCGGGCATGGGATCGCTGGGTGCTCCATCACCAGAAGTGGTCCACGAGGATCTTGGCGTCCTCGACCTGGTGCCCGTAACGGTCGGGGTAGGCCGAGCGCTGGACGTCCTGGGCGACGTCACCGAGCGGTGCCTCTTCCCAGCTGTTGTCCGGGTAGACGGCCTCCAGCTCGTCGAAGAAGGCGCCGGTGGCCGTGGCCGGGTCGAGCCGGTCGTCCGAGGAACCGTAGTGGTCACGCTGCTGGTAGAGGCCGACGCTGTCGCGATCGCCGCCGGTGAGGTTGTCCAGGTGGGTTTCGACGATGACCGTCGACATCGCGATGGCGGCCGCCTGTTCGTCGAGTCCGCGTTCCTTCGCGGTCTCCACGACCGCACGGGCACAGGAGGCACGGTGTCCGTCCATGCTGCCGGCCATGTCGTCGTTCAACTTGTCGTTGAGGGCTTCGGCTGCCGCCTTGTCGTCCTCGGTGTACTCCTCGCCGCTCTCCTCGGAGCTCAGCGCCACGCATCCCTTCTCAGGGTTGTCGGAGTCCTTGTTCTCGTCGGCGGCGGCGATGCTCGGCCCACCGATGAGGATCCCGCCGGCCAGAACCAGACCGGTCGTTGCGGTAAACACACTCTTCGGTATCAGTTCTATAAAATTCATGAGTGCAACTTATGTGACGGTCAAGCACTTTGACCAGGCCTGTAGCCGCTCTGACCAGGTAAGAAAGAAAACACCGAGCCGGAGCAACCTTTGGGCCGGATCGCATGCGCAACACACACGCCCCGCATCGCCTGCTCCACAGCGGATGCCGGGCGCGCGGTGCCGTCTTCCCCCTCCCCCACCTCACCCCGAGATCCCAGCACCCGAGCATCATTCGATGTCAGGACGGTCACTTTTCCTTGGTGTTCCCCGCCGTCGCGGTGGCCGAAGAGGTCGATGGAGTGCCCCGTAGCGGTACCGATCGCAGGGGCAGGAGTGTCTCGGCGCCGGCGGATATCGATGGCTCTGCACTCCTTGTGGCGACAAGTAGCCACGCATAGCATCGCCTCGACCCCACCGGGTCACCGAAGGCTTCAGTTTCCTCACCCCAGGGAGACCCCCGTGCTGAGACGTATCCTCACATCCCCACTGATCGCACTGAGCGCGCTGGCACTGATGCTGGTGGGTACCGCGCCGGCCGTGGCCGCGAACGAGACCCTCCTGTACTACGACGACAGCCGGGCCGCGGAGTACACTTCCGCCGTCGCCTCGGCCGTGGACGTGTGGAACTCCGCCGTCGACAACGTGCGTCTGGAACCCGCTTCCGAGGGACAGCACGCGGAGATCCTGATCATCGCCGACGACGACTGGCCCCGCGCCCACCTGGGCCCGGTGCGTCCGGGTGGGCAGGTCACCGTCTGGATGGGCCGCCAGGGCACCACCGAGGGCTACGACGCCGTGCGCATCGCCGCGCACGAACTCGGCCACAGTCTGGGCCTGCCCGACGCCAAACCCGGCCCTTGTTCCTCGCTGATGTCGGGCTCCACCGGCGGCGTGGACTGCACCGTCTCCGCACCCGACGACGCCGAACGTTCGCGGGTCGAAGCCGCTTACGGCAGTGGCCTGGCCGGGCAGCGCACCACCGATGGACGGATCCTGGTCGACCGCCTCTGAAGCGGATAGAACTCGACGAGGTGCCCAAGAGGAACGATTGTCCACTTCCCGGTCGGGTAGTGGTACAGCCATGTTGTTGGTGAGACCTCCTGGTGTCTACCGCGCGCAAGAGGACACCTCGTTACTACGTCACGTGTTGCGTCGGCGCGGCCGGCTCTCCGGCCGTTCGGTTCTAGATGTCGGATCGGGCACCGGTGCCCTCGGCATCGAGGCCTTCCGCGCCGGGGCGACCAGCCTCACCGCGATCGACCTGTCCCTACGCTCGGTCATGGCGAGCTGGCTCAACAGCCGAATCCACGGGATCTCGGCGACGGTCCGACGCGGTGACCTGTTCGCTCCCGTGGCCGCGCGGCGCTTCGACCTCGTGCTCGCCAATCCGCCCTATGTACCCGGTGTCGGTCCACTGCCGTCCCGACACCGGGCGGCGAGGTGCTGGGACGCGGGACCGGACGGTCGGGCCCTGCTGAACCGCATTTGTTCGGGGGTGTCCTCGGTGCTCAACGAGGACGGTGCGCTCCTTCTCGTGCAGTCCACCCTCGCCGACGAACAGGCCACCTTGGACCGGCTCGCGGAGGCCGGGTTGGTGACAGAGGTCCTGGCGCGGGCCCACATCCCGTTCGGTCCGGTGTTACGAACGCGCGTGCCGGAGCTGCGTGCCCGGGGGTTGCTGGGCCCCGACCAGACGGAGGAGGAACTCGTGGTCATCGAGGCGTGCCATGGCTGAGTCCCGTCGCCGGGTCATCGTCACCGACGAAGGCCCGATCCTCGTCTACGGCCCGGTCGACGTGGAGATGTCGGATGGGACACGCGTGCTCAGTGACCGAGCGGTCACCGCGTTGTGCGCGTGCGGTCGCAGTGGACGTCGCCCGTTCTGCGACACCAGCCACCGTCGACGTGTACGTGAGGAAGAGGGAGAGGAGAACACCTCATGACCATGACGAGATCAAGGGCGCCGGCGCTTCCGGCTCCTCGCGGCCCCATCTCGGAGGGGGTCTTGTCCGCGCTCCGGGGCGACCCGGGCGAGGTTCCCGCGGTGGACGGTTCCGCGCCCTATGGAGACGACCTTCAACTGGCGCTCTACTGCTGCTACGAACTTCACTACCGTGGGTTCGACGGAGTCGACGACGACCGTGAATGGGATCCCGCGTTGTTGGCGGTCCGCGCCGAGTTGGAGAGGGTCTTCCTCGACGCGCTCAGGCACGATGTACCCGCCGGCACTGACATCGACGCCGAACTCGATGCGCTCCTTGTCGAGAACCTCGACGCGTTCGGTATCTCCCACTACCTGCGTCGCCGCGGGGAGCTGTGGCAGCTGCGAGAGTACGTCGCGCACCGTTCGCTCTACCACCTGAAGGAAGCCGACCCGCAGACCTTCGTCATCCCGCGCCTGGACGGCCCGCCCAAAGCAGCCTTGGTGACGGTTCAGCACGACGAGTACGGTGCGGGCGATCCCGAGCGGACGCACTCGAAGCTCTTCGCCGACATGATGGCCGAACTCGGTCTCTCCGACGTCTACGGCGTCTACGTCGACTCCGCTCCCTCCGAGATGCTGGCCGAGGTCAACTTCATGTCGTTGTGCGGGCTGCACCGTGGGTTGCGCGCCGCGTTGATCGGGCAGTTCGCCACCGTCGAACTCACCTCCTCCCCCGGCTCGGACCGGTTGGTCAAGGCCATGCGGAGGCTGGACTGCGGTCCGGCGGCCATCCACTTCTACGCCGAACACGTGGAGGCCGACGCGGTGCATGAGCAGCTCATCCGTCGTGAGGTGATCACGCCACTGCTCCAGACGGAGCCCGAATTGACTGCCGACGTCGTGTTCGGGGTCCGTAGCAGTCTGTTCCTGGCCGGGCGGCTGGAGGAGTACCTGTTCCAGCGTTGGCGCCGTGGTGAGTCGAGCTTCCGCCACGAAGCGGGCGTGAAGATCCCATGACGTTCGCCGAACCACCGCGGACGCGGACCGACATGGTCCGGCTCACCGACCCGGGTGACGCCGTGCCCGAGGACACCGTCGTGCGCGACGACCTGCGGAGGACACCGCCTCGGTTGCCGCCCTGGCTCGGCTACGACGCGGTCGGCTCCCGGCTCTTCGAACAGATCACCGAGCTACCCACCTACTACCTGACCCGGGTCGAACGCGGCCTTCTGGAGCACCACGCCCCGGAGATCGCCGCGGCGCTCGGCTGCGGGCGGATCGCGGAACTGGGCAGTGGCAGCGCGAAGAAGACGCGATTGCTGCTGGAGGACTGCGTACACCTGCGCCCGACCACTTATCTGCCGATCGACGTCGACGAGGGCATGCTGCGTTCCAGCGCCGCGACGTTGCGCTCGGGGTTGGACGGTTTGGCGGTCACGGGTCTGTGGGGGCGTTACGAGGCAGGGCTGGAATGGTTGCGCACCCACCCTGGTGAGCCGCTCGCGGTCGTCTTCCTCGGAAGCAGCTTCGGCAACGCCACACGGGAGGAACGTGATGGGTTGACCGGAGAGATCGCACGCTGTCTGAGGCCGGGTGAGAGCTTCCTCGTCTCCGCCGACCTGGACAAGAGCGGTGAGGCTCTGGAGACCTGTTACAACGATCCACCCGGGCACTCTGCCTTCGCCGACTTCCGACTCAACTACCTCACCCGGCTCAACGACCGCTACGGCGCCGACTTCGTGCTCGACGATTTCGTCCCGGAGGCCTGGTACGACCCGGACACCTCCACGGTCGAGGGACGCTTGCTCGCGCGGGCCGACCGGACGGTGCACGTGCCAGGGCTCGGGGTCACACTGGACCTGCCGCAAGGACGGTTCATCAACGTCGGCTACTCGGTGAAGTTCGATGAACGGGGGTTGGCCGACGAAGTGGGAGCTCACGGTTTCACTCCGCGGGCCCAGTGGGTGGATTCCCGGGCCGGATACGGGCTGTTCCTCTTTCGCCGGGAGGAGACATGAGCCGTCACCGTGGCCCGACCGGGCCCGGCCCACACCGACGCGTCCTACTCGGCCACCGCCACCATCGCAGACCGGCGCCCACTCCTCACCGCCGCGCTCTCCGGCAACCTCGGGGGCGACGCGACGGAGGACACTCACACACTGCTCGAAAGGATGGTGCGCCGGGTTACTCACCGGAACTCCTCTGGACACCCTGAAACGACCTCGGAAGCTCAGCGTCCGCCCTCGAAGCTCAGTGTCTTCGGGGGCGTTCCCAGATGAGCCCGGCGGTGACCCACACCAGTCCCACACCGGCGAGGGTCACGAAGCACCATTCGACGAGGCTGAGCGGCCACCAAAGCAGCGCCCAGAGGACCAGTGCGAACATCGCGAACACACCGAGCACGACCAGGATGACGCGCACTGTTCCCCCCTGAATCACTACGACGTCGCGGCGGAGCGGGCGACCACCGAAGGTCGGTAGAACACCCCCGTTCATGGAGTCATCTCCGAGCCCGCCCGAAGAACCATCCAAACATGTCACCCGCATCGACGCAGCCGACAGGCTCGATCGCACGTGGACCGCTGGACCTCGCATTCTCCGCGCTCGTCAACACAACGACCTCATCGAGCGATGTGGAAGCGGTGAAATCAGCGGGAAGCCTCGGGAAACGCGGAGTTCGGTGTGGGGGGGTGGGTGCGGTGAGGCGGGAGGGTGCGGTGGGTCGGAGGTGGAGGAAGAGTGAGAGAAGATCGCGGCAAGCAGAAGTTCAGGGCGAGGTTGTGGGTGAAAGGTCAGTGCGTGGGGCGCCTGGGGTCTCTGGCTCTTCAGGGTTGTTGGGCGGG
>NZ_BCSH01000094.1 GCF_001570765.1 Nocardiopsis listeri NBRC 13360 | reverse complement strand
GCTGAGTCTAGGCAACCGTCTCGGTGACGTCAAATCGACCCGATCCGGTGAGGAGATCCCCGATGTGTCCGGGCCTTCCGACCTTGATGGCGCTGTCGTCCCTGACGACACCCGCACGTCGACGTCGAGTCCGGCGACCTTGGATCGGCTTGCTTGTCAGGCAAGAACCGTCCTGCCCCGGGCGCCGGCCCGGCAAACCCCGGAACCAAGATTTTTCCGTGCTCTGGGTTCGATCCGGGGTGGGACGGACCGAAGCCGGCCCGTCCCACCCTGGTCACACCAGTTCGGCCAGTTCTTCGGCCAAGGCTCGGAAGGCGATGCCCCGGTGGCTGATCGCGTTCTTCTCCTCGGCGGTCAGTTCCGCCGTGGTTCGATCGTGGCCCTCGGGAACGAAGACCGGGTCGTAACCGAACCCGTTCTCCCCCCGGGGTGCCCCGACCAGGTGTCCACTCAGAACGCCTTCGGCCGACCTCTCGGTCCCGTCGGGCATCACCAGCACGGCAGCGCACACGAACCGAGCGCCTCGGCGCTCCCGCGGGGTATCGGCGAGCTGGTCCAGGACCAGTTCCAGGTTGGCCCGGTCCTGGTTCCGCGCACCGAAACGGCCGGACCATCGGGCGGAGAGGACTCCGGGCATCCCCCGCAGTTCGTCCACGCTCAACCCCGAGTCGTCGGCCACCGCGGGCAGACCGGTGTGCGCCGCGATCGCCTTCGCCTTCAGCCGGGCGTTTCCGACGAAGGTCGCCTCGGTCTCGGGAACCTCGGGTGCGTCGGGGAACGCGTCCAAGGCGAGGACCTCGGCCTCCACCCCCGCCGCGGCGAGGATGGCGCGCATCTCCGGTACCTTCTTCGCGTTGCGCGTGGCCAGCACGATCTTCACGGTCGACTCCCCCGGTCCTACTCGGACAGGCTCTTCTTCTGGATCGCGGTCAGTTCCTCACAACCATTGGTGGCGAGGTCGAGCAATTTGTCGAGGAGCTCGCGGTCGAACGCCGCGCCCTGCCCCTCCGCGGTGCCCTGCACCTCGATGAACTTGCCGTCACCGGTGATCACGACGTTCATGTCGGTGTCGGCGACGGAGTCCTCCAGGTAGTTCAGGTCCAGCCTGGGCTGTCCCTGCACCACGCCGACACTCACCGCGGAGAGCGAGCCGATGAGCGGATTGGTCTTGAGCTTGCGCTTCTTACGCAGGTACTTCATCGCGTCGGCGAGGGCCACGTAGGCACCGGTGATCGCCGCGGTGCGGGTTCCACCGTCGGCCTGGAGCACGTCGCAGTCCAGGGTGATGGTGTGTTCGCCCATCGCCTTGAAGTCGACGACGGCACGCAGGGAGCGGCCGATCAACCGGGAGATCTCGTGGGTACGTCCACCGATCTTGCCGCGCACGGACTCCCGGGCACCACGGGTGTCGGTGGCGCGCGGAAGCATGGCGTACTCGGCGGTGACCCACCCCTCGCCGGTCCCTCTCCGCCAGCGGGGCACACCGTCCTCGACGGTGGCCGCGCAGAGCACACGGGTGTCTCCGAACTCGATGAGCGCGGAACCTTCCGCCTGGCGGAGCCAGTTGCGGGTGATGGTCACAGGGCGAAGTTGGGTCGGAACGCGTCCGTCAGGTCGAGCCATGGTCATGAGCGTATCTCCGGTCGAACCGTCTCATGACTAGGCCGCCGTTCAGCCGCTCAGCCGCCGATCCGGTGGACCTGTCCGCCTCGGGCGAGTTCGATGTCGCCGGCGAAGGTGGAACGGGCCTCGGACATGGTGACGTCGTCGTCGTTCCAGGGCACCAGGTGGGTCAGCAGGAGTTTGCGGACCCCGGCCCGGTCGGCGTGGTCGCCTGCCTCACTACCGGTCAGGTGCATGTCCTTGGGGTGTTCGAGGTGGTCGTGGAAGGCGGCCTCGCAGAGGAAGAGGTCGACCCCCCGGGCCAGGTCGATCAGGGAATCGCACGCGCCGGTGTCCCCGGAGTAGGCGAGGGAGGCGCCCTCGTGTTCGAGCCGGATACCGAAGGCGTCGACGGGGTGGTTGACCCTGTCCACGCGTGCGGTCATCGGTCCGATGCGGAACTCACCGGGGCTGAGCTCGTGGAAGTCGAAGGCCTCGGTCATGCCGGGGTCTGAGTCCAGTCCGTAGATCTGGGCGAGTCGGTCGGAGACCCCGGCGGGCCCGTAGACGGGGATGCGCGGCTTGGTTCCGTCGGGCGAGTACATGCGGGCGACCCAGTAGGCGCACATGTCGGCGCAGTGGTCGGTGTGCAGGTGACTGAGGTACACGGCGTCGATGGAGTAGAGGTCCGTGTAGCGCTGGAGGGCGCCCAGGGCGCCGTTGCCAAGGTCCAGAAGCAGGCGGTATCCACCGGCCTCGACCAGGTAACAGGAGGCCGGGCTGTCCGGCCCGGGGAAACTCCCGGAGGACCCGATAATCGTGAGTCGCACGTCGTCGTCGCCTTCTCGGTCGGCCGCTCTGCCTCCGTGGCCCCATGGTGGCTGTGCGCGGGGAGTGCGGGTGGCGGCTGGTTCTGCGGATGTGCCGTTGTTACGGGTGTACCCCAATGGCCGCCTCGGTGGTACAAAATGTGGCCCGCATCTCAGGCGACCTCGGTCACGTGTGAATTTTTCACACCAATTGATCAGAGATGACCGTTTTGACCGAATATGACAAGAGACCGGCCGCACCAGCGACCGGTCTCCGTCACGAAGCTCGGGTCAGGCCCAGAGTTGGCCCTCCAAGCGCTCCTCCGCCTCTTCGATGGTCCCCTCGTAGGCGCCGGTGGACAGATACTTCCATCCGGCGTCGGCGACGACGAACGCGATGTCGGCGGACCGCTCCTCCCGTTCGGCCTTGCGCGCCATCCCCAGCGCGGCGTGCAGGGCGCCGCCCGTGGAGACCCCCGCGAAGACGCCCTCCTTGGCCAGGAGTTCCCTGGTCCGCTTGAGCGCGGCGTCGGAGGGGACGGAGAAACGGGTGGTGAGCACCGACTCGTCATAGAGCTCGGGGATGAACCCCTCGTCGATGTTGCGCAGACCGTAGACGAGCTCGCCGTACCGGGGTTCGGCGGCGACGATCTGGATGTCGGGCTTGTGCTCGCGCAGGTAACGCCCCACTCCCATGAGGGTTCCGGTCGTACCGAGGCCCGCCACGAAGTGGGTGATCTCCGGCAGGTCGGCCAGCAGCTCGGGCCCGGTGGTCTCGTAGTGGGCGCGGGCGTTGGCCGGGTTGCCGTACTGGTACAGCATCACCCAGTCGGGGTTGGCCGCGGCCATCTCCTTGGCGACGCGGACGGCCTCGTTGGACCCGCCCGCGGCGTCGGAGAAGTGGACCTCGGCGCCCCACATGGCGAGCAACTGCTTGCGCTCGGCGGAGGTGTTCTCCGGCATGACACAGACCATGCGGTAGCCGCGCAGTTTGGCGACCATCGCCAGTGAGATGCCGGTGTTCCCCGACGTCGGCTCCAGGATCGTGCACCCCGGGGAGAGCACCCCGTCCTTCTCGGCCTGCTCGATCATGAAGAACGCGGCGCGATCCTTGATCGAACCGGTGGGGTTGCGGTCCTCCAGCTTCGCCCACAACCGCACCCTCGGCGAGGGTGAGAGTCGGGGCAGGCCGATGAGCGGCGTGCCGCCGAGGGAGTCGAGTAGGGAGTCGTAGCGCATGGCCGTCCTCAGCGGCTTCCGCCGGCGACGGCGGGCAGGACGGTCACGTTGTCGCCGTCGGAGAGCTTGGCCTCGAGCCCACCGACGAATCGGACGTCCTCGTCGTTGAGGTAGACGTTGATGAAGCGGCGCAGCTTGCCGTTCTCCACCAGACGCTCGGCGATGCCGGGGTGACGGCTGTCCAGGTCGGTGAACAGCTCACCGAGGGTGGCGCCGGACCCCTCGACGACCTTGGCGTCGTCGGTCAGGTTGCGCAGGATGGTGGGGATGCGGACCTCGATGGCCATGAAGGTGACTCCGTTAGCGGTCGTAGTTGTGCGTTCATGTCCAACAGGAGACACTCCGCCCTCATTCCGGACGGGTCCCTGCCGGTGGCGGAGCCTACTGGCCGCCGTCGCCCTCGGTGATCTCCACCGGTTCCTCGGTGACCTCACCGTCGACGATCCGGTAGGAGCGGAACTCGACGGTGTCGGGCTCACGGGTGGAGACGAGGACGTAGTGGGCCCCGGGCTCGGAGGCGTAGGCGATGTCGGTGCGCGAGGGGTAGGCCTCGGTCGCGGTGTGGGAGTGGTAGATCACGACGGGTTCCTCGTCGCGGTCGTCCATCCCACGCCAGACCTTGAGCTGCTCGATCGAGTCGAAACGGTAGAAGGTCGGTGACCGTTCGGCGTTGAGCATCTCGATGAACCGCTCCGGGCGGCCGGTGCCCTCGGGGCCGGCGACGACACCACACGCCTCGTCGGGGTGGTCGCGGCGGGCGTGTGCGACGATCTGGTCGTAGATCGAGCGGTCAATCCTCAGCATGGCTCCAGAGTACCCACCCATTCTTCTCTACCAACCGAGTGGGTATTGTTGCCCCGGCTGGTGGGGCGGCTGTGAAGCTCGAACCCTCAACGAATAGGCTCGCCCCTATGAGAGAGGACGGCAGCAGTGCGCTGCTCACCGACCACTATGAACTGACGATGCTCCAGGGCGCCCTGCACAGCGGTGCCGCCGCACGCAGGTCGGTGTTCGAGATGTTCGCCAGGCGCCTGCCCGAAGGCCGTCGTTACGGCGTCGTGGCGGGCACCGGGCGCTTCCTGGACCTACTGGAACGCTTCCGCTTCGGCCGTGCGGAACTGGACTTCCTGTCCGACCACGGTGTCGTGGACGAGTCCACCTTGGAGTGGCTCGCCGACTACCGCTTCTCGGGTGACGTCTGGGGCTACGGCGAGGGCGAGGCCTACTTCCCGGGTTCACCCATCCTCGTGGTGGAGGGCACGTTCGCCGAGGCCGTGATCCTGGAGACCCTCGCCCTGTCGGTCTACAACCACGACAGCGCGATCGCTTCGGCCGCCAGTCGCATGTCCGTCGCGGCCGGCGACCGCCCGCTCATCGAGATGGGATCGCGCCGCACCCAGGAGCACTCCGCCGTGGCCTCGGCCCGTGCCGCCTACGTGGCGGGGTTCGCGACCTCCTCCAACCTGGAGGCGGGACGCTCGTTCGGGGTGCCGACCGGCGGCACCGCGGCGCACGCCTTCACCCTGCTGCACGACAGTGAACAGCACGCGTTCAAGGCCCAGCTGGAATCCATGGGCAAGGGCACCACCCTGCTGGTGGACACCTACGACGTCGAACGCGCGGTGCGTCACGCCGTGGAGTTGGCCGGCAAGGAGCTCGGGGCCGTCCGGATCGACTCGGGCGACCTGGGCGCGACCGCGTCCCGGGTACGCGCCCAGCTCGACGGGCTCGGCGCCACCGACACCGAGATCGTGGTCACCGGCGACCTCGACGAGCACTCCATCCAGGCTCTGGCCGTGGCCCCGGTGGACGGCTATGGCGTGGGGACGTCCCTGGTCACGGGTTCGGGAGCCCCTACCGTCTCGCTGGTGTACAAACTGGTGGCGCGGGCGCGCGGCCTGGCGGACGACGCCTCGCTGGAACCGGTCGCCAAGCGCTCGGTCGGCAAGCCGAGCCGGGGCGGCCGCAAGTGGTCGGTACGCCGGTTGGACGACAAGGGCATCGCGGTGGCCGAGGAGGTGTACCCGCACGACCCTGGCGAGGTCGTCGGTACTCGTTCGTTGCTGCGGCCGCTGGTCGTCGACGGGGAGATCGTGGGCCGGGAGACGGTCCATCAGGCCCGTGAACGCCACCGGGCGACCGTGGCGGAGCTGCCGGAGCAGGCGTTGCGGATGTCCCGCGGCGACGCCTCGCTGCCGACGGTCTTCCATTGAAGTCCCAGACCCGACCCGAACCTGGAAGAGAGGTGCCGGAAGTGACGAAGGCACTCATCGTGGTGGACGTACAGAATGATTTCTGCGAGGGCGGCAGCCTCGGTGTGAAGGGCGGAGCGCGTACCGCGGCCGCCGTCACCGAGTACTCCCGCGCCGGCGGCTACGACCACGTGGTGGCGACCCGTGACCACCACATCGACCCTGGGGCGCACTTCTCCGACACCCCCGACTTCGTGGACACCTGGCCACCGCACTGCGTGGTCGGCAGCCCCGGCGCGGAGTTCCACGCCGACTTCGACGCCTCGGTGGTGGAGGAGGTCTTCGACAAGGGGCGGTACACGGCGGCCTACAGCGGTTTCGAGGGGACCGCGCCAGACGGTGAGACGACCCTGGTCGCGTGGCTGCGCGAACGGAAGGTGGACGAGGTGGACGTGGTGGGCATCGCCACCGACCACTGTGTGCGGGCCACCGCGCTGGACGCCCTGAACGAGGGGTTCCGGACACGGGTGCTGCTCGGTCTGACCGCGGGCGTGGCCGCGCCCACCGTCGAGTCGGCGTTGGAGCAGCTGCGCGCGGCCGGTGTGGAGCTGGAGGGCGAGCCGCTGGTCGGCTGAGTCCCGGGCCCGCCCCCTCCTCCGATGCGGACCTAGCCGATACCGATCGCCGAGCGAACGTCCTTCAGGACCCGGCGGGCGCGCTCACGGGCGCGGTCCAGGCCGGAGGCGAGGATGTCGTCGAGCTCGGTCTCGGAGGCCATGAGCTCCTCGTAACGGGCGCGCTTGGGGCCGAGTTCGGTGTCGACCGCCTCGAACAGCTCCTTCTTGAGGTCGCCCCAGCCCATGCCGCCGGCCTCCAGACGCTTGCGCACGTCGGCGACCTTGTCGGCGTCGGCGAAGTGCGTGAGCAGCTGGAACGGGATCGAGGAGTCCGGGTCCTTGGGGTCCTCCACCGGGGTGGAGTCGGTGGGGATCCGGTTGATGGCCTTGCGGAGCTTCTTCTGCGACAGGAACAGCGGGATGTGGTTGTCGTAGGACTTGCTCATCTTGCGGCCGTCGGTGCCGGGCAGGATGCTCGCGTCGCTGTCGTCGATGACGCCCTTGGGGATCGGGAAGCTGTAGGAATCCCCGAAGCGGTGGTTGAAGTACCCGGCGATGTCGGCGGTGTACTCGATGTGCTGCGACTGGTCCCGGCCGACGGGGACCTGGGTGCCCTCCATGACGAGGATGTCCGCGGCCATGAGGATGGGGTAGTTGTACAGCCCCATGTTGACGCCCGAGTCGAGGTCGGTGACGCCCGCCTCGGTGTTGCGGTCCCGGACGGCCTTGTAGGCGTGCGCGCGGTTCATGAGCCCCTTGGGGGTGAGGGTGCTCAGGATGGTGGTGAGCTCGAAGGTCTCGGGGATGGAGGACTGGCGGTAGAAGACCGTGCGCTCGGGGTCGAGCCCGCAGGCCAGCCAGGTGGCAGCGCCCGACCGGATGCTGTGACGGAGCTCGTCCGCGTCCTTGATGATGTTGAGCGCGTGATAGTCCGCGATGAAGTAGAAGGTGTCATAGCGTTCGGCGGCCGCGAGGGCGGGCTTGATCGCGCCGATGTAGTTGCCCAGGTGGAAGTCGCCGGTGGGCTTGATCCCGGTCAGGTACGTGTTGGCTGCCATGTCCCAAGCCTAACGGCGCGCACCACCCGTTCCCCGCCCGACTTATGGCCAAGCCTCCATCCCTGAGGCATACTTTCAGTATGCCTTCCATGGATACCACGATCAAGGTCCCACGATCCCTGAGAGAGCGCATCAGCAAGAGGGCGAGACACCGCCACGTCACCATGGCTCGCGCGATCGAAGAGGCACTGGACGAGGCCGAGGAGTTGGAGTTCTGGTCCGACGTGCGCGTGTACAACGAGAGCCTCGCCAAGGAGGACCGGCGTGCCCGCCTCGATGACCGGACACTCCAGGACGACCTCTCAGACCAGGGGGACGACGAACTGACCGCAGAGGAAGCCTGGTGAAACGAGGCGAGATCCACATGGCCGACTTGGGAGACCCGGTCGGCCACGAACAAGGGGTGCGCCGTCCGGTTCTCCTGGTCAACGCTCAACTCTGGTTGGAGTCCCACCCACCCGTGGTCATGGCGGTCCCGTTGACCCGAACCCACCGGGGAAGTCGGACCCATGTGGAGATCGAGCCGGGTTCCTCGGGCCTGAAAGCGATCAGCTACGCCAAGTGCGAGGACCTGCGCTCGATCTCTCCCGAACGGCTCGGACGCCGGTTCGGTCGTGTCGACGATCTCGTGCTGTTCGAGGTGGAAACGGTCCTGCGCAGACTACTCGCCCTTTGAGGTGGCGATTCGTGGCGCCACGGGTGGCGTGACGCCACGAACCCGGGTCAGGCCTGTGGCGCGCCCTCACGGAAGGCGGCCCAGTGCTCGGCCATGCGATCCGCCTGCCCCTTGGTGAAGTGGGTCATGCAGGCGTCGTCGCTGTAGTTCATGAAGTTGGTGACCGGATCCTCGCCCTCTCTTTCGGGGCAGGTGTCCCGTCCCTCGGGACACCCGGAGGCGGCCTCGCGTTCGTAGGGGGTGTCGTCGACGTAGTCGCCCGGACTCTCGCAACCGTTCTGGAAGGTGTGGAACAAGCCCAGCCAGTGCCCCACCTCGTGCGTGCCGGTGTGCCCCTCGTTGAACTTCTCGCGGTCACCGCCGGGCAGGGTGTCGTGCGCGATCGCGACCCCGTCCTGGTCGGGGTCGTCGGCGTAGTCCTGCGGGAACGTGGAGAAGCCCAGCAGGCCGCTGCCCAGGTCCGCGGTGTAGATGTTCAGGGTCTCGGGGCCGCCCTGGCGCAGTTCGGCGCGGATCTCGTCGCGCTGCTCTCCGAAGTCGCGGAACCAGGTGTCGTTCTCGGTCCGCGTGACGTCGGCGAGCTCGAAGCGGAACTCTGTGTCGGTGCCCTCCGAGCCCTGCGCGTACTCGCCCCGGTACGCCCGGTTGAGCACGTCCACCTGGTCATCGATGCGTGCGTCGGAGATCTCGCCACTGCCGTCGCTCGCGGAGATCACGTGCATGACCACGGGCACGGTGTAGGGCGCGGCGGCCTCATGGTCACGGACCCGGTCCATGGCCCGACGGAGGCGGTCCTGGTACTCGGCGGCCTGTTCCGGGGTGACCTCCGCGCTGTCGGAGGGACCGGCGTCCGGGTCCGCGACCCTGCGTTCGGCCTCCGAGACCGGTTCCGTGCCGGGTGGGCAGTACGGTTCGTTCGTCATCGTGGCCGCCGAGACGTTCTCCGGAGCCGCCACCTCCTGGGTGGCCGGCTCCGGTGAGGTACTCGCCACCAGACCGGTCAACGTGACCGCGCAAAGGGACAGTCCGGACCAGAGCGCGGCTGTGCCACCGCGAGAGCTTCGTCGGATCATCTCACGCACGGTAGTTAAGCCGTTGCCCACAGTTTGTCTGCCTTGCGCGGCGTTGCGAAGTATTTGCCCGATTCGACTGGTCGGTGACTATTTCTGCCCGACGGCCCAGGCACGCAGCTTGGCGATGCGCTCCTGGATCTGGTCCGGGGTGGCCTGTGCGACCGGCGGCCCACCACAGGCGCGCCGCAGCTCGTTGTGGATGGCACCGTGCGGTTTTCCGGTCCGGTGGTGCCAGGCCCCCACCAACCCGCTGAGTTCGCGACGCAGGTCGGCCAGGACCTGGTGCGTGGGCCCCTTGGCCTCCTCCGGTTCCTGCTTGCCCTTGGCCTTGAGCTCGCTCGCCTTCAGGTCCGCCTTGCGCTTGCGCAACAGCTGCGAGACCTGGTCGGGGTCGAGCAGCCCGGGCAGCCCGAGGAAGTCCTCCTCCTCGCTGGACCCCGCGGCGCCGCCCCCGTACTCCAGACCGTCGTACAGGGCCCGGTCGAACTCGGCGGCGGACTCCATCGTCTCGAACGGGAGCTCCTCCCCCGCGTCCGGTGAGTCCTTCTTCTTGTTCGCCTCCCGGAGCAGGTCCTCCTCCGGGTACTCGTCGTCACCGGGTGTCTTGTCCAGGACGTGGTCGCGCTCGCGCTCCATCTCGCCCGCGTACTCCAACAGCGTGGGCACCGACGGCAGGAACACCGACGCCACCTCGCCACGCTTGCGGACCCGCACGAAACGCCCGATGGCCTGCGCGAAGAAAAGCGGGGTGCTGGTGGAGGTGGCGTACACGCCCACCATCAGACGGGGCACGTCCACACCTTCGGAGACCATGCGCACCGCGACCATCCAACGATCGTCGCCGGCGGCGAACCGCGAGATCTTCTTGGAGGCCGTGGGGTCGTCGGAGAGCACCACGGTGGCGCCCTTACCGGTGATCTGCCGCAGGATCCGTGAATAGGCGCGGGCGTTCTCGTGGTCGCTGGCGATGACCAGCGCACCGGCGTCCGGGTGCGTCTTTCGGACCTCGGTCAGGCGCCGGTCCGCGGCCTGTAGGACCTTCTTGATCCAGTCGCCCTTGGGGTCGAGCGCCGCTCGCCAGGCCTGGGAGAGCGCGTCCTGGGTGAGCGGTTCGCCCAGGCGTGCGGCGAGCTCGTCACCGGCCTTGGTCCGCCAGCGCATCTCACCGGAGTAGGCCATGAAGATGACCGGGCGCACCACGCCGTCCTCCAACGCGGGCGCGTACCCGTAGCTGTAGTCCCACGAGCACCGCCTGACCCCGGCGCCGTCCTGGACGTAGTCCACGAACGGGATGGGATTGATGTCGGAGCGGAACGGCGTACCGGTCAGCGACAGCCTTCGGGTGGCCGGGTCGAAGGCCTCCCGTACCGCCTCGCCCCAGGACAGGGCGTCGCCGGCGTGGTGGACCTCGTCGAAGATCACCAGGGTCTTGCGCGCCTCGGTGCGGTTGCGGTGCAGCATCGGATGCGCGGCCACCTGCGCGTAGGTGACGGCCGCGCCGAGGTACTGACGCCCCAGCGCGCCCTGCCCGTTCTTGAACTCGGGGTCGATGGGGATCCCGAACCTCGCCGCGGCCTCCGCCCACTGCTTCTTGAGGTGCTCGGTGGGGCAGACGATGGTGATCGAACGCACGGCGTGCCGTTGGAGGAGCTCACTGGCCAGGGTGAGGGCGAAGGTGGTCTTGCCCGCGCCAGGGGTGGCCACCGCGAGGAAGTCGCGCGGCTGCCTGCGGAAGTACTCCTCGAAGGCCTCCCTCTGCCAGGCCCGAAGGCCGCTCAGGCGATCCTCTTGCGAGGTCTGCGTCACCGTCATTCGTCTCGTCCCCCGTTGCTCACCTGCTCGAGGTTAGTGGTTGCCCGGTCCGGAAGACGGAGCCCCGGCAGTGGCGCCGCGCACAGCGACCCACCATTCCACCACCTCACGACGGGCGGCACGGTGCCCGTGCACCGCGCCGCCCTGTTGTTCCTCTTCAGCGTCGAAACCGCTGTCTTGCCTCGTGTCCTAGACGCCGCCCTCTTCGGCTTCCGGGTCGGCCTCGGGATCGCCTCCCAGTTCATCACCGGTCGATTCGGCGTCCTCCCCGGGCGCGCCGGCGGGGTCCTCTCCACCGCCGAAGTCGGACGTGTCCACGGCGCCGTCGTTGAACGGCATGTGGGGGGAGATCGCCGGGAAGGCGAAGAACCACAGCAGCGCGGCGCCGCCCGCGAGCAGGCCGACCATCATGATGAACTTCGACGCCCATGGTCCCGGCAGGACTCGCCAGATCAGGCCGTACATTCGTGAACCCTCCCTAGGCTTCCGGCGCCATGTGCGCGATGGACTCCGGCATGCCCTCGGACTTGGGCGTGGTCTCGGCCAGTTCCGCCCAGACGATGAGCCGGTGCGTGTTGTTGAGCTTGGGCGCGCAGGTGGTGAGGGTGAGCAGCGCGCGTCCGGGCTCCTCTGCCGAGGCGTCCTCGAAGGGGTCGGGGGTGACCACCCAGAAGTCCTCGGGCAACACGGTCTCCTCGTGGAAGACCTCGTAGGTGTAGAAGTTCTCGCCGTCCTCCAGGACCATGACGTCGCCCTCGTCGAGCAGGTCGAGGTCCCAGAACAGGCCGGGGGTGCGGTGGGCGGCCACGCCGTAGTTGCCCATCTCACCGGGGGCGCTGTCGAACTGGGTGTAGCGACCGGGGCTGTAGCGGATGTCGTCGGGCTCGGTGCCGTTGACGACGACCCAGTCCAGGTCCAGGCTCGGAACGTACAGGCGGCTGTCGGCGCTACCGGGCAGCGGCTCCGAGTCGGGCCCCTGTTCGGTCTCCTGCGCGTCGGCCCAGGCCTCGTCGAGCCCGTCCGCCAGTCCCTGCTGTTCGCGGTCGGTCTCCCACTGTGAGCCGTACACCTCGTAGCCGGCGTAGAAGAGCATCAGCAGACCCGCGGTCAGCAGGATCTCGCCGAAGAACCGTACGAAGCCGCGGACGACGTCACCGGGGGTGGTCTTCGGTTTACGGGCGCGCCGCCTCCCGCCTCGGGAGGAGCGGGGGCGGGGCTCCTCGTTCTCGGGGTGGGGCTCATCGCGCGACTGCCGTTCAGTTGTGGACACCAATACGACCTACTCCTGTGGACGCTTTCGTGTGCACCCGGGTGACCGGAGTGGGACGACGAGCGGGACCCCCGTACGCGGATGCGGCAGTACTTCGACCTCGTGTCGGTACACGGCGCTGAGCAACGACGCGGTGAAGACGTCGGCGGGGGTGCCCTGCGCTGCGACCCGTCCTCCGGAGAGTACCGCCACACGATGGGCGTACGCGGCCGCAAGCCCCAAATCGTGCAGGACCACGATAACCGCCCCACCATGGGACGCCAGTGTACGCGCGATGCCCAGAACGAGTTCCTGGTGGCGGATGTCCAGGGCCGCGGTGGGTTCGTCCAACAGGAGCAGGGAGGTGTCCTGGGCCAATACGCGGGCCAGCATCACGCGGGCTCGTTCGCCACCGGAGAGCGTGGGGAAACGTCGGTCGGCGAGATGTTCGACACCGACCCGCGCCATGGCCTCGCGCACGAGTGCGGCGTCCTGATCGGGGGTGCTCGACCCGGTCCAGGGCGCCCGCCCCATGCCGACGAGTTCGTGCACGGAGAACGGGAAACCGACCGTGGCCTCCTGGGGCAGAACGGCGCGGCGCAGTGCGAGTTCGGGCGGTGTCCACTCCCCCAGCGGCCGGTCGAACAGGCGCACCGTGCCCGAGTCCCGCTCCCCCTTACCGGGTGCTCCGGTGACGTCACCGGAAACGGCGCGCAGCAGCGTGGACTTGCCGGCGCCGTTGGGACCGACCAGTGCCAGCAGCTCCCCGGAACGGACCGTGAGATCGACCCCGTCGAGCAGGGTACGTCCGCCCCGACGGATGGTGACCCCCTCCGCTCGGACCACGGGGGTGCCGGGTTCGATGGGTTCGGGCCGACCGGGTGCCCGGGTGAGCGGGGCGACGGCGGACGCGAACCGGCGGCGCAGCAGGGAACCCGTGGTCATGACCAGCCTCCTTGCTTGGCGCGGGTGCGGTGCAGCAGGTAGAAGAAGAACGGTCCGCCCAGGGCCGCGGTCACCACGCCGAGCGGGATCTCGGCGGGGGCGGCCGCGGTGCGGGCGAGCAGGTCGGCGGTGAGCAGGAGCAGCCCGCCACCCAGCGCCGAGGCGGGCAGCAGCACCCGGTGTCCGGGCCCGGTGACCATCCGGATGATGTGCGGTACGACCAGTCCGACGAACGCGACGATGCCGGCGAAGGCGACCGCGGCGGAGGTCAGCAACGCCATCGCGGTGATGATCACCAAGCGCATGCGTTCGACGTCCACGCCCAGGTGGCGGGCGGGTCCCTCACCGAGGGACAACAGGTCGAGCTTGCGCGCGTAGAACGGGATGACCGACAGGCCCAGCAGCAGGCACGGCGCGATCGCGGCGACCTTCGACCAAGTGGCGGTGGAGACGCTGCCCAGCTGCCAGAAGGTGATGGTCTGGATCTCGGCGTCCTGGGAGAAGTTGGTCATCAGCCCGATGGCCGCGCCGGCGATGGCGTTGACCGCGATGCCGGTGAGCAGCAGGGTGACGACCTCGGTACGGCCGCCGGAGCGTGCGAACACGTACACGAACAACGTGGTGAGCAGGCCGAAGACGAACGCCGACGCGATGATCGTCCAGTGACCGAGCACGGTCAGGCCGGTGAAGATGACCACGATCGCGCCGACGGCCGCGCCGGAGGAGACGCCGATGACGCCGGGTTCGGCTAGGGGGTTGCCGAAGATGCCCTGCATCATGGCGCCGGCGCTGCCCAGGGCGGCGCCGACCATGACGGCCAGGACCACCCGGGGTAGGCGCACGTCCCACAGGACGGTCCGTGCGATCTGGTCGGGCAGGGCACCGATCCGCAGGCCCGCCGCGTCCAGGAGGGACGCGGCGACCTGGCCGGCGGGGATCGGGTAGGCGCCCACTCCGGCGGCGATCACGGAGACGACGACGAGTCCGACGGACAGGACCGTGATCAGCACGGTGGCGCGCAGGCGTCGGCCGAGCGTCCCGGGGGTGACCCCGCCGTCGTCCGCGGGGGCTTCGTCGGCTCCGGCGGTGGGGCGCTGGGACAGGGCGGTCACTCGTCGCCCTCCATGCCCGAGGCGTCGCCGGTCTCGCCGGTCTCGCCGACCTCGCCGGTGACCGCGGCGAGTTCCTCGGCCATGGTGGTGATGACCTGCGGGGTACGGGGGCCGAAGTTGAGCAGGACGCCGTCCTCGAAGTCGATGACGGCCTGGTTCTGTCCGGCCGGGGTCTGCGCGACGCCGGGGATCTCGGCGAGCCCGGAGACACCGCCGACCGATTCCAGTCCCTTGGTCATGACCAGCAGGACGTCGGGGCGGGCCTCGATGAGCGCTTCGGTGGTGATGGGGGTGAAGGCCGTGGTCAGGCCCATCTCGACACCGGCGTCGCGTGCTCCGATCTCTTCGAGCAGGGCGTCGGCGCCCGAGCCGGGGCCGCCGAGCAGGTACACGCCGGCGGTGCCCCTCAGATAGAGGAAGGCGACGAGGGGATCACCGCTGGTCTCCAGGGAACTCTCGCGCACCTGCGCCATCTGTTCCTGGGTGCGTTCGGCCAGGATGGTGCCGGAGACTGGGACGCCCAGGGCTTGGGCCACGCGTTCGAAGCGGGGGTACATCTCGTCGATGGACCAGGCCTCCTCCACGATGACGACGGGGATGCCGGAGTTCTGGATCTGTTCGATCACCTCGGGTGGGCCGGTCTGGGTGTCGGCGAGGATCACGGTGGGTTGGAGGGCCAGGACCGTCTCGGCGGAGACCTCGTGCCCTTCGCTGATGACGGGCAGGTCGGCGGCCTCGTCGAAGGTGGCGGCCACGTCGCGGCCGACCACGTTGTCGCCCAGGCCGAGCGTGAAGACGATCTCGGCGAGGCTTCCGGTGAGCGGGAGGACGCGTTCGGCGTCGGTCACCTCGACGTCCTCGTACTCCAGGGGGTCGGAGGAGGAGCGGTAGGGGTCGAGGACCACGGATTCGACGGTGACGGGGAGTTCGGGGACCGCGGCCTCGTCCAGGACCTGGAGGCGGTTCTCGGAGAGGTCCGGGATGTCGCCCGCGTTCCCTGACGCGTCCGCGGGGGCGTCGGGCCCCGTGCAGGCGGTCAGGGCCAGGGTGCAGGCGATGGCGATGGCGAGCGGGCCGAGGCCACCGCGCGGGAGGGTTCGGGGGACGGCGTGGGGCATGGCGATCGCTTTCGGTTGAGCCGGGATGCCGGGCGGGGTCGCGGAGGGGCCGCGACGAGACCTTTTATATGACAGGTCGTCAGATTCTTGACAACCCCATCGCTTCAGTGGTCAACTACTTCGGCGCCGGATCGTGTTAGGCAAGGCTCACTTCACCTAGGTAAGCATAACCTAAAATCGATTCTCCCACCCCACGCGGAGGTCGGTTCCTCATCCGACCCGCCCGACAACTAAGGCCACTGATGCGAGCAGCGGTTCCCCTCCGTGGGCTTGTCCCACCCCTGGCCACCGTCGCCGCGGCGACACTCCTGATCGCCGGCGCACCCTCGACGGTGCTCGCCGAACCCATCGACGAACCACTCCACCCACGAACCACCACCGTGAACCGGACCCAGGGGCTCGACCCCGAGGGCGACAGCGTCACGGTCGCCGGGATCGGGCACGCCCCCGGTTCCCGGATCGAGATCACCACGCGCGCCGTTCCCGCCGAGGCACTCGACACCAACGAGGTCGACCAGGCCGCCGTACTCGACGACGACAACACCGTCGCCACCGACGTGGACGGGCGCGGTCTGTTCAGCGTCACCCTCGACACCGGTGTCGACTTCGCCGCCGAAGCGGGCCTGGACACCAGGGAGGATCCCTTCGAGATCGTCGTCCTCGGCACCGAGCCGCCCGAGCGGACGGACGAGACGGACGAGACGGACGAGATGGATGAAGCGGACGAGATGGATGAAGCGGTCGAGGTGGAGGAGCCGGGTGCGCCGGGCGAACCCGCCGATGACGGTGTGGTCGCCGAGCCCGGTGCGGGAATGAGCACCCCGGTGCTCGCGCCCGCGTCCCCCACCGCACCCGCGCCCGTGGCCGCGGTTCCGGTCGCCTTCGCCGTGCCCGCCGCCGTTCCCGAGAGCCGGCCGCAGACCACTCCCCGGAGCGCGCAGCGGGCGGCCCCGCACAACGCTCCCCAGGCCCTGCCCCGAACGCCGGGCGATCTGTCGCTCACCGTCTCCAAGACCAGCGGGATCGACCCCGACGGGGAAACCGTGACCGTCACCGGTTCCGGCTACGACACCGCCAAGGGCATCTACGTGGCCCTGTGCGACACCGCCAACGCCGGTTCGAGCGTCGCGCCCGGGCCGTGCATCGGTGGGGTGGACATGGAAGGCGAGGGCGGTTCGTCCGCCTGGATCTCCAGCAACCCGCCGCCCTACGGCGAGGGTCTGGCCACCCCCTACACGGGTGGGGGGACCGACGGCGGCTTCACCGTGGAACTGGCCGTCAAGGCCAAGGACGACAACACCGACTGCACCGCGGCCGGCACCGAGTGCGCCGTGGTGACCCGCAACGACCACACCCGCTCCAGCGACCGTGGCCAGGACGAGTTCGTCCCGGTGACCTTCGCGGGCCAGGCGGGCGACGGCGACGGTACCGGCAGTGCCTCCGGCGGTGGCTCCAGCTCCGACGAGGGTGCGGGTTCCGGCTCGGGTTCCGGCGGCGCCGGCGGTACGAGCGGCTCCGGATCCGGCGGCGACGGTCCCCTGGCTCGGACCGGTGCTCCACTGGTGGGGCTGTTGCTGACCGCCGTGGTGGCTTCGCTGGCCGGTGTCACCGCGCTGGTGGCGACCCGACGCCGCGCGAGCGACGCCGACCCGACCAACGCGTGATCTCGAGGGACGGCGGGACCCTCTCAACGGGCCCCGCCGATCCCACCGATCACATCCGGCTCAGGACCCACACGAGTGTGCACACCTGGGCGGGCGGAGGCCGAGTCTGCCCCTCCTGATCCCACTCTCCCTTGGTGGGTACCGTCGCGCCCGCTCAGCGCGAACCCACCACCCCCCGCACCATCCCGGCCCCGACGCGCGATCGAGACCGAGTCACCTCTCCCCCGACACGATTGGAACCACCGATCACATGAGCACCGACACAACCCGTGAGGGTGACGGCAGGGCCCGGCGGGCACTGCGCTCCCTCACCGCATACATGGGCGCGGCGGCCCTCGGGGCCTCCCTCACCGTGGCGGCCGCCCCGGCCGCGATGGCAGACGAGGCACCCGTCTCCCTGGACGGCGGTTCCGCCACCTGGGGTGTCAAGCAGTCCTTCCGCAACTACATCGGCGGCCCCATCGCCGGGGGCGAGATCACCGCGTCCGACGGCGCGAGCGTCAACGACGACGGGACCTTCGACTTCCCGACCGTGGAGGGCTCCGTCTCCAAAGAGGACGCCTCCGGTGAGGTGAGCTTCGGCGGCCGGGTGGTCTTCGCCGGCCACGACTACGATCAGGGCGCGGTCCTTGAGGTCCATGTCGCCGACCCGCGCGTGGAGTTCGACGGCGACGGCTCCGCCACCGTGTACGCCGACGTCACCAGCCGCGAGTTCAACGGCGCGAACCCGAGCGTGCCCCCCGGTGACCTGGTCGAGTTCGGCGAGGTCACCGTGGCCGAGCTGACCGGCGCCGAACTGGTCGTGGACGGCGACGACCTCGCCTTCACCTCCGAGGCGGGCACCCTGCACGCCGACGCGGTCGAGGCCTTCGCGGAATTCTATGGTGCGGGCGAACCGATGGACCCGCTGTCCTTCACCGCCACGGCCGTGGAGGGCGGCGAGCCCGGTGAGCCGGGTGAGCCCGCCCATGACCCGAAGGTCACCGTCTCCAAGACCGAGGAGCTGAACCCCGAGGGCGAGACCGTCACCGTCGACGGCACCGGTTTCCGTCCCGGTCAGGGCGTGTACGTCGCCCTGACGGCCGCCGAGCGGTCGGCGGACTCCTTCCCGGAGCACCACACCGGCGCGGTGTGGCTGCGCGGGGCCGACGCTCCCGGTGACGAAGGCACCTTCTCCACCGAGGTCGAGGTGTCCGGTGCCTACGACGCCGAAGAGACGACCTACGACTGCGTCGAGACGCGGTGCTACGTCGCGGTCTTCAACGACCACACCGACATCGGCAACCGCGACCAGGACGTGTGGACCCCGATCTCCTTCGCCACCGAGGACGAGGGTGAGGGCGGCGACGACGGCGACGGCGATGGTGACGACGACGGTGGAAGCGGCGACGGAGAACTCCCCGAGGGCGACCTGACCGTGTTCAACGGCCGCGCCGACTGGGGCGTCAAGGAGTCCTTCCGCAACTACATCGAGGGCGACATCGCCGCCGGTGAGATCAGTACCTCGGAAGGCGCCACCCGTGGCGACGACGGGACCTTCTCCTTCACCGACGCCACCGGTGGGGCGAACCTGGACGAGGTCACCGCCGAGATCGACTTCACCGGTACCGTGCTCTTCGAGGGCCACGTCTACGGTGACGCCGACCCGCTGCTGTACGTGTCCGTCACCGACCCGCGTGTGGAGATCGACGGCGAGGCGGGCACCCTGTACGCCGACGTGGTCAGCAAGTCCCTGACCGACGCCGAGCTCGTCACCTACGACGACGTCGCCCTGGCCGACCTGGACCTGTCCGGTGTCGAGGCCGAGGTCGAGGAGGGTGTGTTGAGCTGGGAGCCGATCCCGACCGCCCTCACCGCCGAAGGCGCTCCCGCGTTCGCCGACTTCTACGTCGAGGGTGAGCGGCTGGACCCGATCTCGCTGACAGTGAGCGTGGACGAGGACGTCCGGGTCCCCGGCGGCGGCGATGGCGGCGGCGGCGATGGCGAGTCGACCCCCGGCCCCGGTGACGGCGGAGGTGACGGTGAGGGCGGCGGCAAGCCCGGGCTGCCCAGCACCGGTACCGCCCTGACCGGTCTGCTGACGGCGGCCGCGGTCGCCGTGGCGGCGGGCGGCGTGGCCATCGCGGTCTCACGCCGACGCAACGGCGCGGACGGCACCGACTCCGAAGACACCGAACCCTAGGCTCCCGGCCCGCCTCGGACACGACGAAGGCCTTGGCTCACCCGCGGGGTGGGTCAAGGCCTTTTGAGTGCGACCGGAAGGGCCGCCTACTTCATCATGTCCTCGTACGCCTGCTTGCACTCCGGGCACACGGGGAACTTCTTCGGGTCGCGGTTGGGGACCCACACCTTGCCGCACAGGGCGATCACCGGGTCACCGGTCACCGCGCTCTGGGTGATCTTCTCCTTCTGCACGTAGTGCGCGAACCGCTCGCGATCACCATCGTCGTGCGAGAGGTCCGGCCTGGTCTCGCTGTCCGGAAGAACCTTGTTCAGGACGTCCATCGACATCGTCCTCACACCTTTCAACGTCTGGACCCCACGGTATAGGGTGCGGCGGCCCGTCTCAGTCTCACCGAGGACAAGCTTGTGCTCAGTTCATGGTGGGATCGTCCGGGTAGGTCGACAACAGGGCCATCTCTCCGCCCTGGCGGCGCAGGACCCGTGACCACAACCCTTCGGGGGCGACACCGAAGAGGTCGTCGGCGAACGCGTCGACCACGAACCAGGCGCCCTCCTCGATCTCCCCCTCGAGCTGCCCCGAACCCCAACCGGAGTAGCCGGCGAAGACGCGCAGCGCCGCCAGGGAGGAGCCGAGTACCTCGGGCGGACCGTCCAGGTCCACAACGCCCACGCCGTCCAGTCCTGTTCCGGAGGACGGATCCACCAACGGGGACCAACCCGGGGGCGCCTCCTCGGGGGCGGCGCTACCCAGGGCGATGCCGGAGTCGGTGCCCACCGGCCCGCCCGAGAACATCACCGCCGGGGAACTGGCGTATGCGCTCCACGAGTTCACGACCTCGCCCACCGGAAGTTCCAGCGGGCGGTTGAGGATCACCCCGAGGGTGCCGTCGACGGCGTCGTCGACGACGAACACCACCGAACGGCGAAAGGAATCCTCTTGGAGCAAGGGGGCGGCCACCAGTAGGCGCCCGGTCAGAGTCGACTGGTCCATGGTCAACCTTTACCCGAAAAGCGACCGGCCGGACGCCCCCTCAGGAAGGTTCGGCGAGACGGTTCAGGCCTTGGTCTCCTGACCGCGCTGAGCCACCTCGCGGACCGCGTTGGCCACATGGGTGGACAGCTCCGGGTGGAAGACGCTCGGGATGATGTAGTTCGGACCCAGTTCGTCCTCGGTGACGACGTCGGCGAGAGCTTCGGCGGCGGCGACCATCATGTCCGAGGTGACGTTGTGGCTCTGGGCGTCCAGCAGTCCGCGGAAGAAGCCCGGGAAGACCAGCACGTTGTTGATCTGGTTCGGGTAGTCGCTGCGTCCGGTGGCCACGACCGAGGCGTGCAGGTGCGCGACGTCGGGGTCGACCTCCGGGTCGGGGTTGGCCAGCGCGAAGATGATCGAGTCCTCGTTCATCTCGGCGATGTCCCCACCGTCGAGCAGGTTCGGGGCGGAGACGCCGATGAACACGTCGGCTCCGGCGATGGCGCCCTTGAGGTCGCCGCTGTAGCCACCCTGGTTGGTGTGCTCGGCGATCCAGCTCAGGTTGTCGTCCAGGTCCTCGCGTCCGGAGTGGACGGAGCCGTGCACGTCGTTGACGATGATGTCGCGCGCGCCGGCGTGCATGAGCAGCTTGAGGATGGCGGTACCGGCCGCTCCGGCGCCGGACATGACGACGCGGACCTCGGACAGCTTCTTGCCGACCACACGCAGGGCGTTGCGCAGGGCCGCCAGGACGACGATGGCGGTGCCGTGCTGGTCGTCGTGGAAGACGGGGACGTCCAGGAGTTCGCGCAGACGGGCCTCGACCTCGAAGCAGCGCGGGGCGGAGATGTCCTCCAGGTTGATGCCGCCGAACCCGGGGGCGATCAGCTGGACGGTTCGGACGATCTCATCGACGTCCTGGGTGTCCAGGGCGATGGGCCATGCGTCGATGTCGGAGAAGCGTTTGAACAGGGCGGCCTTGCCCTCCATGACGGGCATGGCGGCCTCGGGACCGATGTTGCCCAGGCCCAGCACGGCGGATCCGTCGGTGACCACGGCGACGCTGTTGCGCTTGATGGTCAGGCGGCGGGCGTCGTCCTTGTTGGCTGCGATGGCCTGGGAGACACGGGCGACTCCGGGGGTGTAGGCCATGGAGAGTTCGTCGCGGTTGCGCAGTGGCACCTTCGACTTCATCTCGATCTTGCCACCGAGGTGCATGAGGAAGGTGCGGTCGCTGACCTTGTGGACGACGACCCCATCGACGGCGCCGAGGGCGTCGACGATCGCCTGGGCGTGCTCGGTGTCGCGGGCGGCGCAGGTGACGTCGATGCGGATGCGCTCGTGCCCAGCGGCCGCCACGTCGAGGGCGGTGATCATGCCGCCGACCTGCTCCACCGCGTTGGTGAGACTGCCGACCGCACTGCCTCCGGCGTCCAGTTCCAGTCGGACGGTGATGGAGTACGAAACGCTGGGAAGGGTGGCCACGTGTTGCTCCTTGGCTTTGGCTGGTGTCATCCGTCCGCGGGACGCACCGGCGGCCCCTCCCGTGGACGTACGTACCGACCCCGGAACGGCTGTGGCCCTGCACGCCATGGATCCGCCCCGGTGGCTCTGGTCGGCTCTCGCGCGCCGGGAACACGGGGGTTCGTTCTCCGTGCCGGCGACGCTTCCCGCCGTGGCATCCGTAGAGGGGCTGCCTTCGAAAGCGGGGGCTCGGTTGACGGCCGGGGGCTGGCTGGAAACCCACAACCGAGTCGCTTCACCCTACCTGAGTCAAGGGGGGAACGTCAGCACAAGACGACAATTAACGCTTGCGGAAAAAATCGCATTAATTCCTACCACTGGCACGGTCTTCGGCGGCCCGAACCACCATGTCCGCACACGCGTCGGTGGAGAGCACGGCGGAGTCGACCACCAGGTGGTAGTGGCCCGGATCGGCCGGATCGACCCGGTAGAACCGGCGCACGTAGGAGGCACGGGCGCGGTCGTTGTCGTTCAGCATCTTCGCGGTGGGCGGGGTGGGGCCCCACCCCTTGCCACCGAACTCCTCCCGGTCCCCGAGCTCCCACAGGCGGCGGGCTCGACGCAGGCGGGCCTGGCGGCTGCCGTCCAGCCGTATGTGCAGCGCGCCCGGGTGGTCGGCCAGGATCACAGCGGCGGCACGACCGAGGACGACCCCACCGCCACGGGCCACGTCCTTGATGACCCGTTCGGTCTGTTCGACGAATTCGTGGTCGTAGAGGAGACGGCCCTCGTCGTCCATGGCGCCGAAATAGGCGGTGTCGGCACTGCCCAGGGTGACGGTGGGCAACCGGGCGGCGCCGGCGAGGAGACGCTCGAAACCGCCCGGAGCGCGGTCGTCGCGTTGGAGGGCCTCGTCGAGCGAACAGCCGATCTGTTCGGCGACGGCGCTGGGGACCGCGCGATCGAGGAAGGGGACGCCCAGTCGGGCGGCGATGGCCGGGCCGATGACGCTGCCGCCGGCTCCGAAGGTGGCCGAGATCGTCACGACGGGAGCTCCGCCGGGGTGGGGGGTGCGGTCGGTCGTCATGGTCCACCTGCCCGGTCGCCCTGTGGACCGCGTCTTCGCGGTCCGCCGTGTAGTTCTTTTACCCGGCGAGAGGGCGACCATCCCACCCGTCTTCACTACGGCAAATACCGCACGATTTGCCATGATCGGGCATGAACGGGTGGAGCCCTCCGGCCGGTGACCGTTCCAAGAAAACTCGGAGAACGGACACCGGCCGGCATCCGATCAGAACAGGGCGGAGGTGAGCTTGCGACGGGCCGCGCCCACGCGCGGGTCCCCGGCCGGCAGTAGGTCGAACAGGGACAGCAGGTGTTCGCGGGCCTTGTTCCGGTCCTCATCGGCGGTGCGCTTGATCGTGTCGATGAGGCGGTCGAAGGCGTCGTCGAACTTGCCGCCGTACATGAAGACGTCGGACACGGTGATCTGGGCGTCGACGTCGTTCGGGCGGTCGGCCGCGGCCCGCAGCGCGGCCTCGGGGTCCACGTCCTGAAGCCGGCCGATCAGGCGCACCTGCGCCAGCTTGGCCTTGACCTCGGCGTTCTTGGGGTCGGCGGCCAGCGCCTTCTCGAACACCGCGGCGGCCGCGTCGAAGTCGCCGCGTTCCAGAGCGGCCTGCGCCTCGACGTCGACCGGGTCGGCCTCGGGTTCGGGGGCGCCCTGGTCCTCGGGCATCGCGGAGGGGTCGCCGTCCACCGTGCCGGGGTGCCCTGGTGGGAGCATGCCCTGCTGGGCCAAGGCGCCGAAGACCTGGGTGAGCCCCTCACGGAGCTGCTCCTCGGTCGCCGGGCCCTGCATCAGCGGCATGACCTGCCCCTGGACGGCGATGATGATGCTCGGGGCGCCCTGCACGCGCAGCGCTTGCACCAGCTGGGGGCTGGCCTCACTGTCGATCTTGCCCAGGATCCAGTTGCCGCCGGAGCCCCTGGAGAGGTTGTCCAGGGCGTCCTCGACCTGTTTGGACTGCTCGGACCAGCCCGCGAGGACCGCGAGGACGACCGGCGCCGACATAGAGCTCTCCAGCACCTGCTGGAAGGTCGCCTCGTCGACGTTGACGGCGAAGGGGTTGGTACGACCGGCCGACTCATCGGCGCGCTGCTTGGCCTCACGTTCCAAGGCCGCCTTGCGCGCCCCGAGGTCGACCGCACTGTTCGGTGAAAAGTCCGAAGGCTGCATACTCCCTATCCTGCCCCATCCCGAGGCGGTACGAGGACTCCGTACCGCCTCGGGCCCCAAGCCCGGGACGGCGGTCAGGGTTTTCCTTCATGGACGACACGGGGGTGCCCGTTCGGGCGCCGTCAGGCCCTATTCTTCGAAAACCCGGGGAGGTGCCGCAGGTGTGATCGCGAGGAACGAGCCATCACACCGTAGGTGCCGCTGTGTTTCCTTCAACCCATTCCTGACTCCCAGACGCCCGAACACGCCGAAGCGAAGCGGAGGCGCTGGAAAACACTGCCGCTCAGAACTGTGGATCCTCGGTGTAGGTGCCGAACTCCTCGCCCATGGTCGCGCAGATCTCGCCGAGCGTCGCCTCGGCCCGGGCCGCGTCCATGATGAGCGGGATGAGGTTGCCCTCGTCGGCCCGCACACCCTCCAGGAGTCGGGCCAGGGCACGGTCGACGACGGCCTGCTCGCGCGCGCCCTTGCGGTCGGCGAGGACGCGCTTTTGCTCGTGCTCCACCTCGTGGCTGATCTTGAGGATGTCGAGTTCCCCGGAGACCGTGTTGGTGTGGCAGTTGACGCCGACGATGCGCTTGTCACCCTTCTCCAGGGCCTGCTGGTACTGGTAGGCGGACTCGGCGATCTCGGCGCCGAAGTAACCGTTGTCGATCCCGGCGAGGATGCCGGAGGTCATCGGGCCGATGGCGTGTTCGACGTCCTCACCTCCACCCATGTGGCGGATGTGCGCGAAGATGCGCTCGGCCTCGGCCTCGATCTCGTCGGTGAGGGCCTCCACGTACCAGGAGCCGCCGAGCGGGTCGGCGACGTTGACCACCCCGGTCTCCTCCATGAGGACCTGTTGGGTGCGCAGGGCGATCTCGGCGGACTGTTCGGTGGGCAGGGCCAGGGTCTCGTCGAGCGCGTTGGTGTGCAGTGAGTTGGTTCCGCCCAGGACCGCCGAAAGGGCCTCCACCGCGGTGCGCACCACGTTGTTGTAAGGCTGTTGCGCGGTGAGGGACACCCCGGCGGTCTGGGTGTGGAACCGCAGCCACTGGGCCTTCTCGCTCTTGGCGCCGTAGACGTCGCGGATCCAGCGGGCCCAGATGCGGCGGGCGGCGCGGAACTTGGCGATCTCCTCGAAGAAGTCGATGTGGGCGTCGAAGAAGAACGACAGGCCGGGGGCGAACCGGTCGATGTCCAGCCCGCGGGACAGACCGAGTTCGACGTAGCCGAAGCCGTCCGCGAGCGTATAGGCGAGCTCCTGGGCGGCCGTGGCCCCGGCTTCACGGATGTGGTAGCCCGAGACCGAGAGCGGCTTGAAGGCCGGGATGTGCTCCGCGCAGTACTCCATCAGGTCGCCGATGAGGCGCAGGTGGGGTTCGGGCGGGTACAACCACTCCTTCTGGGCGATGTACTCCTTGAAGATGTCGGTCTGCAGCGTGCCGTTGAGGGTGCCGATGTCGACTCCCTGACGTTCGGCCGCCACCAGGTACATGCAGAACGCCGGGATGGCCGGGCCGCTGATGGTCATGGACGTGGTGGTCTCGCCGAGGGGAATACCGTCGAAGAGCAGGTCCATGTCGGCGACCGAGTCGATGGCCACACCGCAATGGCCGACCTCGCCCAGCGCCTGCGGGGAGTCGGAGTCGTAGCCCATGAGCGTGGGCATGTCGAAGGCCACGGACAGCCCGCCGCCACCGGAGGCGAGGATCATCTTGTAGCGCTCGTTGGTCTGGGTGGCGTTGCCGAAGCCGGCGAACTGGCGGATGGTCCAGGCGCGACCTCGGTAGCCGGTGGGGTAGAGCCCCCGGGTGTAGGGGTACTCGCCGGGCCAGCCGACGCGCTCGAACCCGGGGACCTCGGCACCGGGTCGCGGGCCGTAGACGGGTTCGAGCGGCTTCCCGGACAGGGAGGTGAAGTCGGCGTCGCGTTTGCGGGCGGTGTCGTACCTGCGCTGCCAGCGCTCGCGCCCGGCCTCGATGTCCCGGGCCTCGCCGCCGTTGGTGAGGTCTCCTGTGCTGTTCGCCATACCCAAATAGTAGGACGTCCAACTAAGCATGTACAGAAGAGCGAGCGACGGCGCGGACGGCGTTCGGCCGGTCAGGCGCCTCGCGCTTCCTCCGCCACCGGGGCGGGGAAGTCACCGAAGTCGACACGGAGCCGCACGAACATCTCGTGCATGCGCCACAACTCCTCCTCGGAGTAGCAGCCCACCCCGAAGTCCATGCCCAGGAGTGCCCGGGTGGCCCCTTCGGTGACCTCGCGGCCCGTCTCGGTGATCTCCGCCAGCACCCCTCGACCATCGCTGGGATTGGGCATTCGCAGCACGAAGCCCTGCCCCTCCAAGCGGTCGATGGTGTTGGTGACGCTGGTCGGGTGCACCATGAGGCGCTCGCCGATCTTGCCCAAGGGCAGCGACCCGGAGGCGCTGAAGGTGAGCAGGACCAGCGCCTCGTAGCGCGCGAAGGTCAGGCCGAACGGCTTGAGGGTGCCGTCCAGCTCACCGATGAGGATCTGTTGCGCGCGCATGAGCGAGGTGACCGCCGCCATCGCGGGCGAGGCGCCCCATCTCTGGCTCCAGTTGTCGTGCGCGCGTTCGATCGGGTCGAACGGAAGGTTCAAAGGGTTTCCCACGTCGTCACTCTAGATGAGTAATTCCCAGGGGTGCGTGGTCTGAGCATGAGGCGAGGGAGCCCAA
>NZ_BCSH01000093.1 GCF_001570765.1 Nocardiopsis listeri NBRC 13360 | reverse complement strand
CCCTTGTACAGGTCGAAGCTCACACCCCTGACCGCCCAGAAGTCGCTGGAGCGGCCCCACATACCACCACGGACCTTGAAGCACTGGGCGATGTCGCGCACGCTCAGCAGCGGCTCGCCCTCGGTGGTCGCGGGGGTGAAGGCCTCGAAGTCACCGGGCTTGGTGACGGTGCCCTCGCGCTTGTCCCGATCGATACGGTCGGCGCGGTCCCGGGCGCGACGCTGGGCCCGGGAGACCTCCACACGCGGCACCGCGTCCAGCAGCGCCTGGGTGTAGGGATGCTCGGGCTTGGAGAGGACCTTGCGCACGTCGCCGCGCTCGACGGCCTGACCGTGGCGCATCACCACGACCTCGTCCACCGAACCGGCCACGACGGCCAGGTCGTGCGAGACCAGGATGAGCGCCATGTTCAGGTCACGCCGCAGCTCGTCGAGAAGGTCCAGGACCTGGGCCTGGACCGTGACGTCCAGGGCCGTGGTGGGCTCGTCCGCGAGCAGCACCTTGGGATCGCACATCAACCCCATGGCGATCACCACGCGCTGACGCATACCACCGGAGAACTCGTGCGGGTAGGAGTTGATCCGCTTCTCCGGCTCGGGGATACCGACCCGGCCCAGGGCCTCCACGGCACGCTTGCGCGCCGCGCTCTTGGAGGCCTTGGGGTTGTGCACCTGGTAGGCCTCGATGAGCTGGTTACCGATGGTGTACTGCGGGTGCAGCGACTGCATCGGGTCCTGGAAGACCATCGCGATGTCGTTGCCGCGCATCTGGCGCATCTTCTTGTCGCTCGCGGTCACCACGTTCTGCCCGGCCACCTCGATGGAACCGGTGATCTGGGCGCGGCTGCCCCGGTGCAGACCCATCAGGGCCAGCGAGGTCACGCTCTTGCCCGAGCCCGACTCGCCCACGATGCCCAGGGCGCCACCGGCCGGGACCTCGAAGGACAGTCCCTTGACGGCATGGACGTCTCCGTCCATCGTCGGGAACGTCACCCGCAGGTCGTCCACGCGCACGACTGCGTCGGAGGCAGCCGATCCGGTCGAGGCCATGTCACTTTTCCTTCGGTAGAGCTGGTCTGGTGTTCACGCTGACACGCGTCACGCGGTGATCCGCACCCGCGGGTCGACGACCGGGTACAGGAGGTCGACGATCAGGTTGCACACCACGATGAACACGGCGCCCAGGAGCGTGACTCCCAGGATCACGGGCAGGTCCTTGGAGACGATCGAGTCGATCGCGTAGGCGCCCACACCGTTCAGGGAGAACACCTTCTCGGTGAGGATCGCGCCGCCCAGGACCATGCCGATGTCCAGACCGAGGATGGTGAGGATCGGGGTCAGGGTGGGACGCAGGGCGTGCTTGAAGATCACCTTGCGCTCGCTCAGGCCCTTGGCCCGCGCGGTGCGGATGTAGTCCTCGTTGAGCGTTTCCAGCATGCCCGCGCGAGTCTGGCGGGCGTACTGGGCGGCGTGCAGGAACGCCAGGGTGATCCAGGGCAGGAGCATGACCTGGTACCAGGCGACGGGGTCCTCGGTGAAGGGGACGTAGCGCGACACCGGGAACAGTCCCCACTGGTGGACCAGGAAGGCCAAGGCCAGCAGACCGGTGAAGTAGATGGGCAGGGACACACCCGCGAGGGCCGCGCCCATGGCCAGACGGTCGAAGACACTGCCCTTCTTGACCGCGGAGAGGACACCGACGCCGACACCACCGATGACCCAGATGACCGCCGCGCCCAGCCCCAGGGACAGGGTGACGGGGAGACGGTCGAGGATCTGGGGCAGGACCGGAGAGTTGGTGCTGAAGGAGTAGCCCAGGCAGGGGGCCGCGCACTCGACGGTCTGACGGCCGAAGGTGAACTCCTGGCCGAAGATCAGGGTGCGGAGGAACTCCACGAACTGGACCGCGATCGGCTGGTCGAGGCCAAGGCGATCCACGGTGGCCTGGATCGCCTCCGGGGTGGGCGCCTTGCCCACGTACATCGCCGCCATGCCCTGCGGGGTGACGCCCGCCCACCTGGGCAGGACGTAGAAGATCCAGAAGGTCACCGCGGTAACGACGACGAGAAGCAGAAGACCCGCCCCAAGGCGGCGAAGAATATAGTTCAGCATCGCAGTCGGCGGACGGGGCACCCAAGGGATCACCTCGGGTGCCCCGCCGCTCTCACCTGCCTTTTCGTACTAGTTCAGGCTGGTAGTGGGGACTGCTAGTCCCGGTCGACGCCCAGCGGCATCAGGTCGTACATCATGAACGCGGGCTGGTAGAACACGTTCGTCAGCTCGTCCGAGCGGTAGATCAGCGACTTGTCGAAGACCACCGGCAGGATGGCGGCGTTCTCCATGACGAGGGTGTCGATCTGCTCGTAGATGGCCGCGCGCTCATCGGGGTCCTCGGTGAGCAGGGCGTCGTCCCAAAGACCGTTGATCTCGGGGTCGTCGAGCTCGGAGGTGTTGAAGTTACCGGTCTCCATGATCGCGTCGCCGTGGGTGATCTTGGAGGCGAAGCCGTAACCGCTGGGCCAGTCCGGACCCCAGCCGGAGAGGCTCAGGCCGATGTCGTTCTCACGGACGAAGTCCTGGGAACCGGCGTACTGACCGAAGAAGTCGGCCGTGGGGTAGGACTCGATGTTCACGTCGATGTTGACGCGAGCGAGGGCCTCCTTGACGGACTCCGCGGTCTGCACCTCGTTGTCGTTCTCGGCGCGGACGGCGAGCGTGGTGCTGAAGCCGTCCTCCTCGCCACAGGCCTCGAGCTTGCTCTGTGCCGCGTCGAGGTCACCCTTGCCGTCCTCGGACGGGTACAGGTCCGACTCCGGGTTGGAACCCGGGATCGCCGGCGGCAGCAGGTTGGTGGCGATGTCACCACCGGGCTCGCCGCCCCAGGCGCGCCACATGCTGTCGCGGTCGACCGCGTACATGATGGCCTGGCGGCAGGCCACGTCCTCGATGATCGGGGTGTGGATGTTCATGTAGCGCAGGGCGCCGGTGTACGGGTTGTCCAGGTTGCCCTGGACGGCCTCGTCGTCGAGCAGGGTGGAGCGCATGGCCGGGCCCACACCGGTGCCGCGAGCGTCGACGTCGATGTCGCCGTTGACCAGACGCTGGTCGATCTCGTCCTGGGCGACGCCGATCTCGAGCTCGACGCGGTCCGGCAGGGCCGGGCGCACCGGGTCGGTGTCGGGGTCCCAGTGCTCGTTGCGCTCCAGGTGCAGCTGGACGCCGGGCTGGTAGTTCCCGTCGAACTTGTACGGGCCCGAGGAGAGCACGTTCTCCTGGTAGAGCTCGCCCTTGTCGGCCTCGATCGGCACGGGGGCGGTCTGGAGCTGGGTCAGGACGTTCGGGAACTCGGAGAAGGAGTCCTTGAGGTGGAAGACCAGGGTGTAGTCGTCCGGGGTCTCGATGGAGTCGAAGCCCGCGAGCGGGTCCGAACCCTCGTAGACGTTGTGGTCGTCCTGGTCCAGGTGCGCGGAGAAGTACTGCGGGCCCAAGGAGAGCGTGCCACCGTTGAAGTTGGAGCGCGCGATGGCGTACTTGATGTCCTCGGCCACGATCTCGGAGCCGTCCTCGTACTTGAGGCCCTCCTGGATCTCGACGGTCCACTCGGTGAAGTCGTCGTTGGGCTCGGGCATCGCCTTGGCCAGGTCGGGCATCAGCTCGGTCGCGGCCTCACCCGGCTCCGGGGTGAAGGAGAGCAGCGTACGGGCGTAGTAGCGCTGGAAGTTCCAGCTCCACCCGTAGTAGGTGTTGCCCGGGTCGGCGGAGTCGAAGTCCGCCTCGATGGCGTACTTCAGGGTACCACCGGTCTTGTCGGACGGGTTGACGAGCTGGGTCGAGCCCTGGTCGAACTCGTTCTCCGACTCAGAGCCCCCGCCGGTGGCGGAACCGCCACAAGCGGATAGCAGCAGGGTGGCCGCCGCGCCGAGCGCGACGAAGCCGAAGGTGCGCTTCCTCAAGGAACTACCTCTCTGGGAACCTGATGTGGGGATGGTTGGACCCGCGGGTTGATCCACGCCCGCGCGGGGGGAGGGTGATCGTCGCCCCGCACGAGCGGGGGTCAATCGGAGGTCTTAGGATCGAAGGCGTCACGGAGGCCGTCACCGAACAGGTTGAACGCGAGCACGGTGATGAAGATGGCCATACCGGGGAAGATGATGAAGTAGGGCGCCTCACGGAAGAACGGCACAGCTTCGGAGAGCATCTTGCCCCAGCTGGGGGTGGGCGGGTTGATACCGACGCCCAGGAAGCTCAGTGCCGCTTCGAACAGGATGTTCGTGGGGATCAGGAGTGTGGCGTAGACGATGACCGGCGTGATCAGGTTCGGCAGGATCTCCTTGAGAAGGATGTGCCGGTTGCCGGCGCCCAGGCTTTTGGCTGCCTCCACGAACTCCCGCTCGCGCAGGGCGAGGGTCTGACCGCGGACGATGCGCGCGATGTAGGGCCAGTTGAAGAAGCCGATGATGAAGACGATGACGCCGATTCGGAGCCCGTTGCCGGTCAACCCCAAGACCCCGTCCGGGATGACGCCGACCAGGGCGATGGCGAACAGCATCAGCGGGAAGGCCAGGAAGATGTCCATGGCCCGGCTGATGAGGGTGTCGACCCAGCCGCCCACGTAACCGGCGATGATACCCAGGATGGTGCCCAGGGCGACACAGACCAGGGTGGCCAGGAAGGCGACCAGCAAGGAGATCTGGGCGCCGTAGAGGATCCTGCTGAACAGGTCGCGACCGGTCGTGGGCTCGACACCGAGCAGGTGGTCGCCGCTGATCCCGCCCCAACGGTCGACGCCCGCGTCGGGGTTTGCGGGGTCGATGTAGGGAAGGCGTCGGCTGGGCTCGATCAGGTCCTGGTGGAACTGGGTGGGCGGATGCCCGAACCACTTGGCCAACAACGGCGCGAAGATCGCCGCCAGGATGAGCAGCACCACGACGACGCCGGAGATCATGGCGACCTTGTCACGGCGTAGGCGCTGCCAGGCGATCTGCTTCAGGGACCGGTTGTCGGCGTCACTGCGACCTTGGGTGGCCGCCGCTGCGACGTCCGCGGTGTCGGCGTCTTCCGCCGACTCAGGGACTTGCGAGGGCGCACTCATCAGGCCACCACTCTCCACTCTTGCGCTTCTGACCGAGAGGACAGAACCCACACGTGAGCGCTCAGGGGGTCGACCCTGCGAGGTCTCACGGTGGGGCCGGTCGGATCTCGACACTGGCTGGCTGGACTTCACGCTCTGTGAGGAGGGAGGATCGCCCACCCCACCGGCGCCGGACCACGGGTCCTGGATCGCTTGGTGATCTTGGACACCCAGCGGACCGTTTTGCCCTGGATGTTACACAACGACCAATTTACTCGCCCACGGCGAGCTCACCGTCCAAACCAAGTCCATGTGGCTAAATCGTAACCAAAGCTAACAATGGACCTACATGGAGACTAAAGCACACAAAGCGTGACTCAACCGACGATGGGGCCTGAACAGGGACGATGCGTCGCCACGACCCCCACACCATATGAGGAGGAGCACCAGAAGGGAACGCATAGCCGCACACTATGCGAGATGCTATGAACCGTTAAGTAATCGGGCGAATCCGCTACGTAATGGTAAACAAATAAAAAACGGCGGCTCCGCCTGAGCGGAACCGCTTTCGTGATGCCGACGTGACCGGCGCTTTACCGATCCCGGGCCTGCGCCGACTCTGGGTCACTCGATGCCGTGCTTGCGCAGCAGCGCCTCGATGTCGTCGAAGTCCTCGTCTCCGCCGGCCTTCTTCTGCGGTGGCGCCTCGACCTGACCGGCGGCGGGCTTGGCCGGTCCCGCCGCGGGAGCACCCTGCCCTCCGGCCGGCGCGTCCCCGCCCTCCGGGGTCTTGCCCTTGGCCCCTGGTCGCTTCACGCCGATCCCCCGCGCCTTCATGAAGCCGGAGGCCACGTACAGGATCACCATCAGCGGCACCAGTGCCACGCCGGCCCACACGATCGGGTTGAACACCAGGCCGGCCAGTACACCGAAGAGTCCGAGCACGAACTGCATGATGACGTTCATCAGGCCGAGCAGACCCGCCACCAGCGGAAGCATCGACCAGGCCAGGCCGCGCAACCCGAAGGCCAGGCCCTTGCGTCGCCACACGAAGAACGTGATGATCAGGCCCACCGCCGCGAGGGCCGCTCCCAAGGTGAGGCCGGACGTCATAGTCAGTGTCTCAGGCATAGGGCCAGTCTCCCATCCCGCGCACGAACACACATCCGGCTCATCCCCTAGGGCGGGTCACCCACCGCTCTCTTGGCGGGTGGACGGCGTGCACGGTCCGGGAGTGTCAGCGGTCGGCGACCAAGGACTCCAGCCAGTCCAGGTCGACCCCGACCAGGCTGTCCCGGAACACCACGCCCTCGCGGGGCGGGACCTCGATGTGGTTCGGAATGGCGACGGTCGCGCACCCCGCGTCGGCGGCCGAGGTCACTCCCACCACCGAGTCCTCCACGGCCACGCACCGCCTCGGGTCCACGCCCAGGCGACGCGCGGCCCTGAGGTAGGGATCGGGATGGGGTTTGTTGGCCTCGACCTCGTCACCCGCCACCGAGTCGTCGAAGCTCTCCAGGCCGATCCCGCCGATGGCGGTGGCCACGAGTTCGCGTTCGGTGGAGGTCACCAACGCCACCGGAACGCCCGCCTCCGACAGCATGGTGACCAGTTCCTTGGCACCGGGCCGCAGTTCCGCGCCCTGCTCCAGCTTTGCTCGGAAACGGTCGTAGAGCCGGTCGGCGACCTGTCTCGGAGTGAGGTCGGCCCCGGTCAACTCGACGATGTAACGCCCCACCGGGGTGGCAGCATTACCCACGTTGGCCAGATGGTCCCGTTCGGTCCACACCCCACCCAATTCGGCGACGAGTTCCGCCTCCGACTCGTTCCACAGGTGTTCGCTCTCGATGAGGGTGCCGTCCATGTCCAGCAGGACCGCTTGCAGGCGGCGGCCGGACTCCTGGGTGGCGGGGGCTCGAAGGGACTCGGACGGTTGGGAACTCACAGTGCTCATGACTCTTCTCGACTCGTGGGCGTCGGACCCGACATGGGGAGAGGCCCCACCCGCGCCGGAACGCCGGTGGGGCCTCACCTGAGCCGGTCAGACGTTGAAGTATGTCGCCTCGGGGTGATGAATGACGATCGCGTCGGTGGCCTGTTCGGGAACAAGCTGGTACTCCTCGGACAACGTCACCCCCACCCGCTCCGGCGCCAGCAGCTTCGTGATCTTGGCGCGGTCCTCCAGGTCGGGGCAGGCCCCATAACCCAGGGAGAACCGGGCGCCCCGGTAACCGAGCTTGAAGAAGGCGTCCAGCTCGGCCGGGTCCTCCCCCGCGAAGCCCAGCTCCGCGCGGACCCTGGTGTGCCAGTACTCGGCCAGCGCCTCGGTCAGCTGTACGGACAGGCCGTGCAGCTCCAGGTAGTCGCGGTAGGCGTTCTTCTGGAACAATTCCGCGGTGGCCCGGCTGATCGCCGAACCGACCGTCACCACCTGGAAGGAGACCACGTCCAACTCCCCCGACTCCTTGGGCCGGAAGAAGTCCGACAGGCACAGGTGCCGGTCGCGGCGCTGACGCGGGAACGTGAAGCGGGTGCGTTCGGTGACCCCGTCATCGTCGAGCACGACCAGGTCATCACCCTCGCTGTAGCAAGGATAGTGGCCGTGCACGACCGCGGCCTCCAGCAGACCCTGGGTCTGGATCCGGTCCAACCACATCCGCATGCGCGGACGCCCCTCGGTCTCCACCAGCTCCTCGTAGGTGGGACCGTTGCCGCCGCGGGAGGCCTTCAGCCCCCACTGCCCCATGAACGTGGCGCGTTCGTCGAGGAAGGAGGCGTAGTCGGCCAGCGGGATGCCCTTGCTGATGCGGTCGCCCCAGAACGGCGGCGTGGGCACCTTGTTGGTGGTCGACACGTCGCTGCGGGCGGGCATGTCCTCGGGTTCGGTGACCTTGAGGGTGGCGCCCCGCTTGACCCTGCGCTGACGCAGTTCGGGCAGTTTGGCGCCCTCCTCGCCGCGCTTGACCGCCATGATGGTGTCCATCAGGCGCAGCCCCTCGAAGGCGTCCTTGGCGTAGCGGACCTCACCGCCGAACATCTCGGCCAGGTCCTGCTCCACGTAGGAGCGGGTGAGCGCCGCGCCGCCCAACAGCACGGGGAAGTTCGCCGACATCCCCCGGGAGTTCATCTCCTCCAGGTTCTCCTTCATGACCACCGTGGACTTGACGAGCAGCCCCGACATTCCGATGACGTCGGCCCGCTTCTCCTCGGCGGCCTCCAGGATCGCCGAGACCGGCTGCTTGATGCCGAGGTTGACGACCTCGTAGCCGTTGTTGGACAGGATGATGTCGACGAGGTTCTTACCGATGTCGTGGACGTCGCCCTTGACGGTCGCGAGCACGATACGGCCCTTGCCGTCGTCGTCGGTCTTCTCCATGTGCGGTTCGAGGTAGGCCACGGCCGACTTCATGACCTCGGCCGACTTGAGGACGAACGGCAGCTGCATCTGGCCGGAGCCGAACAGCTCACCGACGGTCTTCATGCCCGCCAGGAGGGTGTCGTTGACGATGGCCAGGGCCGGACGCTCGGCCAACGCCTCGTCCAGGTCCGCCTCGATGTCGGTGAGCTCGCCGTCGATGATGCGACGCTCCAAGCGCTCCCACAACGGCAGCGCGGCCAGTTCCTCGGCTCGGGAGGCCTTCATGGACTGGGCGTCCACCCCGGTGAACATGTCGATGAAGACGCCCAGCGGGTCGTAGTCGCCCTCACGCCGGTCATAGATCATGTCGAGGGCGACCTTGAGCTGGTCCTCGGGGATCTGGTTGATCGGCAGGATCTTGGAGGCGTGCACGATCGCCGAGTCCAGACCCACCTGGACCGCCTCGTGCAGGAACGCCGAGTTCAGCACGATGCGGGCGGCCGGGTTCACGCCGAAGGACAGGTTGGACAGACCCAGAGTGGTCTGCACGTCCGGGTAACGACGCTTGAGCTCACGGATCGCTTCGAGGGTCTCGATCCCGTCCCTGCGAGTCTCCTCCTGCCCGGTGGTGATGGGGAAGGTGAGGCAGTCGATGACGATGTCACCGGTGCGCATCCCCCACTCGCCGGTGAGCTGATCGATGAGACGGGAGGCCACCCGCACCTTGTGTTCGGCGGTGCGGGCCTGGCCGTTCTCGTCGATGCACAGACCGACCACGGCGGCGCCGTGTTCGGAGGCCAGCTCCATGATGCGGTCGAACCGGGTGCCGGGGCCCTCGCCGTCCTCGTAGTTGACGGAGTTGATCACCGCGCGGCCGCCCATCGCCTCCAGCCCGGCCTCCAGGACCGGCGGTTCGGTGGAGTCGAGCATGATCGGCAGGGTGGAGGCGGTGGCGAAGCGGGTGGCGAGCTCGTGCATGTCGGCGACGCCGTCACGGCCCACGTAGTCGATGTTGAGGTCGAGGATGTGGGCGCCGTCGCGGATCTGGTCGCGGGCCAACTCCACGCAGTCGTCCCACCGCTCGGCCAACATGGCCTCACGGAACTTCTTGGAACCGTTGGCGTTGGTTCGCTCGCCCACGGCCAGGTAACTGGCGTCCTGACGGAACGGCACGCTCTGGTAGAGCGAGGAGACCGAGGGCTCCACCAAGGGCTTGCGGTTCTTGATCCCGCGTCCCTGGACCCGCTCCACGACCTGGCGCAGGTGCTCGGGGGTGGTTCCACAGCAACCGCCGACCAGGCTGAGCCCGAACTCGGAGGTGAAGGTGTCGTGGGCGTCGGTGAGCGCCTCCGGGGAAAGGTTGTAGACCGCCCCGTTGGGGCCCAGTTCCGGCAGCCCGGCGTTGGGCATGCAGGAGATCGGAATGGTGGAGTGGTGTGACAGGTAGCGCAGGTGCTCGCTCATCTCGGCCGGGCCGGTGGAGCAGTTGAGCCCGATGACGTCGATGCCCAGTGGTTCCAGTGAGGTCAGCGCGGCGCCGATCTCCGAACCCATGAGCATGGTGCCGCTGGTCTCGATGCTGACCTGGGCGATGATCGGGATGTCCTTGCCCAGTGCCTTGCGGGCCCGCTTGGCGCCCACCACCGCGGCCTTGACCTGTAGCAGGTCCTGACAGGTCTCGATGAGGATGGCGTCCGCGCCACCGTCGATGAGTCCTCGTCCGGCCTGTTCGTAGTAGTCGCGCAGCAGCGCGTAGGGGTTGTGGCCCAGGGTCGGTAGCCGCGTTCCGGGGCCGACGGAGCCCAGTACGTAGCGGGGTTGGTCGGCGGTGGAGTACTCGTCGGCGGTCTCACGGGCGATACGGGCACCCGCTTCGGCGACCTCGTAGGTACGGTCCTGGATCCCGTACTCGATCAGCCCACCGAAGTTGGCGGAGAAGGTATTGGTCTCGACGCAGTCGGACCCGACCTCGAAGAAGGCGGCGTGGGTCTCCCGGATGATGTCAGGCCGGGTGAAGTTGAGGATGTCATTGCAACCCTCGTGCCCCTCGAACTGGTCGAGGTCGAGATCGTGCGCCTGCAACATGGTGCCCATCGCCCCGTCCGCAACGACCACGCGCTGGGACAGTGCTTCACGGAATGTCCGTCGATCTCTCATAGTCGGCAACTCTAATCTCGGGGCATCGTGGAACCCTGGGGAGTCGCTCGTGACGAACGGCACCGTGAGGAACCACGACGCACGACGGTGGAAGCGGTCTGGGACATCGGTGTCCTGGTCAGTCGCTGGTGCCGAGGCTACCCCATCGACTGTTTCGCCACGTGAGACGGGTGTCCCAAAGTCGGGTGGGTCGACCCGCTCGGCGGAGCTCGGGGAACGGTTTCCCGGGCCTGGCGCCACCCCATAGAGTGGGACGCGTCCGCGTTCAGGAAGGGGCCGTGCATGATCCAGCTCGACCGAGAGCTCGTCGAGCCTGTGATGGTGGCGGCGTTCGAAGGGTGGAACGACGCCGGCGAGGCGGCGAGCCTCGCCGTGGAACACCTGTCCGAGCAATGGGACGCCCGTGAACTGTGCGCCCTGGCTCCGGACGACTACTACGACTTCCAGGTCGCCCGACCGCGCATGTCCGTGGTCGACGGGCGGCTGAGCGAGGTCGAGTGGCCCACCACCCGGGTGAGCGTGGTCCGCCCACCCGGTTCGTCCCGCGACCTGGTTCTGGTGAGCGGCCCCGAACCCAACGTCCGTTGGCGTTCCTACGCCGCCGACCTGTTGGCGATCGCCCGTGAACTGGGGGTGCGGCGCGCGGTGCTGTTGGGCTCCCTGCTGGCCGACGCCCCGCACACCCGCCCCGTCCCGGTGACGGGTATGTCCTCCCCACCGCAACTGGGCGAACGCCACGGCATGGAGGCCTCCACCTACTCCGGCCCCACCGGAATCGTCGGCGTGGTGCACGAGGGGTTCAGCGCCGCGGGCATCGAGACGGTGTCGCTGTGGTCGGCCATCCCCCACTACGTGGCCCAGCCCCCGTGCCCGAAGGCGACCATGGCGTTGCTGGGCTGGGTGCAGGAGTTCACCGGGGCCCGGGTTCCGCTCGGCGAACTGCCGGAGGAGTCGGTCAAGTGGGAGGCCGGGGTCGACGACCTCACCGCCGAAGACGAGGACATCGCCGCCTACGTGCGCGGCCTGGAGGAGGCCAAGGACACCGTGGAGCTTCCCGAGGCCTCCGGCGACGCCATCGCCCAGGCGTTCGAGCGTTACCTACGCCGCCACGACGACGATTGACCGCGCGGCCCGCGCGGAACGACGGGCCGGGCAGGCGAACGGTGAACGGCGACACGCCGGGCCCGAGCTCTCTGTTACGCGTATTTTAGCCCGCGGGCGATAGGTTCCGAGAACACGGCTCGCGGACCGGAGGTGATCGCGAGTGGGGCACCCGTCGCGCCGGGGGGAACGACGGGACGTCTCCACGTCCGCCCTACCCCGACGGCGACGCCTCCGGTTGGCCGGACCGATCATCCCTTCCTTCCGCGCGGGGAGGGAACGGGGGGTACAACACAGATGAAAATCGCCTTCGTCATCGCCAACGGCTATGCCATGGGCGGCACGGTGCGAACCGTGTACAACCTCGCCCGCGGGCTTTCCGAGCGGCACGAGGTCGAGATCGTCAGCCTGGCCCGCAGGCGCAAGGCACCCTTCTTCAAGCTGCCCGACGGGGTGCGGCTGTGGCCTTTGCACGATCACACCACCGAGGAACCGACCCTCGGTGCCTTCGGCCGTCGACGCTGGACTCGACGGATGGGTTCGGTGGTGCCCGAGTCCGAGCTGAAGCGCAACCAGAACTTCAGCCCCGAGGCCGTCTCGGGGCTGCACCGATACCTGCGCACCACCGACGCCGACGTGGTGATCGGCACCCGTCCCGGCATCAACCTGCTTTTGGCGGCCTGGGCTCCCAAGCGTCTGTGCCTCATCGGCCAGGAACACCTCAACCTGAACGAGCACAAGCCGGACCTGGTCAAGGCGATCGAGCGACGCTACCGGAACCTGGACGGGCTGAGCGTACTCACCGAGACCGACCGGGACGCCTACCGGCGACTGCTGCGTCCGGACGCCGACTTCCTCACCGTGATCCCCAACGCCGTGGACCCGGGCGAACCGACCCCGTCCACCCTGGACGAACCGGTGATCGCGGCCGCGGGACGCCTGTCCCCGGTCAAGCAGTACCCGAAGCTGGTCGAGGCGTTCAGCCAGGTGGCCGCCGAGCACCCCGACTGGAGTCTGCGCATCTACGGCAGCGGGGACAGGTCGGCCCAGATCGAGGAGGCCGCTCGCAAGCACGGTGTCCAGGACAGCGTCAAGCTCATGGGCCAAACCCGTGACCTGACCTCGGAGCTGTCCAAGGCCTCCATCCTCGGGGTCAGCTCCAAGGTGGAGGGCTTCGGGATGACCATCGTGGAGGCCTTCTCCGTCGGGCTACCGGTGGTGAGCTTCGACTGCCCGCACGGCCCCGGAGAGATCATCGAACACGAACGTACGGGGCTGCTCGTGCCACCACAGGACACCGCGGCGCTGGGGCGGTCGCTGCTTCGCCTGGTGGAGGACCGAGAGGAACGCCACCGTATGGGCGCCCACGCCTTGGAGGCCTCCTCCCTTTACCAGTTGGAGGGCATCATCCCCCGTTGGGAGGAGTTCTTCGAACACCACCGTTCCTGAGAGAGCCGAGGGGCGCCCCTAGATGAGTACACGGGGTCGGTGATCGTAGGGTCAGGCAACGTAGGGCCGGCCGGCGCGGTCGCTGTGCCAGATGGCCACGGTCGGTGCCAGGACCCGCTGGAGCACCCGGACGATCGCCCTGCCCGGGAGTGCGGCTCTCGTGCCGCACGGTCGGTAGAGCTCCGCTCCGGCCCGTGAGAACTCGTCCTCACGGGCCGGACGCGGCAAGAACGGCCCCGCCCGGGCAGGCGACTACTCGAAGGCACGCCCGTAGTGGTTCTTGTCCGCGCTCGGTACCTGTCCTGGACGCCGAGCAAGTAGACCGAGCCCGTTCTCGAACATTCGGCCAGGTGGGGGTCGGGCATGCGGGGTCGGAAGCAGATGGTGGGGCGCCCCCGCCCCTTGGAATTACTCGTCTAGATCCGCAAGCTGCGCCATTCCCCGCCGGCGAGGACCGCGGCCCAGGCCCCGGCGATGCGGGCCAGCCCGCGGCGAACCTCGTCGACCACGGCCGGGGCCAGTGGAGACTCGGAGTGCCCATCGGGTTCCAGGCGCACGGTCACGCGCAGCCCGTCCAGGACCTTCTGGGCCCGGGCCAGCGTCTCGGGGTCGGGTTCGGTGTCACGGTCCAAGAGGGCGCGGATTCCGTCGCGCAGGGTGAGGGCCTCGTCCAGGTCCGCAAGGGTGATGGGGATCGCCCCCTCGGTGACCAGGTGGTGTTCGCGCAGGAAGCCCGCGAGGTCGGCCCGGTCACTGAGGCGACCTCCGGTGGAGACGAAGTCCGCGATGAGTTCCGCCGCGGCGCTGGGCCGGGTGGGGGTGTTGGTCGAGGTCATGCGCGACATCCCACCACGCCGGGGAGAGCTTTGTGGGTGTTTCGGCCATGTCGTGGCCACAGGTGGACACGATGAATCCACATCGATCCCTGCATAACGGACGTCGGGGCAGGGCGCCGGCGTGGCACCCGTGCCAGAACGGTCTCGCCTCACTACCATCGGGCCGTTCCGACCCCCGGCCCAGGAGGCATCATGACGCGTCCACTACCGGCGCACGAGCAGTCACCGCCCGAGACCCCGCTGGGGCGGGCCGTGCTGCGCACCCCGATCTGGTTGTACCGACTCGGGTTGGGCGACCTGATGGGCGGCCGTTTCGTCCTTCTCACCCACCGGGGCCGCAGCACCGGCGAACCCCGCCAGGCGGTGTTGGAGGTCTTGGACACCAACTCCGTCACCGGGGCGGTCCTGGTGGCCTCCGGGTTCGGGGATCGGGCGCAGTGGTTCCGTAACATCGCGCGCGAACCGCGGGTGTTGTTCCAGGTGGGGCGGGAACGCAGGCGAGGCACCGCGGTTCCGCTGCCACCGGCGGAGTCGGGACGGGTCCTGACCCATCAGGCGCAGAAGCACCCCGAAGCGGTCGAGGCGCTCATGCGGGCGCTGGGACACGACGTCGAAGGGGACCCGCACGTGTACGAACGGCTCGGCGCCGACCCGCGCCACGGGGTCCCGGTGGTGCGGTTGCTGCCCGAACAGCCGCCGGGCCCACGTTTTCCCGGTCATTCCGCGTCCTGAGGGGCCGTGACGAGTCCGGGTCCTTCCGTGCCCGCCACGATCGGACGGGCACGGACCGGATCAGAGCCTGACGCCCAAGAGGGTGTCGGCGGTGGCACGGGCCAACGCGGGAGCACCGGTGTCGGTGCCTCCCTCGGTCAGCGCGGCGGTGGCCCAGCCGTCCACCGCTGCCAATGCCGTCGGGGAGTCCAGGTCCTCGGCCAGGGCGGCGCGTACCGCGGCGAGCACGGGGGCGGCGTCGGGTCCCGCGCCCAGGGCGAAGGCGGCCCGCCAGCGCTCGGCGCGTTCGGTGGCGGCGGGCAGCTCGACATCGGTCCACTCCCACGCGTCACGGTAGTGGTGGCCGAGCATGGCCAGGCGGATGACGGCCGGATCCACGCCCTGCCGGCGCAGCTTGGAGACGAACACGAGGTTGCCCAGCGACTTGGACATCTTCTCGCCGTTCAGACCGACCATGCCCACGTGCAGGTGGTTGTGGGCGTTGGGCCCGCCGGTGACGCAGCGGGTCTCGGCCGCGCCCATCTCGTGGTGCGGGAAGATCAGGTCGTTACCGCCACCGTTGATGTCGAAACCCGGGCCCAGCCGGTCCAGGGCGATCGCGCTGCACTCGATGTGCCAACCGGGTCGGCCGCGACCCAAGGGGCTGTTCCAGGCGGGTTCTCCGGGACGCTCCGCCTTCCACAGCAACCAGTCGAGTGGATCCTTCTTGCCGGAGCGCTCGGGGTCGCCACCGCGCTGCCCGAACAGCTCCAACATCTGCGCGCGGTCCAGGTTCCCGATCTCGCCGAACCTCTGGGCCTTGGCCACGGAGAAGTACAGGTCTCCGTCGATCTCGTAGGCGGCGCCGGTCTCCCGAATGCGTACGGCGAGTTCGCTGATGAGGTCGACCGACTCCACCACGCCGACGTAGGAGGTCGGCGGGATGATCGACAGGGCCGCCATGTCCTCACGGAAGACGTCGATCTCTCGGTGGGCCAGATCCCGCCAATCGACCCCGGTGGCCTCCGCGCGTTCCAGGAGTGGGTCGTCGATGTCGGTCGTGTTCTGGACGTAGTTCACGTCGTGTCCGGCGTCCCGCCACACCCGGTTGACCAGGTCGAAGGTCAGGTACGTGAACGCGTGACCCAGATGGGCGGCGTCGTAGGGGGTGATCCCGCAGGCGTACACGCCCGCGGTGGGACCCGGTGTGGTCGTTCGTATCCGTCCGGTCGCGGTGTCGCGGATACGCAGGGGACCGCCGGTACCCGGCAGGGGGACGATGTCAGGCGCAGACCATGAACGCATGAGGGCAGACTATCCGCACGTCCGGTCGACGAAAGCACCCATATCGGGTGGGTCCCCAGGTGATGATGACCGCAGATCATGTGGGAATATCTCGCCGCTCACCGCTGCTGGGCGGCGAAGGGGAAGGATCCACGACCGATGAGGAGCGCGCTGAGAACGGCGGTGGCACCGCAGACCGCGGCGAGGATCTCGTTCCCCAGCCGCCAGTGCAACAGCGCTCCGCTGACGGAGACGACGTACAGCAACCAGTACGCACCCGACTCCAGATAGTGACCACTCCGGTCGGTCACGGACACCCCCCACCTGTCGGCTCGCGCCGCGACGGCCGTCCGGTCCGTCACACAGAGAGACGCCTCGTCCGCACTGGCGGTTTACGTGTGCTTTAGGCGATGGCTCACAGCCCCCTGGCCGCCCACGCCCGGCGACCAGGGAGGAAGGGATGCTCAGGGGTGAGCGGCCAACTGCAGGTCGAGGAGGTCCAAGTCCTCCGAGGCAGGGAACCCTGGGTCGTCCATCATCGCGCGCAGCCGCCGACGGACGGGCTTGGCCTGAGGCCGCTCGGTCACCGGCTCGGCGGCCAGGCGTCCCGTCCCGGAGCGGATCCCGGTGGGGGTGCGCATGCTCCAGAAGGTGTTGTCGGCGGCCAGGAGCAGGCCGACGGTGCCGTCGTCGTACACCCGGACCCACTGTCCCACCAGTTCGGCGGGATCGCCCATGGGACGCAGGGCGGAAGTGGAAACGGGGCGGGCGCTCATCATGGCTTGTTCCTCGAGAAGTGATCGGCGTTGACTGCTGTCTCAGAGGAGACTCTCCCGTACCTCACCTATGACGCGCTTTCGGAAAACTTCTACGAGAAGGATTCTCCTACCCGTCGAACCGGGCACGGCAACCCGCGATCGGCCGACCACCGAGGGCTCGTGGAGCGTCCCCTGTGGTTCCTCGACGGAACATGACCGGCCATCTCGGGATGCGACATAATGTGGCCATGGAAGACACCTTCACCCCCTTCAAGGCCGACGACGACAAGCGTTTCCGGTCCAACGCCCTCCTCGCGATCATCGCCTTCGTGACCGTGACCCTCACGGCGGCACTGTTCTTCCTGTTTCTTTGACCGGGTGGAGCGCCGACGGGTTCCGCTTCGCGGGCGCGCCCGATGTCAGGTCGGGACCATCCGCCAGGCCTCCGGTCGGTCCGGAGCGTCGGTGAAGGCGTAGCGCACCCCGTCCCGGGCCAAGGCCAGCAGGGTGACCGATCCGGTCCCCCACACCTGGCCGTCGCCCAGGTCCGCGTGGGCGACGAGCCCCGACGGGTCACCCTGCTCCGGTCCCGTACCGGGTGTCCTCGGCTTCGCCCGGGCGGCCTCGGTGACCAACTCCGGCCACCGCCCCCAGACCCGCCGGACGGCCTCCTCGCCCGTGTCCATAACGAGGGTGTCGAATGCGGCCAGGTCGGGATCGGGACGGGTCCGAGCGAACTCCGGCGTGTGCCGGGCTGCGCGCGGGTCGGCCGGATCCAGCCCCGTGTTGACGATCGTGGTCACCCCCGTGGGCAACGATCGAGTGTCCAGGCAACGCCCGTCCCAGCTGTGCAGCGTGGCGTGGCGCGCGTCCGCGTCCAACAGGTGGAAGGGCGCGTACCGGGTGGGGTCCTCTCCCTCCAACGGGCTCCGGCCGCCCCTCGGATCGCGCGCGTGGCGCGCGAGCGCGCGCAACGGCAGTTCACCCCTGCTCGCCGGGTAGGCGCCCTCCCAGGGCATGCGACCGTCCCAAGGCCACCCGTTGAGCAGCGCCGCCGTTCTCGGCCCCGTCGGATCGACGGCCAACCAGGTCCCGCCGGCGAGCCGGTCACGGCCGCCGATCAGCGTAGGGCGCTCGGGCCAGTGGTGGGCGGGCCCCTCCCAGGGACGTGATCGCATCTCGTCCCGCAACGCGACCACGACCAACGGTGTGGTCGCGTCCGGGTCGAACCCGACGATGACGGTGCACATCCATCCCCCTGACGTCGTCTGCTCCAGGACGAACCCTGCGAGTCCACGAGGATGGTTCCTCACGGCTCCGGTGGTGCTCGCTCCCCTGTCCGGGTGGGGTGCGCCCCCTTGGGATCGGATGGCCGACTTTAGCGCTTTCCCACCGGGACTCTTCTACCCTGGGTCGTTCTACGCTTGTTCTCGTTGACACAGGGACCGGTGGGACGGGGCGTCCCTTCCGACGGCGCCGTCTCGGTTCCTTCGTACTTCCTTGCCCGACCAGGAGCCACGCGTGCCCGAAGCAGCAGACCCGAACCCCCGGGGGCCGTCCTCCACAGCGACAGACCCGGGCTCCTCTTCGGGACCGGCGGGGTCGCCGATGGGTCCCCCGGACGAGCCCGGGCTCTCGCAACGGGAGGTCGCCGAACGCGTGGCCACCGGACGTACCAACGACGTCCCGGTCCGGGCGAGCCGAGGTGTCGGCCAGATCATCCGCGGCAACGTCTTCACCCGCATCAACGCGATGATCGCGGTGCTGTTCTCCATCATCGCGTTGATCGGCCCCGTCCAGGACGGCCTGTTCGCCATGGTCATCGTGATCAACACGTTCATCGGCATCGTCCAGGAACTGCGGGCCAAGCGGACCCTGGACAAGCTCGCCATCGTCAACGCCGCCCGGCCCCGGGTGGTCCGCGACGGCTCGACGGTCCGCGTGGCCACCCAGGAGATCGTCCTCGACGAGGTCCTGGAGGTCGGTGTCGGCGACCAGGTCGTCGTGGACGGCGAGGTGACCTGGGTCGGCGGACTGGAGATCGACGAGTCGCTGCTGACCGGTGAGGCCGACCCGGTGCTCAAGCAACCGGGCGACACAGTGATGTCGGGCAGCTTCGTGGTGGCGGGCACGGGCCGCTTCCGGGCGACCAAGGTGGGGCGCCACGCCTACGCGGTACGTCTGGCCGAGGAGGCGAGCCGGTTCTCCCTGGTGCGTTCGGAACTACGTTCGGGGATCGACCTGATCCTGCGCTGGATCACCTTCGCGCTGTTCCCGATCGGCGCCCTGTTGATCTACAGCCAGCTCTTCATGGGCGGCCACGTCACCCTGGACGCCGAACCCGTCAGCGGTGGGATCTCCGGCCCCCTGGCCGATGCCCTGCGCAGCATGGTGGCGGCGTTGGTGTCCATGATCCCCGAGGGGCTCATCCTGCTCACCAGCATCGCGTTCGCGGTCGGTGTGATCCGGTTGGGTCGGCATCGGTGCCTGGTACAGGAGCTACCGGCGATCGAGGGACTGGCCCGCGTGGACGTGGTGTGCACCGACAAGACCGGCACGCTGACCGAGGTCGGAATGAAGCTCGCCGAGGTCCGTGAGCTGGGCGGTGCCGCCACCGGGACGAATGGCGAACCCGTTTCCGCCCCCACCCTCGTGTTGGCGGCGCTGGCGGACAGCGACCCCGATCCCAATCCCAGCATGGTCGCGATCGCCGAGGGCCTCACCGCCCAAGGACGACCGGCCCCGGGATGGCGGGTGACGGCGCTGGCCCCGTTCTCCTCGGCGCGCAAGTGGAGCGGAGCGAGCCTGTTCACCCCCACAGGGGAGGAGCACTGGGTACTGGGTGCGGCCGACGTCCTGTCTCCGTCGGACTCCCCCGCGGCGGCCGAGGCCGCCAGGTTGGGCGCCCAGGGGCTTCGGGTGCTGTTGCTGGCCCGCGCATCGGTGCGGGTCGACGACGAGCTCGCCCCGGGCACCGTTCGCCCGGTGTCCCTGGTGGTCCTGGACCAGCGGGTGCGCGAGGACGCCGGACCGACCCTGGACTACTTCGCCGCCCAGGGTGTGGACGTCAAGATCGTCTCGGGCGACCACGCCGCCTCGGTGGGCGCCGTGGGCCGTGAGCTCTCCCTGCCCGGCGCGGACCGACCGGTGGACGCTCGGGAGCTGCCGGAGGACCCCGAGACACTCGCGCGCCAGGTGGAGGCCTCTTCGTCGTTCGGTCGCGTGAGCCCCGAACGCAAGCGGGACATGGTGCGCGGCCTGCGCGACCGCGGGCGCACGGTGGCCATGACCGGTGACGGCGTCAACGACGTGCTCGCCCTGAAGGAGGCCGACATCGGTGTGGCGATGGGCGCGGGCAGCCCGGCGTCGCGTTCGGTGGCCCAGTTGGTGTTGTTGGACGATCGGTTCGCTGTGCTGCCGAAGGTGGTGGCCGAGGGGCGCCGGGTGATCGGCAACATCGAACGGGTGGCGAGTCTGTTCCTGACCAAGACGGTGTACACGATGACGTTGGCGATCATCGTGGGTTTGTTGGCGGTGGCCTATCCCTTCTTCCCCCGGCACGCCACCCTGATCAACGCGGTGACGTTCGGCATCCCCTCGTTCTTCCTGGCTCTGGCGCCCAACACCGACATCGTCCGGCCGGGGTTCGTGCTGCGCACGCTGCGCCTGGCGATCCCGTCGGGGATGGTGGCGGGATTCGCGGCGGTGACGACGTACCTGTTGGTGTTGGGCGGTCGCACGGTGCCCGACCCCTCCGACCGCACCGCCGTGGTGATCACGCTGTGCGCGACGACGCTGTGGGTGCTTTTGTTGGTGGCCAAGCCCTACGTGTGGTGGAAGGTGGTCCTGGTCGGCTCCATGGTGGGGCTGTTGACGTTGGCCATGGTGACGCCGTTGGGCCGGTGGTTCTTCGACCTGGACGTGAGCGACCCGACCAAGGTGCTCACCGGGTTGGCCGTGGCCGGGGCGGCGATCGTGGCGATCACGGTGATCCGAGTGGTGGACGATCGGATGATGGCCAGGTCGCAGGCGGCGGCGGACGCGAAGGCCGCCGCGGAGGACGAGGCCGCCCGCGAGAGCACTCCGGCGGTCTGAGCCACGTCTTCGAGGGTCCGTGACCGATCGGTCACGGACCCTTCCCGTTCCCGACCTGCCCTTCGATCAGCGTGGGAGCTGTTCAGCCACTTCTCCAGCGGAGATGCTGGTCACGCCCTGTGCATGCAAGGACTGGAGCGACTTTGAGCATCCCGAACACGCATATCCGCGCCGTGGTGGACGACTACCTGGAGCGTTTCCCCAAGGAGGCCGACACGGCCGCTCCCCTGGTCCGGGCCCTGGCCGGGGGCCTTGGGCCGGGATCGCCCGAACGGTGGGGGGTCGACCACGTGACCACGGGAGCCGTGGTCCTGGACCCGTGCTGGCGGGTGCTGATGGTGCGGGACCGTGGTTCGTGGATGTTGCCGGGCGGTCCCGTCGTCGAGACCGACGAGTCCCTGCACGAGGCCGCGCGGGCCCGGTTGGCCGAGGTGGCGGGACCGGTCGCGGGACAGGTGGAGGAGGCCTCCGGCGACCTGCCGCTCGACCTGGGTCCGGGCCCGGTGCACGACTCCCCCACCTCGGACGGGTCCGAGCACCGGACCCTCATCTTCCTGTACCTGTACCGGGCGACGGCCGCCACGATCCCGGCCGGTTCGGGCGCCTTCGGCGACCTGGCCTGGCGTCCGCACACCGACGTGCCCTCGGCCCGTCTGGCGGCGAAGATCTCTCAGGCCCTGGCCACCGATCGCGCGACCGTCGGAATCTGAGCCCGAGACCTGGGCGGCCACCACCGGGTGGCCGCCGGCCGCGATCAGCTGTCCTTGAAATGGCGGACGATGGGCAGCGGAGTGAAACCGGACTCGGCGTAGGTGAGGCGCGCCGGTCCGCGACGAGCCTGGTGGAGCGTCTCCCCCAAGGCCCGGGCCAGGGAGTCGTGGACGGGCTCCCAGGACCTCGGGGGGAGGGCCACGACGGCTTCTCGGTCTTCGGGGCTGTACGGTCGGATGCTGATGTCCATGCGAGCGACGTGGCTTCGCGCGGGACCCACCGACAACGAGGTTTTCCGGGGGCGTACATGGTGAACGAGACCGACCTGCGGCATCTGGAGCGCGCGGTGGAACTGGCCGCCGCGGCGCTGGACAAGGGAGACGAGCCCTTCGGTTCGGTCCTGGTGTCGGCCGCCGGCGAGGTGCTGTTCGAGGACCACAACCACGTCGCCGGTGGCGACCACACGCAACATCCGGAGTTCGCGATCGCCCGGTGGGCGGCACAGAACCTGACACCCGAGGAGCGCGCGTCGGCGACGGTGTACACCTCCGGGGAGCACTGCCCGATGTGCTCGGCCGCGCACGCCTGGGTGGGGCTGGGCAGGATCGTGTACGCGAGTTCGTCAGACCAGTTGACGGGATGGTTGACGGAGTGGGCCGTGCCCGCCGGCCCGGTGCGCCCGCTGCCGGTGGCCGAGGTCGCCCCGGGAGTGCCCGTGGACGGCCCCGTGGAGTCCCTCGCCGACCGGATCCGCGCCCTGCAGGCCCGATTCCACGGGCGGGGCTGACCCGAGCGAGGACGAGGCGGCCCGC
>NZ_BCSH01000092.1 GCF_001570765.1 Nocardiopsis listeri NBRC 13360 | reverse complement strand
GGCGGCCCGCCGTGGAAGGTTCCACGGCGGGCCCGGTGATTCGGGGGGCGGGCTCAGGCCTCGTCGTCGGGTTCGAAGTGGCCCTGGATGACACGACCGCCCTGGGTCGGACGCTCGGTGCCCGGGTCGGGCCTCCCCGAGGGTCCGCCCGGGGTGAAGTTCGGACCGAAGGGGCCGCCCTGCCCCGGGACGTTGACGCCTCGGGCGGCGAACTCCTCCCGCATCCGCTCCTGCGTCCTGGCCATCCGCCGCCTGGCCCAGCCGGCGAACACCCAGCGCAGGACCGGGCGGGTCACCGGGGTGACCATCAGGACGCCCAGGGCGGCGGTGAGGAAGCCCGGGACGACGAGCAGGATTCCACCGGCCATGAGCATGAGGGGGTCCAGCAGGCCCTTACGCGGTTGATCGCCGGTGCGCATGGCCTCATCGGCCTGTTGGACGACCTCGAGGAAGGCGCGACCGGTGTGCCGCAGCACGGCCACGCCCAGGATCATCAGCGAGACCAGCGCGGCCAGGGTCCACGGAACACCGATCTGACCACCGATGACGATCATCAGCCAGACTTCCAGGAACGGTAGGGCCATCAAGGCCGGCACCGTCAACAGCGGCATCGCGAAACCATCCTCAGGGGTCGTGGTCCGGGATCGTTGGTCTCCCTGTCCAGAAGAACGTCTCCCCGGGGTGAATGGTTCCCCGGATCGGAGGTCCTCAACACCGGGGGACGTTCAGGAGCGGGCACGGCGGGCGATCACCGTGGCGGCGATGACGGCGCCCAGACCCAGAGCGGACAGGAGCGCTTCGGGGAGCCCCCCGACCCGGGTGGCGACGGTGGGACCGTCCATGGCGGTGAGTTCGGCGACGTGGATGTCGAGTTCGGCCTCGGGCGAGCGGTAGTCCACGGTGCCGTCCGGTGCGACCATGGCGCTGACGCCGCTGGTGGAGACCACCACGGCGTGCCGGCCGTGTTCGACGGCGCGCAGTTGCGTGATGGCCAACTGCTGGTCGGACTGGCCGGTGAAGTTGTAGTTGGCGTTGTTGGTGGGGATCACGATGATCTGACCGCCGGCGGCCACGGAGTCGCGCACGGGCGGGTCGAAGGCCACGTCGAAGCAGATGCCCACGGCCAGGGTCGTACCGGCGATGTCCAGGGCGCCGGGTTCGCTGCCGGGGACGGCGTCGGAGCTGACCTGGTCCAGCCGGGAGACGAACCGTGTGAAGAAGTCGCGGTAGGGGACGTACTCGCCGAACGGGACGAGGTAGCGCTTGTCGTAGTGTTCGCCCGGCCCGGTCTGCTCGTCCCACACCACGCTCTGCACGTAGCGGGTGCCGTCGTCGTTGAAGCGGCTCAGGCCCCACAGCAGGGGGACACCGACGTCGGCGGCGGCCTCGTCGATGATTTCGGCGGCCTCCGGGTCACGGAAGGGGTCGATGTCGCTGGCGTTCTCCGGCAGCACCACCATGTCGGGTTCGGGGTACTCCCCGGCCCGGGCGGAGTCGGCGAGGTCGTGGACGCCGTCGGCGTGATTGCGCAGTACCTGCATGCGCTCGCCCAGGATCGACATCTCACCGGCGTTGGGGACGTTGCCCTGGACCATTCCGACGTTGACGGTCTCGGCGGGGGTGGGACGTCCGATGGCGGGAGCCACCAGACCGCCCAGGACGATCGCGGCGCTCGCGGCCAGCCCCAGGGCAAAAAGTAGGACGCGGGCGCGACCGCGGGCCGCCACGGCGCGCAGGACGGCCCACACCAGCATGGCGCCGGTGAGTGCGACGGCGAAGGTCACCAGGGGCGAGGATCCCAGAGCCGCGTAGCCGACGAAGGGGGTGTCGGGCTGGGCGAAGGCGAGCTTGCCCCACGGGAATCCGCCGAGGGGCCAGCGGGCGCGTACGGCTTCCTGGGCCACCCACAGGGCGGCGGTCCACAGCGGCCAGTAGGGCAGTCGGGCGACGACGGCCAGACCCATCGCCATGGGGAGGAAGTAGAGGGTCTCGGCGCCGGCGATGACCAGCCACACGTCGGTACCGAAGACGTCCTGCCAGCGCACCAGCGGGACCATGAGGGCGGCACCGGCCAGGAGTCCCAGCCAGGCGGCGCGACGAAGTCGTGCGCCACCGACCGCGAGCAGGAGCAGGGCGGCGCTGAGCGGCCCGAGCCACCACAGACCGTAGGGCGCAAGCGCCAGGAGTTGGGCCAGACCGGAACCCACCGCGGCCAGGGCACGCCAGAACGGGTCGAACCGACCCCACCGGTACCCCGGGGCCAGGGGGGACCATGTGGTCGCCTCCGTCCTCGGCTCCGGAGCCGAGGCGTCCGGTGAGGATTTGTCGGGGGTCGGGGCGGTGCCCGATCCCGTTTGCTCGGCAACCACGTGGGGTGCTCGCTTTCCGCTGGCCGTTGAGGGTCTGCGGTCAGCATATTGGGGGGACGCGGAAAAGGCCCGAGCCACCCTTCGGACCGGCTCCGTCCCGTCGGCGGCGAGCTCGGAAGACCGTTGTCTACTGGATGTTCGGGCCTTTTCCGGGTCCAACCCCCCGCCCGGTCGCGGTACACCGCCCCTCACCCGATCCCAACCGCACCTGGCGCGTGGTGCAGCGTCCAATCGGACGAGTGGGGGCCGCACAACCGGTCCGTCCAGTGCTGGACTGGTCGTTAGGTTACCCAGAGTCCCCGACCTGTTGTCTCAATCTGGAGACCGTGTCGTGGTCACCGTTTCGAGTGACGGGAGGGGGAATCAGTGATGAACCGTCGGACAGGCTAACGCACCTGGGGCCGACACGCCAGCCGGTCATCGATGGTTTGTGCATGACCGCAATCGGATCGAAACAACACTTCCTATGGACATTCCGATCAGGATCCTGTCTGATGTGATCAGCGAAACGGCCCGCTTCGATCAACTTCGAACATCAGGTCAGCTCGGGGGTCAACGGCCACGTGACCCCTTCACCATTGGATATGCCACACCGAGCAGGAGAGTGCCATGGCGGAGATCGTCCTCGAGGGCATCGACAAGATCTATGGCGGCGACGTCAAGGCCGTCGATGACCTGAACCTTCGGATCGAGGACGGCGAGTTCATGGTGCTCGTCGGCCCCTCCGGCTGCGGTAAGTCCACCGCGCTGCGCATGATCGCCGGCCTGGAGGAGATCTCCGCCGGCACCCTGGTCATCGGCGACGAGATCGTCAACGACCGTCCGCCGAAGGACCGCGACATCGCGATGGTCTTCCAGAACTACGCGCTCTACCCCCACATGACCGTCGAGCAGAACCTCGCCTTCGGTCTGAAGCTGCGCAAGGTCGCCAAGGCCGAGATCGCCCGCCGTGTCGGCGACGCCGCCGAGATGCTCGGACTGGAGCCCTACCTCAAGCGCAAGCCGGGTGCCCTCTCCGGTGGTCAGCGCCAGCGTGTGGCCATGGGACGTGCCATCGTGCGCGAGCCGCGCGCCTTCCTCATGGACGAGCCGCTGTCCAACCTGGACGCGAAGCTGCGCGTGCAGATGCGCGCCTCCCTCAACCAGCTCCACGAGCGTCTCGGCGTCACCACCGTGTACGTCACCCACGACCAGGTCGAGGCGATGACCCTCGGCGACCGGGTCGCGGTGCTGCGGGACGGCCGACTCCAGCAGGTCGACACCCCCAAGCGTCTGTTCGACTCACCCGTCAACCTGTTCGTGGCCGGCTTCATCGGCTCCCCCTCGATGAACTTCGTCAACGCCGAGTTCAAGCGCGACGGCGACCGGGCCGTGCTGGCCTTCGCCGACCACAAGCTGCCCGTCCCCGACTCGATCCTGGACGCGCGTCCGGGCCTGAAGGACTACCTGGGCCGGTCGCTGATCCTGGGCATCCGCCCCTCCGACTTCTCCGACTCCGAGTTCGACGGCAACGACGCCCCGCGCTTGGAGGTCACCGCGAACGTCACCGAGGAGCTGGGCACCGAGATCAACGTGATCTTCGGTGTCGACGCCCCTCCGGTGCGCCACGAGGACGCCGCCGCCCTGGCCAAGGACGCCGCCGGTGACGACGAGGAGAGCGCCGAGGCCGCCCTGCCCCTGGGCAACGACCGTACGCAGTTCACCGCCCGTGTGAGCCCGCGCAGCAACGTCAAGCCGGGTGCCACCATCAGCCTGTCGGTCGACGTCAGCCAGCTGCACTTCTTCGACGAGGTCAGTGGTCTGGCCATCGGGCACCCCGACAACGCCTGAGACCGTCCGGGCCGGTGAGCCGCACACCCACCGGCGCCGAAGACACGAGTCGTGGCCGGTGCCCCGATCCCCCGGGGTACCGGCCACACCCGTTCCACCCTCTAGAGATGAGTGATTCCAGGGGTGGGGGGTGAGGGTGGGGGGTGCTGGTGGGGCGCCTGGGGTTTCTGGTTTCTTGGGGTTGTTGGGCGGGTG
>NZ_BCSH01000091.1 GCF_001570765.1 Nocardiopsis listeri NBRC 13360 | reverse complement strand
ATGGGCTCCCTCGCCTCATGCTCAGACCACGCACCCCTGGGAATTACTCATCTAGGCCAGAGTCGGGTCCATCACCGCGGCCAACCGCAGGTGAGGTCGGGCCGACTCCCGCTCCCCTTGGCGCTGGAGCGTGCGTCCCAGCAACAGATGGGCGTAAGCGTCGTCGGCCCCCTCGGAGACGAGTTCCTCCAGGGCACGGCGGGCACGCCCCAGCTGGGCCGAGTGGAAGTAGGAGCGCGCCGCCAGCAGGCGGACCGCCGGGTCCGAACCGTGCTCGTCCATGAGCGGGCCGAGCAGTTCGAGGGCGCCCAGCGGGTCCCGCAGGGCGAGCAGGGCCTCGGCCCGTCGCATGCGTTCCACCTCCTCGGGCAGCTCACGAGGTCGCCGGGCGGCGGCCTCGGTCAGGAAGTCCACGATCAGCGCCGGGTCCTGTGCCCCGGTCAGGGACATCCCGTTGACGACGAAGGTCGGGGAGGTGCGTACCCCCTCGGCCTTGCCGATGAGCAGGAGTTCACGCACCCTACGGTCACCGGCCTCGGCCCCCGGCCCACCGCCCCGGTCGAAACCGGCGTCGGCGGCGATCGCGGCCAGCACGTCGTGGTCGGCGATGTCACGGCCCTCCACGAAGTGGGCGCGCAACAGCCGTTCCATCACCGCGTCCTGGAGCGCGGGGCCACCCTCGTCCTCGGCCAGGGCCAGCAGACGGTGGGCGTCGTGGGTGTTGGCGCGCCAGGCGGCGCCCCACTCTCCATCGATGCCTTCGGCCGCGGCCAGTTCGGACACCTGGAACAGCTCGCCATCGACGGCGTCCTCGGATGCCGGACCGCAGGACCGAATGGCCTCCTCGACGAAGGGGTCGCGCATGACCTCGTCGATCGGCTCGGAGACGGCGGGAGCGGTGGGGTCGATTCGGTAGGGACGCCACACGACCTCGGCCGACTCTCCGGTCCAGCCCTCGAGCGCCCTCTCCAGACGGCGCTTGCCGATGTACGCCCAGGGGCAGACCGGGTCCGCCCAGATCTCGATTCTCATGTCGCCAAGATAAACGACACACGTTGCTAAAGCAACACCTGTTGTTTATGCTGTGAGTCATGAACTCCGACGATCCCCGGGTACGCCGGACCCGCCAACGCCTGCGCACCGCGCTGTTGTCCCTGGCCACGGAACAGGAACTCGCCACCGTCACGATGGCCGCCGTCGCCCGCCGGGCCGAGGTCAATCGGGCCACCGCCTATCAGCACTACGCCGACCTGGACGGACTGGTCGCCGACGCCATGGAGGACGCGGTGGCGCACGTGGCCCGATGCGCGGTGCTGTGCCCGCTCGACACCCCCGACGACGCGACCCCCGAGCCCCTGGTCGACCTGTTCTCCCATGTGATGGAGAACGCCGTGCTCTACCGGCGGATGTTCGCCGAACGCGGCAGCGCCCGCTTCCCCGAACTCCTGCGTGAACGTGTCGCCGGCGCACTGGTGTCGGGGTTCGCCGAGGGGCGGCGTCCCGCGGCGCATTCGCGGGTCCCCCCGGAACTGCACGCATCGTTCGTGGCCGGCGCACTGGTGGGCGCGGTCGCCTCCGCGGCCGACGGTGACCGCTCTCCCGCCGTCGACGCCCGCGACACCTGGCTCCTGCTCACCCGCTGACCCGGGTCAACGGTTCGGAGGCTTGGTGCTGTCGCGGACCACGAGCCGCGTGGCCAGTTCGATGCGCGAACTCTCGATGTTCTCGTCCCGGACGATCCGCTGGATGATGCGCACCGCCATCCGACCCATGTCCGCCAAGGGCTGACGGACCGTGGTCAGGGGCGGCGAGGACCAGCGCGCCTCGGGCAGGTCGTCGAACCCGACCACGCTGACGTCGTCGGGCACTCGGAGCCCTCGCTGTCGCAACGCCTCGTACACGCCAAGGGCCATCTGGTCGCTGGAGACGAACACCGCCGTGGGCGGGCTTCCTCCCCCGAACAGCTTCTGACCGGCCCGGAAACCCGATTCGTAGGTGTACTTCCCCGAGGCGATGAGGGAGTCCTCCACGGCGAGCCCGGCCATCTCCAGGGCGGCCCGGTACCCGTCCATCCGGGCCCGGCTGCACCACAACTCCGGGCGTCCCTCCACGAAGCCGATGCGTCGGTGACCCAACTCGATGAGGTACTCGGTGGCGCTCAACCCGCCCGACCAGTTGGTGGCACCGATGGTGGGGGTGGCCAGGTCCGGGACGCCCACGGCGTCGATGACGACGGCCGGCACCTTCAGGTCCCGCAGCTCCTCGTTCAGCGAGGGGTCCAGGTCGGTCGTGACCAGGATGACGCCGTCGCTGACCCGGGAACGGACGTTGTCCAGCCACTGTCGGGCCGAGGTCGCCCTGCGATGTATCGCCGAGACGACCACCCCGGCGCCCGACTGGTGGGCGACGTCCTCCACCCCGCGGATGATCTCCACCGCCCACGGGCTGTCCAGGTCGTTGAAGACCAGGTCGATCAGGCCGACACGTTCCTTCGACCGCTGCCCGCGACGTCGGTAGCCGTGCGTGCGCAACAGCTTCTCGATTCGCTCCCTGGTGGCGGGAGCGACGTCTTCGCGGCCGTTGAGGACACGAGAGACCGTGGGGGCCGAGACTCCGGCCTCCGCTGCGATGGCGGAGATGGTGACGTCTCGGGATGGGGTGCCGACCACTGATCCTCCTTGGTACCCACCCAGAGTACGAGCCTCATGGGGCCACCGTCCCCGGAATTCCTCCCGCGTAGGGGTCTTGACGCTCACCGGGCCCCGATCTACTGTCCATTTCCACTCATGTTTCGAAATATTGCCGAAAGGTTTCGAGACCCGACCCTCTGGAGTACCCCCGCCATGAGACGAGTACGAACGTCGACGCTCCTGGTCGGAGCCGCGGTCGCGACCCTGGCCGTACCTCTGTCCCTCTCCCCCGCCCTTTCGAACTCCCACGCCCGACCGGCCCAAACCGTCGGGAACGCCCAGCAGACGACCCTGGGCGACGCCGCCCCGGACGGCCTGGTCATCGGCAGCGCCGTGGCCGGAGGTGGACACCACAACGACCAGGACTACCCCGACCCCTTCACCGGCGACGCCCCCTACCGGGACCTGCTGGCCACCGAGTTCACCTCGCTGTCGGCGGAGAACCAGATGAAGTGGGATCACCTTCGACCGAGCCGGGACACCTACGCATTCGACGACGCAGACGCCATCGTCGAGTTCGCCCGAGCCAACGGGCAGGTCGTGCGCGGTCACACCCTCCTGTGGCACAGCCAGAACCCCGAATGGCTGGAGAACGGCGACTTCACCGACGAAGAGCTCCGCGACATCCTGCGGGACCACGTCGAGACCGTCGTCGGACGCTACGCCGGACAGATCCAGCAGTGGGACGTGGCCAACGAGATCTTCGACGACAACGGGAACCTGCGGACCCAGGACAACATCTGGATCCGCGAACTCGGCCCGGAGATCATCGCCGACGCGTTCCGTTGGGCGCACGAGGCCGACCCCGAGGCCGAGTTGTACCTGAACGACTACAGCGTGGAGAGCGTCAACGCCAAGAGCGACGCCTACCTCGCGCTCAGTCGGGAGCTGCTCGCCGACGGTGTACCCCTGCACGGGTTCTCCGCTCAGGGCCACCTGAGCCTGCAATACGGCTTCCCCTCCGACCTGGAGGACAACCTGCGCCGCTTCGAGGAGCTCGGACTGGGCACCGCGCTGACCGAGGTCGACGTGCGCATGCCCCTCGCCGAGGGCGCGGAGCCCACCGAGGAGCAACTCCGCCGACAGGCCGACTACTACGCGCGGACCCTGCAAGCCTGCCTCGACCTGGACTCCTGCGGTTCCTACACGGTCTGGGGCCTGCCGGACAAGTACTCCTGGGTCCCGGTGACCTTCGAAGGCGAGGGCGCCGCCACCGTCTACTGGGACGACCTGACCACCAAACCCGCATACGACACGCTCCTGGAAGCCCTGATCGACGCCTCCTGAGATCGTGCCCGGGCGGGGACCGTGCTCCGGGCCCCGTCCCCGCCCGGGACCATCGATCAAGCGGCGGTGTGGAAGACGTTCTGCGCCTTGCCCAGACCATCGGTCAGGATGGTACGGACCGCGTCGGCCGCCCGATCCACGTTCAGGTCCAGCTCACGGCTCTCGGTGGCGGAGAAATCGCGAAGGACGTACGCGGCCGGGTCCATCCGACCGGGGGGACGCCCCACGCCGAAGCGCACCCGAAGGTAGTCGGGACCGCCCAGGGAGGAGGTGGTCGACTTCAGCCCGTTGTGGCCGCCGGAGCCCCCGCCCTTCTTCAGCTTCAGGGCCCCGTAGTCGATGTCCATCTCGTCGTGCACGACGATGGTCCGCTCCATGGGGACCTTGTAGAACTTCGCGAGTCCGGTGATCGGGCCCCCGGACAGGTTCATGAAGGTACGAGGCTTGGCCAGGACCACGGCTGCACCATCGATTCGGGTCTCGACGACCTCGGCGTGCGCCTTGTGGGCCTTCCAGCGCTCACCCTTGTCCGCCGCCAGCGCGTCCACCACCATGAAGCCGGCGTTGTGCCGGTTCCCCGCGTACTTGGGGCCGGGGTTGCCCAACCCCACGACCAACCATCGCTCGGTCTCGGCCATGTCCTCGTCGTCCCTGCTCTTCCTGACACCCGACCTGCTCAAAAAGCCCCACATGTCGAACGACCCTATCGAGACGTGTCCGGGCACCGAAACGCCGAACGCGCGGACCCCTGGGGGCCCGCGCGTTCGGCGTCGAACATGTGGTGACGAAGCACCGACCTACTCGGCGGCCTCGGCCGCTTCGGCGTTGGTCTCCGGCTCTTCCTCCACGCGGGGCGCGGAGACGGTGAGCACGGTGGTCTCAGGGTCGTCGACCAGGGTGGCACCCTGGGGAAGCTCGACCTCTCCGGCGGTGGGAACGGCACCGATCTCCATGCCCTGGATGTCGAACTCGACCTGGTCGGGGATGTTGTGGGCCTCGACCTCGACGCGCACGGTCACCAGCTCCTGGTTGAGAACGCCCGGAGCCTTGACCTCGCCGGTCAGGACCAAGGGCACCTCGACCTCGACCTTCTGTCCCTTGGAGACGACCAGCAGGTCGACGTGCTCCAGGAAGCCCTTGATGGCGTCGCGCTGCACGCTCTTGGGCAGGGCGAGGTTGTCCTTGTCCAGGCCTTCGAGGCGCAGGAGGACGTTCGAGGTCTTGAGGGCGAGCATGAGCTCGTGGCCCGGCAGGCTGAGGTGGCGGGTCTCGGTGCCGTGGCCGTAGAGGACGGCCGGCACCTTACCCGCGCGGCGGGCGCGACGAGAGGCGCCCTTGCCGAATTCCGTGCGGGGCTCGGCAGCGATACGTACCTCGGACACGACAAAACTCCTCGGGTTCAACCCCGCGATACGGGGAACACGACTCCATTAGTACGAACGATTCTCGCCTGCGGCGGAGAATACGGCGGGGTCGCCCATCTGGTTGGGGACTCGACCACCCAGGTTCCAGGCGTGCCCGGCGAGCCGCCACCGGACCCCAACGGCCCGGGAACGCTCGTCGCGCACCCCTGCCCGTGTGGGTTTACCAGATGGGGAACACACACGGGAAGCGTGCGCATCCATCCGGGCACGGGGACACTCGGTCAAGTCTACTGCTTCTGGTGACGACTCCGTACATCCCCCACCGGGGCCCACCCTCGAAGCGGTGGACCCCGGTGGGGTACGGGCGTTTCGGCGCCTGAGAGGGCCTCCGACGTGAGGCCGTTCTCTCACTCAGTCGAACAGGCTGGTCACCGAACCGTCGGTGAACACCTCGTTGACCGCACGGGCGATCAGCGGGGCGATCGACAGCGTGGTCAGCTTGTCGAAGCAACGCTCCTCGGGGATGGGAAGCGTGTTGGTGACGACGACCTCGGAGATACGGGAGTTCTGCAGACGCTCGGCGGCCGGACCCGAGAGGACGCCGTGGGTGGCCGCGACCAGGACCTTCTTGGCGCCCTGCTCGAAGAGGGCGTCGGCGGCCTTCACGATGGTGCCGCCGGTGTCGATCATGTCGTCGACCAGGACGCAGACGCGGTCCTTGACCTCACCGACGACCTCGTGCACCTTCACCTCGTTGGCGATGTCCGGGTCACGACGCTTGTGGATGATGGCCAGCGGCGCGCCCAGACGGTCGGCCCAACGGTCGGCGGTGCGCACACGGCCGGCGTCGGGGGAGACCACGGTGATCTCGGAGTGGTCGACCTGGGCACCGATGTGGTCGGCCAGGATCGGCAGCGCGAACAGGTGGTCCACCGGCCCGTCGAAGAAACCCTGGATCTGGTCGGTGTGCAGGTCGACGGCCATCATCCGATCCGCGCCCGCGGTACGGAACAGGTCCGTCATGAGGCGGGCGGAGATGGGCTCACGACCGCGGTGCTTCTTGTCCTGGCGCGCGTAGCCGAAGAACGGGGTCACCACGGTGATCCGCTTGGCGGAGGCGCGCTTGAGCGCGTCCACCATGATCAACTGCTCCATGATCGACTCGTTGATCGGGTCCGCGTGACACTGGATCACGAAAGCGTCGGACCCTCGCACCGACTCCAGGTAGCGAACGAAGATCTCGCCGTTGGCGAAGGTGTCGAACCGGGTGGGGACCACCTCGATCCCCAGCTCCTTGGCCACCTCATCGGCCAGCGCGGGGTGCGTGCGCCCCGAGAAAAGCATCAGTTGTTTCTGCCCGGTGGCCTTCATCCCGGTCACGTGATTCTCCCCCACAGTCACTGCTCGTCGGCGTCGGCGCCCGCGCGCCGTTCCGCCTGCTCCGCCGCTTCGGCGGAGGCTGTTCCCGAACGCTTGCGAAGCGTCCAGCCCTCGACGTTACGCTGCCGGTGTCCCTCGGAAACGGCCAGGGCTCCCGGCGGAACGTCGTCGCGGACCACGGTCCCGGCTCCGGAGTAGGCGCCATCGCCCACGGTCACGGGCGCGACGATGGTGTTGTCGCTGCCGATGCGCACGTGGTCACCGATGGTGCTCCGGGACTTGTCGACCCCGTCGTAGTTGACGAACACCGAGGAGCAGCCGATGTTGCTGCCCACACCGATGTCGGCGTCGCCCACGTAGGTCAGGTGCGGGATCTTCGATCCGGCGCCCACGTTCGAGTTCTTGACCTCGACGAAGGCCCCGGCCTTGGCCCGCTCGGCCAGGCGGGTGCCCGGCCGAAGGTAGGTGTAGGGACCGACCTCGGCCCCGGGACCGATCTCGGCGCCGTCCGCGGTGGTCTGGCGCACCACCGCGCCGTCACCGACGACGGTGTCGCGCAGATCGGCCCCGGGACCGATCTCGGCGTCCTCGCCGATGCGGGTCGTGCCGTACAGCCGGGTGTCGGGGTGCACCACGGTGTCGCGACCGATGACGACCTCGGCCTCCACCCAGGTCGTCGCGGGGTCCATGACGGTGACCCCGGAGAGCATGAGGTCGTGCAGGAGACGATCGTTGAGCAGACGACGGGCCTCGGCGAGCTGGGCGCGGTTGTTGACGCCCTGTACCTCGTGCCAGTCGTCGGCGACCCACGCGCCGACCCGGTGACCGTCGCCGCGGAGCAGACCGACGACGTCGGTGATGTACTCCTCACCCTTGGCGTTGTCACTGGACAGACGCTGGACGACCTCGGTGAGCAGGGCCGCGTCGAAGGCGTACATGCCGGAGTTGATCTCGTCGATGGCGAGCTGCTCGGGCGTGGCGTCGGACTGTTCGACGATCTCGGTGAACTCGCCGTCGGCGTCGCGGACGATGCGGCCGTAACCGTGCGGGTCGGGGACCCGGGCCGACAGGGCCGTGACGGCGTTGCCCTCGCGCTCGTGTTCGGCGATCAGACCGACCAGGGTCTCGCCGCGCAGGAGCGGGGTGTCACCACAGGTGAGAACGGCGGTCCCGGTGAGCTCGAGCCCTTGCCGGGCCAGGTCCTCCAGAGCCATGCGCACCGCGTGACCGGTGCCGTTCTGTTCCTCCTGGATGGCGGTGGACGCCTCCGGGGCGACCCGCGCGAGGTGCTCGGTGAAGTGTTCACGCTTGTGGCCGAGCACCACCACCGTGTGTTCGGGATCGGTCGCCCGCGCCGCTTCGAGAACGTGGCCGAGCATGCTGCGACCGCCGATCTCGTGCAGCATCTTGGGGAGCTTGGACTTCATCCGGGTGCCCTCTCCCGCGGAGAGGACGATGACGGCAGCCGGGCGTTTCACGCTCACTGAAGGAGACCCCTCGTGATAGCTGGCACTTGAACAGTCGGCTCACCCTTCGGCGGCGCGTCCCGCATGCCGAGCGGGCGGCCGTCGGATGACCGGCGGCCGACATGGGAAGGATACATGCGCGTCATGAGCGCTCTTCTGCGGTGGCGCACGTGGACGGTGAGGCCGTTTTCGAGCGCCGTGCGGCGGTCCCACGGGACATGGCGGAGAAAGGCCACCCGAATGGGGCCGCGGCTCGTGTGACCCACACGATCGTGTGGTCACGGTCTCAGGCCTGACGGCGGATCGCTCCCGGACCAGGGCTCGAACCTGGACGATGGGGACCAAAACCCCACATGCTGCCGATTACATCATCCGGGAACGCGACGGGCGGTCCGCCCGTGCGTCCGCCACCAACATAGCGCCTTTCACGGAGGACTTGCCAAACCTACGGGGTCGTAGGTTACGGTTACGTAGGAATAGGTTGGGCCGTCCCGCCGGGTACACCAAACCCCTGTGACGCCGTTCTGACCAGCGACGACGTTTCCTGCGACGAGGTGTGCAAGACCATGACCGCTGCCCCTGAAGTTCCCGCCGAAGACACCGAGAGCACCGTGACACGCGCCTCCAAACGCGAGCCGATACCCGAGTACGAGCCCGAACCGAGGGGCAAGGCCGAGCGCTACACCGTCTTCGCGTTCGTGTTCGTCCCGCTGCTCGCCCTGCTCGCCGCGGTGCCGTTCTTCTGGGGCTGGGGCCTGTCGATCACCGACATCGTCATCGCGACGGTCTTCTACGTGATCAGCGGCTTGGGCGTCACCGTCGGCTACCACCGTCACTTCACGCACGGTTCCTTCAAGGCCAAGCGCCCGCTGCGCATCGCGTTGGCGGTCGCCGGCAGCCTCGCCATCGAGGGCAGCGTCATCAAGTGGGTGGCCGACCACCGTCGCCACCACAAGTACGCGGACGCCGAGGGCGACCCGCACTCGCCGTGGCGCTTCGGCGACGACTGGAAGTCCGTGGCCAAGGGCATGTACTACGCGCACATGGCGTGGATGTACCTGGACGAGAAGAAGACCTCGCCGCGCCGCTTCACCCCGGACCTGCTCAAGGACAAGGACGTCGTCCTCGTCGACAGGCTGTTCCTGCCGATCGTGCTGTTCTCGCTGTTCGCCCCGGCCGCCATCGGTGGCCTGGTCACCATGTCCTGGTGGGGCGCGATCACCGCGTTCTTCTGGGCCGGCCTGGTCCGCATCGCCCTGCTGCACCACGTCACCTGGTCGGTCAACTCCATCTGCCACACCATCGGCGAGGAGAACTTCGAGGTGCGCGACCGCTCCCGCAACGTGTGGTGGTTGGCCATCCCGTCCTTCGGTGAGTCATGGCACAACCTGCACCACGCGGACCCGACCTGCGCCCGCCACGGTGTACTCAAGGGCCAGGTCGACATCTCCGCACGGGTCATCTGGGCGTTCGAGAAGTTCGGTTGGGCCACCAAGGTGCGCTGGCCCAACAACGAACGACTCGCCGCCAAGCGGGTCAAGGTCTAGGATCGGTAGCCATCATGGGAGCAGCCGACAGCGAACAAGGGACCCGCGTGCGCCGCAAGCGCATGACGGGCAAGGAGCGTCGGCAACAGCTGTTGGGGATCGGCCGGGAGCTGTTCGCCGAACGAGGGTTCGACGCGACCTCCGTTGAGGAGATCGCCGCGCGGGCGGGCGTGTCCAAGCCCGTGGTGTACGAGCACTTCGGCGGTAAGGAGGGCATCTACGCCGTCGTCGTGGACCGGGAGATGCGCACGCTCCTGGACATGATGGGCGAGGCCCTCACCGCCGACAACGCACGGAACAAGATCGAGAAGGCGGCCCTGGCCCTGCTGCGCTACGTCGAGGAGGACAGCGTCGGTTTCCGGGTGCTCACCCGCGACTCCCACGTGGCCTCCAGTACGGGCAGTTTCGCCAGCCTGATCAACGACATCGCCAGCCAGGTCGAACACATCATGGCCGACGAGTTCGACGAACGCGGTTACGACCCCGGCCTCGCCCCCATGTACGCGCAGGCACTCGTGGGCATGTGGGCGTTGACCGGCCAGTGGTGGCTGGAGGTGCGCAAGCCCAAGCGCGAGGTGGTCGCTGCCCATCTGGTCAACCTGGCCTGGAACGGGCTCTCCTCGCTGGAGGCCAAGCCGAGGCTGGACACGCGCCGCAAGCGCCCGGTCTGAAGGACGTCGACGGTGGGGCGGGTACGTTTTGTGTACCCGCCCCACTATCTTGATGTCAAGAGATAGGCTGTGTCCCATGCGCGATGAGGTGGATGGGCTCTTGGAGGCGTGGCGCTCCCAACGGCCGGACGTGGACGTGTCACCGCTAGAGGTGTTCAGCCGGGTGTCCCGGCTCGCCCGCCACCTGGATCGTGCCCGGCGAACCGTGTTCACCGAGCACGCCCTGGAACCCTGGGAGTTCGACGTGCTCGCCGAACTGCGTCGCTCCGGGCCGCCCTACGAGCTCAGCCCCGGCCGTCTGCTGCGCGCCACCCTGGTCACCTCCGGCACCATGACCAACCGGGTCGATCGTTTGACCGCCGCCGACCTGGTGCGCCGCCGCCCCGACCCCGCGGACAAACGCGGTGTGCTGGTGCGACTCACCGACAAGGGCGCCGAACGCATCGACGCCGCGCTGGCGTCCCTGCTCAGCTACGAGGAGACCCTGCTCGCCCCCATGCCCGCCGCCGAACGCGAGCAGCTGGCATCGTTACTGAGATGCCTCTTGGCCCCCCTCGACAGGACGCCATCGAGCCAGCAAGGCTGATTACTCGGCGGTATCCACCCACTCACCGGGAGTCCGTCTCCGGGCGCGCGAGTCAATTGCCACTACAGGGTCTTGGTTGGAGAGCATTGTGAGAATCCGGTGGACGGCCGCGATCGCCGCGGCGCTGATGGTCGCGGGATGTTCCGGAGGGGGTGGCGAGGAGGAGACGAGCACCTCCACGCAGAGCCACTACCTCTCCCTGGGGGACTCGTTGACCGTCGGCGTACAGCCCGACGAGTCCGGCACCCAGCGTGAGACCCCGGAGGGGTACACCGACGTCCTGTACCGCACTCTGAAGGACGCCGACTCCACGCTTCACCACGAGCGCATGGGTTGCGGTGGTGAGGACACCACCACGTTCATCGAGGGCGGGATCGCCGGCTGCGACACCCGCTACGAGCAGGGTTCCCAGTTGGACGAGGCCGTGGACTTCCTGGAGGAGCACGAGGGCCGGGTCGGTCTGGTCACCCTCACCATCGGCGCCAACAACTTCACCGACTGTGTGGAGGGCCTCGCCCCCGAGACCGGGAGCAGGACCGAGCTCGACATCGACGACGTCGGCCTGGACCGGGACTGCGTCGACGACGGCCTCGAGCGGTTGGAGAGCGAGGTCCCGGTGATCGCCGAACGGCTCACCGACGCGGCCGGTCCGCAGGCCCAGATCGTCGCCATGACCTACTACAACCCCTTCCTCGCCCTCTCGCTACTGGAGGAGAACGAGGAGAGCGGCGGGGACGCCGAGGAGTCCGAGGACGTCTCCGAGGACCTCCCGGAGGCGAACGCGGACGAGGTCGCCGAGGACGCCGAGTCGGGCGTGGCGCACGGCACCGTCGAAATCATGGAGGACGTCAACGACTCCCTCACGGCCACCTACCAGGCGGCCGGGATCGACGTCGCCGACGTCGACGAGGTGTTCGACGGCTCCAACACCACCGTGCCCGACGACAGCGACACCGGGATGCCGGTCAACCTACAGAAGGTCTGCGACCTGACCTGGATGTGCAACACCGTCCAGGGTCCGGACATCCACACCAACCTCGCCGGGGCCCAGGAGATCGCCGAGGTCTTCCGCGAGCGGGTCCGGTAGTACCTCTTGGTCCGGTGGCGCCATCGGGCTCGTCCTCGTGCCCGGCCGCGACGTCCCTGAAGCTCACCGAGGCCGAGGTCGCCGAGCTGGACGCCGTCTCCAGCCCGTTCGCCTGATCAGCGAGGCAGCGCACCCTCGATGAGGGTGACGATCTCGGGGGCGTCGGGGACGGTCGTGGCGCGGAAGCGGTGAACGGCGCCGTCGGGCAGGACCAGGAACTTCTCGAAGTTCCACCTGACCCGCCCGGCGGCGCCGTTGTCGTCCGAGACCTGGGTGAGTTCGGCGTAGAGGGGGTGCCGGCCCCTGCCGTTGACCTTGACCTTGCCGCTCATCGGGAAGGTGACGCCCCAGGTCATCGAGCAGTACTCGGCGATCTTGTCGTCACCGCCGAACTCCTGGAGGAACTGGTTGCTGGGAAAACCCAGAACCGTGAAGCCACGGTCGGCGTAGCGCTTGTGGAGCTCCTCCAACGCGCCGTACTGCGGGGTGAGACCGCACCGGGAGGCGACGTTCACCACCAGGCGCACCTTCCCGGCCCACTCACCGAAGGTGGTCTCGCGCCCGTCGATCAAGGTCACCGGGACGTCGTCCAGTTCCGCCACGTCACTCCCTCGTGTCAGTCTCCGACGATTTCGGCCTGTTCCAGCCAGACCATCTCCAGCTCGTCCTTCTCGCCGGCGAGGGCCTTGGCCTCCGCGTCGAGCTCGGCGAGCCTGGTGTAGTCCTCGGCGGCCGCGGCCATCTGTTCGTGCAGCCGGGCCTCCTGCTTGGCGATCTTGTCCATCCGCCGTTCGACGCGCTGCATCTCCTTCTGGGCGGCGCGACGCTCGGCCGCGGAGACGGCCGGTGCTTCGTCCTCGGCCCGCTTCTCCGCGGCGGCCGTCTCGGAGGCGCCCAACGGCACGCTGACGTCGCCGGCGCCGGCGGCGCGGCGGTCCAGGTACTCGTCGACCCCGCCGGGCAGGAACGCCAGGGAGCCGTCGCCCATCAGGGCGAGCACACGGTCGGTGATGCGCTCCAGGAAGTACCGGTCGTGGCTGACCAGCACGAGGGAACCCGGCCAACCGTCGAGCAGGTCCTCCAACTCGGTGAGCGTCTCGATGTCCAGGTCGTTGGTGGGCTCGTCCAGCAACAGCACGTTGGGCTCGTCCATGAGCAGACGGAGCAGCTGGAGTCGGCGGCGCTCACCACCGGACAGGTCACCGATCGGGGTCCACTGGCGCTCGCCCTGGAAACCGAACTTCTCCAGCATCTGACTGGCGGTGTAGTCCCGCTTGCCGATGGTGATGTGCTCGCGCACGTCCATGACGGCCTGGAGGGGGCGGGCGGTGGGGTCGAGTTCGGTGACGTTCTGGGACAGGTGCGCGAGCTTGACGGTGCGACCGGTCCGCACGGTCCCGGAGTCGGGTTCGCGCTCCTCGGCGAGGATCTTGAGCAACGTGGACTTGCCCGCGCCGTTCACGCCCACCAGACCGACCCTGTCGCCGGGGCCCAGCTGCCAGGTGAGGTGATCCAGCAGGGTACGGCCCGGGATCGAGTACGACACGTCCTTGAGGTCGATGACGGTCTTGCCCAGCCGGGAGGTGGCGAAGCGCATCAGTTCGACGGTGTCGCGGGCCGGCGGCTCGTCCGCGATGAGCTGGTTGGCCGCCTCGATGCGGAACTTGGGCTTGGACGTGCGCGCGGGGGCGCCTCGGCGCAGCCAGGCCAGTTCCTTGCGCATCAGGTTCTGCCGGCGGTCCTCCGCGGCGGCGGCCTGACGGTCGCGTTCGGCCTTGGCGAGCACGTAGGCCGCGTACCCGCCCTCGTAGCGCTCGACGGAGCCACGCCCGACCTCCCAGGTGCGGGTGGTGACGGCGTCGAGGAACCAGCGGTCGTGGGTGACGACCACGAGCGCCTCGGGACGTCCGCGCAGATGTGCGGCGAGCCAGGCGATGCCCTCGATGTCGAGGTGGTTGGTGGGCTCGTCCAGCACGATGAGGTCGTGGTCGTCGACCAGCAGGCGCGCCAGCCCGGAACGACGGCGCTCACCACCGGAAAGGCCCGACATCGGCAGGTTCAGGTCCCAACCACCGAGCAGCCCCTTCAGGATGTCGCGAATGCGCGCGTTGCCCGCCCATTCGTGCTCGGCCAGCCCGCCGAGCACGAACTCGCCGACGGTGGTTTCGGGGAAGTCGTCCCGCTGATGCAGGAACCCCACCCGTAGTCCGCGGTTGTGCACGACGCGGCCGGAATCCGGCTCGGTGATCGCGGACAGCACGGAGATCAGCGTGGACTTACCACCGCCGTTGCGGCCGACCACGCCGATGCGTTCGCCCTCGTCCACGCCAAGGGACACCTTGTCGAGGAGTACGAGCGGCCCGTAGGCCAGGGACACGTCCTGAAGGTTGACCAGATTCGTCATCACCCTCCATTGTGCTGCCCCCGCGAAGGTGCGCGGACCGCGCACCGGGGAACGCCCGGGGCCGCACCACGCAAGGCCCCGGGCGGGTTCACGGGGAGGAACCCCTACACCAAGAAGAACTCCCTGGCGGACTTGGCGATTCCCTCGGTGTCCAGGCCGTGGGAGCGGGCGTGCTCGGTGGGGGTGCCGTAGGCGCGCAACTCGGCGTCACGGGGCACGCCCAGGGACAGTTGACGATGTCGCCGGTCGGCGAGCGACTCGGAGACCTCGTGCGCGGACGTCCCCCTCAGGTAGGGCTCCACCAGAAGCACGTCGGCGTTGCCCGCGGCGGCGGCCAGTACGCCGAGTCCCTCACGGTCGAAGGGGCGCACGGTGGAGGTGTAGGCGACCGTGACGTCGAGGTCGGCGGTGGCCTCCAGGGTCCGGTCCAGCATCGGACCGACCGCCAGTACGACGCCGGCGGAGCGGGACGACCCTGTGCGCACCACGTGCAGCCGGGGCCGTACGGGCAGCGCGGCCCGGTTCGAGGTGTTCGACAACCTCAGGTAGACGCGGTGGTCCCCGGGGAGGTCCTGTTCGAGGGCGTCTCGAACCTCGTCGGGGTGTCCGGGCACCCTCACGGTCCAGCCGGGGAGGGTGTCGAGGACCGCGACGTCCTCGGGTGCCTGGTGGGTGCGGCCCTCCTCGGCGGCGTCGTAGGAGCCGCCGATGCTCACCAGGATCGCGCCCACGTCCTGGTGGCCCAGGCCGATCTTGAGCTGTTCGAAGGGGCGCTCGACGAGGAACGGCGCGTAGCTGTGCGCGATCGGGCGCATGCCGGTGAGCGCGAGGCCCCCGGCCACGTCGATCATGGCCTGTTCCCGGATGCCCAGGTTGATCACCCGCCCCGGGTGCTTGAGCGACGAACGGCGGAACATCCCGGCGGAGATGTCGGCGAGGACGACCGCGGTACGGGGATCCTCGTCCATGGCCTCGTTGACGGTGGCGGCGAAGGTCTCACGCATTTCTGGGCTCCTCGGCTTCTCAGTTGCGGACTCGCGCGACGACGGCCAGGGGCCGGCCGCTCCGGGACGGGACGAAGGCGTCGTGGAGGGCGGTGTGGTCGCGCCCGTTCACCTCACGGGCCTCCCAGCCCTCGACCTCGAATCGACGGCCGATCCCGCCGGGCCAGCCGTGGGTCGCGGAGTCGTTGTCGATGGCCACGACGGTGAGGTTGTCCACACCGAGCCGGCCGGCGGCGGCGATGGCCTCGTGGTTGCTGCCCTCGTCGAGTTCGCCGTCGCCGACCAGCACCACCACGCGTGGTTCGGTGCCGTCGGCCCGACGGATCCGCTGGGCGCGCAGGCCCAGGGCCATGCCCAGCCCCAGCGGCATCCCGTGTCCGAGGGAGCCGCTGCCGATCTCGATCCCGGGCACCAGGACGCGGTCCGGATGGTGGCCCAACGGGGAGTCGAAGGTGGTCCAACCCCGCAGGGTGGGCACGTCGAGGAAGCCCTTGGCGGCGAGCACCGCGTAGTAGGCGGCGGGCCCGTGTCCCTTGGAGAGCAGGAAGCGGTCACGGTCCGGCGCCTCGGCGGTGTCGGGCGTGACGTCGAGGACACGGTCGTAGAGCACCCACAGGACGTCGAGGGTGGACGCGGAAGCCCCGTTGTGCTTCTCGTCCCCCTCCATCAACCCGATGAGCGCCGGAAGGTCGGCGTACCTGGAGAACGCGGCTGTGATCGTCATACGGCCCAGTGTTCGACCTCAACAATGGTTTAGGTCAACCCGAGCGAAAGGCCCGACCACCGAAAAATCGACCGTGATTTACGTCACAGAATCGTGGCGCCGGGGACGTCACCGTCGGCCGCCACGACCTGCTCGCACAGTCCGGTGCTCCGCAACGCCGCCACCACCGCCGCCTCACGTTCGGCGACCACCGACGGAACCTCGTCCCCGCCCACGAGGAACGCGCAGGTCGGTCCGGAACCGGACACCAGGGCACCGAGCGCTCCCGCGCCGCGCCCGGCCGTCAGGGTCCGTTCCAGTTCGGGCAGCAAAGACAGGGCGGCGGGCTCCAGGTCGTTGCTCAACGACCGACCCAGCGCCACGGCGTCCCCGTCGGCCAGCGCCTTCGCCAACTCCGGGTCCGCTCGGGGGGTGGGCGCGTCCGGTCGCAACCGGTCGTACTCGGCGAACACGTCCGCGGTGGACAGGCCGCGCCCGGACAGGGCGAACACCCAGCGATAACGGCCCGGACTCGCCATCGGCTCCAGGATCTCGCCACGGCCGGTCCCCACCGCGGTGGCGCCGACCAGGCCGAACGCGACGTCGCTGCCCAGTCGGGCGGCCGACTCCAACAGACGCTCACGCGACAGCCCACAACCCCACAGGCGATCGCAGGCCACCAGCGCGGCGGCGGCGTCCGCGCTGCCCCCCGCCATGCCACCGGCCACGGGGATGTTCTTCCGCAGGTGGATGTCGACCGGCCCGCCTCGGCCGGTCTCCCGCGCCATCGAGAGGGCGGCGCGGGCGGCGAGGTTGCTCTCGTCCAAGGGCACCCTGGCCAGGTGTGACCCCATCTCACCGCCCGCGGTGAGGGTTACGAGGGGGCTCTGCCGACGCGGGTACGCGTCCTGGACGGTAACCTCGTCGAACAGCGAGACGGCGTGGAACACGTTGACGAGGTCGTGGAATCCGTCCTCGCGGCCGGGCCCTACCGCCAACTGGAGGTTCACCTTCGCGGGGACCCGCACGGTTACGGTGGTATTAACGGTCACGAGTCCCCAATCGTAAAGGAACCCCCACCTTGCGTGAACACACACCCCGGAACGGGGCCCACGGTGTTCACCGGCTTCGATCAGCGCGAGGATCCGCGCCTCGGAGTTCGACCGAAATCCATGCCCATGGACTCGCTACCACTGTCATGTCAGTTTCCGCCCGCCCTCGAAGCGGCCCAATCCGGCCTACGAGTGGGAATCCGGGCACAAACACCGCTACCTTGGGGCAAGGCGGAGTTTGGACACCGTCGGGGAGGGTCGCTTGCCGTCGGATGGGCTCCCGAAGAACCTGGAACCGTTGGCCGCCGGAGATCCGGCCACCATCGGTCCCTATGTGCTGTCCGGGAAGCTGGGCAGCGGTGGCATGGGTACCGTCTACCTGGGCAGCACGCCCGAGAAGAACACCCATGTAGCCATCAAGGTGATCCGCCCGGAGCTCGCGTTCGACGAGCAGACCCGGGCGCGTTTCCGTGACGAGATGGAGAACGCCCGCAAGGTCGCCTCCTTCTGCACCGCCAAGGTGCTCGACCACGGGACGTTCGAGAACCGTCCCTACATGGTGACCGAGTACATCGCGGGCACGGCCCTGGCCGAGCACATAGCGGAGAACGGTCCCCTGGACTCCTCGACGCTGCACGGCTTCGCCTTGGGCGTGGCCGCCGCGTTGGCGGCCATCCACCGCACCGGGCTGGTCCACCGCGACCTCAAGCCCGCCAACGTGCTGCTGTCCATCTCCGGTCCTCGGGTGATCGACTTCGGCATCGCGCGGGCGATGAACACCGCCACCAACCACACCCAGACCGGCATCGTCATGGGCAGCCCCGGCTGGATGGCTCCCGAACAGTTGCTGGAGGAGAAGGTCACCACCTCGGCGGACATCTTCGCCTGGGGTTGTCTGGTGGCCTTCGCCGGCAACGGCACGCACCCCTTCGGCAACGGCGACGCCATGACGCTGGGCAAGCGGGTGCTGTTCGCCGAACCCCAGATCAGCGACCTGGACCCGCCGCTGGACCGGCTGGTCGCTCGAGCCCTGGCCAAGGAACCCGGTCGTCGGCCCACCGCGCAGGACCTCCTGTTGGAGCTCGCGGGTGGTGAAGAGGCCGGCAACCCCAACGACATGGTGTCGCACGCCCTGCACCAGTCATGGCGGCCCAACCTGCCACCCGGCCCACCCGGCATGCCGCATCCGGCGCACCAGACCGCGACGGGCATGCGTCATCCGGCCCCCGGCCAGTACCAGGCGGCGGCACCCACGGCTCCGCCCGCGCACCAGAGCGGCAGCTTCACCCACCCGCCGCAGCAGGCGCCCCACCAGCCGCCCCGACAACCACAGCAGGCCCCTCCGCAGCAGCACGCGGCGCACCCTTCGACCGGTCACCCGGCGCCAGCGGTGCCGCCCGGGCCGCAGGGACAGCCCCACCCCGCCCATCAGGGGCCTCCGCCCGCGCATCACCCGGCCTCCACCGGACCCATCCCGATGGTGCCGCCGCCCGAACAACAGCGGGGCCCGCAGCCGTACGTCCCGCCGGTGCCCCCGCCGCCGCACCGCCCCACCGCCCCTGGCAGGCACGGCACCTTCTACTGGGGTGTCATCGCGGCCGCCATCGCCCTGACGGTGGCCCTCGCCCTGCTGGTCCTGCTCGCCATGAACGGCGCCTTCTCCCCGGACCAGAACCAGGGGGACGAGAGCAACGACCCCGGGGCCACGGCGGAGGGCTCGGAACAGGAGGGGGATCCCCAGGCCGGACAGGCCCCGGAGGAACCCGCGCCCACCGACGAGAACGGCGCGGCGTTCTCCGCCGACGAATCGGTCCGCTACCAGGTCGAGGACCTCTCCTGCGACAAGGAGCTGCCCGGGCGTTCGACCCCCTCCGGCGGCCGTTACTGCGTGATCGAACTGACCCTGGAGAACAGGGGCGACACCCCGATCGACTTCGGTTCCGACAGCCAGAAGCTGGTGACGGACGACAAGCGTTGGCTCAACTCGGAGTCGCCGACCGCCACCGAGGCCAGGACCAGTCTGTGGGGAACGATCGATCCGGGTGAGGCCGGTGTGGGTCCGCTCGTGTTCATCCTGACCATGGACGAACTCCCCGAGACCCTGGAACTGTTCCACGACCCGGATCAGAATCCGACCAGCATCAGACTTCCCGTCCCCGAATAACGGACACACGAACGAGGGCGGGGTCCGGCGCGTGCGCGCCGGTCCCCGCCCTCGTTCCACCGGGGAGTCCTACTCCCACTCGATCGTGCCCGGGGGCTTGCTGGTCACGTCCAGCGTCACCCGGTTGATCTCACGGACCTCGTTGGTGATCCGGTTGGAGATCAGGGCCAGCACGTCGTAGGGAACCCGCGACCAGTCCGCGGTCATGGCGTCTTCGCTGCTGACGGGGCGCAGCACGACCGGGTGGCCGTAGGTGCGGCCGTCGCCCTGCACACCCACCGAACGCACGTCGGCGAGCAGCACCACCGGGCACTGCCAGATGTCGCGGTCCAGCCCGGCGCGGGTGAGCTCCTCCCGGGCGATGGCGTCGGCCTCACGCAGGATCTCCAGCCGCTCGCGCGTCACCTCGCCGATGATGCGGATGCCCAGGCCGGGGCCGGGGAAGGGCTGACGCCACACCATCTCGGAGGGCAGGCCCAACTCCTCGCCGACCCGACGGACCTCGTCCTTGAAGAGCTCGCGCAGCGGCTCCACCAGGGTGAACTGCAGGTCCTCGGGAAGGCCGCCGACGTTGTGGTGCGACTTGATGTTGGCGGTACCGGAACCGCCGCCGGACTCCACCACGTCCGGGTAGAGGGTGCCCTGCACCAGGAACTCGACCTCGGAGCCGCCCTCGCCGCTCTCCTCGACAACCTCGCGGGCCGCCTGCTCGAACACGCGGATGAACTCGCGGCCGATGATCTTGCGCTTCTCCTCGGGGTCGGTGACCCCGGCCAGTGCGGTGAGGAACCGCTCCTCGGCGTCGACCACCTTGAGCTTGGCGCCCGTGATCGCCACGTAGTCCTTCTCGACCTGCTCGGCCTCCCCCTTGCGGAGCAGGCCGTGGTCGACGAACACACAGGTGAGCTGCTCGCCGACGGCGCGCTGGACCAGTGCGCCGGCCACCGCGGAGTCCACACCGCCACTGAGGGCACAGATGACGCGCTTGTCGCCGATCTGGGTGCGGATGCGCTCCAACTGCTCCTCGACGATGTTCACCATCGTCCAGGTGGGGCGGCAGCCGGCCCCCTCGTACAGGAAACGGCGCAGCACCTCCTGGCCGTGCTCGGTGTGCATGACCTCGGGGTGGAACTGGACGCCGAACAGACGGCGCTCGGTGTCCTCGAAGGCGGCGACCGGGGCGCCCGACGTACCGGCGATGCTCTTGAAGCCGTCGGGGGCCTGCACCACGGAGTCACCGTGCGACATCCACACGTTCAGCTCCGAGGGCAACCCCTCGAACAGCACCGAGTCGGCCGTGGTCGACATCCGGGTGCGGCCGAACTCACTCAGGTCGGTCCGATCGACGACCCCGCCCAGGGCACGCGTCATCGCCTGGAAGCCGTAGCAGATACCGAAGGTCGGGACCCCGGTCTCGAACAGCTCGGCCCCCACGTTCGGGGCCCCCTCGGCGTACACCGAGGACGGGCCGCCGGAGAGAATGATGGCCTTGGGTTTCTTGGCGAGCATCTCCTCGACCGGCATGGTCGAGGGCACGATCTCGCTGTGCACGTGACACTCGCGGACCCGTCGCGCGATCAGCTGCGCGTACTGCGCACCGAAGTCGACGACGAGGACGGTGTCGAACGTGCTGTCAGCAGCAACGGACACGACGGAGGACCTTCCGCAGAAAAATCGGGATGTCTCTCCAGTCTAGGGCGTTGACCATGTTCGGGGCGCCCGCTCGGGTATGCGAACCGGCACGCCCCAGGCTCAGCCCGCGAAACCGTTCGGATTGGTCGATTGCCAGCGCCAGGCGTCCCGGCAGGCGTCGTCCACGGTCCTCTCCGCCTTCCAACCCAGTTCGCTCGCGGCCGCGGCGGGATCGGCGTAACAGACGGCGATGTCTCCCGACCTGCGACCGACCACCTCGTACGGGATGGTGTCGCCGGTCGCGCGTTCGAAGGCGCGCAGGCCCTCCATGACGGAGGTCCCGTGCCCGGTGCCGAGGTTGTAGACCCGGTGTCCGGGTGCGTCGGCCAGGTGGTCGACGGCGGCCAGGTGCCCGGCGGCCAGGTCCACCACGTGCAGGTAGTCGCGCACCCCGGTGCCGTCGGGGGTGTCGTAGTCGTCGCCGTAGACGCTCAGTTTCTCCCGGCGCCCGGCGGCGACCTGGGCGATGTAGGGGAAGAGGTTGTTCGGGATCCCCTGGGGGTCCTCACCGATCAGACCACTGGGGTGCGCGCCGATCGGGTTGAAGTAGCGCAGGGAGATGATCCGCCAGTCGGATTCGGCGGTGGCCAGGTCGTCGAGGATGCGCTCGGCGAACAGCTTGGTGCTGCCATAGGGGTTGGTGGTGGACAGGCCGGCGTCCTCGGTGATGGGCACCCGCTCCGGGTCGCCGTAGACCGTGGCCGAGGAACTCAGGACCAGGTCACGGACACCGGCGTCCCGCATGGTCTCGCAGAGGGTGAGCAGCGCGTCCAGGTTGTTGCGGTAGTAGCGCAGGGGCTGCCGGACGGACTCGCCCACGGCCTTGAGCCCCGCCAGGTGGATGACCGCGTCGACGTCGTGCCGGTCGAAGACCGCCCGCATCGCCTCGGGGTCGGTGCAGTCGGCCCGATGGAAGGTGAGGGCGCGACCGGTGATCCGCTCCACCCGACGCAGGGACTCCTCGTGGCTGTTGACCAGGGAGTCGACCACCACCACCTCGTGTCCGGCTTCGAGGAGCGCGACGGCGGTGTGGGAGCCGATGTACCCGGCGCCACCGGTGAGCAGGACGTTCATCGATCCATCCCCAGGAGGTGAGGGTGCTGCTGACCCCTCCAGGATAGGCAATGCCCCGGCCACGGTTCGTACCGTGGCATGAGGACCTCCGTCGCGGCGCTCTGTAGCGTGTGGAACCATGTCCGCCCCGTCCCCGCGTTCGTTCGCCGCCCGCGCGAAGTCCTGGTCACTTGCCCACGTGTTCTTCGTGGACGTGCTCTGGGCCCTGCTCTGGTTCGTCCTGATGGTGGCGACCTGGCCGTTGGCGTCGGCCTCGCCCACGGACTCCGCCGCCTACCTCGCCCTGGCGGTGGGGTGCTGCGCGACGTTGAGCGCGCGCCGGGTCCGCCCACTGACCGCGTTGGCGGCACTGGCGGCGCTGTTGGCGGTCCAGGTGCTCTGGATGGAGCACTTCACCACCCTGTCGGTGATCTGCGTGCTGGTCGCCACCTACACCTCGCAGACGGAGTTGTCGGCGTGGTGGCGTCGCGTGGTCCTGGTCCTACTGCTCCTGGGCACGGCCGTGTCGGTCCTGTTCATTCCGGAGCTCTTCTACACGGAGAACCTCGGGGTCAAGATCACCTCCCTGTTGTCCGCCTGGACGACCCTGCTGCTGTTCGCCCTACTCGGCACCGTGCGCAGGCACAACCGGGAGGAGGTCGACCGGCTCCGAGAGCACACCCGGTTACTACGGGCCAAACGTGAACAGGAACTGAGGTTGTCCGCCCTGGGCGAGCGCACCCGCATCGCCCGGGAGATGCACGACGTCCTCGCGCACTCCCTGAACGTCATCGTCGCCCAGGCCGATGGTGGCCGCTACGCCGCGCGATCGTCCCCGGATGCGGCGGTGACCGCGTTGGAGACGATCGGTCGAGTGGGTCGAGAATCCGCCGGCGAACTGCACAGACTGCTGGGGGTGCTGCGGGAGGACCGAGAACGCGAGCTCTCCCCCATGCCCGGTCTGGGCGAGCTGCCCGTCCTGGTGGAGGAGTACCGGCGGACGGGTCTACGTGTCCGCCTGGCGCAGGAAGACCCACCCTCGCATGAGGAGTCGTCCCCGCCCACCAGCGTGGGCCTGACGGTCTACCGCCTCGTCCAACAGTCGTTGGCCAACGCCCTCGAACACGCCGGCCCGGTCGCCGTGACGGTCCACCTCACGCGCTCTTCCGGGCTGATCGTGGTCACCGTGACCAACCCGGTCGGTCCCGAGCCGCACGAACCCGGTGAAAGGGACGGAGGGCATGGTCTGATCGGTATGCGAGAAAGAATCGCCCTGCACGGCGGCACCCTGGAGGTGGGGATGGACGAGACCACCGGCCTCTGGCGGGTCCGGGCGAGCGTTCCCTGGGAGGAGACGTGATCCGGGTGGGGCTCGCCGACGACCAGCGGCTCTTCACCGCCGGGATGGCGATGGTCATCGACTCCCAACCCGACATGACCGTGGCCTGGCAGGCCATCGACGGGGCCGAGGCCGTGGAACGCCAGAGCACGGATCCGGTGGACCTGCTGCTCATGGACGTCCAGATGCCGGGGACGGATGGGCTGAGCGCCACCCGCACACTGGTGGACGCGGGTGCGCGGTGTCGGATCGTGGTGCTCACCACCTTCGACACCGACGAATACGTGATCGAGGGCATCGAGGCCGGCGCGACCGGTTTCCTGCTCAAGAACACTCCCCCGGAGGAACTCCTGGAGGCGCTGCGCACCGTGCACCGGGGCGATTCGGTGGTCTCGGCGAGCTCCACCCGAAGGTTGCTCCAACACGTGCGTCCGCTGCTGGTCGGTGGCTCGGGGCCGTCGGCCCTCCCTGCACGGGAGACCCGGCGGGCGTTGGAGTCGTTGACACCACGAGAACGTGAGGTCCTCACGGCGGTGGCGCGCGGGTACACCAACACCGAGATCTGTGAACTGCTGGTGCTGTCCATGACCACGGTCAAGACCCACGTCGGCAACGTGCTGGCCAAGACCGGGGCGCGAGACCGGGTCCAGGCGGTGCTGTTCGCCTTCCGCGCCGGGGTGGTGGACCGTCGGGACCTGCTCCGCGACGCCTGAGCCCCACCTCGGCCCCTGGTACGAGTCCCTTGTCGGTACCAAGGTCCGATGTGTCGCGTGGGTTCGACGGTGGAGTCTCCTCGGTGGAAGGAGCTTCATGAATCACGTCATCACCACCGATGGACTGACCAAGACCTACGGGTCGCGCACGGTCGTGGACTCCCTGGACCTGCGCGTACCCGAGGGATGCGTCTACGGGTTCCTCGGCCCCAACGGGTCGGGCAAATCCACCACGATGAAGATGTTGCTGTCGCTGCTGCGTCCCGACCGGGGAGAGATCAGCGTTCTGGGCCGCACCATGGACCGCCGCACTCGGCACGAACTCTCCCCCTTGATCGGTTCACTGATCGAATCCCCGCCGGGATACGGGCACCTGACCGGCCGGGAGAACATGGCGATCGTCCGCCGAATGCTCGGGCTCACCGAGCTTCAGGTGGAGCGCGCCGTGGCCACCGTGCGCCTGCGCGACCAGATGGACAAACCCGTTCGCGCCTACTCTCTCGGGATGAAGCAGCGGCTGGGCATCGCCATGGCGCTGGCCCGCGAACCCCGCCTGCTCATCCTCGACGAACCCACCAACGGACTGGATCCTGCCGGAATCGAGGAGATCCGTGACCTCTTGACCTCCCTGGCCGGAGAGGGCGTCACCGTGATGGTCTCCAGCCACCTGCTGGACGAGGTCGATCGAATGGCGTCGGTCCTGGGGATCCTCGGCCGAGGACGACTGATCTTCCAGGGCACCCGGGCGGAACTGTTCGACCGCAGCACACCGGATCTGATCCTGCGGACCCCCGACCCCGAACGCGTCCTGGCCCTGGGGTTGCCGGCGGTGCGCACCCACGAAGGGCTGTGCCTGACCGGGTCGAGCGACGACGACACCGCCGACCTCGTGCGACGGCTGGTCCACCACGACGTCCCCGTCCACGGCCTCCATCGGGTACGCCGCTCCCTGGAGGAGGTCTTCATGGACCTGACCGGACGCGAGGGATTGTCGTGATGCGGATGGCGGTGGGCCTGGAGGTCCACAAGACGCGCCGACTGAGCGTGTGGGTGTTGTGCCTGGTGATGGTGATCGCCGTCGTCGCCCTGTCGGGGATGAACCTCTTCTCCGAGAACGCCCGCGAGGGCTTCGCCGATCCGGCCGCGCAACCCTGGGAGTTCCTGCTTCTGAACCAGGTGATGATCTCGGCGATGACCTCACCGGTCCTGGTCGCGGTGCTCGCCGGACGCCAGGTGGACATCGAACACCAGGGCCAGGGGTGGTTCCTCGCCCGGGTGTCCGGTCTGGGGCCGGGGCTGTTGTGCCGGGCCAAGGCGGTCGTCTTGGGCCTGGCCCTGACACTCACGGTCGTGGCGCAGTGCGTGCTGCTCCTCATCGCGGGGCTGGTCGTCGGGATCGAGGTCGCTCCCCCGGTCGCCCTGTGGGCGCGCTACGGACTCTTCCTGCTGCTGGTGAACCTGGCGCTGCTGGGCCTGCACCTGTGGCTGGCCGCCCGGGTGGACAACCAACTCGTGGGGCTCGGGGTCGGTCTGCTGGGGGCGTTCTACGCGGTCTACGCCCTGCTGATGCCCACGTGGGTGGCCTACGTACTGCCCTGGGGCTACTACGCGGCGATCTCGCCGGTGGCGATGGCCGACGACCAATTGATCGAGGCGGCGCCCATTCCCTGGGCTTTCGCCCTGTTCCTGTGCGCCGTGGCGGCCCTGTTCCTCGGGGCGTGCCGGCACTTGGACCGAGCCGAAGGAGGTCCCGCGTGATCGTCGCCGAACTCACCAAACTGCGTCGCTCCGCCCTGTGGGTCGTCGCAGTCGTGCTGCCGGTGCTCGCGGTCATCGCGGGGACCATCAACTACGCCGCCAACCAGGGGGTGCTCTCCACCGGGTGGGAGTCCTACTGGTCCCAGGTGGTGTTGTTCTACGGCCTCTTCTTCATGTCGATGGGTGTGGCCGTGCTGGCCTCGGCCGCTTGGCGGATGGAGCACCGAGGGCACAACTGGAACCTGCTGATGGCCACTCCCGCGCGCCCCGAGGCGATCGTGGGCGCCAAGATCACCTCACTCACCATCGTCGTGGCGGCCATGCAGCTGGTCCTGCTGGCTCTGGTGGCCGGAATCGGGATGTTCGTGCTCGACCTGGAGGGCGCACCACCATGGGAGTACGCGGTCATCGCACTGTTCGGGGTGGTCGCGGCTCTGCCCGTGGTGGCCGCACAATCGCTGCTGTCGATGTCGTTCCGTTCGTTCACCGCGCCCGTGGCCTTGGGGCTGCTGGGATGCGCGATCGGAACCGGTCTGCTCTACAGCGGCCAAGGCGGTGTGGTGTCCCACCTGTTCCCCCACTCCCTGGTCACCTCGGCGCTGTTCCTGGGCAACAGCGCCGTCTCCGACGCGGCGGGACTCGACCTCGCGGTGATGGGGCCCATCCTGCTCGCCGCCCTGTCACTCACCAGCGGGTTGTGGGCGCTGTCCGCGTATCTCCTGTCCCGGCGTGACATGCGCTGATCAGACGAGCATGTGTCCGGGCGGGCATGTCCGGGCAGGCATGTCCGGGCAGGCTGGTCCGGACAGGCTGGTCCGGACGAACGCCCTACTCGAACGCCCCTGCTTCCCGTCCACTGGTTTCGTGCTGTCCGAGGGCTGTTTTGGTGGGGCGCCTCGGGCCGTGATCCTGCGGGTTGTCGGGCGGCTGTGGGGTGCG
>NZ_BCSH01000090.1 GCF_001570765.1 Nocardiopsis listeri NBRC 13360 | reverse complement strand
CGGCAACGATCACGCGGCGGGGAAGGAGGGAGAACCCACCCCCACCCCGCCCAACAACCCCAGGGCTATCTAGCCCAGGCGCCCCACCAACCACCCGAGCCACCCACACAACACCCCACCAAAGCCCCCATACCCATTCCTCCAAGCCGAAGCTCCCTCGGGTCCTTCGAGAAAATCCCTGAACAACTTATTGATCCTCTATCGGATAACCGCGCAGTTCAGACGCTTGGGTTCCATTTCGATTCTCCAACCATGCCAATGACTCAGTCCACGAACGAGGCGTGAGTGTGCTCCATGCCACCTCGATTTCTCCGGGTCATGTCCGCATGAAATCCCGCAGAAGTGGCAGGTATCCGAGTGAGACAGGCAAGCGACGCCACCGATCCTTCAGGAGGAGGGCTCATGAGCCGGTCGGAGAAACTCAGGGGTAATGCCACCCAGGTACGCGGCAGGGTCAGGGAACTGGCCGGGCGGGCGACGGGGAACTCCCGGATGCGCTCCCGTGGCCGTTTCGAACAGTTCAAGGGAAAGGCCATCCGGCGCACCTCGAACTTCAAGGACCGCATCCGTGGAACCGTGCGCGACCTGCGCGCGGGCAAACGCTGACCCCACGCCCCGAACCACTCACCCCATACCCCGTACAGACGTACAAGGGCCGGCCCGAACTCTCGGGCCGGCCCTTCGTTGGTCGTTGGGGCGAAGCGGAACCCGACGGGTCGGTCCGTGCATCCCAAGGTGCGGCCACACACTCACCCCGCGTCTACGTAGGAGAGGTCACCGCACCGTGGACTCCCCCGCTTCCACCGACTCCCTCGACGATTCCAACCCGCCCTTCGGGTGCAGCCCGATCGCCGCCCTACTCATCGGTGGGGTGTCGTACATGTTCCTGCTCTTACTGATTCCCGGGCTCACCGCGATGTTCGTCGGTATCGGCGCCGTCTACGAGGATCCCCCTCCCGAACCCGACCCGGTCATCCCGGCCTTCGTCTCCGCCGTGTTCCTCACCGTGTGCGGTGGCCTGGCCCTTCTCTGGCCACTGTTTCGGTGGGTGCGGCTGCCCCACCCCACCGCCACCTTCTGGTTCCTGACCGCGACCATGGTCGTGGTCCACCTCCAACTGTTCGTCACCAAGGCCCTCCTCGACGTCCTGGTCATCGACGTGCTTCTACCATCCGCTCTGGTCGCCACCGCGTTCCTCGCCTTCGCCGTACCGATCACGTTCGTGTCGAGCAGCGACCGGGGGTTTCGGTGGGCCGGCGCGATCGTCGTCGTGGTGGTCGTCCTGCGACTCGCGATGGACTGGGCCTCGGTCGTAGAGGACGAACAGGAGGCGTTCGACAAGGTGGTTCGGACGGTCTCCGAGTACCCGGACCGGGCCGCCCTGTTGGAATCCGAGGGGTGGTCGGCCGTCGAAGTCTTGAACCAACAGGATGACTACTTCGCGATCGACTACGAGAACCCCTCGGGTGAACGGGTCGAGATCACCTCCTGGGCGGATTTCGTCAACGACGGGCCTGGTTCCCCCGAGGACATCGGCTCCGCGGACCCGCTCGGCCACCGCTGCGACATCGAGCGCTACGTCTGTGAAAAGGTCGAGGAGGCCGGGCACACCGTCATGCTCGTCGAGGAGAGGGAGAGCCACTCGGGCCACCTCGATCTCCTCGTACGGCTGGAATGGCTACCGGGTGTCTTCGTCGAGATCGAATCGTGGGAGGGCGCCGACCTGACGGAGCTGCGCGCGCTGGTCGGCTCTCTACGTCCGGTCGAGGAGGGCGACGCCGTCACGCCGGCGGAGGAGGTCACTGGAGGTCCCCGCCGCTGAGCGCTGTTCCTTCCCTATCGCCCCGCAGTACGCGATGGTCGTCCTGGAGTGCTTCGACGAGAGCCCGCACGGCTGGAGGGAACGTGGTGCCGCGGGTCATCAGTACAAAGGCCGTCTCGGGTAGTTCGGGCAGTCCGTGGTCTCGGTGGACCAACCCGTCTGGAATGAGCGAGCGCGCGAACGGCATGACGCCGAGCCCGGCGAGGGCCGCCGCGCGGAGTCCGCTCAGGCTCCCCGAAGTACAGGTCACCCGATGTGCGCGTCCGGCGGACATCAGGGTGTCCAGCGCGGCGTCGCGGGTCAGGCTGGGTCTGGGGTAGAGCACCAACGGGACCGGCTCGTCCTCGTCGATGCGGACGTCGGGGGCCGAGACCCACACCAACGGGTCGTGGAACAGGATTCGCGGCCGAAAGGCGTCCACACCCGTGGTGGCGTTCAGGCGCATCGCGAGTACGGCGTCGAGTTCCCCGGCCCGTAGCCGTCGGTGCAACGTCACGCTGAGCTCGACGGTGAATTCGAGGTCCACGTACGGGTGGAGCGCGCGGAAGCGGCGCAGGAAGTCCGGTAGGCGGGTCAGGGCGAAGTCCTCGGAGACACCGAACCGCACGCGTCCGCGCGGCTCGGAGGAGACCACGGCGCCGATCGCCTCGTCGCTCAGGTCGAGGATGCGTTGGGCGTATCCCAAAAAGGCCTCTCCGGCCGCCGTCAGGCGCACGGCGTGGGTGTCGCGCTCCAGCAATGTCCGCCCGAGCGTGGTCTCCAGGCGTCGCACGTGTTGGCTCACCGCGGACTGACTCAGGCCGAGCCGCCGTGCCGCCCCGGAGAAACTGAGCTGTCCGGCCACCGTGACGAAGGTGCGTACCCGCACCAGGTCGAGTTCGCTGCGCATGGTCATCACGTTATCTGAATACAGTCAGTACGGTATCTCTGTTTCCGAATGACCATTCGGCCGGGAGAGTGGACACATGCTCTCCCGTCTGCGCCGCGCCATCGACCCGTTCCTACTGCTGTTGCTGCTGTTGCCCGTGGTGGCGACGTTCGCGCCGGCGCGTGGTGTGGCGGCGGACGCCTTGGACCACATCACGGTCGTGGCGATCTGCCTGTTGTTCTTCCTGCACGGGGCCAAGCTCTCTCCCGCGCAGACCCGGCAAGGGTTCTCCCGCTGGGGCTTCCAGTTGCTCGTGCTGGCCTGCACGTTCCTGGTCTTCCCGCTGCTCGGCCTGGGGATCGCGGCGTTGCCGTCCTCGGTGCTGAACCCGGTGATGGCCACGGGTTTCCTGTTCCTGTGCATCCTGCCGTCGACCGTGCAGTCCTCCATCGCGTTCACCTCGATCGCCCGTGGCAACGTGGCGTTGGCGGTGAGCTCGGCGTCGGTCTCCAACGTGCTCGGAGTGGTGTTGACCCCGCTGCTGGCCGCGTTCCTGTTGGGGTCGGCGGTGGAGATCACCCCGGAGTCGTTGCTCGGGATCTTCGGGCAGCTCGTGGTGCCCTTCGTCGCTGGTCAGCTGCTGCACCGACGGGTCGGACCGTGGTTGAAGGAGCACTCTCGCGTGGTGTCGGTGGTCGACCAGGGGTCGGTGCTGTTGGTGGTGTACGCGGCGTTCAGCGTCGGTGTGACTCAGGGGCTGTGGCAGGTCGTCCCGCCCACGCAGCTGCTCATGGTCGTCCTGGTCTCGTGTGTGCTCCTGGCGATCGTGCTCGCCCTGTTCACCGGACTGGGCCACGTGCTGCGGATGGAACGGGCCGACCGGATCGTCCTGATGTTCTGCGGCTCGAAGAAGAGCCAGGTGAGCGGGCTCCCCATGGCCATCCTGCTGTTCCCGTCGGAACAGGTGGGGATGTACGTGCTGCCGTTGATGATCTTCCACCTGATCCAGCTGTTCGTCTGCGCGGTGATCGCCCGCCGGGCCTCCTCCGGGGCTCCGGCGCCGGCGACCGCCACCGAGAGTTAGGAGGCGTTGGAACCTCGGTCCGCCAGTGGCAGTCCCTGGCGGCGACGGTGCACGCTCAGGTAGCGCAACCCCTCGGGACCGGCGGTGAAGCTCCGTCGGGAACGTCGGGGCAACCACAGCACGGCGCCGGGCGCGAGGTCGACGGTGTCGAGTTCGGTGTCCACGTGCCCGCCGCCGGACAGGACGTGGACGAGCACGTCGAAGTCGGGCCCGGTGTGCGTCTCGATCGTTCCCTCGGGCCGGAGTTCAAGGATCTGGGAGTCCAGGTCTCGCTCACGCGGCTGGAGCTTCCAAAGGGCACCGGTCATGTCGGCCCGGGTGTTGTCGGCCGTGGTCTGGGAGGTGTCGACCAGTACGCGGGGCAGCGCCGTGGCCGCCTCCTTGGTGATCTGGATCCGCCAGTCGCGCGTCTCGCGGTTGAGGTAGTCCCAGCCGTAGCCGTCCGCGTACTCGTCCTCGAACTCATCTCGCAGGTGTTTCGGATCGTGGTCGTTGACCAGTACGAACGCTCCACCCACCGGCAGGTCGGCGTAGGTGCGGAAGATCGTGGGGTGTTTGTCGGGCTTGCGCATCCCACGAACGTCCAGAACCGCTACCTCGGGGGTGTCCGCTTCCTTCGATTCCATCTTCCGCTCCTGCCGGATAGTTATTACAACACTGACTTGTGTAAACTCTAGAGCATGGTCCCTGTGATCGCGCAACCATGTGTGGACGGCCTGGACCGAGCGCGTGTGGACGAGTGCCCGGTCGAGACGACCTACCACGAGGGCGACCCGCCGGTAGGGTTCGAGCCGTACCCGGCCGGCAACGAGAGGTTCTTCGCGCGGGCGCCGCCCTGCCGCGAGGAAGCCTTGGACCCGCCCGGAGGCGCGACCGGGCTCGGACCGCCGGGGGTGGACACCCCGTTGGTGGCGGGCCCGCCCCCTCAGGGCCCGAGAAAGGAAGAGGGTTGACCGAGTCGAGGACGGGACGACGACCGAAAGGGCGCCGCGAAGAGGTGTTGCGGGTCCTGCGGGAGACACGCAGGCCGATGGAGATCATCGAGATCGCCGAGCGGCTCGGCGTGCACGCCAACACCGTCCGGTTCCACCTGGCGACACTGGTCTCCAACGGTCAGGTCGAACACCTCAGTGCCGAACGTGGCGTTCCGGGGCGCCCGGCCCGTCTGTACCGGCCGGTCCAGGGCATGGATCCGCAGGGACCGCGACACTATCTCGCGCTGGCCGAGGCGCTCACCGAGAGTCTCGCCGGCACCACCGACCCACGGCAGCGGGCGATCGAGGCGGGCCGGGCCTGGGGCCGCAGACAGGCCGTGGGCACGGGACCGGGAGGAGGGGCGGGCGATTCTTCGGATGCGGTCGATCGACTGAGACTCATGCTCGCCGAGTTGGACTTCGATCCCGAGCGTCCCGCCGACACGGGCGGCGGTGGTCGGCGGATCGACCTACGGCACTGCCCGTTCCTGGAGCTGGCGCTGGAGCGCCGCGAGGTGGTGTGCTCGCTGCACCTGGGGTTGATGCGGGGCGCGATGGAGGCGTGGGACTCCGAGGTCACCGTCGACCGGCTCGACGCCTTCGTCGAACCGGACCTGTGCTCGGCCCATCTGAACAACGTCCGCCCGACCGGCGGGAACGTTCAGGAAACCCCTACCGAGGAGCACTCGCCGCACACGCCCCAATAGACGACCTCGGCCTCGTCGATGGCGAAACCGTGGCCGCCGGAGGCGGTGAGGCAGGGCGCGTGGCCGACGGCGCACTCGACGTCGGCGATGGCTCCGCATGAACGGCACACCACGTGGTGGTGGTTGTCTCCGACGCGCGTCTCATAACGCGCGACGGTTCCCTGCGGCTGGATGCGTCGCACCAGGCCGGAGGTGGTCAGCGCCTTGAGAACGTCGTAGACGGCCTGGTTGGAGACCGTGCCGAGTTTCCCACGCACGACGTCGATGATCGATTCCGTGTCCGCGTGCGGGTTGTCGTGCACGGCGGAGAGCACAGCTATCCGAGGGCCCGTCACCCGCAGAGCGGACTCGCGCAGCATGTGCTCGAAATCCGAAGGGGTTGGCATACTCCCAGTGTGCAGCGTTTTCTGGAGTCAGTCAAGTTATGGGATATTTCCATCTTGCCCCGGGAATCCCACCGGCCCCAACGCACGATGGTCGGCCGCCCCGTCGTCTTCGGGGCGGCCGACCGTGTTCGGGTAAGGCAGAACCTAGTCGGTACCGGACTCCATGGCCGCGTGGTCGAGCCACTCGTCCTCGTCGACCGCACCGCGCGAGGCGATGGCCTCCGCTCCGCCCTCGGGCATCGAACCGATGAGGCCGGTCGAGGCCGCCTGGGCGGCGCCGATCGTCGTCGGGTGCTCGCTGCCGACCATGCCCAGCCGGGAGTAGTCCTCCAGCTTGGCGCGGGAGTCGGCGATGTCGAGGTTGCGCATGGTCAGCTGGCCGATGCGGTCGCCGGGGCCGAACGCGGAGTCCTCGGTGCGCTCCATGGACAGTTTGTCCGGGTGGTAGCTGAACGCCGGACCGCTGGTGTCGAGGATCGAGTAGTCCTCACCGCGGCGCAGCCGCAGGGTGACCTCGCCGGTGACGGCCGTGCCGACCCAGCGTTGGAGGGACTCGCGGATCATCAGGGCCTGCGGCTCCAACCAGCGGCCCTCGTACATGAGGCGACCGAGGCGTCGACCATCGTTGTGGTAGGCCTCGATGGTGTCCTCGTTGTGGATGGCGTTGACCAGACGCTCGTAGGCGGCGTGCAGCAGCGCCATGCCGGGGGCCTCGTAGATGCCGCGGCTCTTGGCCTCGATGATGCGGTTCTCGATCTGGTCGGACATGCCCAGCCCGTGACGGCCACCGATGGCGTTGGCCTCCAGGACCAGGTCGACGGCGGAGTCGAAGGACTTGCCGTTGATGGTGACCGGACGCCCCTTGTCGAAGGCGATGGTGACGTCCTCGGGGACGATCTCGACCTCGGGGTCCCAGAAACGGACCCCCATGATGGGGTCGACGATCTCGATGCCGGTGTCGAGGTGTTCCAGTGACTTGGCCTCGTGGGTGGCGCCCCAGATGTTGGCGTCGGTGGAGTAGGCCTTCTCGGTGCTGTCCCGGTAGGGCAGGCCGCGCTCGACCAGCCACTCCGACATCTCCTTGCGGCCACCGAGCTCGTTGACGAAGTCGGCGTCCAGCCACGGCTTGTAGATGCGCAGGGAGGGGTTGGCGAGCAGACCGTAGCGGTAGAACCGCTCGATGTCGTTGCCCTTGTAGGTGGAGCCGTCGCCCCAGATCTGCACCCCGTCCTCGAGCATGGCGCGGACCAGCAGGGTGCCGGTGACGGCGCGGCCCAGGGGCGTGGTGTTGAAGTAGGGACGACCACCCGAGCGGATGTGGAAGGCACCGCATGCCAAGGCGGCCAGCCCCTCCTCGACCAGGGCGTCACGGCCGTCGACCAGGCGGGTGATCTCCGCCCCGTAGGCGGTGGCGCGGCCGGGCACCGACTCGATGTCGGGCTCGTCGTACTGGCCGATGTGAGCGGTGTAGGTGCACGGGACGGCACCCTTCTCGCGCATCCACGCGACCGCGACAGAGGTGTCGAGGCCTCCGGAGAAGGCGATTCCGACGCGCTCGCCGGCGGGGAGGGAAGTGAGTACCTTGGACATGCATATAAGCATGCACCCTTATGAATGAACATGCAATTCGGATCACGAACCGATGCTGTGAGCCTGGTCATCCCACCGCCCTCGGGCGACGTACCGATCGACTTGCGGGACGTCCGCACACCGTGCGTCGGACGAGCCCCGGGAACGAGCCCCGGAAAAGGTTGACGCGCCCGCGACGGACGGTATATCGGTGGCACACTGTGAGTTCTCCGAACGGTGCGGGCCGGTTGTCGGGGCCGCGAGCGGCACCGAACACCCCCTATCTCCCCGAAGCAGGAGCACCATGATCGTCATCGGCGTGTCCTCCGGTACCTCTGCCGACGGCATCGACGTCGCCGCCGCCCGGCTCGAACTGGACGGCGACCTGGTCCGGCTGACCCCGTTGGGCCACCTCACCCGCCCCTACTCGACCGCGCTGCGGTGGCAGATCCGCGCGACGCTGCCACCGGCGAACACCACACTGGAGACGGTGTGCCAGGTCGACGCCCGCATCGGCCAAGAGTTCGGCGAGGCGGCGTCGGAGGCCATGCGGACCTTCTGCGGTGGCCGCGCCGACCTGGTCGTCTCCCATGGGCAGACACTCTTCCACTGGGTCACCGGATCCACCGTGCACGCCACCCTCCAGATGGGCCAGCCGGCATGGATCGCCGAGGCCACCGGGCTTCCCGTGGTGTCCGACCTGCGCTCGGCGGACGTGGCCGCGGGGGGTCAGGGCGCACCGTTGGCCGCCGTCATGGACACCCTGTTGTTGGGTGATCGCGACGGGCCCACCGCGGCGCTCAACCTGGGCGGCATCGCCAACGTGACCGTGGTGCGCGAGGACGCCCCGCCCCTGGCCTTCGACACCGGTCCCGCCAATGCACTGCTCGACGCCGCGATGCGTCTGATCAGTGACGGAGAGCGCGACCTGGACGTCGACGGCGCGCTCGCCCGGACCGGGACCCCCGATCCGGAGTTGCTGGAGTACCTGCTCGCCGAGCCCTACTACCGGCTGGCCCCGCCCAAGAGCACCGGACTGGAGCTGTTCGGCCCCGGTTACCTGGAGGAGGCACTGCGCGAGGTGGCCCGCCCCGAGGACGGGGACCTGCTCGCCACACTGGTCGAGGTCACCGCGACCACCGTCGCCGACGCCCTGCGTCCGCACGGGGTGCGGGAGGTGATCGCCTCCGGCGGCGGCACCCGCAACCCCGTGTTGGTGGAGCGTCTGGCCGCCCATCTGGAGCCGGCCCGACTCACCTTCAGCGACGCGATCGGGGTGGACGGGGACGCCAAGGAGGCGTACCTTTTCGCGCTGATCGGTTTCCTGAGTTGGCACGGGATCCCCGGTGTGGTCACCGGCTGCACGGGAGCCCACCGCTCGACCGTGGCGGGTCGCTTCACCCCTGGCACCGAGCCCCTGCGCCTTCCCGAACCCGCCACACAGGCACCCGCGCGCCTTCGGATCGAGGCCGCGCGAGGCCGGCCCGGACCGCCGCAACCCCGCGGCCGTGTCCACCCCGCACCATGATCGCCCGGAGGAGCCGCCGGTGCAGACCGTCGACATCGTCGTCATCATCGTCTACCTGTTGTGTTCGGCCTGGTTGGGCCTGAAGCTGTCCGGTCGCCAACGCGACGTCAAGGACTACTTCATCGGCAACCGCGAACTGCCCTGGTGGGCCGTGTGCCTTTCGGTGGTGGCCACCGAGACCAGCGCGCTCACCGTGATCAGCGTTCCCGGGGTCGCCTACCTGGGCGACGTCACCTTCCTCCAGGTCGCCGTGGGCTACCTGATCGGTCGGATCGTGGTCGCCTACCTGCTGCTACCCCGGTACTACCGAGGTGAGATGACCACGGCCTACGCCTACCTCGGGCTGCGCTTCGGCCGGGGCATGCAGGCCACCGCCTCGGTCACCTTCCTGTTCACCCGGTTGCTCGCCGACGGTGTGCGCCTGTTCGCGGCGGCCATCCCGATGAAGATCATCCTGGACTCGATCGGGTTGGAGGCCTCCTACTTCACGATCGTCGCGGCCATGGGCGTGGTGACCATCCTGTACACCCTGGTCGGCGGCATCCGCGCGGTGGTCTGGGTGGACGTCCTCCAGATGGGTCTGTACTGCGTCGGTGGTGTGGTGGCCCTGGTCGTCATCTCCACCAGCATCGACGTGAACTTCCTGACTGTCGCGGCGGAGGAGGGCAAGACCCGGTTCCTGGACTTCACCTCGAACCCGATCTCCGCCCCCTACGCCACGGTCACCGCGGTACTGGGCGGCGCCCTGCTCTCCACCGCCTCCCACGGCGCCGACCAGCTCATCGTGCAGCGGCTCCTGGGGTGCCGCACGCTGCGCGACGCCCAGAAGGCCGTGATCGTCAGCGGCGTGGTGGTGTTCGTCCAGTTCGCGCTGTTCCTCACCGTGGGGTTGGCCCTGTACTCCTACTTCGAGCGCGCCACCGTGGAACAGTTGGGGATGAGCACCTCCGACGAACTGTTCCCGGTGTTCATCGCCGAGGGGCTGCCCGCGGGACTGTCGGGGCTGCTCCTGGCCGGGATCATGGCGGCCGCGATGAGCACCCTGTCGTCGTCGTTGTCGGCGCTCTCGTCCTCGACCATGGCCGACCTGTACGAGAAGTTCTCCCGTCGCCGCTTGGAGGACGGGCAGGCACTGCGGATGAGCCGTCTGTTCACCCTGGGTTGGGGGCTGGTGTTCATCGGGGCGGCCGCCATGTTCACCGGCACCGACAACCCGGTGGTGGAACTAGGACTGTCCGTCGCCAGCATCACCTACGGCGGCCTGCTGGGCGCGTTCTTCCTCGGTCTGTGGGTTCGGCGGGCCCGGCAGGCCGACGCCGCCATCGCCTTCGCGGTGGCCGTGGCGACGATGGCCTGGCTGTTCCTGTTCGAGCCGGAGCTGGTGGGCTTCACCTGGTACACCGCGATCGGGTCCGCCATCACGCTGGGGTTGGGGTACCTGCTGTCGCGGCGGCACCGCGACGACTCCCCCACCGCCGGGGCCGATCCCTCCCCCGCCCCCGCGGGGGAGGAACGTCCCTGAACGTGGACGAGTGAGGCGGTCGCCCCCGGCCGCCTCACTCGTACTCGGTGCCGCCCTTGCGGGTCAGGTAGACGTCGGAGACGAACTTGGCGATCGTCCGTCCCACCAGCACCTCGGAGAACCGTTCACGGGCCGGTCGGACCACCAGACCCTCACGGATGTTGGTCCCCTTACCGCTCCAGGTCTCCTTGCCATCGGCCGCTTCGAACAGCGCCTTCTCGTCGTAGGGCCCCTCGTACAGCACGGGTACCGCCGGCAGGCCGACCTCGGTGAGCACGTCGCGCAGGTCCACGGCGTCCAGCCAGGTCCGCTCGCCGTCCACGTCCAGGGCGATGTCGAACACCGCGTATCCGGGCCGGTCTCCGTGGGCGGTCTCGCCGTACTTCAGGTCCTGGACCCCGGCGCCGAACACCTCACCGAACACGCCCACCCGGCGGGCACCGAACCGACGGGCCAGCGCTCGCGCGGCCGCACCGACCGCGTGGGCGCGCACCGACTTCCAGTACAGGTTCTTGCCGTCGTCGGCCAGAGCGAGGCTTCCGCCGCCCTGTCCCTTGGAGGACACGAACTCCTCGTCGGTGTCGGCCACGAGCGTGTACAGGCAGGCCGTGCCGTGGATCTTCTCCGTGGCGACGACCGGTTCCCCCGGCGTGAAGACGTCGGGATGGCGCTTGACGTTCTCGATCTCGATCCAGCGCAGGAGGTCCGGCGCGGGCAGCACGTCGCCGCTCATGTGGATGGGTACCTCCGGCACCCACTTGGTGACCCCGAGGTCGTCGGCGAAGTCGGTGCCGGCCTCGTGTTCGGCGGCCAGGTCCCGACCCGCCAGCCTCTTGGGGCGGCACACGATGCCTTGGGAGACCTGACCGCGCAGCCGCACGGTCTTGACCCGGTCGGCCTTGGAACCGGCGAGGCGACCGGTCAGCCCGAGCTCGTCGATGAGGTCCTCGGGCAGGATGGCCTGTTCCGGGATGTAGAGCGCCCACTCACCGGTCCGGTAGGCGCCCTTGGGCACGACGGCGTGGAACAGGCCGACCTTGGCCAGTTCCAGGGCGTCGGCGTTGGGGTGCGGAAGGATCGTGAGTCGCTCGGCGGTCACCCGAAGGGTGGACATGCTCGAACCTCCTGGGGGTGGTGTTCGTGTCCGTGCGACTATCGCCGATTCGGAACCGGGCTCACAAAGGGTTTTTCGCCGTCGGGGCGGGGACTCGCAGGAGGAGCGCGGTGACGTTGTCGTGTCCGTCGGGGGCGACGGTGCCACCGCACTCGGCGCATTCGGGTTCCTGGTCCATCCGGGGATCATCCCAGGCCCGAACCGGCCCGGCCGGGCCGGACCTCTAGAGTGGAGGGTCGACGTGGCGGGGTCGGACGGCCTCGCCCCCACGAGTTCCCCGCGGGGACGAACACCGGAACGGATCTCCTTGTACCTGACCAACATCCGCCTCGATCCGTATCGCGCCACCGGAATGCAGGAGTGGACGGTGATGGGGAAGGCCGTGCGCGGGGCCGTCGAACCCGACCCGGAAGCGAAGGCCCGGGTGCTGTGGGCGCGGCTGGCCCCGGACATGCTGCTGGTCAGCTCCGACACCGCCCCGGCCTGGGGCAAACTGCCCGGCGCGGTCTCGGCCACGTTCCATCCGATGCCCCTGCACCGGGCGGGTGAGACGGTCGAGTGGGAGCTGATCTCGGCCCCCACGGAGCGGCGTGGCGAGGACGGCAAGAGCGGCAAGCGCGTCCCGGTTCCCGAGTCGGGGTTCGAGGCGTGGCTGGACCGGCGGTTGGACGGCGCGCTGGAGGTGACCTCCGTGGGGTGGAAGCACCTGGGCGGTCGGCCGGCCCGATACCACTTCGACGGGCTCGCCAGGGTGGTGGACGGCGAGCGACTGCGTGAGCTCTCGTTGAAGGGGATCGGTGCGGGGTTGCGGACCGGGGCCGGCCTGTTGCTCACGCAGGAGGCGTAAAGACCGGGAACGGACCTTTCGCAACCGAAGCACGCGATTCGACCACGACAAAGGCTGACATAACCACCCTGAATGCCACATACACCGCATAAGACGCATTGTGACCAACCTTGCGTAGGAGTGTTGCATTCAAGGGCCAAATCATGAAGGTTTTCTCCTAGGCCCGAGCTGACCGTCGCACAGGGAACCCGGAACGGACCCACCAGGCCCTTCCGGGCCCCGCCCGCACGACAGAAAGCCCAAAGGAGCAACCTTGGCGTACTCGAACCGGAACCGCCCCACGGCGCGCACCGGATCAACCACGGTTCCGATCCCCCGCACCGCCGCACGCACGGCGCTGTTCGCCGGTGCCCTGACCGCCGCACTCACCGCGGCCTTCCTGCACGCGCCCCAGGCCCTCGCCGAACCCTCCCCGCAGGCGCGGAACGCCTGCGAGACCGATCCCGAGGCGCCGCCCAAACGGCAGATGCGCGCCGAGTGGATCGCCGGCGTGCAGAACATCGACTGGCCCTCCCAGCAGGGCCTGAGCGCCGACGAGCAGAAGGACGAACTGAACGACCTCTACGACGAAGCCGTCGACAACGGCCTCAACTCGGTGTTCGTACAGGTCAGGCCCACCGCTGACGCGTTCTGGCCCTCACCCCACGAACCGTGGTCGGAGTGGCTGACCGGAGAGCAGGGCGGCGACCCCGGGTACGACCCACTGGAGTACGCGGTCGAGGAGGCGCACGCCCGCAACCTCGAATTCCACGCCTGGTACAACCCCTACCGGGTCGCCATGCACGACGACCCCTCGCAACTGGTCGAGGACCACCCCGCCCGACAGAACCCGGACTGGGTCTTCGAGTACAACGGTCAGCTCTACTACAACCCCGGGATCCCCCAGGCGCGCGAGTTCGTGATCGAGGCGATGATGCACTCGGTGGAGAACTACGACCTCGACGGCGTCCACTTCGACGACTACTTCTACCCCTATCCGGCCGAGGGGCAGGAGATCCCGGACGAGGACACCTTCGCCGAACACGGTGGCGAATTCGACGACATCGAGGACTGGCGGCGCGACAACGTCGACACCATGGTCCGGGAGATGAGCGAGGCGGTGAACGCCACCAAGCCGCACGTGAAGTTCGGCATCAGCCCGTTCGGGATCTGGCGCAACTCCTCCACCGACCCCGAGGGCTCCCAGACCAGCGGTTCGCAGTCCTACGACGACCAGTTCGCGGACAGCCGCAAGTGGGTCACCGAGGGTTGGCTCGACTACATCAACCCGCAGGTCTACTGGGAGATCGGACTCCCCGTGGCCGACTACGCGGCGTTGGTCCCCTGGTGGGAGGAGGTCGCCGCGAGCACCGACACCCATCTGTACATCGGGCAGGCCGCCTACAAGGTCGGCAACGAGGGCGCCTGGTCGGACCCGAACGAACTCTCCTCGCACCTGGACTTCAACCGAGACCACGCGGGGGTGCACGGTGACGTGTACTTCAGCGCGAACTCGCTGCGCAGCAACGCCCAGGAGGCCATGGAGACCGTGGTGGCGGACCACTACTCCAGTCCGGCGCTGGTCCCGGTCAAGGAGGACCTGGGCGGGGCCGCGCCCGAGCCGCCGGCGGCGAGCGCGACCGACGACGGCACGCTGGAGATCACGGCCGGCTCGGGTGAGGCCCCCGCCTACTACGCGGTGTACGGCTTCGAAGGAGAGCCCGAGCCGGAGCAGGGCGAGTGCGGCGTCGAGGACCCGCGCAACATGCTGGGCACGGTGCGCGCCGACTCGGACGGGGCGGCGACCTTCGACGTCTCCGATGGTTCGGACACCACGTACTACGTGACCGCGTTGGACCGCCTGCACCACGAGAGCCGGGTGGGCGAAGCGGTACGGCTTCCCTAGGAACCGATTCGAAGAGCGCATGAGGGGCCCGGTGACCACCGGGCCCCTCATGTTCGGTCGGGGTCTTCCTCGCACTCGGCACCGACCCGTGTCGACTCCTCGGGGAGGCCGGACACGCCGGCTCGCGGCCTCATCGGGCCTGAGCGTGTTCGCCTACGTCAGGTCCTAGGGACCCGCGCAGCGGGGAGAACCGGGAGGGCGCGAGGCCGGGGTCCGGCCTGCGCACCCCTCCCTGACCAACGGCGTCACGGAACCTCCGGTCTTCGGGAGGAACAGGCCTGATACCCCCGCGGGGTACAGGTAGGGTGGCGTCCATGACGAGGATCGAACGGCGGCCACAGGGCACGGGACGCGCGTGGGCGCGCGTCCTGCTACTGGTCGCGTTGCTGTTCGGGCTCGGGGCCATGCACACACTGGGACACCTCCAGCACGAGGCCCACGCCGTCGCGGGTCCGGCGGCCGCCCACGACGTGATGGGGAACGCCGTGGCGGAACCCGCCTCGGACCTGCCCGAACTCGATCCCACCTCGCTCTGTCTGACCGTCGGGGCCTTCACCGTCTCCCTGCTCGGGGTTGCCACCGTCGCGTTCCACCGTTGGCCGGGCGGACCGATCCTGTCCACGGGGCCCACGCGTCGGCCGTCCCCGCTCTTCCCACCGGCTCCCGACGATCCCTCTCCGGTTCGCTTACAGGTTCTGCGCGTCTAGATGCCCGCGGACGCCGACCCCGTCGGCCCGTCCGCTCGCCATGCGTGTACCAGTGAACCCGGAAGACGAGGAACCGATGACCTTCGACAAGCGTGCCCTGAACCACCGTGCCCTGGCCGTGGCCTTGGCAGCCGTCCTGTTCGCCACCTCCTGCGGCGACGCCGATACGGAGACCGACACACCGCAGAGCCAGGGGCAGGTCACCGAACACACCGACGCGGACGTGCACTTCGCGCAGATGATGATCCCGCACCACGAGCAGGCCGTGGAGATGTCCGACCTCGCCGACACCCGTGCCGGTGACGAGGTCCGGCCCCTGGCCGAACAGATCCGGGCCGCCCAGGGGCCGGAGATCGAACAGATGGAGGCGCTCCTGGACGGATGGGGCGCCGAGGTGGCCCACGACATGGATCCCGCGGAGATGGACGGAATGCTCTCCGAGGAACAGATGGCCGAGTTGGAGCCCGCCGATGGGGACGCATTCGACGCCTTGTTCCTGGAGTTCATGGTCCTGCACCACGAGGGCGCCGTCACGATGGCCCGAACCGAGCTCGACGAGGGTGTGGATCCCCAGGCCCGGGAGTTGGCCCAGGAGATCATCGACGCCCAGGAGGAGGAGATCGCGCACATGAACGACCTGCTCGGCGCGGACGGCCGCGAGCGCTGATCTCGGGCGACGAACGACGACGTCCCGGGCCCGTGCGGGTCCGGGACGTCGTAACGCCGTTCGGGGTCAGCCGGCGGTGGCCGGGATGACGCTGCCCTCGTAGGTCTCCTCGATGAAGCGCACCGTCTCCGGGGAGGTCAGCAGGTCGACCAGCGCCTCGATCCGAGGATCGTCGGTGTTGTCGGCGCGGGAGGCGAGGATGTTCACGTACGGGTTGCCCTCGAACTCCTCCAGCAGGATCGAGTCGTTCTCGAAGTCCAGCCCGGCTTCCTGCGCGTAGTTGTTGTTGACGATCGCGGCGTCGACGTCGTCCAGCGAACGGGGCAGCTGGGCGGCCTCCACCTCACGGAAGTCCAGGTCGCGCGGGTTCTCCTCGATGTCGGAGAGGCTGAAGGTGGCCTCGTCGATGCCCTCGGCCAGGGTGATGAGCCCGCTCTGCTCCAACAGCAGGAGCGCCCGGAACTCGTTGGTGGGGTCGTTGGGCAGCGCGACCTGGGAGCCCTCGGCCAGGTCGGCGATGTCGTCCACGGATTTGGAGTACAGGCCCAGCGGCGGCAGGTAGATCTGCTCGACCGCGACGAGGTCGGTGTCGTTGCCCTCGTTGTACTCCAGCAGGAACGGCTCGTGCTGGTAGAGGTTGACGTCGAGTTGGCCCTCGGCGAGCGCGGCGTTGGGCGCGATGTAGTCGGAGTACTCGTGGATCTCCAGGGTCAGACCCGCTTCGGCGGCGAGTTCGGACTCGACGAACCGAAGGATGTCGCCGGCGGGCACGGCGGTGGCCCCCACGCTGAGGACTTCCTCACCCTCGGCCGCCTCCGTGTTGTTCTCGGAGGGGGCGCCACAGGCACACACCGCGAGCAGGGCCAGGGCGGCGGGGACGGCGAATACGGCGCGACGCATGGGAGTCCTTCGGGTGTGGCGTGTACGTACGAGACCGGGGGGTTTCCTACCTTTTAAGTATTAAATAAGGATTAACCCGAGAAGTCCAGCCCCAGTGACCAAGTACACACGCTCTGACCTGCCAAAAGAGGAGTCCTCCCCTGAAGCGTCGCGGCCGGGACGGCGTTGGATCACCTCGTTTCGAATACGCACCGTATTCACCGGACCGAGGCCTTCCAGCCCCCTCACTCCTCCCAGGGGAGCCCCCACCGACGGGTTCGTGGATACCGGATCCGCCCGAGTAGCGGGGGTCCGGGCGTTCGCACGCCCCGTGACGCCCTGGGGCACCATCCGACCCCACACCCCCCGCCACCCCTTACCGTCTACTTACCGCGGGTGAGCAGACTTGCCGTTGACGACACCAGGACGGGGGCGCGCCCCCGGGGATGGAACGAGGACGATGCTCTCCGACGTGTTCGAGTGGTTCAAGGGATTGTTCGGCGACACCGCCGGCGACCTGATCGATGGGGCCGGTGGCGCCGCGGACGAGGCCGGGGCCGCGGTCGAGGGCCTGGGTGATGGCGCCGTCGGCGAGTTCGCCCAGGACAGCGGCCTGGACACCGTGGCCCAGGAGGCTCAGGAGGGCGCCCTGGGAGAGGTCACCGAGACCGCCCAGGGCTTCCAGGAGCAGGCCGAGACGTGGGGCGGGATCGCCGAGGACCCGATGGGCGCCGCCGCAGACGGGATCCGCGGCCACATCACCGACGAGAACTGACGCCTCGCCCTCGCCCGTCCTGCCGGTACTCGGCGCGCGGGGGCGACTTCCGGGCGACGACCTGCGTAGCATTCTGACTACCCTAGGTGATTACCGATCGTCGAAAAGTCAGGGAGCTCCAATGAAGTCGCCCGTCAGCCCGCACCAGATGGTCCTGCGCCTCGCCACGGGTGCCTCCATCCTCAACTCCGGACTGAGCAAGCGCGGAGCCGACGAGGACACCGCGATGGGGGTGCACGGCATGGCGGTCGGCACCTACCCCTTCCTCGACAAGGTCGACCCGGTCAGTTTCACCCGGGCGTTGTCGGCCGGAGAGATAGCCCTGGGCACCGCCCTTCTCTTCCCCCTCGTCCCCAACAAGCTGGCCGGGGCCGGGCTGAGCGCGTTCGCCGCGGGCCTGCTCGGCCTGTACCTGCGCACGCCCGGCATGCACAAACCCCGCAGCCTGGCCCCGACCGATGAGGGCCTGGGCTTGTCCAAGGACCTCTGGCTACTGGGCGCGGGGCTGTCCCTGGTACTCGAGAGTTGCGAGCGTCGACGCTGAACCCCCGTTCGTCGACATGTGGCCCGCGCCGGCGCGCCGACCGGAAGCAGTGCGTGGCCACCCGACGACTCCAGGTTATTACTGAACAGTCATAAATCAACCATTCACCTGCGATTACGCAAGCAGGTATCGAGTACCAGAAATATCTACGTCATATGGTATTTACATATCACCATTGAATGGCTACGGTTCTGGAAAGCGAACGGGTTGGAAGCGACCCAGACAAGGCCGTGAAAACCCGCTCGCCCACCTTACACAACAGCACTGCAAGGAAATTTCGATCCCCTGACTGGGAGCGCTCCCAACTCTCCCGTTCAGACCATCCCCCCTTCCCCTTCCATGTCCGCCCAGGTCAACGCCGGAAACCCGGAACTCTCCGGCGTCGATCGCGAACGAAGCCTCGTCCCCTCGACGCTTCGTTCGCACCGGGTGGATTCACCCCCGCTCACCCTTGAGGAAGAAATCGAGATGACAAAGAACCGTGCCGTGAAAAGGACCCGATGGGTCCGCGGTGGACTGGCCGTGGCCGCTGGATTCGGCCTCGTGCTTTCCGGATCCCACGCGCTCTCCGCCGCCGAGCGCGTCGATAACCCCTACGTCGGCGCCGACGTCTACGTGAACCCGATCTGGTCGGCCAACGCCGCCGCCGAACCCGGTGGCGAGGCCGTCGCCGACGAGCCCACCGGTGTGTGGATGGATCGCATCGGCGCCATCGAGGGCAACGACAGCCCCACCACCGGCGACATGGGACTGCGCGACCACCTGGACGAGGCGGTGGAACAGGCCGCCGGTGAACCCCTGGTGTTCCAGCTGGTCGTCTACAACCTGCCCGGTCGCGACTGTGCCGCCCTCGCCTCCAACGGCGAGCTGGGTCCGGACGAGATCGACCGCTACGAATCCGAGTACATCGACCCGATCGCGGAGATTCTCGCCGACTACGAGGACACCTCGCTGCGCGTGGTCACCACCATCGAGATCGACTCGCTGCCTAACCTGGTCACCAATGTCTCCCCTCGCGAGACCGCCACCCCCGAGTGCGACGAGATGCTCGAGAACGGCAACTACGTCAACGGGGTCGGCTACGCCCTCGGGAAGCTGGGCGCCATCGAGAACGTCTACAACTACGTGGACGCCGGCCACCACGGCTGGATCGGCTGGGAGGACAACTTCAGCGCCTCGGCCCAGCTGTTCTACGAGGCGGCCAACACCAACGGGGCCTCCCCCGACGACGTGCACGGCTTCATCGCCAACACCGCCAACTACTCGGCTCTGGAGGAGGACAACTTCGCCGTCACCGACCAGGTCAACGGCACGAGCGTGCGCGAGTCGCAGTGGGTGGACTGGAACAACTACACCGACGAGCTCTCGTTCTCCCAGGCCCTGCGCGACGAGCTCGCCTCGATCGGGTTCGACTCCGAGATCGGCATGCTGATCGACACTTCCCGCAACGGCTGGGGCGGCCCCGACCGTCCCGCCGGCCCGGGCCCGGAGACCGACGTCGACGCCTACGTCGACGGCGGCCGCTACGACCAGCGCATCCAGTCCGGCAACTGGTGCAACCAGTCCGGCGCGGGTCTGGGTGAGCGCCCCACCGCCGCCCCCGAGCCGGGCATCCACGCCTACGTGTGGATGAAGCCTCCGGGTGAGTCCGACGGCTCGAGCGAGGAGATCCCGAACGACGAGGGCAAGGGCTTCGACCGGATGTGCGACCCGACCTACGAGGGCAACCCGCGCAACGGCCACAACATGAGCGGTGCCCTGCCGGACGCTCCGGTCTCGGGCCACTGGTTCTCCGCACAGTTCCAGGAGCTGCTCGCCAACGCCCACCCGCCGATCGAGTAGGAGGGTTGGACGCCTTCCGACCGACGGGTGGGATCCCCTTCCCGGGTCCGGGCGCCCGCGCATCCCACGGGGGTGCGCGGGCGCCCGCCGTGTGCCCCGACCGAGCCTTTCGTCGTGGAGATGGCTACCGTTGGGTAGGTCTGACCCCACCTCGACCCGAAGGGCCCACCATGTCCTCCCCCACCCCACCGACCGCCCGCCGGACCGCGTTGGTCACCGGGGCCTCCTCCGGAATCGGCGCGGCCGTGGCCGCCGCCCTGGTCGAGCGCGGCTACCGCGTGTTCGGGACGAGCCGTTCACCGGAGAAGGTCGCCGAGCCGATCACCGGAGTCGAGTACCTGGCCCTGGACCTGACCGACTACGCGTCCGTGGAGGCGTGCGCGGAGGCCGCCGGCGACGTGGACGTGCTGGTCAACAACGCCGGGGAGAGCCAGAACGGGCCCATCGAGGAGCTTCCGATGGACGCGGTGGAGCGGGTGTTCCGACTCAACGTGTTCGGGGCGGTGCGTCTGACCCAACTGCTACTGCCGGGTATGCGCGCCCGCGGCCACGGGCGCGTGGTGATGGTCGGGTCGATGCTGGCGAGTTTCCCGTTGGCCTTCCGGTCCTCGTACGTGGCGAGCAAGGCGGCCATCAAGGGCTTCTCCGACGCCACACGGCGCGAGGTGTCCCCGTTCGGTGTGGGGGTGACCACGGTGGAGCCGGGCTCGATCAACACCGGGATCAGCGAACGTCGCACCCAGTACGTGGCCGAGGGGTCCCCGTTCGAGGCCGACTACCGCACCATGGTGAACACGCTCAACACCAACGAGGCCAAGGGGATCTCGGCTGAGAAGGTGACCGCGACCGTGCTGAGGGCGATCGAGGCGCGTTCGCCCCGGCCACTGTACGCGGTGGGCAGCAACGCTCCCCTGGTGTTCGCGTTGCGACGGCTGCTGCCGCGTTCGGTGATGCTGCGGATCGTGGCGCGCAAGCACGGACTGCGCTGATTCGACGAGGACCATAAGCGTCCTGAAAGCAGGGCGGCGCACAATCGATCCCGGCAACAGGGCGAACATGCGGCCGGCGACCACGAGAACGCCAATCGGTGAGACGACGGACCCCCACGCGTACGAGCGAGCCGGGGCGGGGCACGCGAGGGCACACCCCGGCCCCGCGCTCGGAAGACACCCCTTAGGTTGGCCTCAGTGGTTATCGAACCGACCCGAGGAGCAAGCGTGACCAGTGTCGTCAAGTTCAACGTCCTGACCGTCCCCGAAGGCGAGGGGGCCACGTTGGAGGAGCGCTTCGCCAAGCGCGCCGGGCTGGTGGAGGGCCAGGAGGGCTTCGAGGAGTTCCAGCTCCTGCGCCCGGTCGAGGGCACCGACAAGTACCTCGTCTACACCCGCTGGCGGTCGGAGGAGGACTTCCAGAACTGGGTGAACGGCCAGGACTTCAAGAAGGGCCACGCCAAGGCCGCCGCCGACGCACACAAGGACGGGCACGCGCACGGCGGGCACGGTGGTCCGGCCGCGACCAACAGTGAGATCTGGGGCTTCGAGGTCGTCCAACACGTGGTCGCCAAGGGCTGAGGTCTCGGCTCTGCGCCAGAGCCCCACGACCACGGCCACGCCCTCGGGGTGCATGAGGCCATCGTCGCGTCATCGGCCATCACGGCCGACGGGGTTTCGGTGGGGGGCACCGTGCCCTCGTCGAGGATGGGACGCCAGGATGGTCCGCCATGAGGAAGTTCGTCCGTCGTATCCGACTCGTCTTCGCCCCGTCCGCCATGGCCGCCGGACTCATCGCCGTCCTGGTCGGGGTGACCAGCTCCGCCGCGATCGTGTTCACCGCCGCCGAGGCCGCGGGGGCCTCCCCAGGAGAGACCGCGTCCTGGATGCTGGCGTTGGGTGTGGGCATGGCCGTGACCTGCGTGGGTCTGTCCCTGCGATACCGGGCGCCGGTGGTGACCGCTTGGTCCACCCCCGGCGCCGCGTTGTTGGCGGTCGGTCTGGACGGGGTGACCATGGCCCAGGCGGTGGGGGCGTTCCTGTTCTCCGCCGCGCTCATCACCCTGAGCGGGGTGACCGGTTGGTTCGAACGGGTCATGGACAGGATCCCCGTCCCTCTGGCCGCCGGATTGTTGGCCGGTGTGCTCCTACAGTTCGGGATCGGCCTGTTCAGCGGTATGGAGGGCGACTTCGCGGTGGTGTTCGCGATGTTCGCGACCTATCTGGTGTGCCGAAGGTGGCTGTCCCGGTACGCGGTCCTGTCGGCGTTGCTCGCCGGTGGCCTGGCCGCCGCCTTCGAGGGGTCGTTGCGCCTGGGTTCGGTGGACCTGGCCCTGGCCACCCCGGTCTTCGTGGCGCCGGAGTTCTCCTGGCAGGTGTTGGTGAGCGTGGGCCTGCCCCTGTTCGTGGTCACGATGGCGTCCCAGAACCTGCCCGGTGTGGCCGTTCTGCGCGGTGACGGCTACCAGGTGCCGATCTCGCCGGTGATCGCCTGGACCGGGGCGACCAACCTGGTACTGGCCCCGTTCGGCTGTTACGGCATGAACCTGGCGGCGATCACCGCCGCGATCTGCACCGGCCCGCAGGCACACCCCGACCGGGATCGTCGGTTCCTCGCCGGGGCGTGGGCCGGGGTCTTCTATCTGGGGGTCGGGGTGTTCGGCGCGACCGTGGCGTCCCTGTTGGCCACGCTGCCCTCCTCGCTGATCCTGGCCATCGCGGGGCTGGGACTGTTGGGCACCATAGGTGGTTCGCTGGCTTCGGCGACGGCGGACACCGATGCGCGCGAGGCCGCGGTGGTGACTTTCCTGGCCACGGCGTCGGGGTTCACCCTGTTCGGTGTCGGGTCGGCCTTCTGGGGCCTGCTCGCCGGTGCTCTCACCCTGGCGATCACCCGGTGGGGCCGACGAAGCGATGCCGAAAAATCCCTTGCCCCGCGAGAAAAGCGTGCGCTATAACTGACCCTTCGCACCGAACGACGGTGCGAGCACACGACGAGAAGGGAGGCGTTCTCGATGTTCCGCATGATCACCGCGTCCGCTTCCGCGGTCGGCTTCCGACGCTGACCAGGGTGACGGCGGGCGCACCACACGAAGGTGAAGCCTTGACCGTTCTTCCGAACGACCTGACCATCCGCACCATCACCGGCCCCGAGGAGCTCGACCTCTTCAACCGGTTCCCCTACGCCCTCAACGACGAGTTCCCCGTGGACATCGCCGAGGGCCGTCGCCGCCCGCAGTGGATGTGGGTGGCCACGCACGGCGACCGCCTCATCGGTCGTCTGTCCTGGTGGTGCCGTGACCAGGACGAACATCCCCTCCTGCTCGATGTGTTCGACGTCGTGGACGCCCCCGACGTCGATCGGGTCGCCGTGGCCGAGCACCTGGTGCGCGCCGCGGCCGCCACCGTCCTCGGCGAGGCCACGACCTGGCCCGAGTACTTGCGTTTCCTTCCGGCCGACTGGCGTGAGGACCCCGAACAGCGGTCCATGGTCGAGGACCTGATGGCCGCTCTGGAGAAGACCGGGGGTCGGCCGCTCACCGAGCGGCTGCGCTTCGAGTGGCGGGAGGGTTCCCGTGAACCGGAGGTCGGCGACCGACTCCGATTCCGCGAGATCACCGACACCACGGAGATCCTCGACCTCATGGTCCGTGCCCTGGACGGGACCTTGGACTGTCATGACCAGGCCGACCTGCGGGAGAAGTCCGCGCGTGAGGTGGCCGAGGCCAACTTCGCCGACGAGTTCGCCGCCTACACCACACCGCGTTCGTGGTGGCGGGTGGCGACGTCGCCCGACGGTGAACCGGTCGGCTTCGTGGTCCCGGCCCGCAACGCCTACCACCCGATCATCGCCTACGTCGCGGTGCTTCCCGAGCACCGTGGCAACGGGTACATCGACGACCTGGTCGCCGAGGGCGGTCGCGTGCTGCGGGAGGCGGGCGTGGCCCACATCCGGGCCGCGACGGACCTGGGCAACGTACCGATGGCCCGCGCCTTCGAACGCGCCGGTTACGACACCATCAGTGGGATGGTCACCATGGTGTGGGAGTAGGCGGTCTTCTCCTGGCGCCGCGGGAACCGCGGGTGTCGTTCGGGTTCCTCCATGAGTCGTCGACGAGGTCCTGCTGCCTGATCTGGGAGCACGGTCCCGATCACACGAAGAAACCCCGCCTCCGGGTTGGCGGAGGCGGGGCGCGGGTAGGGAGATCCTTCGTACTCGATCTCGAATCCTGGGGGGGAAACCCGTGAACGCCGTGCTGTTCGACATGTTCGGTGTGGTCGCCATGGACCAGTCGGTGCGGGTCCGCGAACAAATGGTGGAATTCTCCGGCCACGACCACGACTCCTTCTGGGAGGCCTATTGGGCGCGGCGGCAACCCTATGACCGGGGCGACCTCGATGGTCCCACGTACTGGAAGGCGGTCGGTGAGCGTCTGGGCACGCCCTTCACACCCGAACAGGTGGAGCACCTGATCACCCTGGACCTGGACAGCTGGTCACGGATCAACGACGAGTCCGTCGAGGTGGTGCAGGGGCTGGCCGCGTCGGGCAGACCCGTCGGGTTGCTGTCGAACATCCCCGAGGACCTCGCGAGACGGTTCGAGGAACGCTTCCCCGAAGTGCTCGGCCTGTTCCCGGTGCTGGGACTGTCCTGCCGAATCGGTCACGCCAAACCCGAGGCCGCGGCCTTCGAGTGGTGTTTGGAACGGTTGGGATCCCCCGCCGAGGGCGTCCTGTTCGTGGACGACAACGCCACCAACGTGGCGGCCGCGCGGGATCTGGGACTGCGGGGACACCGTTTCACGACGGTGTCCGACCTGCGATCGGCGTTGTCGCACGGGTGAGGCCCAGCGGCGGCGCTCCCGCTGCGTCCGGTGGAAACCGGACGCGGCGGGTCGGCGGTCGGTTCTCAGGCGTCCAACTCGCGGAGGAGTTCGGCGACCTTCTCCGGCTGTTCGTAGAGGGACAGGTGTCCGGCGCCCTCGATGGTGCGCACCTGGGTGTGCAGGAAGCGGCGGGCCGGTCCGTGCAGTCGTGCGGGTGAGAAGAACGGGTCATGCGACCCGGTGGCCACGGTGACCGGGGTTCCGGCCCAGGCCCTGAAGAACTCCCCGTACAGGGGAGTCGGTGTGGAGTTGGTGCGGCAGTGTCGGGCCACCAGCGTCAACCACTCGGCCTCGGCGCGGTACTCGGCGCAGTCGGTGTCCGTGGACGGGCCGCTGAGGAACTCGATCAGTCGGGTGCTGGTCTGCTCGTTGGGGTGGATCATCCACGGCAGGGTGACGCGCATCGACTCCGAGCTGACCCCGGCGGCCGTCAACCCGGCGGGGTTGAGCAGCATCAGTCCGGCGACCAGTGGGCTCGGGGTCGAGGACAGCGCGATCGCGGCGCCCCGGGAGTGTCCCAGGAGGATGACCGGGCGGTCGGTGATCTGTGGCAGGAGTTCGTCGAGCCACTCACCGTAGGCCTCCATCCGGGAACCGGCGTTGCGCTTGTTGCAGCTCAAGCCCGGCTGTCCCGGAGGGTCGACCAGCAGTACCGGCCGGTCCGCGGCGAGCGCGCGGGCGGCGGGAACCGTGGTGGCGGCGTTGAAGTTGGTGCCCGACAGGACCAGGACCGGGGTTCCGGACCCGCCCAGGGCACGGAAGGCCTGTGTGGGTCCCAGGCCGGTCTCCACGGGTGGAAGCGGTCCGAGGTCGGGCCACCGGCTCAGGGCCTTGTGACACCAGGCCTGCACGGAACGCTCGGCGTTCTCGGAGCGATAGACGCGCGCGGCGCGACGGGGGACAACGGTCATGGATCTGATTTCGCGTAGAGAGCTGAGGTGTTCACCGACCGGACTTCCCGGCGCACCAAGAGAGGACTGTACGCCTCTGTCGGGCGCCTGGCCACTCCAAGGGTCGAGCCCCCGAAAAGGTGTCGCCCGGCAGTGGCGTCGAGCGCATTCATACCCACGCCCAAGTGCCCACTGGTGGGCGTGTTCTCCCTGGTACGGGGGCCTATGATCCCGACCGGAAACGGTCATAGATCCCCAAAGAGGTTTATTTTCAACTCGGATCGGTCGATACCGGAATCGGCCACGTGATGGGATTTCTCGATGATCGGATGAACCACCGACGAGAAACGGTCTCCATGGTGATTTCACGCACTCCGGAGCCGCCGGCCACCACCCCGGCCGGCGGCTCTCTTTCAGGAGGCGCGAACGGGGTCAGGCGGGCAGACGCACCAGCATCTTGCCGGTGTTCGCTCCGCGCATCATTCCGAGGAACGCGTCGACCGCGTTGTCGATCCCGTCGACCACCGTCACCTTGCTGTGCAGCTTGCCCTCCGCCAGCCACCCGGCCGCTCGCTCGTAGTACTCGGGGGCCAGGTCGCCGTGGTCACCGACCAGGAAGCCCTGGAGCTTGACCCGCTTACCGACGAGCAGGCCGAGGTTGTCGGGGCCGGGAGCCGGTTCGGTGTCGTTGTAGACCGAGATGGCCCCGCACAGGGCGGCACGGCCGTGGACGCGCATCCCCTGGATGGCTGCGCGCAGGTGGTCGCCGCCGACGTTGTCGAAGTAGACGTCGATGCCGTCCGGCGCGGCCTCGGCGAGTTGTCCCTCCAGGTCGCCCTCGCGGTAGTCGATGGCGGCGTCGAAGCCGAACTCCTCCAACAGGCGGCGCTTCTTCTCGGGTCCGCCCGCGGAGCCGATGACCTTGGACGCGCCCAGTTGCCTGGCCATCTGCCCGGCGAGGCTGCCCACCGCGCCCGCCGCACCGGAGACGAACACGACGTCGCCCTCCTTGAGTTCGGCGATGGCGGTCAGGCCCGCGTAGGCGGTGAGGCCGACCATGCCGAGCGCGCTCAGGTAGGCCTGGGCGGGCGCGGCCTCGGTGTCGACCACCTTGGCGCGTGCGGCGTCCATCAGCGCGTACTGGCGCCAGCCTTGGAAGTGCAGGACGCTCGCACCGACGGGCACGTCGGGGCTCTCCGAGGCCACGACGGTTCCGACCGCGCCACCGTCCATGACCTCTCCGAGCCGGAACGGCGCCACGTAGGATTTGGTGTCGTTCATGCGGCCCCGCATGTAGGGGTCGACGGAGATCCAGTCGTTGCGGACCTGGATCTGGCCAGGACCCGGCGCGTCGACGTTGGTCTCGATCACCGCGAAGTCCTCCGGCTTCGGCTCCCCGTCGGGTCGCGCGACGAGGTGGACTTCCTTGGAAACGGGCATGCTTCTCCCCCTGTTTGTGTTCGTTTCGAACGTCGAGACCCGGGCTGTTCACTCAGACCC
>NZ_BCSH01000089.1 GCF_001570765.1 Nocardiopsis listeri NBRC 13360 | reverse complement strand
AGTCCGGTCGACGTACTCGGGGTGCCGGCTTTCCTGAGAGGGCATCACGTGACAACTCCTGGATTCAGGTTCGACTGTGCTGTGGAAAACATCGGAGCGACGGTTCGTCGTTCTCTTACGGAGTGGATCGCCCGGATCTGCGCACGACACAGGGCAGCCAGGTTCGACCAGAACCGATACTCACCTATACCTCTAGGTAGGGCAAGAGATACGGTCATTTCCTCATTTCGCAGGTCAGGCCCGACCCAGTCACGGACCCATCGCATACCGAGAAGAAATCGATCGAATCCGGATACAAATAAAATGAAAAATACCCTCGACTTCCTCGGAAACCCAGAAGTGTCGATGCGGGGCCGAGTCCGGCCACCGGACGGGCAACACAGAACAACACAGAATCGACCACACACACTCAAAGAAAAAGGGGCCCTTCGACCACTCTCAATGATGTTTCCGGCGAGTAGGGTCACCTAACGGAGTTCACTGACCAGGTCCGGCCAAAAGGGCCGCTGAAATGGATCAGGAAAGCAAGTATTCTCCACTCGGGCACCTCGGACGTACAGGCCGGAGCGGCCGCGCGGCCGAAAACGAGCGGAAGAGGTCACCACCATTCGCTCCGGCCACCACACCCGGAGCCCACCTCGACAGCAGCACCAGCCTGGGGAGTGACCGGTATCCGAGTGATCCCACCACCGGACCAACGACCGGCCGGCGGAACGACCTCGCCTCTGCGTCGCCAGGCGGCCCAGGGTTTCAACAACGTGTTCGTCAGCCTGGAATGGCTGGCGGGCGGGCTGATCACCGCACTGGCCGCTCTCGTCACACTGATCGTGGTCTGTGTGGTCGGTGCGCTCTCCTTCATCGGTGTCGGGATCCCCCTGATCCCGTCCGTTCTGCGCATGGTGCGATCGGTCGCCGACCGAGAACGCCAGCGACTCAACCGTTGGGGCGACCAGATGGTGCCACCCTACGACGGGCCGGTCCCGTCCCACCCCGTGGTCGCCCTCCGCCAAGCGCTGGACGGCGCCTCCACCCGACGCGATCTGGCCTGGCTGGTCTGCCACTCCACCCTGGGTCTGACCGTCGGCCTCCTGGGCGTCCTCCTACCTGTCATCGCCATACGCGACACCTTGTTCCCTCTGTGGTGGACGTTCCTCCCGGAGGGCATGGCCGGTGGATCCATCGGTGTCCCCGTGAACAACTGGAACTCGGCCCTGTCCGTCTCCCTCATGGGCCTGGGATGGACCGCGCTCCTCTTCGGCCTGGGCACCTCCCTGGCCTGGGTCCAGTCCTGGCCAGGGAGATCACTGCTCAACCCGAGCTGCCCCCACGAGCTCTCCGAACGCGTGGCCGGCCTGATCACCACCAGGGCCGCGATCCTGCGTGCCCACACCGCCGAGTTGCGCAGGATCGAACGCTCCCTGCACGACGGAGCCCAGAGCCGGCTGGTCGGGGTCAGCATCCTGGTCGGTACGGCCCTTCGTGCTTTGGACAACGATCCGGAGCGCGCCCGGACCCACCTCGAACAGGCTCAGTCCGCGGCCGAGGTCGCGCTCACCGAACTGCGCGCGACCGCCCGAGGCATCCTTCCCCCGACGCTGCAACAGCACGGGCTCGCGGGCACGCTCGCGACGATCGTGGCCGAGTGCGCCGTACCGTGCTCGCTGGACACGGAGGGGCTCGTTCCCTGCGCCTCGTCGGTCGAAGCCACCGCCTACTTCATCACCGCCGAACTATTGACCAACGTCACCCGGCACAGTCACGCGCACCGGGCGTCGGTCCGTGTCACCACGGAAGGAGGACTCGTGTTCATCGAGGTATGGGACGACGGCAGGGGAGGCGCCGACCCGGAGCGAGGGACCGGACTGACCGGCATCGGTCAGCGAACCGCCGCGCACAACGGCAACCTGTCCGTGCGCAGCCCGCGAGGTGGTCCCACGACGATTCGGGTGGAGTTGCCGTGCGGATCGTGATCGCCGAGGACGACGCCCTGCTCCGTGAGGGCATCGCCTCCCTGTTGAGGGCCGAAGGCATGGACGTGGTGGCTGCGGTGGAGGGTCCCGAGGAGTTCCTCGCCACGGTGACCGAGCACGATCCGGACGTGGCCATCATCGACGTTCGGATGCCACCCACCTACACCGACGAGGGGATCCAGGCCGCGCTGCGAGCCCGACGCGTCCGCAAGGGGTTTCCGATCCTGGTCCTGTCCGCCTACGTCGAGCAGTCCTTCGCCACGGACCTGATGCGGGACGGCTCCGAAGGCATCGGATACCTGCTCAAGGAACGGGTCGGCCGGGTGGACGGCTTCATCGAAGCGCTACGCCGGGTCTCGGCGGGACACACCGCCATCGACCCCGAGGTGGTGGAGCAACTGTTCTCCCGGCATCGTCAGGACGACGCCCTGCAACGGCTCAGCCCCCGGGAACGGGAGGTGCTGGCCCTGATGTCGGAAGGTCTGGGCAACGGAGCGATCGCCGAACGCCTGTTCGTCACCGAAGGCGCGGTGCACAAGCACATTCGGCGCATCTTCAGCAAGCTCGACCTGGCGCCCAGTGACGGGCTCGACCGCAGGGTGGAGGCCGTGCTCCGTTTCTTGAAGGCGGTGGGTCCCTGACCATCGACCGGTCGGCCCCGGACGGGGCCGGCGGTACAGCCTGCACCACCCCGATCAGGGCAGTCTGCGGGATCGCCCGACCATCGCCGCCCTCCTAGCCTGGACTCAGAAGGTGGGCAACGCGTATGGAGACTCCCTCCGCCACTGAGCAACCCGATCGAGGAGCACGATCATGACCGACCCCTATCGCATCGATGACGCCGCCTCGGCACGGGCCGTGCCGGGCACACGCCGTCCCCGCCCGGGTCGTCGCCTGCGCGCCACGCTGTGGGGGGTCATCGTCGTCGGCCTGGTGGGGAACGGTGTGACTTCGCTCGGCGGGTTCCATCCCGCGGTCAGCCTCTGCTTCGGTCTCGTGACCGTTTCGGGCATCATCGCCCTGATCGTGCACCACGTCCGGAGTCGCTGACACCGACGATTCGGAATGGCGGGGTCGTGACCGGCCCTGCCCGAGCCGGAAACGGCCTCTCTCCACTCCGCCATCCTCATGGCGGAGTTTTCGCATGCCCGGAAGCATTTTAATTTCGGCACTTCCATGCCTGGATTTAGCCGAATCGAGCCGCATGAATTTCACATGCGACCGGAATCGGCCAACACCGCACCGGACGGCAGCAATCAAGGTAAGCGACGAACAACAGACAGCCACCATGACCGCTTCAGCAATTGCGACCCATGTCACATTCACGAATCCACTCGTCGCCTTTGGATCTCCGCGCAGCCTGCGTTCCCCCTGATGAAGACCCCTCCAGTGCCCTACCGAGCACCCAGAGCGCGCGATGAACCGAACTCATACCGAGCATGAACATTAAGGTCTATATCCCCCTATAAGTTCTTGTTACCGGCGAGTTCAAGCCACATCCGAATCCCTTGCCAGAGCGAATGGTATATGTGAGTATTCCTGACTGGTGCAGCAAACTGCCGTGACACCGCCGAACGCACCTTATATCCACCTTCAAAAGTTGAAGGTTTCCCTTCATCTCTCATCCCCTAGAAGGAGAAGCCGTGCGGCACGAAACCCTCTCGGGAATCCTCGGAGAAGCCGTCCGTAGGAACCACGTCCCGGGCGCCCAGCTGGCCCTCTACCACCACGGTGAACTGCACCGGATCGCCGTAGGGGTGGAAAGGACCGGCACCGGGAAAGCGGTCACCGACCACTCCAGGTTCCCCTTGGGCTCGGTGTCCAAGGTCATCACGGCCGCCCTGGTCATGCAGCTGGTGGAGGACGGCGACGTCGACCTCGACTCACCCGTCTCCCACCATCTCGGAGCCGGCACGGCTTCGCCAGGCCACCCCCTGGCCGGCGTGACCACCCGCCAGCTGCTCAGCCACACCGCGGGGCTCGTGTCCGACCGACCGCTCGACGCTCCGACCCATTCCCTACGCCGTTACGTCGGCTCCCTCACCCGTGACGACCGCGTCAACCCGCCGTGCACCGCCTTCTCCTACTCCAACACCGGCTACGCCGTCGCGGGCCACCTCGTGGAGAACGTCACCGGCCAGGACTGGTGGGAGACCGTGGAATCACACCTGTGCGACCCCACCGGCCTGGACCTGGCCTTCGTCACCGACCCGCGGCCCCACGCCACCGGGCCCGGGCTGGTCGACGGCCACGCCGTCACACCGGACGGGACCGCCCATCCCGTGGACTTCCACATCGAGAACGCGCTCGCCCCCGCCGGCGGTGTCGCCGCGAGCGCGACCGCCCTGGTCGACTTCGCCCGCGCGTTCCTGGAGCCCGAGGATTCCGGACTCGACGGAGACATCGCCGCGCCGATCGTCCTGCACGAGATGGGGCGGCCCGTCCCCGCGGCGGACCCCTTCGGGCTCGCCGACGGTTGGGGCGCCGGCTGGTCCCTGCACCTGGCGGGGGACCGCCTCTGGTACGGACACGACGGCACGCTCGACGGCGCCACCTGCCACCTGAGGATCGACCCTCAGGGCGGTTCCGCCCTCGCCTTCACCACCAACGGGACCACCGGCATCCAGGCCTGGGAGGACCTCCTCGTGGGGCTGCGGAACGCGGGGCTCGACGTCGGCCACTACCGACAGACCCACGAGGCGGGTTCGACGGGGGAGCCGACCGAACGCGCGGAGATCGCGGGGGGCTACAGCAACGGAGGCCTGATGGTGGTGGTCTCACCCTCCGGCGACTCCTACCGGTTCACCGTCGAGAACGGGTTCGAGGGCGTCCTCAGCACCGGCCCCGGCTCCACCTTCTCCGTCACCGCGGATCGGTACGGCGGCGCCTCCTTCGGCGGCCGCTTCCTGACCGACCCCGCCTCCCCCACACGCGTGACGGCCCTTCAGTACAACGGGCGCACCCTCCGTCGCAGCGCCCAACCCGTCCAGCCGAACGCCTGACCATCCCGCACCGGACGACAGGACGAACCCATGAGCGAAGCGCCCGTCAACGACACCACCGGTACCGGCTCCGACGGTGACCGCGCACGCGCCCGCGAGGAGGTCCTGCGGCGCCTGCGCGCTCGCCGCGGACCGGACCAGGACCTCGCGCGGGTCTCTCGCGAGGAGCCCAACCCCCTCTCCTTCGCCCAGCGGCGGCTCTGGGTCCTGGACCAGATGATCCCGGGGCGGACCGACTACAACTCCGCCCTGGCCCTCGACCTGCGCGGGAACCTGGACGAGGACGCCCTGCGGCGTGCCCTCACCGCGTTGGTACACCGACACGAGTCCCTGCGAACGACCTTCGTCGAGGTCGACGGTGAGGGCCGGCAGGTCATCGGAGATCCCTTCGAGGTCGACTTCGACAAGGTCCGGGTGCCCGACGCCGACGACGAGCACTCGGCGCGGCTGATCGCGCGGGAGTACGCCCGCCCCTTCGACCTCACGACCGGCCCACTGCTGCGGGTGCTCCTACTGACCGCGAGCGCCGACCACAACGTCCTCGTGGTGTGTCTCCACCACGTCATCACCGACGGCTGGTCCCTCGGTATCCTCCAGGAAGAACTGGATCGTCTCTACCGGGCCGCCCGGGAGGACCCCCGTCGAGGCCCGGCACGACTGTCGTCCTCGCTCGGCGACCCGCCCGCGCAGTACGTCGACTACGCCGCCTGGCAGCGGGAACGGCTCGACGGCGCCGCTTTCGACCGCTCCGTCGCCTACTGGCGCGAACGGCTGGCGCAGGCACCGGTCCTGGACCTGCCCACCGACCGCCCTCGTCCCGCCACCCGCGGCACCCGTGGCGACAGCCTGCCGTTCACCCTGGAGCCCGCGCTGGTGCGTCCTCTGGAACACCTGGCGGGAAGGCACAACGCGAACCTCTTCATGGTGCTGATGACGGCGGTCCAGGTGACCCTGTCCCGCTGGAGCCGTTCCGAGGACATCGTCCTCGGTACCGTCACCGCCGGACGCGATGACCAGCGTCTCCACCGAATCATGGGCTTCTTCGTCAATACCCTCGCCATCCGGCAGACCGTGGACGAGAACCTCTCGTTCGGGGCCCTCCTGGAACGCACGCGCGCCGGCTTCCTCTCCGACCTCGACCACTCCGAGGTCCCCTTCGACACCGTCGTCGACGCCGTCCTCACCGAGCGCGACCCGGCGATCCCGCCCCTGGTACAGGCCGCCGTGGTCTACCAGAACGCGACCGGCGACGCCCGGGACCGAGGCCGGCTGGGCGACCTGACCGCGACCCCGTTGCCCATCCGCCGCGAACAGTCGATCTTCGACCTGACCCTGGAGTTCCACCCCGGGCCGGACGGCGTCGCCGCAACCGCGGAGTTCGACAGCGACCTGTTCGACCGTGACACCGTCGGCCGCGTCGTGGACGACCTGAAACGTGTCCTGGAAGCCGCCACCGACCACCGCCCGTTGCGGGCGCTGCCCTTGGTCGGCCCCGCCCCGGAGAAGCGGATCCAGGCCGCCGGCCGAGGCCCCTCCGGTCCCACGCCCGGCACCTTCCCGGAGATGCTCGCCGCGCAGGCCGACCTGCGCCCCCACGCCCCCGCCCTCGTGGACGCCGAACGCACGGTGACCTTTCACAGACTCCACGAGCGGGCCGCCCGCGTCGCCGGGCACCTGCGCTCGCGGGGCGTACGACGCGGCGACCGGGTCGGGGTGTGCATGGAACGCGACACCCGTCAGGGCGAGGTACTGCTCGGCATCATGTACGCGGGCGCCGTCTACCTGCCGTTGGACGCGGAGTATCCGGCCCAGAGGCTGGCCCACATGGTCCGGGACGCCGCACCGCGTGTGGTGGTGGTCGACCAGGAGACCCACGAGGCACCGCTGCCCGAGGGCACTCCCCTCCTCTCCCTCACCGATGACGTTCTCGACGTCGCGGAACCGTGGCTCGAACGAATCTGCCCCGCGGACCCCGCGTACATGATCTACACGTCCGGGTCGACCGGGCTCCCCAAGGGGGTGCTGGTCCCCCACCACGGACTGGCGGCGCTGGCCACGACCCAGGGCGAACGAATGGACGTCGGCCCGAACTCACGGATGCTCCAGTTCGCCTCGCCGAGCTTCGACGCCGCCATAGCCGAGTTGGCCGTCGCCCTCCTCAACGGTGGCTCGTCGATCCTGCTCCCCCGCGAGTCCTTGAGGGGCGAAGGCCTGACCGACGCCCTGCACCGGTACGGGATCAGCCACGTGACCCTGCCTCCGGCCCTCTTGCCCGGCCTGGAGCCGGACGATCTCGGCCCGGTCGAGCACCTGCTCGTGGCAGGCGAGGCCTGCCCCGGAGAACTGGTCGACCGGTTCGCCAGAGGACGCAGGATGTACAACGCCTACGGGCCGACCGAGTCCACGGTCTGCGCCACCATCAGCGATCCCCTGTCCGGGGCCGGTACGCCGCCTCTGGGCGGGACCGTCGCCGGTACCCGCCTGTACGTCCTCGACCGGTGGCTGCGCCCGGTTCCGGACGGTGTCCCCGGCGAACTCCACATCGCGGGCGACGGCCTGGCGCACGGCTACTGGAACCGTCCGGGACTGACGTCAGGGCGTTTCGTGGCCGACCCGTTCGCCGCCTCCGGTGGCCGGATGTACCGCTCCGGTGACGTGGTCCGGCGCCACCGGGGGAGACTGGAGTTCCTAGGACGCACGGACGACCAGGTCAAGATCCGCGGCCACCGGATCGAGCCCGGCGAGGTCGAAGGGGTCCTCAACGCGCTCCCGAGCGTGGAGCAGGCGGTCGTGGTGGTCGACGGCACCGGCGAGGGACGGAGGCTGGTCGCCTACGTGGTCTCCGCGGCCGGACACGCACCCACCGGCGACGACCTGGCGGACGGGGCCCGTGTCCTGCCCTCCTACATGGTCCCGGCGGCCTTCGTCGTCCTCGACCGGATCCCGCTCACCCCCAACGGCAAGACCGACCGGCGAGCGCTTCCGGCCGTCGACTGGGCAGGAGGCTCCGCCTCCGAACACGTCGCGCCACGGAACGAACGGGAACGGTCGCTCGCCGAAGCGTGGTGCGAGGTCTTGGGGCTGGACCGGATCGGAGTGCACGACGACTTCTTCCGAGTCGGCGGGGACTCCGTCAGCGGCGTGCGCGTGCTCGCCAGGGCCGCGGCCCTGAGCGGCACACGCCTGCCGCTCAGAGCCCTGTTCGATCGACCCACGGTGGCCGGACTCGCCGAACTCCTGGAGGAGGGGAGCGGCGTGTCCGCCACCCCGTTGACCCGGGCCGCGCACGAGGGTCCGATCCCGTTGTCCGCCGCCCAGCGACGCATGTGGTTCCTCGACCAGTACTCACCCGACGGGGCCGCCTACAACTCCGGCGGTGCGTTGCGCCTGTCCGGCCGGCTGGACGTCTCCTCGCTGCGCACGGCGCTGGACGCACTGGTCCTTCGGCACGAGTCACTGCGCACGGTCTTCCCCAGCGAAGACGGTCTACCCCGACAGGTCGTCCTGGAACAGGCGACCGCACACGTCACGGAGACCGCGTTGGACGACGTCGCGGTCCCCGAGCGCGAGGACCGCCTCGCCGAGCTCGTCACGGAGTTCGACTCCCGACCCTTCGACCTGGCCGCGGGTCCCCTGCTCAGGGTCCTGCTGGTCCGGGTCGGCGAGGACGACCACGTGCTGGCCATCGGCATGCACCACATCATCACGGACGCGTGGTCGATGTCCGTCATGATCCGTGAACTCGGTGCCCTCTACGAGACCGCCCGGAGCCACCCGCACACGCGGGCGGCGGAGCTGATCTCGCTCTCCGGTCTCCCCGAGGTCGAGTTGACGTACACCGATTACGCGCTCTGGCAGGACCGCTTCCACCGCAGCGAAGGGTTCGAGGAACAGCTGGACTTTTGGCGCAGGACACTCGTCGGAGCGGAACCGCTGTCCCTGCCCACCGACCGGCCCCGGCCGGCGCAGCGGCGCGGCCGGGGCGCCACACGGACGTTCGATGTCTCCGAGGACGTCCTCGCCCGCGTCCGCGTCCTCGAAGCGGAACACGGTCTCACCCTGTTCATGGTGCTCGCCGCGGCCACGGCCGTGACCCTCTCCCGGTTCACCGGGCAGCGGGACATCACCCTGGGAACGGTGACCTCCGGTCGGGGCCGTACCGAGCTGGAGGACATCGTCGGGTTCTTCGTCAACACGATCGTCCTGCGTACCCGGGTCCGCCCCGAGGACACCGGTGTGCGTCTCCTCACGGACGTGCGTGACACGGTCCTGTCCGCATTCGAGCACGGTGACGTCCCCTTCGACACCGTCGTGGAGGCCACCGGGCAGGAACGTGACCCGTCCCGCCCCACGTTGGTCCAGGCCCTGATGGTCCTACAGAACGTGCCCGGCGCCCCTTGGCGGGCCGATGGCCTGTCCGCGTCGGACTACACCCTCGCTCGGGGGCACACCCAGTTCGACCTCACGGTGGAGTTCGTCGAGGACGGCGCGCGACTGCTCGGCGCGGTGGAGTACGACACCGACCTCTTCGACCCGGCCACCGCGGACCGGATAGCCCACCTGTTGGGCACGGTTCTGGGCGCGCTGGCCGAACACGGCCGAAGCCCGCTCCACGCCCTGGAAGCGGCCCCGGCCCCGACCGAGGTCGAGGCACTGGCCGACTGGAGCACCGGGGAGCCCGGTGAGGCGCTCACCTCGGTGCCGGAGCTGTTCGCCCGGCGGGTCGCCCGGTCACCACAAGCGAACGCCCTGGTGTGGGGCGATACCGAGATGACCTATGCCCGTCTGGACGAGTCGTCCTCGGCGTTGGCCGATCGGTTGCGCGAGCTGGGTGTCCGCGCGGAGACCCCCGTTCCGCTGCTGTTGGAACGCGGCCCCCATGTGGTGACCGCGATGCTCGCGGTCCTGCGGGCCGGCGGTGCCTACGTACCGATCCATCCCGACAACCCGCCCGAACGGATCCGTCACCTCCTGGAGGAGACCTCCGCGCCATGCGTGCTCACCGACTCGGTGATGGCCGCACGGGTACCGCGGACACGGGGCGTGACCGTTCTCGACCTGGACGTGGAGCCGACGGACGCCCCCGTCCGACGCCCCGCCCGGGCCCCCGAGCCGAGCACCGTCCACCCCGATCGGCTCGCCTACATCATGTACACGTCGGGGTCCACGGGAACTCCCAAGGGTGTGGCGGTCACCCACGGCGACGTGGTGCGCCTGGCCACCGACCGGCGCTGGTCCGGGCGCCACGGACAGCGGGTCCTGTTCCACTCCTCGCACGCCTTCGACGCGGCCACCTACGAGATCTGGGCCCCACTGCTGACCGGTGGGACCGTGGTGGTCGCCCCACCCGAAAGGCTCGACGCCGACGAGTTCGCCGACGTGGTCACCCGGTACGGGGTGACCGCCACGTTCGTCACCACCGCCCTGTTCAACCTGTACGCCACACAGGCCCCGGCCTGCTTCAGTGGCATGGTCCAGGTCATCACCGGCGGGGAGGCGGCCGCCCCGCACGCGGTGGAACTCGTGCGCGCCGCGTGCCCCGACACCACGGTCGCCAACGCCTACGGTCCGACCGAGACGACCACCTTCGCCACCCACCATCCCCTCCCGGAGGAGGGCCGCACGCCGGACCCCGTCCCCATCGGGCGGCCTCTGGACGGCACCAGGCTCCACGTCCTGGACGAGTGCCTGCGTCCGGTTCCGGTCGGTGTCGTCGGTGAGCTCTACATCGCCGGCGTCGCCCGTGGTTACCATGGCCGGCCCGGTCCGACCGCCGAGCGGTTCGTCGCCGATCCCTGGTCCCGGGGAGAGCGGCTCTACCGCTCCGGCGACCTCGTCCGCTGGAACAACGAGGGAAGGATGGAGTACGTGGGTCGGGCGGACGCGCAGGTCAAACTGCGTGGGTTCCGGATCGAGCCCGGGGAGATCGAGGCCACGCTCTCGCGCCTGCCCGAGATCGCCCAGGCCACCGTCCAGGTCCACCTCGGTGATTCGGGAGCTCGATCCCTGGTGGCCTACGCCGTCCCCACGCCGGGGGCCCGGATCCACCCCGAGAGTGTCACCGACCGGCTCCGGGCCGACCTGCCCGACTACATGGTTCCGGCGGTGGTGATCCCGTTGGAGAGCATCCCGATCAACGCCAACGGCAAGGTCGACCGCCGGGCCCTGCCCGAACCGACCACACCGGAGTCGGACGCCGCGGTCCACACACCGCCTCGTGGCGCCACCGAGGTCCGCCTGGCCCGGATCTGGGCCGAGTTGTTGGGCACCGACCGGGTCGGGCGCGACGACAACTTCTTCGCCCTCGGCGGGGATTCGATCCTCAGCATCCAGATGGTCTCCCGCGTCCGACAGGCCGGATGGGAGATCACCACCAAGGACACCTTCCTGCACCAGACCGTGTCGGACCTGGCCGCGACCCTGGATCTGCGTGCGGGGTCACGGGAGCGGGCCGTGGCCGAGGCACCGGTCACCGGTCGGGTACCGCTGACCCCGGTCCAGCGTTGGTTCTTCGAGACCCACCCGCGCCGGCCCGAGCACTTCGACATGTCACTGCTGTTCGAAGCCGCGCCGAACACCGACCCGAAGCTGTGGGCCCACGCCGCCGAAGCGGTCCTCGCCCACCACGACATGCTTCGGCTCCGGGTCCGTACCGACGGGCCCGGGCCGCGCCAGTACCTGGACGGCGCTCGAATCCCGGAACGGTCCGTTCGCGTGGTCGATGTCTCCCCCGCCGATCCCGCCGCCCTGGAGCGCGCGGTGGCGAGGGAGGCCGGCCGGGAACGACCCCGCTCCAGACTGACGGACGGCCCCCTGTTCGAGACCGTGGTGTTCGACGCCGGATCCGGCCTCGCCCCGCGGGTACTCCTTTCCGCTCACCACCTGGTGGTGGACGGGGTCTCCTGGCGGATCATCCTGGAGGACCTGGTCACCGCCTACGGCAGGCTCAGTGCGGGGCTTCCGGTCGACCTGGGCGCCAAGACCACCCCGTTCCCGGTATGGGCCGACAGACTCACCGAGTTCACCACCGAAGGAGGCTTCGAAACCGAGGCCGCGCACTGGACCGCCCTCGCCGAGCGCGGCGACGACGCCACGATCCCGGTGGACCTGGACACGGGACCCAACGACGTCGCTTCCCAGCGCGTGATCGTCTCGGAGCTGGAGCCGCAGGAGACCGGCCTGCTCCTACGTCGAGTCCCCGGAGCGTTGCGCGGTCGCATCGACGACGTGCTCCTGACCGTTCTGGGCCGAACCCTCACCGCGTGGAGCGGAGTGCCGCGTCTGCTCGTCGCCAAGGAGGGCCACGGGCGCGAGGAGCTGTTCGACGACGTCGACCTGTCCCGCACGGTCGGCTGGTTCACCACCATCTACCCCGTGTTGTTGGAACTGCCCGAGGGGCAGGATCCGGCACGCGCCGTGACCTCCGTCAAGAAGGCACTGCGCGCTGCTCCCGACGGGATCGGTTTCGGTGCTCTGCGCCATCTCGGGCCGGAACGGACGGCCGCGCCGTTGGCGGCCCTGACCCGTGTCCCCGTCACCTTCAACTACCTGGGCCGATTCGGGGACCACGGCGGTGGCGACCTCATCGACCGGTTCATGGAGGTCCCCGCCGGTGACCACGCCCCGGAGGAGGAGCGCACCGGCCTGCTCGACGTGACCGGAAGCGTCACCGACGACCGCCTGGAGTTCTCCTGGACCTACTCCGTGCACCGTCACCGGCCCGAGACCGTTCGCGCGCTGGCCGAGGCCTTCACCTCCGGGCTGCGCGAACTGGTCGACACGGTCGGCCGACGGCCGCGCGGACGCGCCCGTGAAGAGCGATCCGGCCGGGGCTGAGCCGGCCGGACACGAGTCCATCCTCCCCTGCACCGGAGTCACACGCACGAACGAACGGAAGGACACACCACCATGAGCAACCCCTTCGACGACGACGAAGCCCGTTTCCTCGTCCTGGTCAACGACGAGAACCAGCACTCCCTGTGGCCCGTCTTCGCCGAGGTCCCCGACGGCTGGGACATCGCCCTGGACGCCTCGTCCCGGGCCGAGGCCTTGGAGTACGTGGAGAGGAACTGGACGGACATGCGGCCCGCCGGTCTGGTGGCCACACTGGCCGACTGATCCGGTCCCTGCCCGGACGACGGACACGCGAGAGGGGCGCCGTGGTTCTCACGGCGTCCCTCCGCCTTTCCCCGCGGTGCGGTGTCAGGCCGATTCGGCCAACCGCGCCCGCCTGCCTCTCGCGCGGGACGCGCGATGAGGGGCCACCCTGGCCGCGTGGATGCCGCGGCCCAGGAGGGCCAGTCCGAAGTCGGTGGCCAGGTGCCGGGTACGGTTGCCCTCCCTGGACGTGGTGATCAGACCCGCCTCCCGCAGGATCGCGGTGTGTTCGCTGATCACGGTCGGGGAGACGTAGAGGAGGGCGGCCAACTCCCCGGTGGAGAAGGGAGCCACCAGCCGGGCCAGGATCACCGACCGGGTCTTTCCCAGCAGACGCCCCAGGGAAGGCGCCCCCGAAGCGGTGTCCGAGAGCAGGTTGTCGAGGTGTTCCCCGGGTCCTCGCGCGGGGAACAACAGGGTGGTGCGAACGGAATCGTCCTCGTCCGCGCGCGGCACCGTCCAGTGGACCAGCCTCGGAGCGTCGTCGAGGAAGACCGAGGGCATCAGTACCAGGCCGTTCCCCGCCGGGCGCACCCGGCGGTCCTCGCCGTCGTCCACGGTCAGGACGAGCCCTTCCCCGCCGTTGTGGACTCGGGCTCCCAACGATTCCAGTCCCGCGAGGACGCCCGAGAGGTTCATCGTGCGGCCGAGACGGCCTCCCGCGGTCGAGTGCTGACCGCGTAGCCCCGCCCCCACGGGGGCGAGGACCGTACGGTACAGGCATCCGAGCACGGAGAGTGCCCACCGGACCTCCTCGGTGACCGGTCCCGGAACACCGTCTCCCTCGGGACCGGACGCTTCCAACAGCGCGGGCAGAACGGCCGGTGTAAGGCGTTGCGCCCCCTCCAGGTCCGAGCGCACGACGGGCACGTCCGCCAGAGCGGTTCGCGCCCGGCGCACCCAGTTCTCCCCGCCCCGACCGCCTTCGCCCCGCAGTGGACCGACCGCCAGAGCGGCCTCGACGAGCACCGGCGTCTCACAGTGCACCCGGGTCCGACCGACGTCCTCCATGGAGAGGTGAATCCTCGACAACGCTCCGTTCCTTTCTCTTCGACCGACCGGTTCGGTGGCCGGGGTCAGCGCACGCGGCGCAGGTAGGCCCGTAGGGCCAACGGCATGAGCACGATCTGGATGCAGGCCACCGACCCCAGGCTGATGAGGATCGGCATGAGCGTGGGACCGCCGATCATCAACCCGCGCACGGCGTCGACGAAGTAGCTGACCGGGTTGACGCCCACCCAGGCCGCCAGCCAATCGGGCATGGTCTCGGGGTCGGCGAAGATGTTGCTGCCGAAGGTCAGGACCAGGATGACCGCCATGGCGATGCCGGGTACCGCTTGGGGCCCGGGGGCGACCATGCCGATGATCACCGACATCCAGCACAGGGTCAGACCGAAGACCACGACCAGCGCACAGGCGAGCAGGGCGGACAGCGGGTCGGTCTGGACACGGAAGCCGAGGGCGAAGGCCAGGAGCAACAGGACGGTCAGCGCGACCACGTAGCGGATCACGTCCCCGAACACGGCTCCGACCAGTGGCGCGGAACGGGCGATCGGCAGACTCCGGAAACGGTCGAAGACACCCTTGGATATGTCGGTGCTCAGGGCCATGCCCGTCCCGATGCTGGCGTACATGGTGATCTGCACCATCAGACCGGGGACGAGGGTCTGGAGGTAGGCCTGCCAGCCCCCCGAGATGGCCCCGCCGAACAGGAAGACGAAGACCAGCAGGAAGAGGACGGGTTGGATGACGGTGTCGATCAGGGACGACGGCGTGCGAACCAGGTAGCGGATGTTGCGCCCGGCGAGGATCATGCCGTGTCTGGCCGCCGTGGCGGGCCCGATCCGGATCCGGGGGCTGCGCTCCACGGGTGGGTGCGACTCGACGGTGGCCGTGGCACTCATGCGCTGCTCTCCTTCTCCGTGGCGGAGGCCTTCTGGCCGGTGAGGGTGAGGAAGACGTCGTCGAGGCTGGGCAGGCCCATGCCCAGCTCGTCGGTGGCGATCGCGGCGTCGTCGAGTCTCCGCACCAACGCGGACAACAGGACCGGGTCCTCCACGGGCGCGCTGAGCCGGCCACGCTCACCATCGACGCTGGGGCGCACCCCGCTCAGCAGTTCGGTGAGGATCTCCTCGGTGCGTCGCACGTCGGCAGGGTCCACCGGACGCACGTGCAGGGCCTGGGAGCCCACTCGCTGCTTGAGCTCCTTGGGAGCGCCCTCCGCGACCACGCGCCCTTGGTCGATGACCGTGACCCGGTCGGCGAGCTGGTCCGCCTCTTCCAGGTACTGCGTGGTGAGCAGGATCGTGGTGCCCTCGTCGGAGAGACCGTGGACGATGCTCCACAGACTGTTGCGGCTGTGCGGGTCCAGTCCCGTGGTCGGCTCGTCCAGGTAGAGCACGCGTGGGCGACCGACCAGACTCGCGGCGAGGTCGATACGGCGTCGCATACCGCCGGAGTAGGTCTTGACGGGGCGATCACCGGCGTCGACCAGGTCGAAACGCGACACGAGTTCGCGGGCGCGCACCCGGGCCTGACGCGTGGAGAGGTCGAGCAGACGCCCGACCAGTTCGAGATTCTCCACTCCGGTGAGTTCCTCGTCGACGGAAGCGTACTGACCCGTCAGCCCGATGATCCCGCGTACGGAGACGGGGTCGCGCAACGCGTCGTGGCCGTCGACGACGACGGTCCCCCCGTCCGGCCGCAACAGCGTCGCGAGAATGCGTACCGTGGTGGTCTTGCCCGCCCCGTTCGGCCCCAGCACGCCCTGGATGCTTCCTCGGGGGATGCTGAGCGATACCCCGTCCAGGGCGGTGTTCGCCCCGTACCGCTTCACCAGGCCCTCGGCCTGGATGCAGGTGTTCATTGGTGTTCCTCCTTCTGTCCGGAGGAACTCTCACAGGGCGGGCGGTCAGTGACCGGTCAGCCCGCGGACACCCGTGACCGGCCGGTCCGTACAGTGACCGGCGTGGTGTCCGCGAACCGACCGAAAGCGCTCCGGACCGCACCGACACACGGTCATTCGTCGGCACCCACCGTCTGCCCGGGGTGCCTGCGCAGCATGACCGTCGTGGGGGCCAGGACCGCCACCGCGCAGATGAGCGCGGTCGCACCCACGACCATCACGTACAACCCCTCCGGCCAGGGTGGGAACGGCGACCCGAGGAAGGCGACGCTGAGCACGGACAGGGGGACCAGGGCCACGATGGTGCCCAGCAGCACGGCCGCGGCGACCAGCACGACGGTCTCCAGAAGGACCGTCCGCACCACCATCCGACGCTCCGTCCCGATCAATCTCAGCAGGGCGAACTCGCGGGATCGCCCCGCCGTGGCCATCACCAGGGAGTTCAGCACGCCGATGGCGACGTAGGCGAGGATCACCCCGAGCCCCGCGAAGTTGATCCAGGCGGCCACGCGCGACTCGGACCGGCCGTCCGCGGCGAGGTCATCGACGCTCTCCGCCTCCAGACCGGGTTGGTCGGCGATCACCGAGGCCAGGGCCTCCTCCAGCCGCTGTCGACCGTACCCCTCGGCCGCACCGACCAGGAGGCGCCGGGGAGGCCCGCTGTGCGCCTCCAGGTCCTGTTCCGGGAACAGGGCCTGACCGAAGCCGAGCCCACGTTCGTACTCGGCGACCAGCCGGACGGTGGCCGGTGTCCCCTCACCGAGTACGACCTCCAGCTCGTCACCGACGCCGACCCCGGCCAGGTCGGCGCTGGAGCTTTCCAACGCGACGGTCCCCGGACGCAGGTCGGACAGGTCCCCCGCGACGACGCCGGGGTCCAGGAGCGTCCCCGCCGCACCGGCCGACACCCCTTGGGCCCTCAGTTCCATCGGCTCCGAGTCACCGAACAGGTCGGCCCGCACGATGACGGAGGTATCGCGCAGGATCGACTCCGCTCCCGTCTCCGGCAAGGCCGAGACCCGCGCCACCACCTGCGGCGGGACACCGGAGGACCCGGTGGCGCGCAGTACCGCGTCCGCGCCGAGACCTTCGTCCACCTGTCGTTCGGCGGCCGCGCCCAGAACGGACTGGGTGGTGACCATGGTCAGGGTGAAACCGACCGCCAACACCAAGGGGGTGAGCAGGGTGGCGAAGCGTCGAGGGTCGGCGGCGGTGGCCGCGGCCGCGAGGAATCCGCTGACCGGCAGCCTTCGCAACAGCCGTCCGGCCGCACCGAGGAGCGGACCCGTCAGTGCCGGGCCGAGCAGGGCGATGCCCAGGACCAGGACGAGAACGGCTCCGCCCGTACCGGCCGCGCCGGCCTCGGTCCGCATACCGAGCGGAGTCATCGCGGCGCTCACGCCCAGGAGCAGGCAGAGGAGCCCCAGTCCCCGACGCCACCCGGGAAGCTCGACCGGGCCCGGCGCGCGCGTCTCGCGCAGCGCCTCGACCGGCGAGGTACGCGCCGCACTCGCGGCCACTCCCAGGGTGCCGACGACCGCGGTGGCCACCACCAACAGCACGGCGACCAAGAACGGCAACGGCCCCAGGGCCGGTGTCAGGTCCGCCGGCACCGCGCCCAGATGGGCGAAGTACGACCGCAGCGCCTCGGCGACCAGGACACCGGGAACGCTCCCCGACACCCCGGCGATCAAGGACAGCAACAGCGTCTCGACGCACACCATGCGGGCGACCTGGCGGGGGGTCGCGCCGATCGCCCGCAGCACGGCGAACTCCCGGAGCCTTCGGTCCGTGACCAGGGCCAGGGTGGTGGTGGCCACGAACAAGGCGATGAGCAGGGCCAACCCACCGAAGGAGAGTGCGACCAACAACAGGAGCGAGCGCCCCTCCCCGACATCGATGAATTCGACGCGGTCGACCGTTCCGTCCTCGTACACCACCGCGTCGGGCACGGCGGCGACCAGCTCGTCCGCGAGCCGGTCGACGTCGGCCCCCTCCTCGGCCACCACCCCGACCGCTTGGAAGGAGTCCGGGGCCGGGGAGAGCCGCGCCGCTTCGTCGGGGTGGAGGAAGAGCACGTGTTCCCGCGCACGTGCGTCATCTTCGTGTCCGGCGACCCCGCTCACCTCGTAGGGCCGTATCCCACCGTCCTCGACCAGTTCGACCCGGTCCCCGACGGTGACCTGGAGCGTCTCGGCGAGCGGCGCGTCCACGACCACCTCCCCGGTGTCACCGGGGGCCTCCCCGTCCACCAGTGTGAACGGACCCAGTGGCGCGGTGTCCCATCCGTGCCCGGACACCGGTGTCACCTCCCCGTCCCGTTCAGGGGAGACGACGTCGAGGGAGAGCCGGTGGTCACCGACCACCGTTCGCACTCCGGTGAGGCCGGCCACCTCCTGGACCGTCTCCCGCGGCAGACCGACGGGTTCGGGCAGCACGGCGCCGGTCGTGCGATGCCGCCCGTCGAACTCCACGGCCGGGTCGCCTCCGAGCACGGCTTCGGCCCCGGCGTAGCGATAGGGCTCCACCGAGGCCCGCAACCCCGACTCGACCAGCACCCCCGAGGCGGTGACGAGGCAGGAGGCGCACGCCAGGGCGAGGAAGGTTCCGGCGAAGGCGCCCTTTCGCGCGCGCAGGGTCTTCAGCGCGACGGAGAGCATGCTCACCCCCTCCCCAGGCGACTCATCCGCTCGGCCACGGTCGGAGCGGTCGGCCCGTCCAGTGAGTCGACGATCCTGCCGTCCGCGAGGAACAGGGCGGTGTCCGCGTAGGAAGCGGCGACAGGATCATGGGTGACCATGAGGACCGTCTGGTCGAGGTCGTCGACGCTCTCGCGGAGCAGTCTCAGGACGCGTCCCCCCGTGTCGGAGTCCAACGCACCGGTGGGCTCGTCGGCCAGGATCAGGTCCGGGCGGCCGATGAGCGCGCGGGCGATGGCCACGCGCTGCTGTTGACCTCCGGAGAGCTCCGCGGGCCTATGCCCGAGCCGGTCCGCGATGCCGACCCGTTCGAGGATCCGGTCCGCCCAGTCCCGGTCCAGCGGCGCACCGGCCAAGCGCAGCGGCAGGGTGACGTTGTCCTGCACGTCGAGTGCGGGGAGCAGGTTGTAGGCCTGGAAGACGAAACCGACCCGTTCACGACGCAGCCGGGTGAGGTCGTTCTCCCCCATCCCCGACAGCGGCACGCCGCCCAGCCAGATCTCACCGTCCGTGGGCCGGTCCACCCCGGAGGCACAGTGCAGGAACGTGCTCTTTCCCGAGCCCGAAGGACCCATTAACACGACGAAACTCCCCCTGGCAACGGATAGGGAAATATCCGCAAGAGCGTCGATCGACCCCCCTTCGGAGTCGTACCTTCGATACACTCCCTCCATTCTCAGAGGAATCTCCTCGACCGTTTCCGAATGAATCTCCGAACCATCACCAGTCGCGACGAAAGACTCACGGAACGACGACATTGAAACCCCCTGGTGGACTTACCCGCATCGTACATCAAAGGATTCAAGAAAAAAGTCCCGCCAGAGTTCCCCGCCATTCTGAGAAGCAACGGAGACCGCAGGGAACGATGCCGAGGGACAAGGGTCGGACCAAGGAATCAGCACGCCGCACACCTGGTGGAGGAAGGCTTGCGGCCAGAGCTCGGGGACTGCTCGGAGCGTGCCGGGGCACGACGGACGACACACGGTACATCGTCCATGCGTTTCGTTCCTCAACGCACACCTGGTTTCTTCTCGTCATCCTTCTCATCGCCCAGATCACCACCTCTTTCCTCATCGGATATCCACTGCGCCGATGGGTCGTTAATCGTCTGATCCGGGTCGCGAACAGGGACAACGAGTCCGCTGTTCGACACCTGACCCTGCGAGGCCACGAAAAATCGATCTCGCGTAGTGACAGGGAAGGCGATCCGGCTTTCCTCACCGCCGTGCGCTGGGCCCTGGAGAACTCGGCGGCCGGCTCCGTGATCGGCTGTGTGACGCTGGTCCTCGCCGTCGGGACCGTGGTCTCCTTCACCTGCCCGTTGTGGTGGTGGTCGCTCCCCTCCGAGTACGCGGTCAACCCGGGCCTGTACCGGGTCGACTCCTGGGCCGCGGCCGCGGTGACCCCGCTCGTCGGCCTCGTCTACCTCTCCCTGTACCTGGCCCTGGTCCCCCGGTCGGCGCTCTGGCACTCCCGGCTGGCGCACCGCACCCTCCTCCAGCGAGGGGACCGCGGACTCCTCGCCCGAATCACCCAGATCACGGCTTCGCGCGACGACGCGCTGGAGGTGCACCGGACGGAACTCCAGCGCATCGAGCGGGACCTGCACGACGGCACCCAGAACCGCCTGGTCGCCGTGCGCGTGCACCTGGGACTCCTCGAACGGATACTGGCCGAGGACCCCGAACGCGCATGGGGCCTGTTGGAGACCACCAAGGACGCCGCCGACGAGGCACTGCGCGAACTCCGCCACGTCGTCCGGAGCATCTACCCCCCGCTGCTGGCCGACCGAGGTCTGGCCTCGGCCGTCTCCTCCCTGGCCGCCCGCTGCGCCCTGCCCTGCTCCGTCGAAGCGGACGGGTTGGGCCGTGCGCCCGTCGCCGTCGAAACAGCCGCCTACTTCGTGGTCGCCGAGGCCCTCACCAATGTCCACAAGCACTCCAACGGTTCCCGAGCCTCGGTGGTCCTCACCGAGACCGCGGGGTCGGTCCTCGTCCGTGTCACCGACGACGGCCACGGCGGGGCGGACGAGCACGCCGGAAGCGGGTTGGCCGGACTACGCCGACGGGTCGCCTCCTTGGAGGGGACGCTGAACATCTCCAGCCCGGCCGACGGACCCACCACAGTGGAAGCGAGATTCCCATGCGCGTACTGATCGCCGAGGACGACGTCCTCCTGCGTCAAGGCCTCTCCCTGCTGCTGGAGGTGGAGGGGTTCGAGATGGTGGGCGCCGCGCAGGACGCGGAAACCTTCCTGGAACTGTTCGACCGGCATCGGCCCGACACCGCCGTGATCGACGTACGTCTGCCACCGAACTTCTCCGACGAGGGCCTGCGCGCCGCCGCCGAAATCCGGCGTCGGGTGCCGAACATGCCGGTGCTGGTCCTGTCGGCGCACGTCGACCACGAGTACGCGGGAGAGCTCCTCGGCAGTGGGACCAACGGGATCGGCTACCTGCTCAAGGACCGGGTGGGCGAGGTGAGCGACTTCGTGGAGGCGCTGACCCGAGTGGCCCGGGGCGGTGTCGCGTTGGACCCGGAGGTGGTCGACCAACTCATCGGCGGGCGTCCCGCCGGCGACCCCCTCGGCTCCCTCACCGACCGCGAGCACCAGGTACTGGACCTCATGGCGCAAGGGCACGACAACGCGGGGATCTGTTCCCTGCTGGGTCTGTCCACCCCCGCGGTCAGCAAGCACATCGGTGCGATCTTCGGCAAGCTCGGCCTGTCCGGCCCGGGCAACGGCCACCGGCGTGTCCAGGCGGTGCTGACCTATCTCCGGAAGTAGTCCGCGTCCGCCATGAGGGCGTCGAGTTCCGCGCGGCCCAGTTCCTTCTCCAGACGCGCCAGGAGATCGCGCACCCGGGGACTCCCCTCGTCCCTACGGCCCCGGGTATGGGCGGCCGTCCCCAGGGCTCGGGCCGCGGCACGCGCGTCGCCCCCAGCCGACTCCACCCTGGCCATGAGTTCGAGGGCCGAGGCGGAGTAGGAGTTCATGCCCGACCCCACCGCCAGTTCCAGCGCGGCGGTGGCCGCCTCCACGGCCCGCCCGAGGTCGTGTTCCACCAGGGCGATCGCGGCCTCACGCTGCAACACCTCGGACCGCAGGTAGTCGGCGTCCAGGCGGGCGTCGCCCAGCAGGACGCGCGCCTCGGAGGTCAGGCTCCGGGCCTCTACCGTCAGCCCTCGGGCGAGCGCCAGGTCGCTCATCCGCACCAGGGACTGGATGCGGTGCTCGACGAGCGGAGCCGGTTCGGCGGCGAGCACCCGGGCGAACGTGGTGTCGGCGTCGTCGAGGTGACCGGCACGAACCTGTTCCGTGCCCAGACTGATCAACACGGGCACGGTCAGGCTCGCGCTCTCGCCCACCGTCCCGGTCAGTTCCAACGTCTCCCGGAGTCCGCGTACCGCGCGTTCGCCCTCGCCCCGAACCGACTGGTACTCGGCCAGGGCCCTGAGCAGTTGGGCGGTCATCCACCGGTCCCCCACCACGCGGAAGGCCGCGACGGCCTCCTCGGTGTCGGCCTCGGCCCCGGCCGCGTCCCCCTTGGCCTCCGCCCACAGCGCGCGGTAGGAGAGCCCCGCCGCGCGCACCCAGGGATGCGGGTGTTCCCGGGTGACCTCGATGACCGATCCGACGAGGTCCCAGTCTCCGGCGGCCAACGCGCACCTGAGGCCGATCACGGCCAGCGGCGGATAGGCGGAGAGCGCTTCGGCGTCGGTCGCCAACCGCACCGCGTCGGCCTGGCCCGTGCCGCCCTGTCCCTGGAGCATGACCCGCAGAGCGCGGAGTACGTTCCGGGTGTCTCCAGGGAACTCCTCGTCCCGGTCCACGACCTCCCCCACCCATCGGGAGGCGTCCTCGTATCGTCCACGGAGCACCCAATACCAGCTCAATGCACGGCTCAGGCGGGCCGCCGACGACGCGTCCCCCCGCTCCATCGAGTACCGGACCACGGCCATGACGTTGTCGTACTCATCGTCCAGAACGCGCAGCGCCTTGATCTGTCCACGACCGAGCAGCTCTTGGGCGCAGGTCTGTACCAGGTCGGTGTAGTGGGCGACGGCACCGGCCCACGCGGGCCCCTCCTCCCCGGACTCCAGCAGCCGTTCGAGTGCGTACGCCTGGGTCGTCTCCAAAAAGCGGTAACGGGTCAGACCCTCCGAGGAGTCGGTGGCGCGCAGCAGCGACCTGTCGCTCAGTCCCGCCAACAGGAACGGTACGTCCTCCCGGGCGACACCGGCCCCGGAACAGACCGCGGCGGCCGCGGACGCCGTCACCCCGCCGGGGAGGACCGACATCCTGGACGCCACGGCGCGCTCCTCGTCGGTCAGCAGGTTCCAGCTCCACTCCAGTACGGCGCGCAGGGTGCGGTGCCGGCTCGTGATCGGCCTACGGGTGGTGGACAACAGGGCGAACCGTTCCTCCAGGTGCCGGGAGATCTCCTGGAGGGACATCGCCCGGGTGCGCGCCGCGGCCAGCTCGATGGCCAATGGAAGCCCGTCGAGGCGTCGGCAGATCTCCGCCACCACCTCCATCGCCTCGTCGTCGAGGACCAGGCCCGGATCGGCCAGGGAGGCCAGTTCGACGAACATGGCCACGGCGGTGGATCGCCGGGGGTCGCCCTCGGGGAGCCCGAGAGGGTCCAGGGAGATCAACGCCTCCCCATTGACCGCGAGGGGTTCCCTGCTGGTGGCGAGCACGCACAGCTGCGGACAGTGCGCGAGCAGGCGCACGAGCACGGCGGCGATGTCGTCCACCAGGTGCTCGCAGTTGTCCAGGACCAGCAGAGCCCGGCTCCCGGAGAAGGCGGAGAAGACCTGGGACAGGCGGCTCGGGCCGAGGTCCTGACCGACCGCTAGTGGGCCACCTCCGATACCGGCGGCGGCGGCCAGCGCGTCGATGACACCGTTCTCCTCGCGGGCGACCGCCAACTCCACGAAGTAGACCTGGCGGTCGCCTTCCTCGCCGCGTGAGGCGAACTCGGCCGCGGTGCGTGTCTTGCCCACCCCGCCAGGGCCGAAGAGGGTCACCAGGCGGGTGCGTTCCAGCAGGGACCCGATCGATTCGAGTTCCCGCTCACGCCCGAAGAAACGGGTGAGATAGGGGTTGGACCAGCCGTGTCGGGGTGGTGCCACCTCACGCAGGATGTTCGTGTGGAGTTCGCGGATCCATGGCGCGGGGTCCGCCCCCAATTCCTCGGCCAGGGTGGTACGCAGACGCTCGTAGGCGGCCAGGGCCTCGCCGTCGCGACCGCTCTGGTGCAGGGCCTGGACCAGTAGACCGTGGCAGCGCTCCCGTAGTGGGTGGGCGTCGCACATGGCCCGCAGTGCCGGGACCGGGTCGTCCTTTCCTCCTGTCCGGAAACCGCTCTCGACCAGATCCTCGGTGGCGCTCAGCCGTAGCTCCGCCAAGCGCCGACGCTCGGTCTCGGCGAAGCGCGCGCGAACGTCCACCAAGGGTTCGTCACGCCACAGGTCCAAGGCGCGGCGCAACGTCTCGGCCGCGCCATGGGGATCGTGGCCGCGCAACAGGGCACCACCCCGGGCGACCAGCCGCTCGAAGACGTGCGAGTCGACCTCTTCGGGTGCCACGTCGAGCATGTACCCGCCGGACGTCGCCACCGGTCCGAGGGTTGTGACGTCCTGGGCACGCAGCTGGGAACGGGCTCTGGAGGCCAGCCGCTGGACGGTGCTGTGGCCACCGTCCGGCGGGACACCGTCCCACAGGTCCTCCAGTAGGACCGCCGTGGGGACCACCTGCCCCGGAGACAGCGCCAACCGGGCCAGCAGGGAGACCACACGCCCACCGGGGACGGACGACAGCCGCCCCCGGCCGTCTCGAACCCCGAAGGGCCCCAGCATCTCTACGCGCATGGTTCGAATCTGCCAGAACGGTCCCGGCCTCACAAACGACTCCCTGGTCCGCTATCGGCCCCGGGCACGGGTGGGACGACCGAAACCGATCCTTCAGGAGTTCGGGAAGGTCTACTCCGCTTGGGCGACCCGGCGACGTGCCACCTCGTAGAGGGACACACCCGCGGCGACCGAAGCGTTCAGGGACTCGGCGCCACTGATCGGGATGCTCGCGACCACGTCACAGGTCTCGCGGACCAGACGGGACAGACCCTTGCCCTCGGCACCCACGACGATGACGAGCGGTCCGGTGGCCAGCTCCAGGTCGGGCAGCCGCGCGTCCCCGCCCGCGTCGAGACCGACGACGAACAGACCCGCCTTCTTGTAGGCCTCCAGGGCTCGGGTCAGGTTGGTGGCCTGAGCGACGGGCAGCTTGGCCAGCGTGCCCGCGGAGGTCTTCCACGAAGCCATGGTCACCCCGGCGGCACGACGCTCGGGGATGAGCAGGCCGTGAGCGCCGAAGGCGGTGGCGGAGCGGGCGATGGCGCCCAGGTTGTGCGGGTCGGTCACCCCGTCCAGGGCCACGATCAGCGCCGGAGTCCGCGAGTCCAGCGCCTTGTCCAGCAGCCCCTCGGACGCCCAGTACTGGTAGGGCCGCACCTGCAACACCATGCCCTGGTGGGCCGCGCCGGGCAGGCCGTTGCTCTCACAACGACGGTCCAGCTCCGAGCGGGTCACCTCGACCACGTCCACGCCCTGCGCGCCGGCCGACTTGGCGGCCTCGTTGACGCGCTCGTCCGGGTCCAGGCTGTTGGACAGGAACAGGCGGGTGGCGGGCATGCCGGCACGCAGTGCCTCCACGACCGGGTTGCGACCGATCAGCAGATCGGAGTTGTCCGGGCGGTTGGGCGAACGCTCGGGGCCACCACCCTGGCCGGCGGAACCACCGGAACGCGCGGCGCTCTTGTTCGCCTTGTGACGCTGCTTGCCCTCGTACCAGTGCCGCTGCTCGGCGGGCAGAGTGCCGCTCTTGGCTTCGAGGGACCGACGTCCCTTACCGCCGCTGCCCTTGGTCGGGCCCTTCTTGTTCTTCTTCGCCGGCATGATCGCCGCCTCCAAATACGTGTCGCGAGCATGCCGGAAGAACACTTCCGGCCGATGGGTCGCCGTCTCGCCGATGGGCGGCGGCAAACTCCCAGCCTAGTGGGGACGCGTGACCACACGCGTCGGTTCGGGATCGGTCGGGTCAGCCCCGGCGCAGGTCCCAGCGCGGCCCCTGCGGGGTGTCCTCGACCACCACGCCGGCATCGGCCAGCTGGTCACGGATGGCGTCGGCGGCGGCGTAGTCCTTACGCCCCCGAGCGGCCTTGCGCTGTTCGAGTGCGACCGCCACGAGTGCGCCCACGACCTCGCTCAGCCCTTGGTCTCCGGAGGCCCACTGCGGGCTCAACGGGTCCAGACCGAGCACCTCGAGCATGGTGCGCAGCTCGTTGGCCAACTCCGCGGCCCGTTCCTTGGCACCGGAGGCCAGCGCGGTGTTGCCCTCGCGCACGTGCCCGTGGACCACCGCCAGGGCCTGCGAGACACCGAGATCGTCGTTGAGCGCCTCGGTGAACTCCTTGGGGACGTCCAGAGCGTGCTCGACGGAGCCCAGCACCTCGACGGCGCGGGTGAGGAAGCCCTCGATGCGCTGGTAGGCCACGGCGGCCTCCTGCAACGCGGCGTCGGAGTAGTCGATGGTGGACCGGTAGTGCGCCTGTCCCAGGTAGTAGCGCAGCTCGACGGCCCGCACCTTCTCCAGCATCTGCGGGATGCGCAGCGAGTTGCCGAGCGACTTGCTCATCTTCTCGCCGCCCACGGCCAGCAGACCGTTGTGCAGCCAGTACCGGGCGAACCCGTCACCCGCGGCCCGGGACTGGGCCTGCTCGTTCTCGTGGTGCGGGAAGACCAGGTCCAGACCGCCGCCATGGATGTCGAAGCTGGGGCCCAGGTACTTGGTCGCCATGGCCGAGCACTCCAGGTGCCAACCCGGACGTCCCCGGCCCCAAGGGGTGTCCCAGGTGGGCTCACCCGGCTTGGCGCCCTTCCACAGGGCGAAGTCTCGGGGGTCGCGCTTGTCCCGGTCCGGGTCGGTGTCCGCTGCCTCGACCAGCTGGTCCGGGCGCTGGTTGGACAGCTCCCCGTAGGCCGGGTAGGAACCCACGTTGAAGTAGACGTCGCCGCAGCCGTCCTCGGACGGGTAGGCGTGACCGGCGTCGATGAGGCGCCGCATGAGCTCGATCATCTCCGGCACGTGACCGGTGGCGCGCGGCTCGACCGTGGGCGGCAGGCAGCCCAGGATGTCGTAGGCCCAGGTGAAGGCGCGCTGGTTGCGCTCGCTCACCTGCCACCACGGAACGTCCTCTTCCGCCGCGACCTTGATGATCTTGTCGTCGATGTCGGTGACGTTGCGGCAGAAGGTGACCTCGTACCCGAGGTGGGTCAGCCACCGGCGCAGGATGTCGAAGTTGACGCCCGACCTGATGTGGCCGATGTGGGGAGGTGCCTGCACGGTGGCACCACACAGGTACAGGGAGGCACACCCTTCGCGAAGCGGGGTGAACTCTCGAACCTGTCGGGCACTGGTGTCATAGAAGCGCAGACTCACACGGTCAAGCGTATCCGCTTTCCCCTCGCGTATGCGTCACAAACCTCTAAGCTCCACCACCTCCCTTCGCCCTCCGGACAGTCCCGAGCACTTATATGTGGTGAACCGTATTCGCCCTGTTCGGATGTGACTTGCCCCCTTCACAAGGGACGACTCACCCGGGCCGCGACCGAACACGCTCCGTCAATTCCCTCAGGAACGGACATAACCTCTCCTTCTCTAGGCGTCGGGAAGCAACCGGAATCGGCCGGAATCTCGTGTTAGCGCCACCCGCTGGACTACGCTGCGATGACGATGGCCCCTTACAACAACGCCCCCGAGACGGGGACACGTAACGGTCGTAGCGCGGATCGCGGCGCGGGAGCCGGTGCTCTCGTCTTCGGCGCGCTGTTCGTCGGCGTCATCGCCGCGTGCACACTCTTCATCGCTTACGAGGGCATCTACCGCCTCGCCGCGATCGTGCACGCCGACAGCGCCCTCCCTCTGGCCCACGTGTTCCCGGTGACCTTCACCCTGCTGGTCCTCATGGCCTTCTGGGTCAGCTACATGTTGCGCGCGGCCCCGCCACGCGAACGCCTGTGGATCGACATCGGTCTGATCCCACTGCTGATCCTCAGCGCAGCGGTACCCATGGTTCTGACCAGGACCGCTTGGTTCGCCGAGCTGGGCGACACCCTCCCCCGCGGTCTCACCGTGGTGGTGGCGGTAGCGCCGTTGGCCGCGCTGATGGTCGCCTTCCTGCTGTGGATCGCCGTGCGGGCGCACGTGCGGCGACGGAACGCGCAGGCACGTCCCCGGCCCAAACCCAGCGACGACCGCACCACCGTCCTACGAGGTGCGCCCAAGCCCCGGACCGAACCCAGGGAGGACGCGCCCGAGGCCCTCAAGACACGACTGCTGCGTCTGGGCGGCGAGCCGGAGGAGCTGGAAGAGCCCGAGAAGCCTGAAAAGCTCGACAGGCCCGAGGAACCGGCGCGTACCGAGCCGGAGATCGAAGCGCAGGCGAGTGGTTCCGAGGCGCCCACCGAACCCATCCCGCACGTCGTGGAAGCGGGGGCGGGGGAAGCCGGGGAAGCCGAGGAAGAGGAGACGGGGGGAGCAGAGACAGAGGGAGCGGAAGAGCCTCGGGAAGAGGACGAGCTGTCGGGGTCCGGGCTGCCGGAACCCGGGCTGCCGGGACTTGAACTGTCGGAACCCGAGCCCTCCGTCCCCACGGTCCGGCTGCCGCGACGCGCCCGCACCGGCGACAACCCGATCAAGCGGGCCGCCGCCGAGGCACCGGTGGTGCCGGGGGCCCAAGCCCCCGAACCGGAACCGACCGGCATCGATGACGCCAAGGACACCGAGGACGCCGAGGACTTCCATCCGGTGACGTGGGAGGTGTCGACCGGCGAACGGGATGAGGGGTTCGTGCACGAACCCGACGTCGGCGACCCCAGCTCGGACGAGTCCGAGGCCCCACCGCTCCCGCCGCCGGCACCCGATTCAGGCGAGCAGGACGAACCCGAGACGGAGCCTTGGGAGGAGGAATCCGACTCCACCGAGCCTGCGCAGAAGCTGCCCGGTGTTCGCCTGTTCTTCCCCGAACACACCGACGAAGCCTCTGAACCCACGGAACCCGAGGAGTCCGAGGAGTTCGAGGAGCCCGAAGAACCCACGGTGGCCACCGCGAACGAGCCTTCGGATAGGGGCGTCCCCCTGTGGGAGCCCCCGGCTGACCGCTCCGAGGCATCCGCGTTGGACGACTACGTGCCGCCGGTGTGGACACCACCCGAGGAGGAGGAATCCCCCGAACCGGAGCCCCTGCCGTCGCTCGATTCCGTCGCTCAGCGGACCGGATCGACCGCAGACCTCGCCCTGGACCACGACACCGGCCCCGAGGTACGCGCCGCTTTCCGGTGGGGATCCATGCCGCCGGGCGCCGCACGCCCCGAGCCGGAGCCCGAACCCGAACCCCTCCTCGAATCGGAACCCGAGGTGGTGGAGGAACCCACCGCCGAGGAGATCGATCGGGCCCCGGAGCCCACTCCGCGGCCACGACCCGGTGATCCGGTGCGCAAGCGCCCGATGGTGCTCAAGCCCCCGAGGCCGCCCATGCCTGATTTCACTTCGGGCCCACCCTCTCGAAGGGTACGCAGCGAGCCGCTACCCCCCGAGGATCACTGACCCGACCGGCCCCGGAGCCCAGAAGGCTTCCCGGGGCCGACGTGTGTCCGAACGCCTCTGCGGGCGTCGTGGCGCGTGTCGGACCGCTGGGGACAGGTAGACGGGCTACGGGAAGGCCGAGTAGAGGATCACCATCGACCTCCGCCGGCGCAGGTCCCCTGTGCCCCGGCGTATCCCGGATACAGTCCCACCCGTATTCGCCGACTCCATCAGTGCCTCCGTCTGTCGCCGTGGTCGGCGCCCGACCCGAAGTTGCGCAGGTCCAGGTCCGGACCCCGCCCTGCCCCTGGGCTCTCCGAAGGCGGTTATCCACAGACCGTGGATACGTCCTGACGACCGAGCACTCACCCCCGTAATGTCGATTTGGGGGAGCCTGTTTTCTCCCGGCTTCGTGCTGCCCGGAATCGCTTTGGACCAGGGGGAGCGGCGGAAAGGCAGGCAGGCGTGCGGGTGGGAGGTCGGGAGAGCGGTAGAGAGACGCGGGCCGAAGACGCGGGCCGGAGGGAGATGAGCCCTGCAGCACTTCAGGACGCCCTTGGCGGTAGCCTCCACGCTGGCTTGGCGGATGGCTGGCGGCTGGCGGCTGGCGGCTGGCGGCTGGCGGGGCGCCTCGGGTCGATGCTCTTGGAGTTGTTGGGCGTCACTTGGGTGTG
>NZ_BCSH01000088.1 GCF_001570765.1 Nocardiopsis listeri NBRC 13360 | reverse complement strand
GCTCTCACGCCGGCGTAAGACGCGGTTCCTGCTGGCCCATCCGCGGGCCATCGCCGCGTTCGGACGGGAATGCGACCGCCGCGGTCTCTACCCGGAGTCCACCGAGGTCGAGGGCCACCAGATGATGAGCTGGCGCGGTGTGCCACTCCTGCCCTGCGACAAGGTACCCGTCTCCGCATCCCACACCACGTCCATCCTGGCCATGCGCACCGGTGAGAAGGCTCAAGGCGTGGTGGGCCTGCACCAGACCGGGATCCCCGACGAGTACGAGCCCGGGCTGAACGTGCGCTTCATGGGCATCAACGACCAGGCGCTCCTCTCCTACCTGGTCAGCACCTACTACTCCGCGGCCGTCCTGGTGCCCGACGCGCTGGGGATCCTCGAGAACGTCGACATCACGCGATGAGGAGTACGTCCATGGCCATCATCGAAGAGACCACGGAGGGCGACTCGCCGAGCGTGATCCTGGCGCGAAGCCGTGATCTGGTCACCCCCGCCCTGCGCGCCGCCGTCGACACCCTCCCGCCCGCCGTACGGCGCATCGCCGCCTACCACTTCGGTTGGTGCGACGAGAACGGTGTCCAGGGGCACGCGGACTCCGGCAAGGCCATTCGGCCCACGCTGGCCCTGCTGGCCGCGGAGGCCGTGGGCGGAACGACCGAGTCTGGGGTACCGGCCGCGGTGGCCGTGGAGTTGGTGCACAACTTCTCCCTCCTGCACGACGACATCATGGACGGGGACAGGACACGCCGACACCGCCCCACCGCTTGGACCGTGTTCGGCGCCAACCCGTCGATCCTCGCCGGTGACGCCCTGCTCACCCTGGCCATGGACGTGCTCGCGGCCAGCGGCCACGAGGCGGCACAGGACGGCACCCGGATGCTCAGCACCGCGGTACTGGACCTGATCAACGGACAGGCGGCGGACCTCGACTTCGAGACCCGCCATGACGTCGACCTGGCGGAGTGCGTTCGCATGGTCGAGGGCAAGACCGGAGCGTTGCTCGGATGCGCCTCCGCGCTCGGTGCCGTGTTCGGCGGTGACCGTACCCGGGCGGAATCTCTGCGCCGCTTCGGTGTCTTCTTCGGGACGGCGTTCCAACACGTCGACGACCTCCTTGGAATCTGGGGGAGCCCCGAGGTCACCGGAAAGTCGATCCATTCGGATCTGCGCAGCCGTAAGAAGTCCCTGCCCGTGGTGGCCGCCCTGCGCTCGGGCACCCCGGCGGGACGGGAGTTGGCGACCCTCTACCTCCGTGAACGGAGTCTCTCCGACATCGAGCTCGTCCGTGCCGCGGAACTGGTCGACGCCGCGGGCGGGCGTGAGTGGAGCCGAGCTCAGGCCGACACCCTGCTGCTCCGCGCACTGAACGAACTCCAGGGCACGGGCCTGGTCGAGAGGCCCGCCGGGGAACTCGGCGCCCTCGCCCGATTCGCCATCCAACGCGACCACTGACCGACCGAGTGCAGAGGAGGACCAGAGATGTCCAGCACGCGAACACGACCCACGAGCACGGTGGACACGTTCGGACCATGTGCGCCGGACACCGTGCTGGTGGCCGATGAACTGCTGCGCGAGGACCTGCCGAGCATCCCCTGTCCCGCCGCCGACCTGATCGAAGGGGAGATGCGTCGACGTGGTGTGCGAACCAGGCGCGGTCCGCTCCACATCGAATCCACGCCCGCGGGGGCGGCCGGTGGACCGGTCGTGTGTTGGGAGACCACGGGAGAAGCGGCGGGTATCGGGGCGGCCGCCCGCGACCATCACGGGTCCGTGGTCGTCCGCGAAGTAGTGGACTCCTGGACGGCGGTCTCCGGCCCCCGTTCCGTCCTGCTCGCCGCTCCCCGCTCGTTCTGCGCCGGTGTCGAACGCGCCATCGAGATCGTGGAACGGGCGCTGGAGCAACGGGGCGGACCGATCCACGTGCGCAAACAGATCGTGCACAACCGGCACGTGGTGGCCGAACTCGAGGAACGAGGCGTGGTGTTCGTGGACGAACTCGACGCCGTCCCCGACGGGGCCACCGTGGTGTTCTCCGCGCACGGGGTATCACCGGCGGTCCGCGTCGAGGCGGACCGCCGGCGGCTGGACGTGATCGACGCGACCTGCCCCCTGGTCGGCAAGGTACACGTGGAGGCCCGACGGTTCGCAGAACGCGGTGACACCATCGTGCTGGTCGGCCACGCGGGACATGAGGAGGTCGAGGGCACCCTGGGCGAGGCCCCGGACCGGATCGTGCTGGTCGAGACGCCCGAGGACGTCGCCCACCTGCGGGTCGAGGATCCCGAACGGGTCTCCTACCTCACCCAGACCACACTGGCCGTGGACGAGACGGACGAGGTGATCGATGCGCTGCGCGCCCGTTTCCCCTCGCTGCGAGGACCGGGTTCCGACGACATCTGCTACGCCACCACGAACCGGCAGGACGCGCTGAGGGCGATCGCGACAGAGTCCGACCTCGTCCTCGTCGTCGGTTCGTCGAACTCCTCCAACTCCCTGAGGTTGGTGGAGCGGGCCGAACGCTGTGGAACACCGGCCCACCTCATCGACGACGCCCGCGACATCCGGCCCGAATGGCTCGCCGGGGTGGCGACCGTCGGACTCTCCGCGGGCGCGTCGGCGCCACACCACCTGGTGGAGAACGTCATCACCGTGTTGGCGGGACTGGGGCCGGTGAGCGTCTCCGAACACGAGACCACTCGCGAGACGGTGAGTTTCACTCTTCCACTCCCCGTCCGATCCCCCTGACCGCGGCGTCCCCGAACCGCCGCACCAACGACCCCGACCGGCCGACGAGAACAGGCGTCCTGATGCAAGCGTTCGACCTGCCCGACTTCTACCTGCCGCATCCGGCGAGGATCAACCCCCACCTGGAACGAGCCCGCGCGCACAGCATGGCCTGGGCTCGGAACATGGGCATGCTCGACTCGGCCACACCCGGTGGTGGCCTCGTCTGGGACGAGCCCGCCCTGGCCGGAATGGACTACGCGCTCATGTGCGCCTACACCCATCCGGACTGTGATGGGCCCACCCTGGACCTGATCACCGACTGGTACGTCTGGGTCTTCTTCTTCGACGACTACTTCCTCGAATGGTTCAAGTACTCCCGTGACTTCACGGGGGCACAGTCCTTCCTCGATCGCCTCGAGGCGTTCATGACCGAGGACGGAGCGCCCCCGGGCGACCCGACCAACCCCGCAGAGGCGGGACTGGCGGACCTGTGGCTTCGTACGATCCCGTCGATGTCGGACGACTGGCGACGACGATTCATCACCAGCACCCACAACCTGATGGTCGAGTCCATGTGGGAGCTGGACAACATCGACCGCGACCGGATCGCCAACCCGATCGAGTACATCCAGATGAGGCGCAGGGTCGGCGGGGCGCCTTGGTCGGCCAACCTCGTCGAGGTCGCCGTGGGCGCGGAACTTCCCGAGGGCGTCGCCGAGAGTCGCCCACTGAGGGTCCTGTCGGACACGTTCTCCGACGCGGTGCATCTGCGCAACGACCTCTTCTCCTACCAACGTGAGGTACAGGAGGAGGGAGAGAACTCCAACGCAGTGCTCGTCTTCGAGCACTTCTTCGGTTACTCCACCCAGCAGTCCGCCGAGGTGGTCAACGTTCTGCTGACCTCACGGTTGGTGCAGTTCGAGGACACGGCGTTGGGAGAGGTCCCGGAACTGCTCGCCGAACACGCCGTGCCCCCGCACGCGCAGGTCGGTGTGGCCCACTACGTCAAGGGACTCCAGGACTGGCAGGCGGGCGGACACGAGTGGCACGCACGCTCCAATCGGTACATGAACGAATCGATGACCGCTCGCCCGAGCGGTGTGCCCGGTGGCCCCACCGGGTTGGGCACCTCGGCCGCCCGCCCGGTGCTTCCAGGGGTGCGGCGTCGTGCTCGCAAGCACGCGCCACCGGTGTTCCAGCGGGTGGGGCCGCTGGAGGTGCCAAAGCTCCACATGCCGTTCCCCATCCGCACGAACCGGTACATCGACGACGCCCGACGCTACGCGGTGGGCTGGGCCCGGAGCATGGGCTTCTTCGACTCCGTTCCCGGTATCGAGGTCGGTGGAGTGTGGGACGAACGTCAGTTCATCGGCCTGGACCTGGCCCACTGCGCCGCCATGATCCACGCCGACGCGACCTTCGCCCAGCTCTGTTTGACCTCGGACTGGCTGGCGTGGGGCACCTACGGTGACGACTACTTCCCCGTGGTGTTCGGCGCTACCCGCGATCTCGCGGCGGCCAGGCTCTGCAACCAACGCTTCTCGGAGTTCATGCCGCTGGATCTCGGTGCGACCCCGGAGCCGATCGGTCCGATGGAACGAGGTCTGGCCGATCTGTGGCGCCGCACCGCGGGTCCCATGAGCGCCTCCGCCCGCAGGTTCTTCCGCAAGGCGGTGGAGGACATGACCTCGAGTTGGTTGTGGGAGCTGGACAACCAGGCCGCCCACCGTGTGCCGGACCCGATCGACTACCTGGAGATGCGCCGTCGGACCTTCGGGTCGGACATGACGAGGAGCCTGGCCAAACTGGCGCACTTCTCGGAGGTACCGGAAGAGCTCTTCCAGACCAGGACCATGCGTGAGCTGGAGACCTCGGCCCAGGACTACGCGTGCTTCACCAACGACCTGTTCTCCTACCAGAAGGAGGTCGAGTTCGAGGGGGAGGTGCACAACCTGGTCCTGGTGGTGGAGAACTTCCTCGACCTCGACCGTCACCAGGCGAGCATGGTCGTGGCCGACCTGATGCGAGCGCGTATGGAGCAGTTCGAGCACATCCTCGCCAACGATCTGCCCAAGTTGTTCGAGGACTTCGACCTGGACGAACACACCCGTAGCGTGCTCACCCGCGACGCCGACGACATGAAGGAATGGATGTCGGGAATCCTGGAGTGGCACCGCAAGTGCGTCCGCTACACCGAGACGGAGCAACGTCGACTGCGTTCCCCACTGAACGTGCGTGACTCCGTCCCGCTCGCCTACGCCTGGGCGCCCACCGGCCTGGGCACCTCCGCGGCCCGAGTCGCCACGATGACGAGGGAACGTCGACCGGACTGAACGGTGAACGCGATGGTCGGGCCGATAAGAGGGTAGGGGCCTCGGCGAATACGCCGGGGTCCCTTTGGCGGAGGGGGCCCGACCTCGGCGGACCCGGGCCGGTTCGGGTCCGCCGAGCGGCGAAGTCCCGGTGAGAGTCGTGGGAAATCCCCGTGTCATGAGTGTTCGCGGCGCACGCGCGAAGGCATAGTGGGGCCCGCGGCGGCAACACGGCACCGCGCACATCCCCCGTGGTCGAGAGACCCAGACTTCGGGAGGTCCTGTGCTCGTGAACCGGATTCGTGACTTCGTGCGACGCCACCCGGCGCTACGAGAGACGGTGCGGAGCGTCCGTGGTGGGCTCCCCCGGGGGATCGGCGGGATCGAGCCGTCCTGGAGGGAGCGCCGCTTCGATTTGGCGCTCCCCATCCGTGAGAACGGTACCGACGCGGGTCCGGAGACCCTCTCCTTCACCGTGCCGGGCGGACTCTGGGCCCCGCGAAAGCTCGAACGGGAAGGGCTCGCCGGATTCGAACCCGAGACCCTGGCCTGCTTCCTCGCCGCCCTGGACCACGCCGGTCCGGGCGCGGTCCTGGACATCGGCGCGAACGTGGGCGTGTACGGCCTGCTCGCGGCCGCGCGCGGCACGCGCCCGGTGCACGCCTTCGAACCCACTCCGCGGGTCGCGGCCACCGCGCGGGAACTGGCCGCGGCCAACGGACTCCCGATCGCGGTGGTGGAGTGCGCGCTGGGCGACCGTTTCGGGCGGGCCTCCTTCACGCTCTCCTCCACCTCGGACGCGTCGAACTCACTGGCGAAGGGGTTCCGTCCCGCGGCCGAGCGGATCGAGGTGCGGGTGGACACTCTGTCCCGCTGGTGTGAGCGCACCGGAACCGTTCCGGCCGTGGTCAAGATCGACACCGAGACCACCGAACCCGAGGTCATCGCGGGCGGTATCGAGGCACTGCGTGCTTTTCGTCCCTGGATCCTCTGCGAGGTGCTGCCGGGGCGCGGTGTCGAGAAACGACTCATGAGGCTGATGCGCCCACTCGACTACGGCTGGTACCGACTCGGGGACGAGGTGCCCCCGCCCACCCGAGGTGTGATCGACGGCCGGAGCGCCGACGCCGACCAGCGCATGTGGCTCTTCGCCCCGGAAACACCGTCCGACGCCTTCTGGGCGGACACTCGGGCCTGGGGCCGGGCCCTGGAGACCTGCGTGCCGACGTCCATGCTCAGGGCATAAAAAAAGCCCTGTCACCAGGGCTTTCCTTTGTGTCCGAGGGGGGACTTGAACCCCCACAGCCTTAACGGCCACTAGCACCTCAAGCTAGCGCGTCTACCTATTCCGCCACCCGGACGTGGGTGTCTGGCGCCGTAGCGCCGAACAGGTTCAACCATAGCAAAGGTCTGAGGGGCCCCGAACCAGTTTTTCGGTGGTGGGCGACCGGCTTCCGGACGAGGAAAGAGCGTGGCAGGGTCTAGGGCGAAAGGTGCGGTCGGTAGACGGGAGAGCCAGATGGCGCAAGACAGGGATCCGAGCGCGGCGGAGGTCGAGGTCGTCGACCTGTGCCGAGAGCTCATCGAGTTCGACACCTCCAACTATGGCGACCATTCCGGCCCCGGTGAGCGCAAGGCCGCGGAGTACGTCATGGGCCGCCTCGACGAGGTCGGGGTGGAGTCCGAGATCTACGAGAAGCACCCCGGGCGCAGCAACGTGGTGGCGCGGATCACGGGCGAGGATTCCGGTCGTCCCCCTCTGCTCATCCACGGACACCTCGACGTGGTGCCCGCGGCAGCGGAGGACTGGACGCATCATCCGTTCGCCGCCGAGGTCGCCGACGGTTGTGTCTGGGGCCGTGGCGCGGTCGACATGAAGAACATGAACGCCATGGTGCTGGCCACGCTGCGGCAACGACTGCGCGAGGGGCGCCGCCCTCCGCGCGACATCGTCCTGGCCTTCGTCGCCGACGAGGAGGCCGGCGGTACCTGGGGCGCCCAGTACCTGGTGGACGAGCACCCCGAGCTGTTCGCGGACTGCGACTCGGCGATCAGCGAGGTCGGCGGGTTCTCGTTCACTGTCAACGAGAACCGACGCCTGTACCTGGTGGAGACCGCGGAGAAGGGCATCGCGTGGATGAAGCTCACCGCGCGCGGCACCGCCGGCCACGGGTCGATGACCAACCACGACAACGCCGTCACCGAACTGGCCGCCGCGGTCGCCAGGCTCGGTGAGCACCGGTTCCCCGTGCAGCTCACCCCCACGGTCCGGACCTTCCTGGAGGAGATCTGCGAGGAGTTCGGGATCCCCTTCGACGAGAAGGACGTGGACGCCACGGTGGCGCGGCTGGGTCCGATCGCGAAGATGATCGGTGCCACGCTGCGCAACACCCTGAACCCGACGGTGCTGGGCGGTGGCTACAAGGCCAACGTGATCCCGGGTGAGGCCACCGCCCAGGTGGATGGTCGTTTCCTGCCGGGGACCGAGGACGAGTACTTCGCCAAGATCGACGAACTGCTCGGCCCCAAGGTGAGCCGTGAGTTCATCCACCACCTTCCTGCGGTGGAGACCTCCTTCGACGGCGGCCTGGTCACCGCGATGTCGGAGTCGCTGCTGGCGGAGGACCCGGGCGCCAAGGCCGTCCCGTACTGCCTCTCGGGCGGTACCGACGCCAAGAGCTTCTCGCGGCTGGGCATCCGCAACTTCGGGTTCTCCCCGCTGAAGCTGCCGCCGGAGCTGGACTTCGCCGGCATGTTCCACGGGGTGGACGAACGTGTCCCCGTGGACGGTCTCCAATTCGGAGTCCGTGTGTTGGACCGATTCATCGACATGAGCTGACCGGAATTATTCGGGACGACCGCTCCTGAACCTGGACGAACCGCACCGAGAATTTCTCGGTGCGGTTCGTTTTTCCCACCCATGGTCACCCGGTGTGATGCTACGGTTGCTTTCAGTTCGAAGGTGACCCCGTCCTTCCGGGGGCCGACGACCGGCCGTGGGCGACAACGCCGCGCGGGACCGTCCAGTGGTAGTCGAGACAAGGGGGCATCCATGGTGCTCGCGAGCCGGGAGTGGCTGGTGTCCTCCAGTCGCGCTGCTCGCAACACCCGTGGTGTCTACGCTCGACTGCTGCTCCTGTCCGGAATCGTCGCGGTCGCGTGGATCGCCGGCGGTGTCGGGGTCGCGCACAGCGACACCGGCGCCGAATCCGGTGCCCTCGTCGACAGCGTGCTGGGTGTCGGCGACGCCGCCGAACGCACCGGTCAGGCCACGACCGAGGAGATCCGGCAGGCCCGGGTCTCCGAAGCCGCGGCCCACGCCACCGCATCCACCGAGGCCGTCGCCGAAAGGGTCGTCCCGCAGGCGACCTCGCTTCCCGCCACCGCGCTCGAGGACACCGGTGTCTCCGGTGCTCTACAGCAGAGCCGGGTCGGTTCCATCGCCGAGACCGCGGTAGACGACACCGCGCGGACCGTCGACGGAACCGCTCGCGGGGCCTCCGACCTGGTCGGAGGGGTCGCCCGCACCGGCAAGGACATGGTTCGGGCCACCGACGATTCGCTGCGTGAGGGTGACCTCGTCGACGGTGTCACCGCAGGACTGACCGAATCCGTCGGCCACCACGGGATCGACTCCGTCACCGAGCCCGGCGGCCCCTTGGGCCTGCCGCTCCTCGGTGCCGACGACCCCGTCTCCTCCTCTTCCGTCGACCGTCCCGAGGACGAGGACGAAGAGGACGAGGAAGCGGACGAAGAGCCCACTCGCACGGGATCGCACGCCGATCACGGTGTGCCCGTCCACGTCACCGAGACCGGTCTGCGCATGGCCGAGGAAGCCGCTCAGGCCGCCACGGAGCAGACCGCTCAAGACGACGACGCCGAGCGCATCCGTCTCATCGGCGGGGGCTCCCACCACCAGGTCGGACCCGACGCCACCGGTGCCTCGGCCCCGTCCTTCCCCGCTCCCGGTGCCGCCGGCTTCCTCATGAACCGGTCCGGCCACATGGAACTCCGGGCCCAGCGGGTCGCCCTTCCCGGCGACCCCACTCTGGTCGTGCGCGACGCCGCGGACGACCCTTCCTTCTCGCCTGACTAGCCGCTTCCCGCAGGGATCGCGGCCGGTCGGTGCGCCTTCGCGCACGAGCACCCCACCGTTTCCGAGGTGGGTGTGCGTCTCACCCCAGGCACTCAACGCCGGGTGACCGTCCGTGGTCCACGAGTGGCAGATCCGACTCTCGTCGACCAAAGGACATGACACCCGATGACCCGATCAACCCACACCCGTGTCGCGGCCCTCATCGCCGCAGGCCTCCTCGCCACCACCGCCTACGGGACCGCCTACGCCGACACCACCACCAGCGGTAACGGTTCCATCGGTGGCGGCAACCAGATCGAGGCAGACGTCGACGCTCCCGTCAACGTCTGCGGCAACGCCGTCGCGGTTCTCGGCGTGGCCGGTGCCGAGTGCACCGACGGTGATGCCGAGGTGACCGAGCCGAAGCGACCGGACGACGGTTACGAGGGCTACGACCCGGAGGAGCCCGAGCCGGAGGAGACCCCCGAGGAGGAGGACCCGCGGGAAGAAGAGATCTCCGAGGAGGAGGACCCGCCGGAGGAGACCCCGGAGGAGACCCCCGAGGAAGAGCGTGAGGAGCAGGTCGAGGAGGACCCGCAGGGCACGGAGGACGCCGCCGACGAGCGCTCCGTCCCGACAGAGACCCCCTCCGCTCCCCCCGCCGACGAGTCCCGCCTCGCGGTCACCGGCGCCGACCAGAGCGCGTTGACCGGCCTGGTCGCCGCCGCGGTCCTCGCCATCGCCGCGGGTGTGGGCTTCATCTTCTACGGCCGGCGCCACAAGGCCCGGGCCTGATCGGACTCCCGGGCCCTCGGGTCCGGGGGCTGACGCGAGTCCCGTAGCACCGGCCAAGGCCTTGTGCTCGGGGTTCACGTCAGCCGCCGCTCAACCAGAGCGGAGCTGATCGACAGGGCGCGGGCGTCCGTACGCAGCCAGCGAGGACGCGACGTGACCGTACCCGACAGACCGGTGAAGACGCACCGTCCAGGTGCGGAGCCGACCGGATGATCCCCGGCCTTGGTCGAAGGCCCACATCCCACCCAGGGGTGTGGAACGGCCTGTGGCCCCATGCACAACACCTTCTCTACTACTCGTTCTCTCGAAAGGACCCCACATGCGTAAGTGGGCCAGCACCTCCGCGAAGACAGTGCTCATGGCCGCGGGCTTCGTCGCCCTGGGCAGCGGCGTGGCGCTCGCCGACAGCGACGCGGCCACCAGCGGCAACGGTTCGCTGCTGGGCGGCAACCAGGCGGTCGTCAACGGCGACGTCCCCGTCAACGTGACCGGCAACGCCATCGGCGCGGTCGCCGGTGTCGCGGGTGCCTCCAGCACCGGTTCCGACGCCAAGGTGATCGACCACCAGCACAACGAGGTGCACACCTCGGGCAACGGTTCGCTGCTGGGCGGCAACCAGCTCGTGGTCGACGGCGACGTCCCGGTGAACGTCACGGGCAACGCGATCAGCGCGGTCGGCGGCGTCGCGGGTGCCTCCAGCACCGGCAGTGACTCCAAGGTCCTGCACGAGGCGGGCCACGGCCACGGCCACGGCGGCGAGGACGTCGCGACCTCCGGCAACGGCTCCCTGCTCGGCGGCAACCAGCTGGTCGGCGACCTCGACGTTCCGGTGAACGTGTCCGGCAACGCGATCGGTGCCGTGGGCGGCGTCGCGGGCGCGGCGGCCACCGACGCCGACGCGATCGTGCGCGACCACCAGAGCGCGCCGGTCGAGCACCAGGCCGGCCGGTTCACCGCCACCGACCTGCTCGACGAGGCCGTCGGGAACGCCCGGCTCCTGCCGGACACCTCCGGAGTGGACGCCGGTGTGCTGCGTCAGTCGGCCCCGGTCCGTGAGCACCAGTCGATCGCGACCTCCGGCAACGGCTCCGCGCTGGGCGGCAACCAGCTCGTCGCGGACCTGGACGTTCCCGTGAACGCCGCGGGCAACGCGGTCGGTGCCGTGGGCGGCGTGGCCGGCGCGGCCACCACCGACAGCGACGCCGTGGTCAAGGACGTCGAGCAGGACGTCGCGACCTCCGGCAACGGTTCGCTGGCCGGCGGGAACCAGCTCGTCGCCGACGCGGACATCCCCGTCAACGTCGCGGGCAACGCCGTGGGCGCCGTGGCCGGTATCGCCGGTGCGAGCGCCACCGACGCCGACTCCAAGGTGGTGCACCAGAGCGCCGAGACCGAGGCCCAGGCCTCCGCGCTGGACAGCGTGCCCGGGGTCGACCAGCTGCCCGAGATCCCCGTCTCCGAGATGCTGCCGGTCGACTACAGCGTGAGCGAGACCGAGGGCCAGGCCGCGGCGGAGCAGGCTCCGGCCGAGCTGCCCGAGGCCACCGACGTGCCCAAGGTCGACCCGGTGGGCGGCCTGCTGGGTGCCGCGGGCGTCGGCCTGTAGGACCTGAGCGGGTCCGTCGACGGACCCGCGCGGGGGTGTGACCCGGACATCGGACACCCGTCCGGCAGAGGGAGTGCGTCCCACCGTTCCGTTTGGAACGCGGTGGACTGCGGTGGACACGCTCATCCCGATGTGGACGGCGGACGATGGCCGGGGAACACCGTTCCCGCGAGCGGCGTACACGCGCCGCGCACGACGAGTCGGAGGAAGTCGCCTCCGCGCCCCCGTTCCGTTTGGAACGCGGTGGACTGCGGGGGAGCGGAGGTGGCGACCACCGGTTCGAGAACACGAGTCGAGTCCTCCCGGGAATATCCGGGAGGACTCGTCGCATTTTGAGGGCAGAACACCCCGGAGTCGAAAAGTGTGATGTAAGTCACTGCATTGGGGTGTTCGGGGTGCTCGCCAGAGCCACCGAGAGGTCGGGGGAGAGGGTTGCCACGGTCGCAAATACACGTTACGGGCCGGTACCGGTCCGATGAGCGCTTATTCTGCGGGTGCCGGTGGGTGTGGGGCCGTGTGACCGACGACGAGGCGAACTCGGGTGCGGTCGCCCCGGTCCGCTCACCGACGGGGGAGCGCCTGTAGTTCGGTTACTGTCGGTTCCCACAGGAGCCGAAGGACCACGGCCGAGAGAAAACGTAAGGCTAGACGTAGGGGAAACAGCGTGCCAGCCACGAAGGGCAGCGCCGGCAAGAACGGCTCGAAGGACAACGGAAGCCAGGGGACGGGGACCACTCTGGTCATCGTCGAGTCACCGGCCAAGGCCAAGACCATCGCCGGTTACCTGGGGCGCGGCTACGTCGTGGAGTCCAGCATCGGGCACATCCGTGACATGCCGGCCAAGGCCGCGGAGATCCCCGCCAAGTACAAGGGGGAGTCCTGGGCGCGGCTCGGTGTCGACGTCGACGGCGAGTTCGAACCGCTCTACGTCGTCAACACCGACAAGAAGGCCCACGTCAAGAAGCTCAAGGAGTTGCTGGCCGAGGCCGACGTACTCCTGCTCGCCACTGATGAGGACCGCGAGGGCGAGGCCATCGCCTGGCACTTGCGCGAGGAACTCAAGCCCAAGATCCCCGTCCGACGGATGGTCTTCAACGAGATCACCAAGGACGCCATCCAGCACGCGGCGAACAACACGCGCGAGCTCAACACCCGTCTGGTCAGCGCACAGGAGACGCGCCGCATCCTGGACCGTCTCTACGGCTACGAGGTCTCACCCGTGCTGTGGAAGAAGGTCATGCCCAAGCTTTCGGCGGGCCGGGTGCAGTCCGTCGCCACCCGACTGGTGGTCGAGCGCGAACGCGAGCGGATGGCCTTCACCTCCGCCGAGTACTGGGACATCAAGGCGGTCTTCGACGCCGCCGGAGCGGCCGCCGACGCCCCCGCCAGCTTCCCCGCCACGCTTTTGTCGGTCGACGGAAAGCGCGTGGCCGCCGGTCGCGACTTCACCCCCCAGGGTGCGATCCGTTCCGACCGCGACGTGCGCCACCTCGACGAGGCCGCCGCCCGTGGCCTGGCCGAACGTCTCTCCGGAACCGGCTTCGCGGTCTCCTCGGTGGAGCGCAAGCCCTACCGTCGCTCTCCGTACGCGCCGTTCCGCACCACCACCCTCCAGCAGGAGGCCTCCCGCAAGCTCAACCTGTCCGCGAAGCAGACCATGCAGGTCGCCCAGCGGCTGTACGAGCACGGGCACATCACCTACATGCGTACCGACAGCACCACGCTGTCGGACAGTGCGGTCAAGGCCGCCCGTGACCAGGCACGACGTCTCTACGGCGGCGACCACCTGCCGGACAAGCCACGTGTGTACGCCAAGAAGGTCAAGAACGCCCAGGAGGCCCACGAGGCCATCCGTCCGGCGGGCGAAAGCTTCCGCGTCCCCTCCGAGACCGGCCTGTCCGGCCCCGAGTTCCGCCTCTACGAGCTCATCTGGAAGCGCACCGTCGCCTCTCAGATGAAGGACGCCGTCGGTGAGTCCGTCACCGTCCGTATCGAGGGCACCTCCTCCGACGGTGAGGTCGCCGAGTTCAGCGCGAGCGGCAAGGTCATCACCTTCCACGGGTTCCTCAAGGCCTACGTCGAGGGTTCCGACGACCCGGCCGCCGACCTGGACGACCGTGAGCGCCGCCTGCCCGCACTGAGCGAGGAGGACCCGGTCAAGGCGCAGAGCCTGGAGGCCGAGGGGCACAGCACCCGGCCGCCGGCGCGCTACACCGAGGCCACCCTGGTCAAGGAGTTGGAGGAGCGGGAGATCGGTCGCCCCTCCACCTACGCGGCCATCATCGGCACCATCCAGGACCGCGGCTACGTGTTCAAGAAGGGCACGGCGTTGGTGCCGTCCTTCCTTGCCTTCGCCGTGATGCAGTTGTTGGAACGCCACTTCGGGAACCTGGTGGACTACGAGTTCACCGCGCGCCTGGAGGACGTCCTCGACGACATCGCCCGGGGCGAGACCGAGAGCCTGCCATGGCTGCGGCGCTTCTACTTCGGTGGACAGACCCCCGAGGGGGGGCAGGAGACGGGTCTCAAGGACCTGGTGGTCGGTGACCACCTGTCCGAGATCGACCCCAAGGAGGTCAGCTCGCTGCCCCTGCCCGGTACCGACATCGTGCTCCGGGTCGGTCGATTCGGCCCCTACCTGGACCGTGACGGCACCAGGGTGAACGTGCCCGAGGACCTGGCGCCGGACGAGCTCACCCCGGCCAAGGCCGAGGAGCTGTTCGCCCAGCCCAGTGGTGACCGTGAGCTCGGGGTCGATCCCGAGACCGGGCGCACCATCCTCGCCAGGTCCGGTCGGTACGGCCCCTACGTGACCGAGGTCATCCCGGAGCCGGAGGAGGCCGAGGGCGAGAACAAGCCCAAGAGCAAGGCCAAGGCGAAGGTCAAGCCGCGCACCGGTTCGCTGCTCAAGAGCATGGACCTGGACACGGTCACCCTGGAGGACGCGCTCCGTCTGCTGTCCCTGCCCCGTGTGGTGGGGCAACTCGACGGTGAGGACGTCACCGCGCAGAACGGTCGGTTCGGTCCGTACCTGAAGAAGGGCACCGACAGCCGCTCCCTCGAGAACGAGGAGCAGATGTTCACCCTCACCCTCGAAGAGGCCAAGGCGATCTTCGCGCAGCCCAAGCAGCGTGGCCGTCGTGCCGCCGCTCCGCCGCTGCGCGAGCTCGGTGAGGATCCGGAGAGCGGCGCCAAGATGGTGATCAAGGACGGTCGCTTCGGTCCCTACGTCACCGACGGGGAGGTCAACGCCTCCCTGCGCAAGGACGACGAGGTCGCCTCGATCACCGACGAGCGCGCAGCCGAACTACTGGCCGAGCGTCGGGCCAAGGCCCCGGCCAAGAAGGCGCCCGCCAAGAAGAAGGCCCCGGCCAAGAAGACGACCGCGAAGAAGACGACCGCGAAGAAGTCGACCACGACCACCACCAAGAAGGCGACGACGCGCAAGCCCGCCGCCAAGAAGACCGGCGAGCCGAAGACCACCACGACGGAGTGACGTCCTGTGCGTCCTGGCGACCGCCCACCCGGGTGTCTCTCCATCTCTCGTGAGAGAAGTTCGGATGGGCGGTTTCCGCTGTTTCGTAACGGATACGGGACCTCATCCCCTGTCGGGGAATGATCTTCCGTACTACCCTGAGTCAGGCTGATGAGGGCGCGGAATCGTGTGTGAGCCCCGGAGGCATCCCCGAATCCCGGACAGGCGATGGACGCCTGTCAGTACCGATCCCCCTCATCGATAATCTTGAGCGCTATGAGCAGATCTGCACCCCTGGGAGCGCCGGCCGAGGCGCAGAACGTCCTCGCGATCACACCCTTCCGAAGGCTGTGGGTCTCACTTTCCCTTTCCAGTCTGGGTGACTGGCTGAGCCTCCTGGCACTGGTGTCCCTCGCGGCCATCTTCACCGCCGACGGCTCCACACTCGTTCAGTACCTCGCCATCGCCGGGGTCGTCGCCATCAAGCTGGCCCCCGCGGTCCTGCTCAGCCCCCTGGCGGGGCTCGTGGCCGACCGTCTCGACCGTCGATGGACGATGGTCGGCGGCGACGTCCTGCGTGGCCTTCTGTACGTTTCCATCCCGATCATGGGCCTGTCGGTCCCCGGGTTCGCGTTGCAGTGGCTGCTGATCGCGGGGTTGCTGGCGGAGGTCGTGGCCCTGTTCTGGACCCCCGCGCGGGACGCCACCATCGCCGTTCTCGTCCCCAAACGCATGCTGGGCCAGGCCGGCCGCCTGACCCTGTTGGCCACCTACGGCGCCGCGCCCGTCGCTGCCCTGCTCTTCGCGGTCCTGGCCTCGGTGGGCAATCTGCTGGGCGCACTGGTGCCGTCCATGGCCGACCCCGCCGCGGACGTCGCCCTCTACATCAACGCCCTCACCTTCTTCGTCGCCGCCGGAGTGGTGGCCGGGCTGCCGCTGCCCAAGCACACCGTGTCCAAGACGTCGCTGAGCCCCAACCGGGACGCGGCGCTGATGAGTTCGCTCGGCAACGGGTCTCAGGCGGTGGGCACCGGTCCGCTCATCCGGGGCGTACTCTTCGGGCTCGCCGTCACCGCCGCCGCGGGTGGTCTGGTCATCGGCCTGGGCCGGCCGCACGTGGAGAACCTCGGAGCGGGCAACGCCGGCTTCGGTGTCCTCGTGGCCGCGCTCTTCCTCGGTCTGGGCCTGGGCGTGGTATCCGCGCCGCGCGTGCTCAAGCAGTTCAGCCGCCGCCGCTTCCTTGGACTGTCCGTGGCGCTGGCCGCCCTGGCACTGCTCATCGCCGGCGCCGTCACCGACATGGTCCTGTCGGCCGTCCTCGCGTTCGTGCTCGGCCTGGGCGCGGGTCTGGCCTGGGCCACCGGCACCTGGCTGATCAACGTGGAGGTCGAGGAGGACCGACGGGAGAGCGCGTTCGCCCTGCTCCACGCCACCGGGCGGGTCGCGCTGCTCGCCGCCGCCGTCCTGGCCCCGATCGCCGCGGGATTCGCCGGGGACCACGAACTCCCGCTCGGTGGGCCCCTCACCTACTCCCTGTACGGCAGTGGACTGGTCCTGCTCGTGGGTGGTCTCATCGCCCTCGCGCTCGGCTTCGTCACCTACCACCAGGCCAACGCCGAGGACCCCGAGGCGGGCCCGGGCCTGATCCCGGAACTGTTCGCCGCCCTGCGCGGGGTCGGCCCGCGTACCGAGGAGGCCGAGGAGGCCTCCGTCGCGGGGGCCTTCATCGTCCTGGAGGGCGGAGAGGGCGCGGGCAAGTCCACCCAGGTCCGTGATCTGACCGTGTGGCTGCGCGACCAGGGATTCGAGGTGGTGGGCACCCGTCAGCCGGGCGCCACCAAACTGGGCATGCGGCTGCGCGGCCTCCTGCTGGACCGTGAGAACTCGCACATCACCGATCGTGCCGAGGTGCTCCTGTACGCGGCGGACAAGGCCGATCACGTGCAGCAGGAGATCCTGCCGGCTCTGCGCCGCGGCGCCGTGGTGATCAGCGACCGTTACGTCGACTCGCTGCTGGCCTACCAGGGAGCCGGGCGCGACCTGGCGGTCTCCGAGATCCAGGAGATCAGCGACTGGGCCACCCAGGGGCTGGTGCCGACCCTGACGGTGCTGTTGGACGTGCGTCCCCAGGAGGGACTCGCGCGGCTGGGCGGCCCCGCCGACCGGATCGAGTCGGAGTCGGCCGAGTTCCACGAGCGTGTCCGCAAGGGCTTCCGTGCCTTGGCCGAAGCCGACCCGGATCGCTACCTGGTCCTGGACGCGAGCGAGACCCGGGAACGGATCGCCCGTGAGATCCAGCGTCGGGTGCGCCCGTTGTTGCCCGACCCCATCGACGCCGAATCCGAGGCCGTCACCGGCATGATCCCGGTGATCCGACCGGAGTAGCGCCTGCGACGGAGGGCTTCACGAGGAGGGGTCTCCCACCGGATCCGGTGGGAGACCCCTCCGTTCTTCCCCGAGGGTGCGGCCGTGTCCCGGACAGGGGTCAGTCGACCGAGACCTCTTCGGTGGTCAGCAGGGCCTGGAAGGTGATCGGACCGACCTCACCGTCGGCGTCGATCTCCGCCCCGGTCTGGAAGTCGACCACCGCCGAACGCGTGGCCCCACCGAACAGGCCGTCCATGTCCAGGTCGTAGCCGTGGCCGGAGACCAGCGCGTACTGCACGGCCTTCACCCGGTTGCCCTCCGCACCCTGGCGGACGATGCCCAGGTCCTCGGTCAGGGCCTCCCAGGTCGGCTCGTCGACGATCCCGTTCGCGTCGAGGTCCTTGTCCCCCTGGTAGTCCGTCACGGCCTCGGTCAGCCGCTCGTCGAACACCTCCGTGGCCTCGGTGACGTCGAGGTAGCCGTACTCCACCAGCAGGAACTTGACGACCGCGACCTCCCAGGTCTCCTGGCCCTCCTCCAGCTCGGGCCACGCGGCGGCCTCGATCGCGGCGACCACCTCGGGCGGCGTGTTCGGTCCGTCCGCCAGAGCGGCCGGTGCCCCCGCGAGGCCGAACCCGGCGACCATGGCGCCCGACGCGAACAGCAGGGTGATCCCTCGTGCCTTCGACATCTGTTCTCCTTCTGTGGTTCGGGCGGCGCCCCCGTCGCGGCCGCCCTCTACATGAAGAGATCCCTCGCCCCCGACCGAAGTTCACCCCGACACCCCTTCTGACCTGGTCCGGCCCCGATGACAACCTGATGGGAAGGGTCGCGTCGGGTCCCCTGGAGGGGTGCGGCTCCCCCTCGCATCCGGGAGAGAGGGCCTGCGGAAAACGGTCCGGGCGTCGGTGCCGGCTCCTATCCTGGAGACCGGATCAGTGAGTCGTGGATAGGGGAAGCGCGTGACGGTCTTCGACGACCTCGTCGGCCAACAGGTGGCCGCCGACCAACTGGGGCGCGCGGTCCAGGGCGCCGCGGACCTCCTCGCCGGGGGGCGGGGCGCCGGTATGACCCACGCGTGGCTGTTCACCGGTCCGCCCGGCTCGGGCCGTGAGGAGGCCGCGCGTGCCTTCGCCGCGGCACTGCAATGTCGGGAGGGTGGCTGCGGACACTGCGACTCCTGCCACCAGGTCCTGACCGGCACCCACCCGGACGTGCTCTACGTACGCCCCAGCGGGCTCAGCTTCGGTGTGTCGGCCACCCGTGACCTGGTGCTGCGGGCCGGATCCAAGCCCTCGGGCGGCAACTTCCGGATCGTGCTCTTCGAGGACGCCGACCGTGCCACCGAGGCCGCGTCCAACGCCCTGCTCAAGGCGGTGGAGGAGCCTTCGCCACGAACGGTGTGGCTGTTGTGCACCCCAACCCCGGACGACCTGCTCATCACGATCCGATCCCGCTGCCGTCTGGTCACCCTGGCCACCCCCGGCACCAGGCAGATCGTCGACTCCCTGGTGCGGCGCGACGGGGTGGACGCCGTGACCGCCGAGGCCGCGGCCCGGGCCGCCGCGGGCCGCGTGGACCGGGCCCGGCAACTGGCCACGGAGCCCGAGGCACGTCGCCGCCGGGAGGAGGTCCTGTCCATCCCGGTCGGGCTGACCGGCCTGGGTGCCTGCGTCACGGCCGCCGCCCGGCTGTACGAGATCGCCGAGGAGGAGTCCAAGGCGCTCACCACGGCGTTGAACGAGAAGGAGAAGGGCGAACTCAAGGCCGCCTTCGGTGAGGGTTCCACCGGAAAGGGCGTGGCCAAGGCCATCCGCGGCGCCGCGGGGGCGCTCAAGGACCTGGATGAGCGGCAGAAGCGCCGGGCCACCCGGATCAAGCGCGACTCCTACGACCGTGCCCTGCTGGACCTGGCCGCCTTCTACCGGGACGTCCTCGCGATCCAACTGGGCGCGAACGTGGAACTGTCCACAGCGGAACGCTCCGGCGACCTGGAACGGATCGCCCGTTCCGGACCACCAGAGGCGACCCTGCGCCGGATCGACGCGATCATGGCGTGCCGGGAGCGGATCGCCACGAACGTGCACCCGCAGATCGCCATGGAGGCCATGACCTCCGCCCTGCTGGCGGGCTGAGGGCCGGACGAACGAGAACCGGTCGGTGCCCGTGGTGAGGCCCGGACCGAGCACGCGGTCGGGACCGCGACAATCGGGACGCGACGTGTTGGACGAGTGGAGGCGGATTCGGGTGGGGCTGAGGGCGCGGGTAGGGGCGACGCTGCTCGGAGCGATGGTGCTGGTCGCCGGCTGTACCTCCGGTGACGGTGGGTCCGACGGGGACGGCGCGGTCACGGGTTCCGTCGACTTCGCCGAGCAGGAACTCGACTGGCAGGGGTGCGACAGCGGTCTGCCCGAGAGCGAGTGCGCGGTCTTCGAGGTTCCGCTGGACTACGAGGAACCGGAGGGGGAACGCATCGAGATCGCGGTCAAGCGTGTACCCGCCACCGGAGACGAGGTGTTGGGCTCCCTGGTGGTCAACCCTGGCGGTCCGGGCGGTTCCGGCCACGACTTCGTGGACCACAGCCCCTACACCCTCAGCCAGACGGTGCGTCGACAGTTCGACGTGGTCGGCTTCGACCCCAGGGGCGTGGGCCGCAGCACCCCTTTGACCTGTCTGGAGGCCGAGGAGATCGACGAGTTCCTCGGTACCGACTACGGGACGGGACCGGGCGCCGACGACATGGCCGACCTCAGCCCCCAGGGACTGGCCCAGATCGAGGAGGGCAGCCGCGAGTTCGTCGAGGCCTGTGAGGAGAGCGCGCCCGACCTGATGCGCAACGTCGGCACCGCCGACGTCGCACGTGACATGGACCTGCTGCGCGGGCTCCTGGGAGACGAGAAGCTCACCTACCTCGGAGCCTCCTACGGCACCCACATCGGCGCTCAGTACGCCGAACAGTTCCCCGAGAACGTGCGCGCGCTCGTCCTGGACGGCGCGGTCGATCCGGCCCAGGACCAGCTGAGTGTGAGCGTCCAGCAGGCCGGCGGTTTCGAGACGGCGCTGCACGCCTTCGTCGGGGACTGCCTGGACCAACAGGACTGCCCGCTCGGTGATTCGGGCGACGGCGTCGATCAGGGGATCGAGGCACTGGAGGCGTTCTTGGACGAGGCCGCGACACAGCCGTTGGAGACCACCACCGATGATGGCCGCGAGGTCAACCGGGCCCGTGCCGAACTGGGGGTGCTGGCCGCCCTGTACACCGAGAACTGGTGGCCACGGGTGCGTGAGGCGCTCACCGACGCCATGGAGGGCGGCGACGGCACGGGGCTGCTGTTGCTGGGAGACGACCTGTACAGCCGGGGCGACCTGGACGAGTACGAGAACTCCACCGCCGCGCTCACCGCGGTGAACTGCTCCGACTCTCCGGCCCCGCGCGAGGTGGAGGCCTACGCCGAGGCCGCCGCCATGGCGGGGGAGGAATCCCCGGTCTTCGGTCCGATGTTGGCCTGGGGCGCTCTGCCATGCGCGTTCTGGCCCGAGGACGCGGTGGCCGAAACACCGGACCTGACCGGTGCGGGGGCCGACCCGATCATGGTGGTGGGCACCACCCGCGACTCCGCCACCCCCTACGCTTGGTCCGAGTCGCTGGCCGACCAGCTGGAGTCGGCCTTCCTGGTCACCCGGGACGGCGACGGCCACACCGGTTACAGGATGGGTGACGAGTGCGTCGACCAGGTCGTGGACGACTACCTGCTGGAGTTGGCGGTGCCCGAGGACGGGATGGCCTGCGCCCCGAACCTCGCCGGCTGACCGGGACGACCCGGGGTCGCGGGCCGGCTCCGGGTGTACGCCTCACTCACGGGAGGCGTTAGACTGGTTTCTGCTTCGGCACGTACGAAATACGTGCCGGTGTGCCGCCTTAGCTCAGTCGGTAGAGCGATTCACTCGTAATGAATAGGTCATCGGTTCGATTCCGATAGGCGGCTCCACCAGAACGCCGCCCCGGTCACGGGGCGGCGTTCTTTTTTCGGCGTCGCGGGGCGGTGGGCGGGGTGAAAGCGACGCTACGGTACGAAGCGCAGCATTCCCCTTGAAGCCCCAGGAGCCGACGCATGCACTCGGTACGCGTGTCGAAGACCGACCCCAACGCCTACCCCTCATTGGCAGCGGCGATGACGGCTTTTCGGGTCCGGAACCTGACGGAGGGCCTCTACCTCCACGTGGAGCCCGGCGTCTACGAAGAGAGACAACCGCTCTCCTACCCCGGTCCGCTGATGATCGTGCCCACCCATGGTCCGGAGACCGTTGTGCTCGCCGTGGACGGGAATTGCGCGGTGATCGAAACCGAACACTCCCTTGAGCTCTACGGGATCAGGACCCATGCCATCAGCGCGGTTCGTCCTCCGATCAAGGTGGAGGCCGGTGGCCGACTCAAGGCGGTCGACTGCCGGTTCGAGGGCTACTCCCCGATGCTTTTGCAGGGGAAGGGCGAAAGCGAGTTCGTCGACTGTCGGTTCGTGGGCACCGGGCTGGAATGGCGTGGGGGCACCGGCCGGATGCACCGTTGCGTCTTCCACCAGGCGGGCCTGTCCCTGGCGGAAGGGGCCGCGGTGGTGGCCGAGGCACTCCGGTTCTCGGGCTTCGAGGGCGGGGACGCGGGCGCCCCGACCCTGGAGTTCTCCTGGTCCCGCGCGAAGATCACCGACTGCGTGATCACGGACGGAGGATTCAACGGGACGGCCCCCGTTGACTACGTCGTACGTATCACCAACGGGTCCGTGGTCCACTTCACGGATCTCTCCATCGAGGAGGCCGAGAACAAGGCGATCGGAATCCTGGGCGCGACCACGCGCGTTGACTTCACACGCTTGAGCGTGGCGGGCGGCTTCGGAGGGGCGTACACGGTCTACGTCCAAGATTCCGAGCGGGTGGGTTTCACCGACAGCCGGATCGCCCATCCCAAGGGCTCCGGAATGAAGACGTGGAAGGCCGACCTTGTCGTCGATGGTCTGACCGTGGAGGAGACGAAGTACACCAACCTCATGGTGGAAGACGGTTCCCTGGAGGGACGAGGGCTCACACTGAGGCATGGGCGGAGCGACCTGCTCAACATGATCCGTTCCCGGGGACGTCTGAGCGAGGTGGAGCTGAGCGACCACCACCCCGCCCTGGTGAGGCAGAGCGACGGGTTGGACTACCTGGAGTTCGGTGCGGTGCATGTGAGGGAAGGGGAGCTCGAACTGGAGAACGTTCGGGCCTTCGACCTCGACGGATGGCTGCTCAGCGTGCAGGGCGGTGACGCCGTGCTGTCCTCGGTGATCGGGGAACGTCTCACTATGACGGCGGTGGTCGTCCAGAGCGGCAGAGCACGGTTGAACGATGTGCGCTCCACCCAGGGGGCCAAGCTCCAGTTGAGTGTGAACTCCGCCGGGTTCTTGGAGGTGTCGAACAGCCACTTCGAGGGGTCCGAGTACGGCCTGGCTCTGGCACACGGTGGTGGTCTCACCCTGCGCTCGACGGTGTTGACCGGTGCCTGTCGAGAGGGAGTGCTCGTGGAGGGGGCCGGATCGGTCCTGCTGGAGGACTCCGAGATCCGCGACTGTGGAGGTGTGGGGGTCGACGTGCGGGACGAAGCCGGAAAGGTACGCCTCGTGCGCTCGACGATCGCGGGGACCGGCGGTGCCGGGGTCTGGGGGCACGATGCCGCGATCTACGAGTTCGAGGACTCCGTGTTCCGGGACAACGATCTGAACCGGGTGACGGACCCTGCCCCGGAGCCCGACCCGGAACCGGACTCATCGGCCACGGGTTGACTCTCGGTCGGAGCTGCGAGGACGGGCCGGAACCGGCCAGACCGGATCGCACCCTCCACGGGGTCGGTGCCCTTGTGAACGCTAGGGTGCGTAGCGCGCACACAGCCCCTCACCTCCGGAGCAGCCGCATGCACATGGTCCGCGTGTCCCAGAGCGATCCCGGCGCCTTCCGTTCCCTGGGAGCCGCCGTCCGAGCCCCCTTGTACGCGAACGCGGACCTGTACCTGCACGTCGAACCGGGGCATTACGTCGAGGACCAGATCATCTTGGTCACGCGGAAGATCCTGGTGGTGCCCACCCATGGGCCGGGGACCGTGGAGATCTCACCGAGCACCGACACCAACGTCTTCCGGGTCAGGCCCAAGGGGAGGTTGGAGCTCTATGGCGTCCGGATCGAGGGGGCCGACGGTGAGTTCCCGCCGCTGTACGTGGACGAGGGCGCCCACCTCAAGACGGTGGACTGTGTGTTCCACTGCAACGTTCGATCGGGCCTGCACGGTCGTTCGCACGAGGTGGTGAACACCCGCTTCGAGGGCGCCGGGATCCACTGGACCAAGGGCGGTGGGGTCGTCCGCGACTGCGTGTTCGAGGACGCGGTTCTCAGTTTGGAGGGTGGCGCCTCGCCCACGGTGGAGCGGGTGCGTTTCCGCGGGGGCAGTGATCGCTACCACACACTGTTCGTCTCCGACAGTGCGCCCACCATCATCGAATGTGAGATTCGGGACTGCGGTGCGATCGGGTACTACTCGGTTTGGGTGGACGAGGGCGCCCGACCGAGGTTCACCGACCTGACGGTCGAAGGGGACCGCGGATGGCCGGTGCGGGTCACTGGTTCGGGAACTCACGCGAAGTTCACCCGGCTGCGCGTGATCGGTGGCGCGGAGGGCGGTGACTCGGTGTACGTGCTGGACGGCGCCGAGGTCGAGCTCGACGACGCTCGCGTCGAGAGTGCCCCGACGAACGCGGTGTGCGTGGTGGAGAGCACGCTCACCTTCGCCGACCTGGTCGTGAAGGGGGTGGAGGGCGCCGCGCTGCACGCGAAGGAGGGTCGGGTGAACGGCCGGGGTTTCCGTGCCTTCGATCTGGGCGGCAACGCGGGCAACTTCGTCAAGAGCCGGGTGAGCCTGACGGACCTGGAACTCGCCGAGCACCGGAGCGGGGTCGACGAGGGTTTGTTCGGCGTCTACGTATCCGGTGGGAGCGGTGAGTTCGAGGGGGTACACGGACGAGACCTCAAGGGGGTCTGCTTCGGTGTCCACGACGCTCATGTCTGCGTGAAGGACCTGGTCGGAGAGAGGGTCGCCGGTGGAATCCTGGCCCAGGACGGCGCCACCGTCGAGGCCCACGGCGTGGAGATCACCGCGCCGGAGGGCAACACCTTCCACGTCAGCGCCGGCGCCCGGATGGAGGTGACCGACGCCCGGATCGTCGACGGCGCGTTCGACAACGCCTACGTCGAGGGCGCTCGGCTCGTCCTGCGGTCCTCGACCCTGAGCGGAGGTCGAGGACACGGAGTTGCCGTCCTGGAAGGCGGGGTCGCCACCCTGGAGGACACCGAGATCCGGGACGGGGCCATGAGCGGGGTGAAGGTGCTGGACGCCGAGAGCCGCGCCCGGCTGGTGCGGTGTGAGGTCTCCGGCCACGAGGACAAGGGCGTGGACGCGCACGACGAGGCCGTCGTGCATTTGGAGGACACCGAACTCGCCGACAACAAGGGCGGCGACGAGGTCCGGGCCAAGGCGAAGGCCGCGGAAGGCGCCACCGTCCCCGACGCCCCCACGGGCGAGGCCGGGTCCCTGGACGAGCTGCTCGCCGAACTGGACGAGATGGTGGGCCTGGACGGCGTGAAGAAGGAGGTCCGCTCGCTGGTCGACTTCCAGCGGGTGAACGCCAAGCGCGCCGCGGCGGGTCTGCCGGCGCTCAACGTCAGCCGTCACCTGGTCTTCTCCGGCCCGCCCGGAACCGGCAAGACCACCGTGGCCCGGCTGTACGGCGAGATCCTGCGCTCCCTGGGAGCCCTGGACAACGGTCAGTTCGTCGAGGTGGGCCGCCAGGACCTGGTCGCCGAACACCTGGGTGGTACCAGCGCCAAGGTCTCCGAGGCCGTGGAGCGGGCACGCGGTGGGGTCCTGTTCGTCGACGAGGCCTACGCGCTGTCCCGGAAGTTCGGTTCGGGCAGCGACTTCGGCCAGGAGGCCATCGACACGCTCATCAAGCTGATGGAGGACCTGCGCGAGGAGGTCGTCATCGTCTTCGCCGGCTACTCCAGCGAGATGCGGACCTTCCTCGACGCCAATCCGGGGTTGCGTTCGCGCGTGGCACGGACGATCCAGTTCGAGAACTACTCTCCCGAGCAACTCACCACCATCGTCGAGACGATGGCGCCCAAGCAGGGCTACACGCTGGGGGAGGGCGTTCGTGGCCTGTTGGTCCGTCACTTCCAGGGACAGAGCCGGGACGAGACGTTCGGCAACGGGCGTGAGGCGCGGCGTCTGTTCGAGGAGATCGTCCAGGCCCAGGCCGGGAGGATTGTCGCCGGTGACGCCAGTTCCGTCGAGGACCTCGCGCTGATCGTGCCCGAGGACCTGGAAGGCGTCGTGGACACCGGCCTGTCCGCGCGGGTGGGCGGTCCTCGGGACGCCGAACAGACCCGGGAACTCATGGCCCGCCTGGAGAACATGGTGGGGCTCGCCGGGGTCAAGCGGGAGGTCGCCGACCTCATCAGCCTGATCTCCGCGAACCGACGCCGTGAGGAGGCCGGACTCGCCACCTCGATGTCCTCCCAACACCTGGTCTTCTCCGGCCCGCCCGGAACCGGCAAGACCACCGTGGCGCGGATCTACGGTCGGCTCATGGCCGCCCTGGGCGTGCTCGCCCAGGGGCAGGTGGTCGAGGCCGCCCGGGCCGATCTGGTGGGCTCCTACGTCGGCCACACGGCGCAGAAGACCAAGGACGTGTTCGAACGGGCCCGGGGCGGGGTCCTGTTCGTCGACGAGGCCTACACGTTGTCCCGGCCGGGTGGGAGCGGACACGACTTCGGTCAGGAGGCCATCGACACCCTGCTCAAGCTCATGGAGGACCACCGTGACGAGGTGGTGGTGATCGCCGCGGGCTACACCGGTGAGATGGACGGGTTCCTGGCGAGCAACCCCGGGTTGGCCTCCCGTTTCTCCCGCACCGTCGAGTTCGCTCCCTACGGTGGCGATGAGCTGTTGAGCATCTTCGTGGGGATGGCCGAAGGGGCCGACTTCCTGATCCCCGAGGAGACCCGGACGGCGCTGGCGCGGACCATGGAGCGGGAAGAGGCACGCCTGTCCGACGGCAACGGACGCGAGGTCCGCAAGCTGTTCGAGGCGAGCGTGACCCGACAGGCACGCCGGATCGAGGCCGCGGCCCTGGCCGGGGACGTGCCCGGCGTGAGCGAGCTCCAGACACTGTCGGCGGAGGACGTCGCCGGGTTCTGACCGACCCTGGCCACAAGGGGTGTGGCCGTATCGGGTTCCCTGACCCTGGGGTGGATACGGTACATAACGCAGACCCTTCGGCGCGGCGCCGCGGCCGCTACCTCCTTGGGAGTCGATGGATGATCACGGTCCGCGTCTCGAAGACGGATTCCGCCGCGAGTTCTTCCCTGGGGCAGGTGCTCAGAGACTCCCGGTACACGGGCTCGGACCTCTACCTGCGGGTGGAGCCGGGTGAGTACGTCGAGCCCCAGGCGGTCGGCGTGCTGCGGCGGGTGGTCGTGGTGCCCACCGAGGGGGCGGGCACCGTCACGATCACGGCTGCCAACGAGGCCAACGTCTTCAACGTGCACAAGGGCGGCGACCTGGAGATGTACGGGGTCGGCGTGCGTAGTTCATCGGACGAGTACCCGCCGCTGTACGTGCAGGAGGGGGCTCGGCTGCGCGCGGTCGACTGCGTCTTCACCTCACCGCGACGGGTGACCGTGTCCGGAGCGCACGCCGAGGTGATCGGCTGTCGATTCGAGGACAGCGGACTGCTGTGGGACGGCAGCGAGGGCTTCGTGCGCGACTGCTACTTCGCCGGTGCGGTGATCGCCATTCAGGGGAGGTGCTCCCCGAAGGTCGGCGGGACCATCTTCGTCGGTGCCCACGACGACTGGCACACCCTGTACGTGGCGGGTGCCTCCCCGGAGGTGACCGACTGCGCGCTGGTGGACGGCGGTGGCATCTACGTCCGGGATCGGGCCGCGCCCGAGTTCACCGACGTACAGGTCACGGGTTCGTACGACTGGCCGGTCCGGGTCTACGAGCGTTCCCGTGCCGACTTCACCCGGCTGGTGGTGGAGTCGCCGCACAAGGAGGAGACGGACGCCTTCTTCGTCCATGGCGACTCCCAGAGCACCCTCCGCGACTGCGAGATCCTCGGCTCCACCCGGACCGGGTTGGCCATCGAGGGGGGTCGACTCAACGTGTGGGGCCTCAAGGTGGAGGGGGCCGCCGCCGACGCCGTCCTCATCGACGGCGCCGAGGCCACGGTGACCGACCTGCGCTGCGATCGGGTCGGCAAGGCCGCCCTGCTGGTCGCCGACGGTGCCCGCGTGAAGGTGTCGGGGATGTCGGTGGCCGGAAGCGTCCAGGAGGGGCGTGGCGCGATCGCGGCGGTGCGTTCGCGTTTCGAGGTCGACGATCTGAGGGTGAGCCGATGGCATGGCCCGATGGCCATCGTGGTCGGTGGTACGGGGGGCTTCGAGGACATCGTCGGCCACGACGTGGGGTCGGGTATCCACAGCCGTGAGGACGCCACGATCACCGTGCGCGGCATGGTGCTGCGCGAGGCCCGTGAGGACGGCCTCAACATTCTCGACGGCACCGAGGTGCGTCTGGTCGACGCCGACCTCTCCGAATGCGGGGAGGACGGTGTCTACGCGCAGGGCGGCTACGTCACGGTCCGCTCCTCCACGTTCTCGGGCAGCGGAGAGCGTGGGGTGCGCGTGGGCGAGGGCGCCGTGGTGGCCCTGGAGGACACCGCGATCAGGGACGGCCGGGGCGACGGGCTCATGGTGGAGGACGGTGGGCGGGTACGGCTGGTGCGCTGCACCGTGTCCGGCAACGACGACGAGGGTCTGTGGGCCGCCGCCGGCGCATCGGTCTACCTGGAGGACAGTACCTTCAGTGGCAACCGTGGGGGCGACGGTGAACGTGTGGTCGCCCGGGGCACGGGTTCCTCCGGTCGTTCCGTCGGTGGGAACGGGGACGGGTCGGTGCGGGACCGCGAACGTTCGCTGGACTCGCTGCTCACCGAACTGAACGCGCTGGTCGGACAGGAGCGGGTCAAACGGCAGGTCCGGGCTCTGGTCGATCTGCAACGGGTGAGCGCAAAACGGGTCGCGGCGGGGCTGCCCGGGTTGAACGTGGGCCGCCACCTGGTGTTGGCCGGGCCGCCCGGGATCGGGAAGACGACCGTGGCCCGGCTGTACGGGCAGATCCTGAGGTCGTTGGGCGAGTCCGAACACGGACGGTTCATCGAGGTGGCCAGGCCGGACCTGGTGGCCGAATACCAGGGCGGCACCCGGGCCAGAGTGGTCGAGGCCGTGGAGCGGGCCCGCGGCGGGGTGTTGTTCGTCGACGGGGCGCACGCCCTGTTCGGGGAGGCCGGAACACCGGATGTGCACGGTCGGGAGGTGATCGACACCCTGGTCGCGTTGATGGAGGAGCCTGGCGAGGAATTCGTGCTGGTCCTGGCGGGGCACTCCGATCGGATCCGGTCCCTGCTCGATGCCTCCCCCGGACTGCGCGCGCGGGTGGCGCGGACCGTCGAGTTCGAGGACTACTCACCCGATCAACTGGCCGGGATCTTCGCGGGGGAGGCGGCTGAGCGCGGCTACAACCTGGGGGAGGGGGTGCACGACCTTCTGGTCGGGCACTTCCAACGTCGGGTCCGGGGCGTGGCCTTCGACAACGGGCGCGAGGTCCGCAGGATGCTCGGTGGCGCGGTCCAGGCCCAATCCGAGCGGATCTCCGAGGGTGGTTACACGACCGTGGACGACCTCACCCGGCTCCTGGCCGAGGACCTGGAGGGGGTGACCGACTCCGTCGCGGCCGATCCCGATCGGCGGATGGGTGGCCAGGTCACCGCGTTGATGGCCCGGCTGGACTCCCTGGTGGGCCGTGGCGAGGTCAAGGAGGCGCTGGCCCGACAACTGTCGAGCCTGCTGACGTCGCCCCGACGCGGTGGAGCGGAAGGGGAGGACCGGAGCTCGCGCCACCTGGTGTTCTCCGGCCGGACCGGGACCGGGCGTTCCACCGTGGCCGGCCTGTACGGCGAACTCCTCGCAGCCCTGGGACTGGCCGCGCGCGGACATTCGGTACGGTTGCGAGCCGACGACCTGGTGGATCGGGGGCGACCCTCCAAAGAGGCGCTGGCGGCCTTCGAACGGGCGCGAGGCGGGGTGTTGTCGGTTCTCCTGCCGGAACCGGGTGGGGCCGAGGGAGCCGGACTCGGTCGGGAGACGGCCGACGTCCTCGACGGTCTGATGCGGACCCACCACGACGACGTCGCGGTGGTCCTGACCGGCGACCCCGAGTCGGTTGCCTCCCTGATGCGGGCCGGTCCTCGCCTGACGGAGCGGTTCGCCGGGCTGGTGGAGTTCGCGCCCTACAAGACCGACGAACTGGTGGAGGTCTTCGCGGCGATGGCGGAGGAGACCGACCTGCGGTTGCCGGAACGGACCCGGGAGGCGCTGGCGGACCTGATCGGAGCGCCGACGGGCGGGTTCGTCGGACGCGGCGGGGCCGAGGTCCGCGCGCTCTTCGAGGAGTGCGTGGCGCGCCAGACGCGGCGGATCGAGGCCGCGGCCCATGGGGGCGAGTTCCCCGAGGTGGCCGAACTCCAGACCCTGCTTCCGGAGGACCTGCCGGAGGGTTGGGGGAGCGGGGATTGAAGCTCTCGGGCTCTTGGTCCAATGATTACTCCGTGTGTGTCGGCGTTGAGCCTGCCGTGTCCGAAGTGTGGGTAGGTGGGCGATATGAGTCTGATGTTCATGTTGTTTGCCCTGGTGGGCGCGGTGGTGGTTCTGGGTGTCGGATCCTACGTCCTACGAGGGGTGCTCACCCGGATGGAGACGCGCCATGCGCTTCCCGAGCCGGAACCTCCGCCGCGGGCCGGTCCGAAGGAGGTCGTGGGCGGTTACGTGCCGGCGCAGCGTGATCCCGACGAGCTGCCCGCGGGGCTGCGCGCGCGGGTGCGCAACCTGATGGTCCTGGGGCATACCGACGAGGCCCTCGATCTGGTCGCCTCGCACCTGGGCGGTGACCAGGCGCGTGCCCGCCGGATGCTGCGCCGTCTGGACGGGGACGGGCGCCCGGCGCTGGAATCCTGAGGCGGTCGTCGGAGCGGTCAGATGTCCGGTCGGCCGTGCCAACGGCCCCAGACGGCGGTGGCGACGAAGAGGACGCCGCCGAGCAGCGCGAGCCAGAACAGGCCTTCGATCAGGACGCCGACGATGGCGAGGACCAACCAGATCGCGAGCAGAGCGAGGATGAAGTACACCATGGGGCTCCCTGTGCGGTCATGTGGTCCGATGATCACCTACCCCACCGGTCGAGGACTGAAGCGCCGCCGCCGTGACCTGTGAAGACGGTGTTCCGTGGTGTCCGTTACGTCGTGTTACCCCTGTGATCGGTGTGTGCGGTCGCCGACTTCTGGGGAAGGGAGGGGCATGAGTCTGGAAGAGGCATCACGTCAGCTGGAAGCCGCGATCCATGATGCGCGAGTGGCCTTCGACTGCATCCTCCTTGAGGAGCTGGACCGCGCGCATACCAACGCCATCACCGCCAGAGCCGCGGTGGACGCGGCGGAGCAGGCCATTCGGGTGGAGTTCGAACGCCGTGAGGCCGAGAAGACCGACAAGGCCGACAAGGCCGGTTCGGGGTCCACGGAGAAGGAACCGGACTAGATGAGTAATTCCAAGAGTGGGGGGTGAGGGTGGGGGTGGCTGGTGGGG
>NZ_BCSH01000087.1 GCF_001570765.1 Nocardiopsis listeri NBRC 13360 | reverse complement strand
CATTCCCTTTGTCTGATCGGACATATGAGTCATCCTGTCATGGGATCTCACGACAATACGGGCGACCGTCCGGGGCACACCCGCCTCCAGAACCCCGCCGGCGGGCCGGTAAGGATCGCCAGGCCCGTGCCCGGATCGGAGAGGTCGCTTCCGGCCCGCTCACCCGGAGGAACCCGATCCGTTCAGCGTTGTTCTCCGGCCGAAGGTGGTGGGAAGGGGGTGAGCGCGTTAACGTTGCCGCATGGACGCACAGCCCGCCGCCATCCGCGCCCGCAGCATCGGACCATCGGGGATATGTCCCCGCGGTGAGCACGACTGGCAGCCCTCCTCACCGGGGTCGGCCCGCCATCTGTGCACCAAGTGCAACTCCATGATGATGCGCAACTACGAACCCGAGCCCACTTCGGACTGACGCCATCCGGCAGGAGTTCCCGCCCCTCCATTCCCTTTCCATGGTCCGGCCTTCGCATTTTCGGATGGCACCATATCTCCTTTCCCGCGTGGCAAGATCGCGTAGCCAGGCTGATTTACGGCCTCCCCGGACTCGTTTCGGCAATCGTTGTCCACAGCCTGCGGACGACCATCGACAGAAGCGAGGGCAGAACCTAGCCTGGGACCAAGCGCCCGTTGTCGGCCCCATCCACCCACAGCGGGAAACCCGCCCGGTCCGGTGATGGTCTTCGTGTCCACCGGGCCCGTCGTCACGCGAGGCATGGGGATCAGGCCATGAACCGGTGCCCTGGACCCCGAGGGCCACGGATCACGCGGGCGGTGGACGGACACCGCACGTCCCCCCACCATGCCCCGGGCACGCTCTCCTCCCCGCCGGACACCCCTGCGCGCACACATCCTCGCGGCCGCGCGCGCACCACGTATCCCTCTCGGGACTCGCCTCGGGCGCCGGGACCGACCCGGCCCGCCCCATCCGGGTGCTCGACCCGTGACCGTCCGAGAGTCCCCGGTGAACGGTCATCCCCGGCCCGCGTCGCCGGGCCCTCGCTCAGCGCCACACGAGAAAGCTGGTGGACCGATGACGACCGGCCGCCTCCGGAAGAGGGACGCCACCCGTCTCCCGGTGATCGGCGGGGTTCCCCGCGCCAACCCTCACTTCACCGGCAGGGAAGACATCCTGGAACAGATCCACGAGGTCTTCTCCCGGCCCGGGTCCCGGTTCCTGATCGGTGGGGGAAGCGGTGTCGGCAAGAGCCGCATCGCCACCGAGTACGCGCACCGCTACGCGGAGGAGTACGACCTCATCTGGTGGATCCCCGCCTCCACCGACATCGACTCGCACCGCGCCTACCTGCGGCTCGCCGAACACATCGGACTACCGGTCGCCTACGAACACGTCCCCCGCGCCGTCCAGACCGTGCGCGACGCCCTCTCCGGCGGCCACGTCGTCGGTCGCTGGCTCTTGGTCTTCGACGACGTCACCGACGTCGAACGGCTGGCCACCGACTACTTCCCCGACGGAGGGGACGGCGACATCCTCGTCACCTCCCGCGACCACCGTCGGATCACCCGCTCGCTGCCGGCGGGCCGGTTCGACGGACAGGTCGTTCCCCGGCTCACCAACGCCGAGAGCCTCTCGCTGCTGCGTCAGGTCTGCCCGGAACGCGTCGAGAACCCCCGGAACGGTGAACGGCTGGCCGAACTGCTCGAATACCTGCCTCTGGCCCTAGACCAGGTCGGCGCGTTCCTGCGCGAGTCGACGGTCCCCACCGTGGAGTTCCTGGACACGTTCGAGGAACTCCACAACCGGATGCTCTGCTACTCCGGCCCGGACGACCACACGATCCCCTTGAAGGTGGCATGGAGCATCCAGTCCGAGGAACTGGCCTCGGGCGGCGAAGAACACGAGACCGAGCACATGGTCCTGGAGCTGATCCGGCTCTGCGCGTTCCTCGCACCGCGTCCCCTGGGGCGCGCCCTGTTCTCCCGCTCCCACGACCTGGGCCCGGCCCCCTCGGGCACCGTGCCGCTCGGTGACGACGTACTCCTGGGGCGGGTCCTCGACTTCATGAGCCGCCACCACCTCGCCTACCTCGACCACGAGCGGGACACCCTCCAGCTGCACGAGCTGTTCCAGTCGGTGATCCGCGAGTCCCTACCGCACACCGAACGGGTGCGATACCGGGACCTGGCTCACCTGGTCCTGGCGCGGAGCGATCCGGGCAACCCCACCGACTCGGCCTATCGGACCACGTACCTACGGCTGTACGCGCACGTGAAGGCCTCGCAGGCCTGGCTGAGCCGGGACCCCCGAGTACGCGGCCTGGTGCTGAACGTGGTCGACCTCCTCACCGAGGTGGGCGACTACTCCAACGCCACCGGCCTGGTCGAACAGGCCGTCAACTCCTGGTCCGACGATCCCTTCCTCCGTATGCACGCGCGGCTCCGCCGAAACAAGATCCGGCGCGTCCACGGCGAGTACGTGACGGCCCTGGCCGAGGCCGAGCGAATCCACGCCGAGCAGATCGAACGCGAGGACGGCGACAACGACGAGTCCCTGGAGTCACTGCGCGCGGTGGCCATCTCGTTCAGCGGACTGGGCCGCTTCGAGGAGGCCGGTCGGCACTTCCGCCACATCCTCGACCACCGGCGCTCCAAGTACACCGAATCCGATCCTCAGACCCTGGAGGCCGCGCACGACTACGGCCAGGTCCTCCAGGAACAGGGCCGGTTCGAGGCCGCCCTGGCCATCGACCAGCACACCTTCCAGGGTCGGCGTTTCGTGCTGGGCCCCAACGACGTGCACACCCTGCGCAGCGGCCTGTCGGTCGGTCTCAACCTCATCCTGCTGGGCCGTCTGGAGGAGGCCCGAGCCCAGATCGAAGAGTGCATGGAACGCTTCACCTCCGCGGCCCGACCGGACAGCCCACACGCCATCCAGGGGCGGATGCTGCTTTCGGTGATCTACCGCAGGCTCGGCTCCGCGGACGCGTCCCTGCGAGAGGCCCGGCGGTCCATGTCCCTGTACGACCGTAAGTACCCGCCGACCGGACGGCTGCTGTTGTATCTCCGGGCCATCCACATGGTGACGCTGGCCGGAACCGGTTCCATGAGCGATCTGGAGGAGGCGGTCCGGGACGCCGAGCTGTTACTGCGGCCCTTGGACGAGCGTTACCCGAACGAGCACCCGTTCCCCGCCACCGCGCGGCTCAGCGCGGCCATCGTGCTGCGGGCGTCGGGCCGTTACACCGAGGCGCTCGAACTGGACCGGCAAGGTCTGGAGCGAGTGCTGCGGATCTATGGTGCGGGCGCGTTCAGCTGTCTTCCCGCGTCGTTGAACGTGGCCACCGACCTGTTCCACCTCGACCGGGTCGAGGAGGCGAGGCGACTGGACTCGATGACGGAGGCGGACTGCCGGAACCGACTGCCCGCCGACCATCCGATCCTGTTGACTGCTCGCCGGAATCACCTGGTGAGCAGGCATGCGGCCGGTGAGAGGGTGGGCCCGGAATGGGAGGGCCTACGCGAGGAGTTCTTTTCCCGCTTCGGCCCCGATCACCCCGGGACCGCGTCCATGTCGACGTTCACACGACAGGACTGCGACGTGTTCCCGATCGCTCCCTTGTGACCAGGGAATCAGGAAATCCCCTTGGAAACCGCGAGAAAGGTCGTCCATTCACGGTTCTCGAACTTGAGCTGCGCGTCGTCGGGGTGCACCGAGTCACGGAAGTAAGATTCGCCGTTGGTGAGGTTGAGGACCTCACAGCAAGTGCCGATGTCGTACGAATAGGGTGACTTGCGCCAGCGGCCGAAGAAGCCATGAGCGTCCTCGGTTCGGTTTTCCATCATGTGCGGCCCTGTCTTTGAGCGTTGCCGGTGAGCGGCTGGTTTGGAACGGGCGGCACGGGGGCACTTCTGTAAAGAGTCGATACAGAAGCAACGTTCGCGACGCGCTTTCCTCTGTGCGCACGCGCGCGACCAGCGGTAATTCGGTAGAACGCTAGCGTATGCCTCACACGCCAGGCGAGAACCCCACGCTCTGGAAATGATCACGATTTTCCAAACGGACGGCATACGTCGCCCAACGGTGTTCAACCCAGGGGGACTTCTAGTATCGAGTGTCATTATTCATGTCTCTTTGGTGGCATTTTCAAAGGGCCTACCTTTGGTCCGAGCGGCGGGGGCGTCCTCCTCCCTCCCACCCCCGCGCTTCGTGTCAGCCCACCGAGGGCAACGGCTCCGGCGCGGCCCTGAGCCGGCCCACCAGGCGTTCTGACCACTGACCCTTGTCGGTGCCCAACGCGGCCTCGCCCAACCGCAGAAGTTGGATATCGCTCGTACCGGCCGGTGCGAAGATGTGGTGGGCGTCGCGCAGGTACCGTTCGACCGGGCTGTCGGTGTACAGCCCCCGGGCCGCGTGGACCTCCATGGCGTTGCGCGCGGTGTCCAGCGCGTACTCCACGTTGACGAGCTTGGCGTTGATCAGTTCGTGGTCGCAGGGCAGGCCCTGGTCCAGTAGCGACACCGCGTGGTAGAGCGACAACGTGGCCACCATCAACCGGGACTGCATCTGTCCCAGCTTGAGCTTGACCGCCGCAACCTCGGCCAGCGGCTTGCCGTAGCGATGCTGTCGGGAGGCATAGGCGCTGGTCTCCTCGACCAGGGCGCGATGGATGCCCAAGGCCACCGCGGCCAGGTTGGCCCGCCCGTACAGGACGCTGGAGGAGTAGGCCACCGACAGGCCATCGCCCTCCGAACCCAGCATGTTGGCGGCCGGAACCCGACAGTCCTCGAAGCGCAGTTCACCGAAGCTGAAGCCGTGCAATCCCATCGTGCCCTCGTGCCGGCCCCGGGAGAAACCGGGGCGGTCCGACTCGACCAGGAACGCCGACAGACCCTTCGATCCGGGTCCGGTCCGGGCCACCACGCCGTGCAGGTCACCGACGTGGCTGTTGCCCACGAACACCTTCTGCCCGTTGAGCACGTACTCGTCACCGTCGCGCACCGCGCTGGTGGTCATCCCGAGGACGTGCCCGCCGGAACCGTACTCGGTGACCGCGATCGTGGGCAGGCAACGGCCCGCGGCCACCTCCGGCAGCCAGGTCGAACGCTGCGCCTCGTCGCCGAAGTGCACGATCTTGGCGACCCCCAGCTGGGAGGCCTGGACCATGGCGCCCATCGCCCCGCTGACCCTGGAGAGTTCCTCGATGATGATGGTCTTGGCCAGGTGTCCGAGTCCCATCCCTCCGTAGCCGCGGTCCACGGTCACCCCAAGCCAGCCCTGCTCGGCGATCAGCCGGGAAAGGTCCCGGTCCACGCGACGGCGCCGCTCCATCTCGGGGACCCGGGGTTCCACCTCCCGCCGCGCGAACCCGCGTACTTCCTCCCGCAGCGTCCGGTGCCGCTCAGCACCGAAGTAGTGCTCCACGTCGCTCCCCTCCGCGCCAGGAACTTCCTGGTCGCACCCGGTTTCGACGCGGGTGACGCGAGTTCGTTCGGGTTCTGGCCTCCTCCGGTCAGCGCGTTACCGGAACCGGCCAGGAAGCCGGGCACCCGCCTCGGGCATGCGAACGGCCCGGGGCGCGCGCCCGCCTCGGGCCGTGGAGGGAGAGGTCTCTCCCGGGAAGAGGATCTAGTCCCAGTCCAGGCCGCCACCCGTCTGGTACTCGATCACTCGGGTCTCGAAGAAGTTCTTCTCCTTCTGGAGGTCCATCATCTCCGACATCCACGGGAACGGGTTCTCCGTCTCACCGAAGATGGGCTGCAGACCGATCTGCTCGGCACGGCGGTCGGTGATGAAGTGCATGTACTTCTCGCACAGCTCCGAGTTCAGCCCCAGCACACCGCGCGGCATGGTCTCGCGGCCGTAGGAGACCTCCAGCTCGCAGGCGTCGATCAGCATCTGCCGGACCTCGGCCTGGAACTCCTCGCCCCACAGGTGCGGGTTCTCGATCTTGATCTGGTTGATCACGTCGATGCCGAAGTTCAGGTGGATCGACTCGTCGCGCAGGATGTACTGGTACTGCTCGGCGATACCGACCATCTTGTTGCGACGGCCCAGCGACAGGATCTGCGCGAAGCCGGTGTAGAACCACATGCCCTCGAAGATCACGTAGAACGCGACCAGGTCTCGCAGGAACGCCTGGTCGGCCTCGGGCGTGCCGGTGCGGAACTCCGGGTCCTCGAGGTTCTGGGTGTACTTGAGCGCCCAGGCGTCCTTGGCCGTGATGGACGGGACCTCGCGGTACATGTTGAAGAGCTCGCCCTCGTCCAGGCCCAGGCTCTCGCAGATGTACTGGAAGGTGTGGGTGTGCACGGCCTCCTCGAAGGCCTGGCGCAGCAGGTACTGGCGGCACTCCGGGTTGGTCAGCTGACGGTACACGGCCAGGACGATGTTGTTGGCGACCAGGGACTCCGCTGTGGCGAAGAAACCGAGGTTGCGCTTGAGCATGAGGCGCTCGTCGTCGGTCAGCCCGTCCTTGGACTTCCACAGCGCGATGTCGGCCTGCATGGCGACCTCGGTGGGCATCCAGTGGTTGTTGCACCCGGCCAGGTACTTCTCCCACGCCCACGTGTACTTGAGGGGCAGCAGCTGGTTCACGTCGGCGCGGGCGTTGATCATCGCCTTGTCGTCGACGTTCACGCGCTCGGCGCCACTCTGGATCTCACCGAGACCGGTGGAGGCGGCGTTGTTCTCGGAAACCGCGGTCATGCTCGTGTTCCGTTCTCCGGTCGTACCGGGTCGTCTATGGGAGTGGAGGGGAAAGGAGGGGCCGGCGGGGAGGTCGCCCGCCGGCCCCGGACGTTCCTACTGGCAGGCCTCGCACTCGGGGTCATCGATGCTGCACGCCTGGTCCTCGATGATCTCGAACTCGTCCTCGGGCTCCGCGGGCTCGGTGACCGGGGCCGGGCGGGGGCTCGCGGCCGGGCTCGGGGTCGGGCTCGCGGCGGGGCTCGGCGCGGCGGCCGGTGTCGGGGTGGCCGACACGGCGTTCAGTCGACCGTCGGTGCCCTTCAGCGTGCTCTTCTCCACGTGGGTGGCGCTCTGCGAACGCAGGTAGTACGTGGTCTTGAGCCCGGAGCGCCAGGCGCGACGGTACAGGGTGTCCAGCTTCTTACCGCTGGGCGCGGCCATGTACAGGTTCAGCGACTGGGCCTGGTCGATCCACTTCTGCCGGCGCGAACCCGCGTCCACGAGCCAGGTCGGGTCGACCTCGAACGCGGTGGCGTACAGCGCCTTGAGGTCGTCCGGGACCCGATCGATCTCACCGAGGCTGCCGTCGTGCATCTTCAGCGCGGAGACCATCTCGTCGTCCCACAGGCCCCGCTCCTTGAGGTCGCGGACCAGGTAGTCGTTGACGACGGTGAAGTCACCGGACATGTTCGACTTGACGAACAGGTTCCGGTAGACCGGCTCGATCGACTGGTTCACACCGGTGATGTTGGCGATGGTCGCGGTGGGCGCGATCGCCATCACGTTGGAGTTGCGCATCCCGGTGGTCTTGACGCGCTCGCGCAACGAGTCCCAGTCCAGGGTCTCGCCGCGGTCCATCTCCAGGTCACCGCCGCGGGAGTCGGCCAGCAGCTTCAGGGAGTCGATCGGCAGGATGCCGCGGCTCCACAGCGAACCGTCGAAGCTCTCGTAGGAGCCGCGCTCGGCGGCCAGCTCCATGGAGGCCTCGATGGCGTAGTAGCTGATCAGCTCCATGCTCTCGTCGGCGAAGTTCACCGCGCCCTCGGAGGCGAAGGGCGTGCGGATCTTGAACAGGGCGTCCTGGAAACCCATGAGACCCAGACCCACGGGGCGGTGACGCATGTTCGCGCGACGCGCCTCGGGGATCGTGTAGAAGTTCACGTCGATGACGTTGTCGAGCATGCGCACGGCGGTGCGGACGGTACGACGCAGACGTTCGACGTCGACGCCGTCCGGGCCCACGTGCTGGGGCAGGTTCACCGAACCGAGGTTGCAGACCGCGACCTCGTCCTTGTTCGTGTTCAGCGTGATCTCGGTGCACAGGTTGGAGGAGTGCACCACGCCGTTGTGCTGCTGCGGCGAGCGCAGGTTGGACGGGTCCTTGAAGGTGATCCACGGGTGGCCGGTCTCGAACAGCATGGTGAGCATGCGGCGCCACAGGTCCACGGCGGGCATCTTCTTGGAGACCTTGATGCGACCGGCCTCGGCCTCGGCCTCGTACTTCTCGTAGGCCTCGACGAAGTCCTTGCCGTACTTGTCGTGCAGGTCCGGAACCTCGTCCGGCGAGAACAGGGTCCAGGTGCCCTGCTCCTCCACACGCTGCATGAACAGGTCCGGAACCCAGTTCGCGGTGTTCATGTCGTGGGTGCGGCGGCGCTCGTCACCGGTGTTCTTGCGCAGGTCGAGGAATTCCTCGATGTCGATGTGCCAGGTCTCCAGGTAGGCACAGACCGCGCCCTTGCGCTTGCCACCCTGGTTGACCGCGACCGCGGTGTCGTTGGCGATCTTCAGGAACGGGACGACGCCCTGGCTCTTGCCGTTGGTGCCCTTGATGTGGGAGCCCAGGCCGCGGACCGGGGTCCAGTCGTTGCCCAGACCGCCCGAGTACTTGGACAGCATGGCGTTGTTGCTGATGCCGTGGAAGATGTCCTGGAGGTCGTCGCCGACCGTGGTCAGGAAGCAGGACGACAGCTGCGCGCGCACCGTGCCCGAGTTGAACAGGGTGGGCGTGGAGGCCATGAAGTCGAACGAGCTCAGCAGCTCGTAGAACTCGATCGCGCGGGCCTCACGGTCGTCCTCGTTGAGGGCCAGGCCCATCGCCACGCGCATGAAGAACGCCTGCGGCAGCTCGTAGCGGACCTCGTCGCTGTGCAGGAAGTAGCGGTCGTACAGGGTCTGGATGCCGAGGAAGGTGAACTGCTCGTCGCGCTCGGGGCGCAGGGCCTTGCCCAGACGCCCCAGGTCGAACCGGGCGAGGGCGGGGTCGAGCTGCCCGAGGTCGATGCCACGACCGACGTAGGCGGCCAGGTAGCCCGCGTAGCCCTGGGCCATGTCGGCCTGGGTGGCGGTCTCGGGAGAGCCGCCGATGAAGCTCAGGGCCTCGGTGCGGAGCTTGTCCAGCAGCAGGCGGGCGGCCACGTAGGAGTAGTTCGGGTCGACCTCGACGAAGCTGCGGGCGGCCATGACGATGCCGAGCTCGACCTCGGCATCGGCGATGCCGGGGTAGAACCCGCGACGCGCCTCGGTCAGGACCTTCTCCGCCGAAACGCCGGAGAGCCGCGCACAGGCCTCGGCCACGACGTGCTCGATCCGGTCGACGGCGGCGGGACGACCGCCCTCGTTGTTCGGTCCGGGCCGAACGGATGCGGGCACGGCCTCGACGTCAAGGGTCATACAGCGGCTCCAACCTCGGTAAAAGAGTCCCGGTGGGGGTGCGGGGGCACAAGTGACAAGCGTGCGGCTCACAACGATGGATCGCCGCACCGGATGCGTGCGGTCCACCGTCGGGTCGCGGCGGCTCTCCCTCGAAGCCCCGACGTTGTACACACCTGGGGGTGTGCGCCGATGGCAGGTCTTCGGACTCGTGGGCGCCCTACCGAGCCGTCGCTTCCCAGGACCTTTCGGGGGTTCCCGGTGCGTGTGACGACCTTCGTTCCCACTCACCGCTGCGGGGCAGTCCCGGACTCGCACCGGGTTCCCTCTCGCGTCACCGGGCCCTTGCGACCCCGGTGAACCACCAGCGGGACAGATACTACATCTAGGGGATGGCGGCTTGGAACACCGCAAGATGATGGCGTGTCGTTGATTTCTCAGATTCTTCGACGATCGTCGAACACGCATCCCGGGCGTGGTATGAGGGCACCGGATCGAGGCTGTGCGACGGTATCGGGAGGGGTCCCCGAAGGGGGCGCGTCACAGCCTAGGACGTTCCCGGGACGAACGCACCCGGTCCCTCGCCCGGGTGTCCGCCACGGCACCTCCGGGCAGGGTAGGAAACCTCACCCACCGCCGACCGATTCCGGTCTGTCGGCCCTGCCCCGGGGCGCCGCCCCACACCGGAAACCCCTACCACTGGACACACGCGCGGCGCCTGGACCGGAGACCACCCGCTCCGATCACCTACGATCTCGTCGGATCGCGGGGTCAGTCTTGGTCGAGAAGGAGGTCCAGATCATCCTCCGCCAGCCCGAGGTCGGCCCTGATCCGAAACCGGATCCGCAGGAGTTCGAGGAACAGATCCCGATCGCACGGACTTTGTGGGCGCCCGGCGTGTCGTCGGGCGCCCACGGTGGCCCACCGTTCGGCGCCCTCCAGGTCGTCGTGGGCGTACAACGCCTCGGCGACGTGGATGTGGGTGGGCAACCCGACCGGTTCACCGGTCTCCAGTCGCTTGAGGTGCCCCTCGGCCTGCTGCCGCTCGTCCAGCTGCAACAGGGCGCCGGCGCTGAGGGCGTGCGCGTCGACCACGGTGGGGCCACCATCGTCTATGGCCCGTTGGTAGGCGGAACAGGCGCGTTCGAACTCTTGGGCGATCTCCCACTGTTCTCCGGCGCGCACGAACAGCTCCGCCCGCGTGACCTCGCTACCGGCGTCGACGCTGTTGGCCAGATCCAATAGGCGTGCGGCGGTCCGGCCGTGTTCACCGGATCGGACGGCGTGGAATTCCAACCGGTCGAGTTCTGCCGTCGTCACGTGGGTCAACCGCATCGCCCCATCCCAACTCGCTCTCCCCACCCACCGATCAGGGCCTGGCACGCTCCAAGGCCTGCCAGAACCCCTGGCGCAGTCCATCTCGGACCTCGTCGCGCAGCAGGTGGTCGATCGGGAGCGAGGACCCCTGGAGCAAACGAGCCTCCAGGTCCGAGGGCATCCGGGGCCTGCGGGCGAGGACGGCCTCCACCCAAAGGACCGGCGCCTCGCGTGCGATCGACTCCGCGAAGTCGTTCCCTTCCTTGTGCGCGACGTGCACCGCACCATCAACGGTATGCGCGTCGAGCCCCGTCTGTTGGGTATATCCAGGACTGCGGGCGGATTCCTGGTAACCGCCGGGGCCGAATCGGCCGTCGTACTCGGGACCAGTAGGTCGCCGTTCCCCGAAAGGGGGCGCGGCGCCACCGCTGTGCGCGGTGTCAGTTGCCGTACTGGTCCCATAGGTAGGGTTTGTGTCCGCCCCACCTCCGAACCCCTGCTCCTCGCCGTGTCCGCCGCCGAACCTGGGATCGGGGGCCTGAGGGTTTCTATGGGGTGGAGCCTGTTGTGGGTCGGGCGCGAACGAGGCCTGTGGGCCGGTGCCCGCCCCGAAGGCGGGTTGTGGTCCCGTGTTGGAGAAGGCCTGCTGTGGGCCCGTTCCTTCGAAACCGTGTGGGCCGCCTCCGGCCGCCTGAGCGGGTCCGGGTCTGGTCGGAAGCCCGTACCCTCCCTCCGCTCCACGCGGCGCCGGGTGGGCTCCCGTGTGGGGGCCCACGTACCCGGCCTGTCCGTTCTGGCCGGCGCCCGGGTAGACCCCGTTGCCGTTCACCGCTTGTCCCCCCGAGGGGAAACCGTTGGCGTCGATCGCTCCGGGAGGGGTGTTCTCGCCCGATGGTCCGGCGAGGTGGTCGCCGCGCTGTTGGGCCAGCGAGCGACGCATCGCGCGCAGCTGTTCCATGGCGCTGCCCTGTGGAACGGGCTGGCCGCCGGTACCGGCGAACATCGCTTCGAGCCCACCAGTGGAGGGGTTGGCCGGTTCGGCGACGCCGTTCCGGGGCCCGGGGGCCGCCGGACGGGGCTGTTCCGCGGAGGCCTGGGAGCGCCCGTTGGAGAAGGGCGTGGTCGTCTTCGCGGCGTTCTCCTGAGTGGATCCACCACCGGAGAGCAGGTTGACGTGCGGGCGCAGGTGTCCGGCGCCGATCTCGATCAGGTCGTCGCACTCCTGGCGCAGCGCCCGAGAGATGGTCCAGTTGCCCTCCACCGAAATGTGCACGACGGTGACGCGCACACCCAGGTCCTGGACGTCGGCGACCACGGGGGCCATGTCCTCGTCACCGCTCACCAGGACGGCGTCGCAGAGGACACCGGTACGGGCCAGGGTGGTCAGGTCGCGTTGGACGTAGCTCTCCACGCCCTCGCGGCGGCCGGGCCGGATCTTCGCCGCTCTGAACTTGATGCCGGGGATGTCGGCGATGCCGTCCTGTTCCTGGGCCCTACGGTCGTCGGCGACCGCCTCGTACCAGTAGCAACGCAGGAGCGGCAGGCCGGTGCGGTCCCGTGCGACCTCGTTGAGGAACTGGACGAGACCGGAGTAGTCCCAGGCGACGGAGTCCCGGTTCCGGGTTCCGTGTACGGCCATCGCGCCGTCGGCGAGGAGGTATCCCGCGTCGACGAACAACGCGCAACGGTCCACTTGACACCGCCCCCTTCCCTGTCGATCTCTGGGGCCATATCCATGACCGGGGCACAGCCTAGCCAAGTCTGTCTGGTTTTGCGTGCCGCCCCTGAATACTCCCCGTCAACACGGTGCTACACACGGGAGGTCTTCCCGGTCGGCGTGGGCCTTTCGGTCGCCCTGCGCACACGATGAACTCCGCGCCGATGTTTCGACTCAGGTGCGCATCGGGGCCGTGAGCACGATCGCGCCCACCAACAAGGCGTCCTGCCCGGAGGAGATTCGGATTTGCGATTCGCGTCCGAGCCGCGCGTCGAATCGGGCCACATCCGTCCCGAACGTCATCGGGCCGCCATCCGCGCCTCTCGCGGAGCTCACGAAGACGTTGCCGGCGTCACCACCGCCTTCGCGTGGATCGAGCGGGACGCCGTCCAAGAGCACACGGTCCCCGCCCAGCTCGGCGTCACCCTCCCAGGCCACCACGTCGAACGTGGCCGGGACCGACGCGGGCAGCAGGCCCGAGACCGGGAACCGTGCGCCGACCTCGTCCTGGAAGACAGCCGAGGTCTCGTCCAGAACCATGGCCTGCCGGTGCCCCTCCACCGAGGGATCCTCCAGGATCACCACCAGGCTCCAGCCCGCGTACACCCCCCGACCCTCGGTCGCGGGAACGTCACCGACCCACCACTGGCCACCGCCGGCCGAACGCACCAGGTCGGTGACCTCGGCGAACGCCTGGTAGGCGGGGTAGGCCGGCAGCTCGGCGGAACGAACGTCGGCGGCCGTGACCGTCGTGTAGGAGTCCATGCCCGGCCCCTTGACCCGAGCCGTCGGGGCACTCGGGTCGCCCGCCGCGGAGAAGTACAGTCCTGCCCAGCGCACGGATCCTCCCTCGGGGAGTTCCCAGGTCGCGGCGCTGGACGAAGTCGTCGTGGGGTCCCGGTCGTCGTCCAGCGGCCCCATCACCCAGTGGTCGTTGTCGAGACGTTCACCGGAGCGGTCACGGGCTTGCGCGCACTCGCCCGGCTCCTCGTCCTCCTCCGGTTCCTCTCCATGTCCGTCCTCCGGCGCCTCGGGCCCTTCGGTCTCCTCCGGGGTCTCGGGGGTCTCGGGGGTCTCGGGGAGCTCGGTACCGGATTCCCCGCCGTCCGACCCCTCGTTTCCGGGAAGCCCGGGGACACCTGGAAGATCGTGATCGAATTCCCGCTCTTCGCCGCCGGTCTCCCCTTCCTCCCCGAGGAGATCATCGAGCGCTCCCTCCCCCTCCGCCACAGGGGTCCCGGTGTCCGTGGGTGCGCGACGAAGATCGGGCTCGTCCGAACCCGGCTCGGAGTCGAGATCGGCATCGGTCTCCGCGTCGGGCGACCGCTCAGGCGGAGCCAAGGGGTTGCCGTTCCCGCTCCCCGGCACCTGGGGACGCTCCCACCACGGCCAGGGCCACGGGTTCTTCGGCTTTTCCGGCTGCTCGGGTTCGATGCAGGTCACCAGGGTGTTGCCGACGCTCTCAGAGCGCACCTGACCGGCCGTGGCGTATCTGGCCGGGATCCCCGTCGAGGACACGCCACGCTCACCGGTCGCGGTGTAGCGCACCTCTCCGGAGGAGACCACCACGTCGGCGGGAACGTCCACGTCGGCGTCGGGCGCCACCCGCACGTCCAGGAAGTGGGTGCTGCTCTCACCGGCGGCCATGTTCGACCGCACGCATTCACCACCACCGCCGCCACCCGCGGAACAGCCCCAGTCACCGTGACCGACCGACAACGGGACCGCGCTGCCCGCGCCGCCCGAGGAGACCATCTCCACGCCGGGGGGCAGGGTGATCTCGGCGACCACGTCCTCGGTGGTCTCGGCACCGGTGTTGAGCACGTCGAGGACCATGATCCCGTCACCGCCCGGCACGAGGGAGCCGACGGGGTCGATGCCCACGGCGAACTCCGGCCACTCCTCGGTCTCCTCTGGTGGCCCTTCGGGTGCCTCGGGCTCTTCGGGTTCCGGTTCGGGCTCGGGTTCCGGCTCCGGTTCGGGGGTGGGTTCCGGCTCGTTGGAAGCCGGGGGCGACTCGGGCGACTCGACCTCGGGCACGTCCGCCGGAGGCGCGGGAACGGGGATGGGCTCCTCCGGCGCCGACGGATCGGCTGGTGGATCTTCGGCGGTGTCCGGGTCGCCCGAGTCCGAGGCCGGGGGCGGCGGGTCCTCCGCCGGGGCGTCGATCGGCGGAGCCGCCGCCGTCGGAAGGTCCTCCTCGATCGGGGCGTCCGCGCCCACCATCGCCAAGGCGACGGAAACCGCCACGCAGGCCGCCGCGGCGGCACCCGCCGTGACCTGCTGCCGGCGCTTGGACATCCGGTTCCACCAGGCACCCGAAACGGTCGCACCGGGCACGGACGCCAGGTAGCCCGTGGCGCCGAAGCCGGCGACCAGGGGAAGCACGATCCCGCGCAGCCCGACGTTGACGTCCATCAGCTCCGCGTACACCTCGCGGCAGTCGGAGCAGTCGTCCAGGTGCCGGTCCACCTTGCCGGTGTCCCGCTTGGCCAGGCCACCACGCACGTAGGCGCCCAGGAGACCGATCGTGGGACGGCACGTCTCCGCGGTCCCGCCACCCGCCAGGTGCATCTGTAGGTAGGCCTGCCGCAGCCCTTCCCTCGCGCGGTAGGCCAGGGCGGCCACCCCGTTGGGGTTCATTCCCAGGATGGTCGCCGCCTCCGCGGGCTTGACCCCCTCGATCTCGGTGTGCCATAGGACCGACTGCCAGCGTTCGGGCAGGGAGAGGAAGGCCCGGGCGATCAGGGATCGTTCCAGCCCTTCGATGGCGGGGTCGACGAACGGCTCGCCCGAGTCGTAGCTCTCCATGTCGTCGGTGACGACCTGGCGTTTCTCACCCCGCCCCCGGTCGTAGGCGGCGTTGCGGACCGCGGTGAGCAGGTAGGGGCGGAAGGCGTCACCGGGGCCGCCCCCGCGTTGGAGGACACTGAGCACCTTGGTGAACGCCTCGGCCACGGCGTCCTCGACCTCGGCCTCACCGCGCAGAAGTTGGCGGGCCAGCCCACGCGCGGCGGTCGCGTGGCGTTCGTACAGGACCCCGAAGGCGGCGTTGTCGCCGCCCTTGACCTGCTCGATGATCTCAGCGTCACCGAGCAATGTCCCTGTGTACTCCCCTTCGGCGTCGGTCACCCCGCGCCCTTTCACTCGTAGTCCAGCCCCGACGCTGACCGGAACCAGACGTGGGGGCGTGGGTTCGGCGTCCGAAAACACGTTCTCGGAAAATATCCCCTATCCGCGTCATGAACGCCACCGATCTCCGTGATTAGAGGTGAGGCGGACGGAGGGAGCCCACCGCGGGGGCGCGGGCTCGTCTCCGTCCACCTGGGAAAACGACGACCAGGAGCTGAACCATGGGCGAGATCGAAGTAGGAGCCGGAGCGGGGGACCGAAGCGTTCACCGTGCTCGGGAACTACGTACGCCGTGGAGACACCGCTCGCAGGCGGCGGGTTGGTCCCGGGCCGAGCACTGGTGGACCCCGGCCGTGGACGTCCTCTGCGAGGCCTACGCGCACGGCGGCGAACTCACCGAACCCTGTGTGCGGCTCGGCGAGGCACGCGCACGCGTGGGTGTGGGGATCGGGCGTGCCCTGACGGACCTGGACGCGTTCACCCGCTCGATCGGGCTGGACCGCCCGCCGTTCGCCATGGTCCGGGCCCTGGCCGAGGGCTGGGAGTGGGGTGGCCGCGACCGGGACCACTGCCAGGATCCGCTGACCGGGCTGGCCGATCGCGGCTACCTGCGAACCAGGGTGGGCGAGCTCTATCGGGGCATCGACGACGGCGTGCCCGCCGCCTTCGACCACCGTCTGGTGGTCATGGCGCTGGACCCGGCACTCGACCCTTGGCGGCGGACGGCGCGGCTCATCGTGCTCGGTCACGAACTGCGCCGCTTCTTCACCCGCGGAGAGTCGTTGTGCCTGGTGAACCGCTCACGGATCGCGGTGCTGACCCAGGACGGACCGAACCTCGCGGGAGAACTGGACCTCCTGCGCGAACAGACCGGTTGGGAGCACGGGGCGGCCGTGTGGTCGGTCCCATTGCCCGGCACCCACGCCGAGGCCTTGTCCCTGCTCGACGCCTTGGACGGCGGGGGTGCTCGATTCGACCGATGACCCACTGACGCCGTTCCGGTGGGCCGGGCCCTCCTTGAGGGGGGAGGAGCCACCACCGGACGGCAACGCCGACCGCCGCGCGACGCCGAGGGGACGCGTGCAGAGCGGTCGGCCCCGCCCGACGACCGCTCCCGGGCTCTCTGGCCCCCAGAGGGGGCGGCCCAAGGGAACGTCGGGCGGGAGGGCGCGTCCACGGACGCGCCGGGGCGCGCTCACACAGGGGAGGTGGGCGCGCCCCTCTCATCCGTGCGGGGACGTGGCCGCCCGGTTCGGTCCCTCACCCGACCTTGATCCGACCGAAGCTCACCCGGAACAGCGCTCTGCCGAACAGGGAGGCGGGGACCGCCCGCACCTTCACGATGCGTTCCTCGAAACCGCCCGGCATCGGCGGGGTCCGGTCCACGATGTCGGCCCACGCCTCGATGCCCTTGGCGGATGGCACCGGATCGAAGGTGCTCGAAGCGAACGGCTCCGAGTCGACACCCGAAGATTCGGTCTCGTCCTTCGGTCGGTCCCGCTGTTCGGGCTGTTCACGGGACGCCGGTCGTACCGGGGCCGCCGGCCAGAGCGGTTCCTCGGGCCGTCGGGTCTCCTCGGGCCGAACCGGCTCCTCTGCTGGAACCGACTCCACCGGGCGAGCGGACGTGTCCTCCACCCGGACCTCGGGGTGCGGGGCCGACGGCGGCTCCGCGGCGGGGGTGAGGTCCGGTTCACGAACGGGGGCGGGTGTGATCGATCCCGGGTCCGACTGGACCCGCGGCTCGGTTCGCCGAGCCTCCCAGGGCACGGGCTCCCGAGGATCCGTGTCCTGCCGAGGCGTGACCGAAGGGGGCACCGAGCCCTCCGGCGGGGTGTTCCAGGGCGCGCTCGGCGGCGATACCCGACGTGGCGCTTCCGGCCGAGGAGCCGGCGCTTCCCGAGGAGGTTCCGGGGCGGGTGGCGCGGGCGGAGCGGGCACACCCGACGCGCCCGCGAGGAAGGCCTCGGCGATCGAGTCGTTCGCCCGTGTGCGCGGCGGCCCGGACGGGGCCCGCGGACCGGGATGGGGTGGTACCTGACCCGAGGGAGGCGTTCGCCCGGTCTGTGGTCCGGCCCAGGGGTACTGGGGTCCGGAAGAGCCCGGAGGGACCTGAGGCCCGGAAGAGCCCGGGGGGACCTGAGGCCCGGACGGAGCGGTGTACCGCCTCGACGGCGCACCGTCGCCCTGATATCGCGGTGGCACGTCGCCGGCCGGAGGCGGCCCCGGTCGTTGTCGGCCGAAAGCCCCCTGAGGGTTCCGGGGGCCCTGAGGGCCTTGGGGAGCTGGAGGAGCGGCAGGCCCTCGGGGTGGCCGGAAGCCTTGGGGAACCTGGGGGCCGGAAGGGGCCTGGGGAGCTTGGTACGCCTGTTGCCGGGGAGGGCCCTGGGGGCCTTGAGGCTCCTGGTGGCTTTGGGGGCCTTGGGGACCGTTGAACGGGTGGTGGGGATCCGGTCGTCCCTCGGCGAGCGGCGTGTTCGAGTCGCCGCGGTGTCGGTCCGCGTCCGGGGGGAACCGTCGAACCGGGCTCGGCCCCTGAGAAGAGGCGTCCGTTCGAGGAGACGACCCGTCCCTCGGTTCCGACGGCTCCTCCGCGTCGCGCCGGCTCATGCCCACTCACCTCTCCCTTCCATTGCCGCGTACCGGGGACGTACCGTCGCCACGGCCTTGGTCATGGCCTCCGCCGCCATGTGGATCGCCGTTCGATGGGTGGCGTCCGAGACCCGGCGCATCCGCACGGCGAGCCCTTGGGCGAGGTGACGGTCGTAACGCAAGCGCACGGCCTCCGCCCCACTCTCGGCGATGATCCGGGTGATCCGCGTGGCGTCGAACCCCGGGTCTTCGCCCCTCTCCTGGTCGAAGACCACGATCACGCTGTTCTCCACCTCGTGCCGTCGACCTTCACGGAGCAGGTGGTCGAGCCTGCGGCCCACGATCCGAGCCGAATCCCGGGTCGCCCGCACCACACGGACACGGGAGTGGGCGGTCTCGGCGACGGCCTTCACGAACGCCCCTCCCGAACCACCGGTCACCAGCGTCACGCCGAAGAACCGGAAGAGCGGGAGCAGGCCCGCCGCGTAGGCGTCCTCGTTGTTCTGGGCCGCCTGGACCGTCCACAGGCCGGGCCCCACCTCACCGAGGCTCTCCTTGGCCTGCTCGAAACTCGCGGTCCGCACCCCCTCTCCCAGGGCGTGCGCGGCATGGGCGTCCAACCGGGTACCGAGTGGCGGAAGCCGATCGGTGGCGTCCACCGTCAAAACCCGGTCCCGACGGTGGTGGGCCAGGACCCGGGCGATCAGAGCGGTCACGACCGCGGTGTCCGCGCCGGTCCCGAAGTCGTCCACGAGGATCCGACGACCCGTGGCCGTGGAACGCTGTAGGCGCCTGCGCATCTCTATGGCGTCGGCGATCTCCGACGTCGGCAGGAAGGGGGTCACGACCGCTCGGCCCAACCTGCGCGGCCAGGGGTCCCCGTGCACCGCCTTGGTGGTGCCCATCGTCATCCTCCCCTTCAGAAGGTCGCGAGCAGTCGCTCGAAGGTCCCGAACGCCCCGACCGCCAACGGCACCATGACGATCACGGCGATGACCTCGAACCGGCCGGTCACACCACGAAGGCGCGCGCGCACGTGCTCGGGCTGCTCGGTGGCCAGGACGACCATCGGGATGGCCGCCACCGCGACGGCCACGGCCAGAGCCGGCCAGACCGCCCACGACTCACCGGCCGCCCACTCGACGAGGAAGACGAGCAGCACCACGAGGCTCGCGGCGATGAGCGCCGCCTTCTGCGCGATGAGCGGGAACAGCCGAGAGCGGCTCGCCACCACGATCGCGAGCACCACGCACAGCCCGGACGTCCAGGGGGTGAGGTTCGTGACGAGCCCGAGGCCGGCGACGGCCACGGCGATCGCCACCGCCACGGTGGCGATGACCAGGCTGCGGTGTGCCCTGGCCACTGAGGTGAGGACGTCGTCCCTGGCCACCGATTCGCCGGAGCTTCGGCGGTCGTCCAGGACCGTCAGCCCCGAGATCATGAGGGCGACCCTCAGTAGCAGGCTCAGCCCGAGCACACAGATCACGGTCAGCAGCACCGCGACGAGATCGGTCGGCAGGCCCAGGGCGCGGGAGAGGGTCCACCCCGAGGCCAGGGCCAGGCCGACACCACCACCGGCCAGCCCGCCCCGCCCCAGGCCGGAGGTGAGGCCCAGCAACAGCACGAGCCCGGAGAGGAGCCCGGCGGTCCCTCCCCACAGGGCCCAGTTCGGCCAGTCGAAGTGGTCGCCGGCCCGCCACAGTCCCAAGCCCCCGACCACGGTGCCGGCGATCGACAGCGCCGTGCCCAACGGTTCCCGCCAGGTCGGTCCGATCGCGGCGCCGGCCGCCACCAGTACCAGCGCGATCGCGGCGACCGCCACGAGACCCGTCCCTGCCGACAGGTGTCCATGGACGAGCCAGGCCGTGCCCGAGGCGAGGGCGGCCAGCGAGACGGTCGCGCTCCAGCGGGCCGCCTCGGGGGTCCAGCGACCGGTGTGGTCGTCCAGGGCCTTGGACACCGCCTCGGGCACCTCGTGCACCACGGGGGCGGGTACGGGGGTCTCGTCCTGGACCAACCAGAGCACGGACCCGTCCTCGATCCGGCGTTCCTCCAGGGTGTTCTCACCCGCCAGGACCGCGCCGGAGGCGGTCACCAGGTGGCGCAGCCTGGCCGGGTTCTGGGGCTCGTCCCCGAGTAGTTCCAGGACCTCCGGCATGAGGACACCGACGGGCTCGCTCGCCGGGAGTACCGCGTCGACCCGGCGCTCCTCACCGACGATCGTCACACGGCTCCAAGCGGTCATGACCTTCCATTCTGCTGTGCGGGCGGCGCGGTGCGCCACGGTCTTGGTGACGCGTCACGCGCGTCGACCGGGTTCGTCATCGGGGGACACTGTCGACGGCCACACGCTCGACGTATCCCTGGCCGATCAGCCAGCGCAGGGTCGGTGCCGGTGGCACCTCGGAGAACCCTGCCGTGTCGAGCGTGAAACGGATACCTCCACCCGGGTTGTCGTCCTCCGCCGGGGCGGTGGTGGCCGTCACCCGGAACGGGTGGACGACCCGGTAACGGTGGTAGAGGTCCTGATCGCCTGAGTTCGTCCGAACGTAGTCGGGCAGACCGCGTTCGGCGTAGGGGGTTCCGTCGGGGAAGAGGTGGCGCCCGCTCTCCGGACCGAAGGAGTCGAGGACGTCCCCCGGGTCGAGCGTGTGCAGGTAGGACTCGGCGTTGCGCTGGTCCAGTCCCTCCCGGACCTCCTGCACCAGCTCCGCCGTGTTCTCCACGGCGGCGGCCTCATCGGTGCCGCTGAGCGTGGCCGGATCACCCTCGGTGGTCGCCAGCTCCTGGAAGAGCCAGCGGGCGGTCTCGTCCTCGTCGGCGAACTGGTAGCCGGGGCGCCCTTGGTCGACGTCCATGACGACCACGGACAGCGCGCCGAACTCGTCGTCTTCGGTGATGAGGTAGTAGCTACCGACCGTTCCGGGCTCGGGCCGTGGCTCGCCGGGAAGGACGTAGAGGTCCTCCGGAACCCGGGCCTGGTCCAGCTGGTCCTTGAGCATCGCCAGGTCGACCCGCGCCCCCACCCATTCGCCGGGGATCGCCGGGATGGCGTTCTCCACCGGCCCGGACTCGGCCTGTTCACGCTCCAGGCGCTGGTTGCCGAGGGTGTTGCTGACGAAGGACCAGCCGACCGTCCCGGCGCACGCGACCGCGGCCAGGCAGGCGCTGATCACGATCTTGCCGATCCCTTCGTCCAGGCGGCGCTTGGTCCGCTGCCCACCGAACAACACCGCCTCTCGCAGGCGTTGCCGACGGACCGCGACCGATTCGAGCAACTGGTTGTCGTAGTCGCGGCCCATCGGTGCTCCTCTTCGGTGACTTCGTTCCTCCTACCGGAACGAGGTCAGATGTTCTCTGCGGCGGTCCGAGCCCTGCTCAGGGCGCTGTCGGCGATTCCGTCGTTCTCTTCCATCACGGAACGGATGATGGCGATGATCTCCCTGGCCTCCTGCGCGGCCAGGGCCCAACGCTGGTCCTTCTCCAGGTAGGTGACGTCCGCACCCTCGATCACGGTTTCCGACATGACGGAGTTGACGTCGATCTCGTGGTCATCGATGAGTCTCTCCAACTCACCGGTGATACTCGTGATCGTTTCCTGGACGTCGGCCGAAGCGTTCTTGCTGTATTTCGTGTAGTCGCTCATCTACGCACTATCCCCAAGAAATGATCTAGGCCCGAAGCTTACCGACATCGAAATTCGCGGAGTTCATCTGGGATTGAGCCGAGTCCGCCATCTCTTGATCACCCTGCATCACGGCGTTCATCATTTCCATCTGACCTTCGTTCAGACTACCCAGGTCACCGCTCACCAGGATCGACACCGTCTCCGCCCGACGATGGAGCTCATCGAGTGAATTCCTACCGCTACCCTCGAATTTTCCCCTCAGCGGCTCAACCGCATTCACGAGCCTGTTGACCAGAGTACTGAGCTGCTCACCCGAGTCACTGGTGTTACTGGTCATCTTGGAAAAAGATGCCTGATGGAAATCGAGTTCCTTGTCCGCCATTTTCCACCTGCCTTGTCACGAGGATTGGCGTCGGCCGACCCCGACTTCCAGGGGATGCGCCGAACAGACCTACGGTTCCCATACTCCATCACGGGACCCCGACAGCGCCGCCCGCGCTTCCACCCCCTCCGAACACACCCATCACCTCGATGACCTGCCCGAACACACGGCGCGACCGATTCGCCATCCGGGACGAAATGTTCAACGGAACCAAGAATAGTGATGAATATCACCATCAACCACTCGAATGACCCCTTGCAGCCAGAAGCCACGCCACCTGTGCGAGCACACGAAAGAACACCAGAACCCCTGCTTCGATAGGGTTTTGTCGCTCCTGCCCGATCTCATGACTTCTCCCAGAGTCGAGAGGAACGCCGATGGCTCTCCGTGTCGTACACCGACCGACACGCACCACCCACCCGGCTCCCGCCGAGGAGTCCAGGGAGGTGGAGGCTCCTCCGACCCTCCCCGACGGCAAGTCCCAGGGCAATCCGCTCATGGCCATCCTGCCGATGGTGGGCATGATGGCCTCCCTGACGATCATGATGGTCATGCGCAACCCGGCCTTCATGGCCCTGGGCGCGGTCGTCCTGTGCGTGGCCCTCCTCGGCGCGCTGCTCATGCTGTTCTCCAGGCGCGGCCAGGTCGGCAGGCAAAGGCGCAACCAGCGCGAGCTCTACCTCCAGTACCTGGAGGAACTGCGGGAGAGACTGAGCACCTGGGAACAGGAGACACGGGCGCACGCGCGTCTGCTCGACCCTCCTCCGGAGGCCCTCTACGACGTCCTTCGCGACCCCAAGCGACTCTGGGAGCGTCGCCGGCGCCACAACGACTTCCTGAAGGTACGGGTCGGCACCGGTGTGGCCTCCGGCCGTCCCCTCGACCTGGCCGAGCAGGGCACCGCCCTGGCTCCCACCGACCCGTTCATGCAGTCCGAGGCCCAGGGCGTCATCCAACGCTTCGAGACCATCCCGGACATGCCGTTCACCCTGCCGTTGGACATGACGGGCAACGTCAGCGTCGTGGGCGAACGCGAGGACATCATGCGCATGGTCCGGGCCATGGTCGCCCAGTTCGCCGTGTTCCACGCCCCCGAGGACGCCGGTCTGGCCGTCTCCTACCCCGAGGAGCACGCCGACGACTGGTCGTGGCTGCTGTGGCTCCCCCAGGTCCTCGACCCCCAGCGACGCGAACAGGGCGTCGCCACCCGCCTCATCGCCCCCTCCCCCCGCGACCTCGGCACCCTGCTCGCCGACGAACTGCGTTCGCGGAGCGACTTCGCCTCCGAGGTGCGGCGCGGTATGGGACGCCGCGAGGCCTACCAGCTGCTGCGCCGCCTCCTCGTCATCCACGACACCCACGGAGAGGTGGCCACCGAACTCGTCCGCCCCGACCACACGGTCGACCCGGCCTCGCTCGGCGTCACCGTGCTGCACCTGGTCTCCCGGCAGATCGACGAGCCCGGCGACGTGAACATGCGCGTCACCGTCACCGGTGACCAGGTCAGGGTCGAGGACCTGCGTCCCACCGACCCGGTCCTGCGGACCGGTGTCCTCGACGACGTCTCCCCCGCCACCCTGACCGGGCTGGCCCGCATGCTCTCACCACTACGGCTGTCCGCCGAATCGCTCGAGGAGACGGCGCAGGAGGGCGGACGCGTCGACTTCACCGCCATGTTGGGTGTGCGCGACCCCGGTGACATGGACGTCCAGCGTTTGTGGGCCCCCCGCAGCGAACGCGCGTTCCTGCGCGTTCCCATCGGTGTGGACGAGATGGGCCAGGCACTCGTCCTGGACCTGAAGGAGTCCGCCCAACTGGGCATGGGTCCGCACGGGCTGTGCGTGGGCGCCACCGGATCGGGCAAGAGCGAGATGCTACGGACCCTGGTACTGGCCTTGGCCGCGTCCCACCCGCCCGAACGGGTCAGCATGGTGCTGGTCGACTACAAGGGCGGCGCCACCTTCGCCCCCTTCGAGGAACTGCCGCACGTCTCCGGGATGATCACCAACCTGGAGGACGACGCCGCCCTCATCGAACGCGTCCACGCCAGCCTCTCCGGCGAGGTACAGCGCCGCCAGCAGATGTTGCGCGACGCGGGCAACGTGCCCAACATCGGGGACTACACGCACAAGCGCGAGAAGGACCCTTCCCTCGACCCGATGCCGCACCTGCTGGTGATCATCGACGAGTTCGGCGAGCTCCTCACCGCCCGCCCCGACTTCATCGAACTGTTCCTGTCCATCGGCCGCATCGGTCGCAGCATCGGTGTGCACCTGCTCCTGTCCAGCCAGCGCATCGAGGGCGGAAAGCTCCGCGGCCTGGACACCTACCTGTCGTACCGCCTGGGCCTGCGCACCTTCTCCGAGGAGGAGAGCCGTACGGTCCTGAACACCCCGGACGCCTTCCACCTGCCCGCCCTGCCCGGATTCGGCTACCTGAAGGTCGACACCACCGTCTACCAGCGTTTCAAGGCCGGCTACGTGTCCGGCGCCTACCGCGGTCCGGTCATCGAGGAGGAGCCCGAGGACGAGAACGCCACCCCCTCGCCCCGGCTCTACACCGCCTACAACCCCTCCCCCGAAGAGGTCGCCGAGACGGCGTCCCCGGACGAGGAGGCCGCGATGCCCACCCGCACGACCGACCCGACCCTGTTGGACGTGATGGTGGGACAGCTCGGCCAGCACGGCGAACCCACCCGGGCCATCTGGCTGCCTCCCCTGCCCAAGGCCACCACCATCGACGCGATCTGCGGTGCTCCCGAGGAGACCGAACACGGGCTGCGGATCCCCGGTGAGCGTCCCGCCCTGCACGTGCCGATCGGCCTCCTGGACGACGCCACCAAGCAGTGGCAGGGCGAGTGGCTCCTGGACCTGACCGCTTCCGGCGGTCACGTCGCCGTCATCGGTGGACCGCAGAGCGGGAAGACGACCCTCCTGCGCACCCTGGTCCTGACCCTCGCGCTCACCCACACCCCCGACCAGGTGTCCGTGTACTGCCTGGACCTGCTCGGCGGCGGCCTGCAGTCCCTCTCCGGGCTGCCGCACGTGGGCGGCGTAGCCGTGCGCACCGACGCCGAACGAGTCCGACGAACCATCGAAGAGGTACGGGGGATGCTCGAACACCGGGAGGAGGTGTTCCGGGAGCGCGGCATCGACTCGATGGAGCAGCTGCGCGCCATGCACGCACGCGGCGAGGTTCCCGAACTTGCCACCGCCGACATCGTCCTGTGCGTGGACGGCTTCGGTGCCCTGCGCCGCGACTTCGAGGAGGTCGAGGGGATCGTCACCGAGCTGCTACAGCGCGGTGGCGGGTACGGCGTCCACGTCGTCTCGGCGATGCTCCGGTGGAACGACGTACGAATGAACGCGCAGTCGAACTTCGGTCAGAAGGTGGAGCTTCGGCTCAACAACCCGACCGACTCGGCCATCGCGCGCAAACTCGCCGAGACCATCGGCGAGGGTGACAACGGCCGTGCCCTGACCACCATGAAACTGTTCGCGCAGACCGCCCTGCCCCGGTTCGACGGCTCCCCCTCCACCGAGAACCTGGGCGAGGTGGTGGAGCGCGCCGTACGCGCGATCGACCGTGCTTGGATCGGCGCCCGCGCCCCCGAGGTCCGCGTGCTGCCGCACCGCCTCTCGGTGCGTGCCCTGCCGGACAAGGAGACCGAGCCCAAGGCCCTGCCGATCGGCTTGGACGAACGCGCCATGGCGCCCGTGCGACTGGACCTGTTCGAACGGGACCAGAACCTGCTGGTCATCGGTGACAGCGAGTGCGGCAAGACCAACCTGCTGCGGATGATCGCCGAAGGACTCGTGGAGCGGTACACGCCCAAGGAGGTCGTGTTCGCGATCATGGACCCCCGACGCAACCTGCGCGACGTCGTCCCCCCGGAGTACGTCGGCGGGTACGCGACCAACCCCCGCGTGTGCGGTGGCCTGGCGACCGGTGTGGCCAAGGAGATGGAGAACCGGATCCCCCAGGACGGGGAGGGCCAGGAGGTCGAACCGGGCGCCTTCGACGGCCCTCGCGTGGTCGTGCTCGCCGACGACTACGACGTGCTGACCACTGCGGGCCAAAAACCGTTGAGCCCGTTCGCCCCGTACGTGTCGAACGGACGCGACATCGGTCTGCACTTCGTGATCGCCCGCCGCGCCGCGGGCGCGAGCCGTGGCATGTACGACTCGCTGCTCCAGGCCGTCCGGGAGGTGGGCAGCAGCACACTGCTGATGTCGGGCGACCGCGGCGAGGGGCAGATCTTCCCGCGCGTGTACGCCTCGCCCCTGCCCCCGGGTCGGGGCAAGTGGATGCCCCGTGGCGGCGCCACCCGCCTCATCCAGACCGCCCTCCTCGACCAGGACCACCCCAACGAACACACATGAGCGCGAACCGATCACCGTCCGAGAGCATCCTCCTGAACAGGATGCGGGAGGCCATTTCGCCATAAGGAGGAAACGTGTCCGAGTGGAGCATCCAGACCGACACCGTGAGATCCGTCCTCACCACCGTGTTGGGGCACCTCGGCGACGGTGAGGCCACGGAAGGCCTGTCGGGGAACATCCTCGACATGGACACGGCCATCCAGGGCGCCGCGACCGAATGCTCCGACAGCATGCCGGTGAGCTCGGCCATCGGCATGTTCATGGAGCACTTCTCCCCCATCTGCGGACAGATGGTGCGACGTACGTCGAGCGCTCTCTCGGGTTGCGCCGAAGCCACCGAGCACTACGTGACCGGGGACTACGAAATGGCCGCCGAGGCCCAAGCCGCGCACCTGGACACCCCCATCACCGAGGACGACCTTCCTCCCAACATCTGACCCCGGGAATCCCCCTTGCCCCTCAACGATCCCTTCTTCGACGACCTGGAGGCGAGCGCCTGCTACGGCGACGGCGCCATCGAGCCCTCCTAGATCCTGATCCCGCAGATCGACGCCGACGCGCTGGACGAGTACGCCAGGGACCTTCGCCGCGCCGGAAAGAACATCGGTACGGACGGAAACGACATCATCGCCGACTGGGGCGGACTCGGTGACGCGTACGTGGCACCCGAATCCGAGACCATGCTCTCCGCCGTCGACAGGGTCGCCACCGACGGCGACACCGTGGAGACCGGTACCGGTGGCCTGGCCGCCGCGCTGATCGACTTCGCCAACGAGGTCCGCACGTTCAAGAGCAAACTCCATGGTCTGCGCGGCGACGCCACGGCCATGCGCACCCGGATCAACGAGGACGAGGACTGGCAGGACGACGAGGACCTCGTCCAGGAGCACAACGACCTCGTCGACGAGGTCGCCAGAACCCGTCAGGAATGGGAGGAGGCGGAGATCGCGTGCGCCAACGAGATCACTGCCCTCTTCGACGGGCCCACCTTCACCCGGTACGACGAGATGGAGGGGGACGGCTACAGCGGCAACGAGATCCCCTACGGCTTCAGTGAGATCCCCGAAGGCATGGAGATGCCTTGGGGGTCCGCGCAGAACGTGTCCAGGGGTTTCGTCGTGGACGCCTGGGACGGCGTGGCCGACATCGTCGTGGGTGCGGCTCAGGACGTCGGTGGCGTCACCGGAGCCTGGCACGACGGCAAGTGGGGAATGCCGATCTTCGGGGAACAGGGACGCTCGAACTTCACCGGCTACATGGAGGAGAACCTCGAAGGACTCTCACTCCTGACCGGTTTCTACGACCCCACCAAGCCCGAGGGCGAGCAATGGGGCGTGGACGACTTCGGCGAGTGGACGGACAACTTCCTTCCCGCCATCCGCGAGGTCGGACAGGGCATCGTCCCCACCGACGAGTGGGATGAACGCAAGGGCTACGTGGTCTCCCAGACCGTGGTCAACGTCGGGCTCATCGTCGGCGGCGTCGTCCTCTCCGCGACCGGTGTCGGTGCCCCCGTGGGTGTCCCCATGCTCCTGGCGGGTCTACGGACCGGTCTGCGAGCCACCAACAGTGTCGGCAGGATGGACATCCCCAGCTTCCACAACGACGTCGACTTCCACCTCCCCGGAGTCCCCCACCTGAACCTGTCCAGAGGCGGAGGGGGCGGAGGGGGCGGAGGTGGTGGTTTCTGGAGCAGTCTCCCCGGTGGAGCGTGGCTGACCGATCTCGTCAGGACACGCGACGCCTTGGACGGCATCGGTGACGGTGGTTCCACCTCGCCGAACACCCCCGTCGATCGGTCCCCCACCCCCGCGAGGTCGCAGGAGGGCACCGACGGTACGTCGTCGGACCGGTCCCGGACCGACGACGAGGAGATCGACTCAGGGGTATCGGCCTCCGAGGTCGAGGCCGGTCTGCGTGATCTGGAGGACTACGTCCGCCGCCACGCGGAGGACCCCGACATGTTGTTGGAGGAGATCAACCGCCGCCAGGGCAACGAGGTCGTCGACGCGCATCGAACGCCCGAGCTGGTGGGGGCCGGCAATGGTCCGTCCATGTCGAGCGACTCCACCTTCACCAACAGCGGCGGTGGCGGCGGTGGCGGCGTAGACACTCCTGCCACCGGCCGGGGCGGCACCCCGGAGACCACTTCAAGCAGTGGAAACGGTGGTGGCGGTTCTCACGGCGGCGGGGGCAATGGCCAAGGCGGCACCGGGAGCGGTGGTTCCAGCCATGTGAGCGGCGATCTGGGCCCACGAAGGAACTCCTCGAGCGTCCCTGTGGAAACCGTCAAGATCACCCCGGACCAACCCGGATTCCCTGGCGAGAAGAAGCGCTTCGGCGACGGATTCGACCTAGAACCGAATAAGAAGTACGAGCTGGTCGATGCCGATGGTAAGTCAAGGTCCACTTACACCACCGATGCGAACGGCAGGATCGTCGAGATCAGAACCGACGCACAGCCGAACTCAAGACATCCGGAGTTCCTCAATCCAAGGCCGGACGCCACCTACCACGTCAAGGTCGGCAGTGGTGAGTACCTCTTCAAAACCGACACCAATGGCAGGACAGTCTACGCCGAAGGAGACCTGGAACCCGGGAGACAGAAAAGAAATGGAACCGAACAAACCAATGTAAATAAGATGGGAAAGCGCTACTTCGAACTGCTCAACATTCAACTCGATGAGAAATTCAGGACGGACAACGAGCGCCCACCGAATCCGGGAGAGATCGAGTTCTGGGATACCGGAAATTGGAACGGTGGCCACATTTTCGGGTCAAGCGAGTTCCTCGGCCCGGGGGAGCGACTCAACCAAGCCCCGATGCTTGATATCGTCAACCAAGAACGAACCAACCTCCCTGGAATCACAGGAAGTTTCCGCAGGGCGGAGTGGACGTGGCATGGACTTCTCACCGATGACCACGGCGCCCTCAAGAGAGGCCTGGGCGGCGACTACGATGCACAGATGAAGGCCTGGGAAACCCTCCTTGCGTCAGGCCCCAACCCACCGAAGGTGAGCATCCAGGTCTCCCTCGCACAAGATCCAAACCTAAAACCCATCAAGGATCCCGAGACAGGAAAGGAAATCCCTCCGCCACCTTCCAAAGTCGTAGTAGACTGGCGGATCAACGGAGTAAAGCAAGAGCGACTTAGTTACGAAAACCTTCCAGACGGACCACCCTAGAAAGAGGAAAAATGGCTCGATACCCCACCGGTGGCATCAATCCGATTGAGCAACAGGAAATACTCAAGGAGATCGGAGGAGAAATACTTGACTTTCAACCAGAAAAAGGGAAACGGCTTATATATGAAAATAAGGCGGTCGCCGGATATGGGGGCGACAACCTTTTGGCAATTTATACTGATGGATCTTCTGAGTTGATTGACTGCCCCGTTTCCATCCTTGCACTCTGTGATAAATTGCGCTACGGAATGTACCAGGAGGGGAAGGGCACCTGGTTCTCGATGAAATACACCATCACCCGACCCAGCAGCTTCACGGTCGACTTCAACTACGACGAACAACCGAATTTCCAGTTCGCCCCGGACCCCGAGCTCTACGTCGAGGATCTCAAGCGTTTCCCCCGGGATCCCGAGCACATCCCCGATTGGCTCCAGGAAAAGCTCCGCGAAGCCGAGCAGGAGTAACCCGACCGCCCCGGCATCCGGAGAACTTCAGTGACGTACAACGTGGTCGCCCTGACCGAGGAGCTTCCCCACGCACGCTCGGTGATCCGTGCTCTCGAAAACGCTCATCCGGACTTCACCATCCGAGGTGCGAGCAAGGCTTCGGTGGTACGCCTGCGGGACGAGGATGGCCGCCCCTTCGTGTCCGTGGAGATGCCCCAGGCGGTAGAGGCCACCACGGACGTGCGTCGGTTGCTCGGTGACGAAGCCGCCGACCGGCTCACCCACAACGCCTGGTGGATGGAGGTTCGCGCGCCTGCGGGCAACCCCCGGGCCGCGGAGGCGGCCCATCGGTTCGCGGCGACGGTGATCGAGCACCACGGCGGACATGCGTGGCCCACCGAACCTCGGTGGAACTGGGCGATGGACCTGCCCACAGGGGGTGCCGACCATCCGTCCGCGTTGGTGGAGACGGAGAGGACCCGAATCGTGGCGGTCGACTCGCCGGTAGTCGGCTTGTCCACCGCGATCGCGGACGCACTCGCCGCTGGGGCCAGGGACGCTCGTGGCCTCCAGGTACTCACCCCGGCCTCCGCTCACATCACGCACTCACTCCGCAAGGTGCTGACGGCCTCCGACTCCCGTTGGATCGTCGAAGGTCCCGGAAACGGCCACTACGACGGGCTCACCGGGATGCCACTGACCTGGAAAGACGGCCTCGGTTTCCAGGCACGTCGGGATGGCGCCCCGCCGGCGTTGGCCGAACGGCGAGGCGACCCCGGACTGGCAATGGACCTGCACTTCATCCACCCGGCCGAAGCAGACCTGCGTCTGGGCGAGATGGTGGAGCATACGACCAAGATCATGTGCGCAGGGCCGCCCACCGGCTGGGGCACCAACGAACCCGCCCTGATGGCCTGGGACACCGGCCGGCTCACCGACCTGTGCCGTGGTCGGGCACCGAACCCCACCCGTGTGGTCTTCTCCGGTCCGGGATTCGCCGGCACGTTGAACGTGTCCCGGGTGGTCGAAGGGGTCAAGGAGAGCCTGAGCCTGGTCGCCGGCAACACCGACCACACGGCGTTGCCCGAACTTTTGGCCGAACTCCCGGACTCCTTCCAGAGCCTGACCACCCACAGAGTCCCCGGGGCTGGCGACACCCACTACCGGCCGGTGCTCGGCGGCGCCTCCGTCCCGTTGGGGCTGGCCCTAGGACCGGAGGTGATCGCGCAGGTGGGCCGGTCCAAGGCGATGGCCGCACCCGTCACCGCCGAAACGATCGGACCACTGTGGTCCTCGGTCCTCTGGTACT
>NZ_BCSH01000086.1 GCF_001570765.1 Nocardiopsis listeri NBRC 13360 | reverse complement strand
TGAGACCGGCCCGCCCGCGGAGATTTCCGCGTTCGTTTCGCTCGGTCTTCACCAACTGTACCCCTGGGTGTGAGTGCTCGTGACGGATTCGGGAAACCTCGTCGGTGTCCTGGCTTACACACCCCGGGTGGAAGGGGCCCGCCCCGTACGGCCACCCCTCACAGCTTCTCGATCGGGGCGTACTTGACGAGGAAGTCCTTCTCCCCGATGTCGGCGCCGAAGTCGATGCGGGCCTTGGTCTTGTCACCCGCCCCGTCGACGAGTTGGACGCGGCCCATCCCGAAGGAGTCGTGGTTGACGAGGTCTCCGACGCTGAGCGTGGGCGCCTCCTTGGCGACCTTCTTCCGGCCACCACCGAAGGTGCCTCCGAAGCCGCCGCCCCCGCCGAAACCGCTTCCACCCGAACCCCCGCCGCGACCACCGCCGATGCTGCGACTGGGCGGCGCTGCCAGGGTGGACTCGGCCCGCTTCCAATCGACGAGGTCCACGGGGATCTCGTCGATGAATCGGGAGGCCGGGTTGTAGGAGGGCGTTCCCCAGGCGCTGCGCACCGCGGCCCGGCTCACGTACAACCGTTCCTGTGCGCGGGTGATGCCCACGTACGCCAACCGGCGTTCCTCCTCCAGCTGGGTCTTGTCACCCAACGTGCGGGTGTGCGGGAAGACGCCGTCCTCCATGCCGCTGAGGAAGACCGCGGGGAACTCCAGTCCCTTGGCGGCGTGCAGGGTCATCAGGGTGACCACGCCGCCCTCATCGTCCTCGTCCGGGATCTGGTCGGTGTCGGCGACCAGGGCGACGCGTTCGAGGAAGTCCACGAGGGTTGGTTCTCCCGGGTCGATGCCCTGGTTCTCCTCACCTTCCAACAGCGCCTCGTCCTCGATGAGCGCGGCGAAGGTGTTCTCGAACTCGCGCGCGACGTCGACGAACTCCTCCAGGTTCTCCACCCGGCTCTCGTCCTGGATGTCCTTGGACTCGGTGAGTTCGGACAGGTATCCGGTCTTGCCCAGCACCATCTCGACGATCTCGGCGGGAGCGCTGCCCGGCACCCCGGCGGCGAGTTCGTCGAGCAGTGCGGTGAAGTTGCGGATGGCGTTGGCCGAACGGGTGGCGATACCCGGTGCCTCCCCGACCCGGCGCAGCGCCTGGGAGAAGGTGATCCGCTCACGCGCGGCGAACAGCTCGATGGACTCCTCGGCGCGGGCACCGATACCGCGCTTGGGCACGTTGAGGATGCGGCGCAGGCTGACGGTGTCCTCGGGGTTGGCCAGCACCCGAAGGTAGGCCAGGATGTCCCGGATCTCCTTGCGCTCGTAGAAGCGCACCCCGCCGACGATCTTGTACGGCAGACCGGTCCGGATGAACACGTCCTCGAACACGCGGGACTGGGCGTTGGTCCGGTAGAACACCGCGACCTGGCTCGGCTTGACGATGCCCTCGTCGGTGAGTTTGTCGATCTCCCCGACCACGAACGCCGCCTCGTCGTGTTCGTTGTCCGCGACGTAGCCGATGATCCGGGGCCCCTCGCCCTGTTCGGACCACAGGTTCTTGGCGGGCCTGCCCTCGTTGCGGTCGATGACCGTGTTGGCGGCGGACAGGATGTTCTGGGTGGAGCGGTAGTTCTGCTCCAGCAGGATGGTGCGCGCGTTCGGGAAGTCGCGTTCGAATTCGAGGATGTTGCGGATGGTCGCGCCGCGGAAGGCGTAGATGGACTGGTCGGCGTCGCCCACCACGCACAGTTCGGCGGGCGGGACCACGGTCGTGTCGGAGTCCTCGGCCGCGCCCACGAGTTCGCGCACGAACACGTACTGGGCGTGGTTGGTGTCCTGGTACTCGTCGACCATGACGTGCCGGAAGCGACGCCGGTAGTACTCGGCGACGTCCGGATACATCTGGAACAGGTTGACGGTGACCATGATCAGGTCGTCGAAGTCCATGGCGCCGGCCTCGTGGAGACGGCGCTGATACAGCCGGTAGGCCTCGGCGAGCTTCTTCTCCTGCTCGTTCTGGGCCTGCTCCGCGAAGGTGTCGTAGTCGATGAGCTCGTTCTTGAGGTTGGACACCTGGAAGCTGAAGGACTTGGGCGGGAACCGCTTGGGGTCCAGGTCCATCTCCTTGCAGACCAACTGCATGAGCCTGGCGGCGTCCGACGCGTCGTAGATGGTGAAGCTGCTCGGGTAGCCGAGTCGGTGCGCCTCCCGACGCAGGATGCGCACGCACGCCGAGTGGAAGGTCATCGTCCACATGGTGTTGGCCGCGCGGGTACCGAGGAGCGCCTCGATGCGTTCCTTCATCTCGGCGGCGGCCTTGTTGGTGAAGGTGATCGCGAGGATCTCCCCCGGGCGCACCCCGCGTTCGGCCATGAGATGGGCGATGCGGTGGGTGAGGACGCGGGTCTTGCCCGATCCCGCGCCCGCGACGATCAGGAGCGGAGAGCCGGAGTGCGTCACGGCGTCGCGCTGGGGACCGTTCAGACCTTCGAGAAGCTGCTCTTGGGAGGACACGCTCTCCAGGTTACGACCGACCGGTGACGGTCGGGTCCACCCCCATCGAACGCGCCCTAGTCTGGTTTCACACCGGGTGCGTATTCTTCCCACCCGGCCCATGTCTGTTTCGGGGGGAGATCGGTCTTGGCTGACCGGAAGACCACGCGTGTGTTCGTCGACTGCGACCCGGGGATCGACGACGCCGTCGCGCTCGCGTACCTGGCGGCGCGGCCTGAGGTGGAGATCCTCGGTGTCGGCGCCGTGTTCGGCAACAACACCGTGACGGTGACCGCGCGCAACGCGCTGCGACTGTTGGCGCTGTACGGCCGCCCCGACGTACCGGTGGCGGTGGGCGCCGGACGTCCGTTGGTGCAGGAGCCGCGACTGGCCGAACACGTCCACGGCGACAACGGGCTGGGGGACGTCGAACTGCCCGAACCCGAGCGTGAGGCGGTGGCGGAGTCCGCCGCCGAGTTGCTGGTCCGGCTGGCCAGGGAGAACCCGGGCGAGCTGGACGTGCTGGCCGTGGGTCCGCTCACCAACGTGGCGATCGCGGTCGGCCTGGAGCCGAGGTTGCCCGAGCTGGTGCGCCGGCTCGTGGTGATGGGCGGCGCCGTCGAGGTGCCGGGGAACGTGGGTTCGCACGCGGAGGCGAACATCGTGAACGACCCCGAGGCGGCCGAGGTGGTCTTCGCCGCCGGGTTCGACCTGGACCTGGTGGCGCTGGACATCACCATGAAGACGGTGGCGACCTCCGACTGGTTGGACCGGCTCAAGGAGGTTCCCGGAGAGCGGGCGGAGCGCACCTCGGCGTTCCTGGACTTCTACGCCGACTTCTACAAGGGCGTCTTCGGGGTGCGCCAGTGCGCCATGCACGATCCCTTGGCCGCCGCCGTGCTGGCCGATCCACACCTGGTCACCGAGGCGTTCGAGGCGCCGATCCGGGTGGAGCTGACCGGTTCGCTGACCCGTGGCATGACCGTGGCCGACCGGCGTCCGCGTCCGGGCCGGGACGAGCGTCGCGTCACCCGCGTGATCACGTCGGTCTCCGGTGACGAGTTCCTGGACCGGATGTTGGACTCGCTGCGCTGATCGGGTCTCGCCCGCCGCGGGTCGGTCAGACCAGGCGGCGGGCGGTCGCCCAACGGCTCAGTTCGTGCCGGTTGGACAACTGGAGCTTGCGCAGCACCGAGGACACGTGGGTCTCCACCGTCTTGACGGAGATGAAGAGCTCCTTGGCGACCTCCTTGTACGCGTAGCCGCGGGCGATGTGCCGCAGGACCTCGCGTTCGCGCTGGGTGAGGCGGTCCAGCTCGGGGTCGACCGGGGGCGCGTCGGTGGCGGAGAAGGCGTCCAGCACGAAACCGGCCAGGCGCGGTGAGAACACGGCGTCTCCGTCGGCGACCCGGACGATGGCGTTGGACAGGTCCTTGCCGGAGATGGTCTTGGTGACGTAGCCGCGCGCGCCGCCGCGGACCACTCCGATGACGTCCTCGGCCGCGTCGGAGACCGACAGGGCGAGGAACCTGATCTGGGGGTGTTTGGCGAGGACGCGCCGGAGCACCTCCACTCCCCCACCACCCGGCAGGTGCACGTCGAGGAGGACCAGGTCGGGCTTGGTCTCTCCGATGACGTGCACGGCGCTGTCGACATCACCGGCCTCTCCGATGACCTCGACCGTGTCGCCGAGTTCGCCGCGCACACCGCTGCGGAACAGCCGGTGGTCGTCCACGATCACGACACGGGGGATCGCGTCTCCGTCGCTGAAGGTCGTGCTCTCTTCTCCCACACCCAGAACCCTACCCCGCCCGGAAGTCGCTCACAGGTCGAGGATGCGGGGCATCCGGAGTTGGACCTCGGTGCCCTCGCCCGGTTCGGTGCGGATGCGCGCGGAGCCGCCGTGGCGTTCCATGCGGCCGAGGATGGAGCCGCGCACGCCCATGCGGTCCTCGGGGATGGCGTCGAGGTCGAAGCCGGCCCCGCGGTCGCGGACGAACACCAGGACCTCCTTCTCCTCGACCTCGCCGAATACGGAGATGTCGTCGCTGCCGGCGTACTTGGAGGCGTTGACCATGGCCTCGCGGGCGGCGCGCAGGAGTGCGGAGAGTCCGTCGTCCATGGCGCAGTCGCCCACGCACACCACTTCGAGGGGCACTCCGTGCTCCTCCTCGACCTCGGCGGCCACGCGTTCGAGGGCGGGCGAGACGGTGGTCTCGGCGTCGGCGGGACGCTGGTAGAGCCAGCTGCGCAGGGCGCGTTCCTGCACGCGGGCCAGGCGTTGGACCTCTCGGGGATCCTCCGCGCGACGCTGGATCAGGGTGAGGGTGTGCAGGACGGAGTCGTGGATGTGGGCGGCGAGTTCGGCGCGTTCGGCGTTGCGGACGCGTTCACGGCGTTCGGCGTCGCGTTCGCGGACCAGACCGATGATCCAGGGCGCGGCGACCAGGGTGATGCCCGCGAGGAGCGTGAACGCGAAGCTGAGTCCGGCGCGGGCGTCCTGGAGTTGTTGTTGGAACGCCATGAAGCCGATGACGCCGATGACGATGAGCAGGACACCGGCGCCGGTGCGCATGAGGCCCTTGGGGCCGGCGCGCCTGACGGTGCTGGTCATCCACTCGTCGCGTTGAGCGGGGTTGGCCTGCTGCCACAGGATGGTGGCGCCGAGCGCGCCGAAGACGATGAACCACAGCAGTGGGTCGAAGACGCCGCCGAAGACGAGGAAGAGCATCCCGAGGGCGGCGGCCAGGCCGACGTAGGCGACGATCTGCGAGATGTCGCGACCCTTGCGACGGTTGTCGGCGGCCGGTTCGGCGCCCTCCTCGACCTCCGCTTCGGGGAGGATGAAGTAGAGGGCCGCGTACACGGCGATGCCGATGCCGCCGACGCCCAGCGCCATGAAGGCGAGCCGGACCACGACGGGATCGATGCCCAGGTGTCGGGCCACGCCGACGGCGACTCCACCGAGGAGCCGTCCCTCGACGGCGCGGGTGAGCCGCGGGGTTCCCACGACCGTCGTTGCCACCGCCCGATCACCGCTTTCGTCCGATCCCCTGCGTACTCCTCCAGGATGCCTTGTGCGCGGCGCGCCGACATCGGGGACGCACCCGGGGACCGTGGGGTGCTCTGGTCAGGGTGGGATCAGGGTCGTCCCGGATTCCCTCTTGGACGGGTCAGAGGCGACGATGGTTCCATGGGAAGGTGCGGTGAGCGATGATGACGGACGGTCGGTCCTCTGACACGCCGGCTGCCGCGGAGGTTCCGCCGGAGCCGGGGCCGGAGCTGCGCCGCAACGACGACCATCGGGTGATCGCCGGGGTGTGCGCCGGGCTCGGCGCGTACACGGGGATCGACCCGGTGTTGTGGCGGACGGGGTTCGTCCTGACCCTTTTCGCCGGTGGTACGGGGTTGTTCCTGTACGTCGCGGCGTGGGTGCTGATGCGCGATCCGCAAGGGGGTCCGGCCACCTTCGAGCAGATGCTGGATCGGGCCTTCCCCTCGCGTGCGGTCCCCAAGTTGTTGGCCGTGGGGTTGATGGCGGTGACCGCGATGAGCCTGGTGGGAGGGTTCGGCTGGGGCACGATGATCCTGGCGATCCCTCTGGTGCTGGGGTTGTTGACCGCCCGGAGTCGGGGGGTCGACCTGCGGGCCTCGTTCTCGGGGCTGCGCGCGGACCTGGCCGAGCGGGAACCGCCACCGACCGGACCGGCGCCACAGCCCAGCGCCGCCTACTACAACCCGGCGCAGCCGTGGGCATCGGCCCCGAACGGCCCGGTGGACCTGGCGGTGGTCTCGGAGCGCACCTCCCGCGACGGTGAGGACACCGACGGGGACGACGAGGACGAAGACTCCGAGGGTGGGTTCGACGACGGAGCCCGGGGGTGCCGGGGCCGGCGCGGGCCCCGTTCATCGCCGTTGGCCTCGTTCGCGTTGTGGACCGTGGTGATCATGGCGGTCGTGTGGGTGGTCGTCGCACCGAGCCTGGGGTCGCCGTACTCCGAGATGGGCGGCGTCGGTCTGTTGTTCGGCCCGGACCTCGGGATCTACTTCATGGCCGCGGCCACCGCGGTGATCGGTCTGTTCGCGCTGATCGGCGCCTTCGCGGGCAACCCACGCGGGTTGGGGTTCCTCGGATCCCTGGCGGTGTTGTGCACGCTCACCGTCACCATGACCGACGTCACCGAGTGGCGGGCCGGCGGGGAGGTGTGGCGGCCCGAGTCGGCCGCCGAGGCCGAGTCCTGGGACCCGCGGTTGAGTCTGGGCGAGGGAACGCTCGACCTCTCCGGTCTCGACGGAAGGTTGGAGCCCGGCCAGAGCGTGGACGTCACGGCCCGTGTCGACCAGGGGAGGTTGGTCGTGCTGATACCCGACGGCATGCGGGTCGAACTGGAGGGACACGTGACGTTCGGGGCCGTGCACACCCCGGAGGAGGGAGACGACGACCGACACGGGTACGACCTCACGTACGAGGAGTCGTTCGAGCCGGTCGGACCACTACCGCGATCCGAGGTCGCGGAGGTACCCGTGGTGAACGTGGAGACCGACACCAGGGTCGGAGTACTGGAGGTTCGCTATGACCAAGCGCGGGATTGACGGCGGCTCGCTGGTCGCCGGGGTGCTCTTCCTCGGCCTGGCGGTCGTGTTCGTCGTGCAGGGCAGCGGGTCCTGGGACTTCAACGCCCTGTGGCTGCTCCCGGTACTGTTCGCGGGCCTGGGGCTGGCCGGGGTGGCCCGGGCACTGCTGCGTTCGCGCCCGGACCCGTCGGGGACTCCGGAGGCTCAGGACCCGGCCAAGGCCTCCGAGGACTGAGCCGGTCGGTGCTCCGCGATGGCCGCGAACTCCTCGATCCCCAAGGACTCGCCTCGCGTCCTCGGGTCGATGCCGGCGGCGCGCAGGGCCACCTCGGCGGCGGGCGCGGACCCGGCCCAGCCGGCCAGGGCCGCCCGTAGGGTCTTGCGGCGCTGCGCGAAGGCGGCGTCGATCACCGCGAAGACCTCCGCGCGACGCGCCTTGGTGGTGGGGGCGGGGCGGCGCACGAGTTCCACCAGCCCGGAGTCGACCTTGGGCGCGGGCCAGAACACGTTGCGACCCACCGCGCCGGCTCGTTTGGCCGCGGCGTACCAGGCGACCTTCGCGGAGGGCACTCCGTAGATACGACCGCCGGGGGTCGCGGTGATCCGGTCGGCGACCTCGGACTGCACCATGACCAGCACCCGCCGCAGGGACGGCAGCAGTTCGAGCAGGTGCAGCAGTACCGGGACCGACACGTTGTAGGGCAGGTTGGCGACCAACGCGGTGGGTTCCGGCCCGGGGAGTTCGGTGATGCGCATGGCGTCATCGGGAACGACGGTGAGCCGGGCGGCGAGATCGGGCGCGTGGGCGGCGACGGTGCCGGGCAGGGCCTCGGCGAGCGCCGGGTCGATCTCGATCGCGGTGACCTGTCGCACGTGCGGCAGGAGGGCGAGGGTGAGGGATCCGAGTCCCGGCCCCACCTCGACGACCACGTCGTCGGCGCCGACGCCCGCCACGCGGACGATGCGGCGGACGGTGCCGTGGTCGATGACGAAGTTCTGGCCCAGGGTCTTGGTGGGCCGGATGCCGAATCGCTCGGCGAGCTCACGTACGTCGGCGGGGGTGAGCAGGCGGGAGTGCTCGGCGGGGTCGGGTGCGGGTGTCTGTGTCACCCCCACATCTTGCCGGCCACCGCCCACCCGCTCGTCCCTTCAGTCGAAGAGGTGTGTCCCGCACTGTGGCCATTGGCTCCGCCAGTTCCCGTCGACGGTTTCGTAGAGCGCCCGGGCCCGACTGGTCTGCTCGCCCGGGCTCGCCTCCGAGGGCAGACCGCTGCCGCCGATCGACTCCCAGGTGGTGACGCTGAATTGGTAGAGACCGTGGTAACCGCCCGCGGAGTCGACCGCCGTGGGGTCGCCGCCCGACTCGCACTGGGCGAGCCCGGGCCGGTCGAAGCCGGCCGCGGCGCCGCTCGCGTCGGGGGTGGGGTCCTCCTCCACCTTGATGCCGACCTTCACCGGACCCTCCACGGGTTCGGTGACGACCGCGACCACGACGAGGCGGGGGACGGGGAGTGGTGCGCGCCTTCGTCCCTTGGCGCTGCGTCCGCCGGGCATGGGTGCACCACCCTTCTTTCGAGGTGGGGCAGGGTCACACCAATACCACGCTGAGTAAAGGATTTGTTACCGAACGAAAATAGGGACTGGCGCTGGAGGGGCCCGACCTGCACAATGAACCGAACGTCGTTCTAGTACCGCTCGCGTCCGAAAGGCACCCATGGGACCTCTCAACGGAATCCGCGTCGTCGAGTTCACCGGTATCGGACCGGCTCCGATGACGGGCATGCTCCTCGCCGACCTGGGAGCCGACGTCATCCGGGTCGATCGCCCCCAGACCACCGAGGCCCTTCGCTCTGGCGCCCCCGGCCCGCACCTGAGCGAGGGCCGGACCGTGGTCGGCGCCGACCTCAAGTCCGAGGAGGGCCTGAAACTCGCCCGCGACCTGATCTCCCGGGCCGACGTGCTCCTGGAGGGGTTCCGTCCCGGAGTGATGGAACGTCGCGGGCTGAGCCCCGACGACTGCCTCGAACTGAACCCGCGCCTGGTGTACGCGCGCGTCACCGGATGGGGCCAGGAGGGCCCGCTGGCCCACACCGCCGGGCACGACATGAACTACATCTCCGTGAACGGCGCCCTGCACTCCCTCGGCCGCGCCGGTGGCCCACCGGTCCCCCCGGTCAACCTCCTGGGCGACTTCGCCGGCGGCACCATGTTCACCGTCACCGGGATCCTCGCCGCGCTGGTGGAACGGCAGACCTCCGGACGCGGTCAGGTGGTCGACGCGGCGATGGTGGACGGCAGCGCCCTGCTCATGTCGATGCTGCACGAGGACCGTGCACGCGGCTTCTGGAGCGACGAGCGCGGAACCAACTACCTCGACACGGGGGCGCCCTGGTACGACGTCTACGAGTGCGCCGACGGCCGCCACGTTTCCGTGGGCTGCATCGAACCACAGTTCTACGCCGCGTTCCTCGAGGGGACCGGTTTGGCGGGCGAGGACCTCCCCGACCAGTGGGACACCGGAAAGTGGCCGCTGTTGCGGGCACGATTCGCCGAGGTGTTGCGCACCCGCACCCGGGACGAATGGGGTGCGGTGTTCGAGGGCACCGACGCCTGTGTCATGCCGATCCTGTCCCTGGCGGAGGCCCCCGACCACCCGCACGTGCGGGCCCGTGGGGCACTCACCCGCCAGGGCGACCGGGTCATCGCCGGCCCCGCGCCCCGTTTCGATCGCACGCCCGGCGAGGTCACCCGCGGCAGGCCGCTCCCGGAGACCGAGGAGACCCTGAAGCGATGGGGCGTCCAGGACTGATCCCCACGGGAGCGACCCGAGGGTTCCGGAACCGCCGCTTCCCTCCACCCGCTCCCCCCGATCACCAGGGTGGGAGCGACCGGCAGGGCGAACGCGCGGTCAGGGGGCCGCCATGGCACCGACTCCGGCGGGTGGTCGCGCGGATCCCGGGCCTGGCGGTGACCTCGATGATCATCGCGGAGATGCGCGTCACCGTGACGCGACTCGCGGCGGCGGAGGTGAGGGCGGTGATGGTGATCACCCTGTCGGCCCGGGTGGACCATCTGCGTCCGACCACGGAGCGCAGTCACTTCGGCGCTTTCGCCGAACAGGTGCTGGACGGGGATGCGGGGCCCTGGTGTTCCTTTTCGCTGTCCTCAACCGGCCAACGATTCGGGGGTGTCGATTCCGACACCGGCACTGACCGTCGCGGTTCATCGTCCCCTTCGGCCTGCGTGTGGGCACCCCGACAACGGAATCAGGACGCATCCCCTACACCATCGGCACCAGCAAAGGCAAACCACACAGGCACGGGCATGCGTCACTCACGTCACGAATAGGCCACGACCCTGTGGTAAGGTCCGTGGCTGTAACGACCCCGGTGAACCGAGATCCCAGCAGGCACCGCGGCCCCGGGGAGTGGGGCCCACGCCAGGCTCCGGGCCGGCCGTCGACCCCGACGCGGTACACCGGGGAATGACCGTCGACACCGGTGGGTTTCAGACCAAAGGGCCGTATCGATCTCGGCCCATGACGTACCCCGTCGAACCCGGGTCCGTCGAACACCGATCCTCACAGCCCTTGATCATTCGTCGTCATCGATGACAAGCATCGCTTCAGGAACTTTCGGGCCCGGCCCGGGCGTTCCAGGAGTGCCGTGCTTTTCCGAGCAAACCTGGCGAGAAAGGCGTTTCCTCCCCCGGCATCCGGTCCGGGGTATCACGCAAGGAACTTGATGAACCATCAGTTTGGCTCACGCGGTAAAGCAACCAACGCACCGGTCGCCACACGTCCCGGGTGGGACGGCTTGTGGTCCGCCTCGCCGACCCATCGGGCTGGGCCCGAGTACGCCGGAGTCGCAATGCCCGACCTGACCATCGTTTCCACCCTCCACGAGTCCGGACTCGTCCTGGCCTTGGACGGGGAGATCGACATGGCCACCGAGGCCCGCTTCCAGGACGCCGCCACGGGGGCCCTGACCACGCAGCCGTTCGGCCGCGTCGTACTGGACTGCACCGACCTGCGTTTCATCGACTCCAGTGGCCTGCGCGTCCTGATCCGCTCGCACAAGTTCGCCAAGGAACAGCGGGCGTTGCTGGTGATCGCCGCCGCTCCGCCACGGGTCCTACAGACCCTGCGCATCACGTCCCTGGACACCCGCATCCCGGTGTTCGACTCGGTCTCACAGGCGCTCGCCGCGCCGCAGACCGCCTGACGGAAGCGCCCTTTCACCGGAACAGGAGCATCCACACGCCCAGGGCGGTGACGGCGATGTTCACGAGCAGGAACACCATCACCCACAGGGTGCCCGGCAGGCCCGTGAGCCGGGCGAGCTGGTCGGCGTCCGAGTGCGGGGAGGGCTGGCGCATTCGCTGGCCCTGTAGCTCGATGACGGGACGCACACCCGCGAAGAGCAGGAACCAGATGAACAGGTAGGCGAAGGCCGCCTGGACCTCGTGCGGGGTGAACCAGCTGATGCCGAAGACCACGGCGCCGGTCACCACGATGGAGATCACGCCGTAGAGGTTGCGGATCATCAGCAACATGGCGGCGAGCACGACGATGCTCAGCCACAGCAGCGCGGTGATACGGCCCGACATCAGCATGAGGATGCCGAGGAGACCGATGACGGTGGGCGCGACGTAGCCGGCGAACACCGTGAGGATCATCCCGATGCCGGTGGGTTTGCCTCGGGAGACCGTCACCCCGGAGGTGTCGGAGTGCAGGCGGATCCCGGTCAGCTGTCGGCCGCTGATCAGCGCCACGATCGCGTGTCCGCCCTCGTGCGCGATGGTGACGACGTTGCGCGCCACCCGCCATGGCGGACCGAGCAATACGGCCGCCAGGGCGATGGCGGCCGCCAGGGCGATGATCCACTGTTCCGGGTCGGGCTGGACGGACAACACGTCCTGCCACACGTCACCGAAGCTCGTTGCACCCACTGGTCTCCCGATTTCCACATCGACCGTCGTCAACGAACCCGCGCTTGCCGACGCCTCGGTGGCCGGGGGGCGAGGGGATTCGCGGGCCCTTGCCGAACTTTAGGTCATTTCGTCGACCACCGGGGACGTGCTCCTCAGGCCTGCTCGGCGACCCGTTTGAGACGGACCAGGGTCTCCTCGATCCCACGGGCGTTGCGGGCCGGGGCCCCGGACAGGACGTAGAAGAGCGTCTGTCCCCGCGTGTAGTCGAAGGTCTCCGTGACGAGGGTCCGTCCCAGGTCCACCTCCTCCAGCTCATAGCGCCAGCGGTGCGATCCCACGTGCTTCCAGGCGATGAGCCGATCCTCCTCGAACTCCACCACCCGATTGGTCATCCGGTAGGGCAACCCCATCATCCGCATGTCCATGCCGAACTCCGAGTCCGACTCCAGCCGGTCCGGCCCGAAGACCGCCCCGCGCACCGTGCCGGACCCGTCGAGTTCGGGATGCCGAGCGGGGTCGGCGAGCAGATCGAAGATCCTCTTGACCGGAGCATCGACCACGACGCTCCGCGCCACCATGTGTTCAGCCATGCACGCATCATGTCACTCCCGCACATGGTGACGCTCCACCGCGGCCAGGGCACCGTCGACGGACACGTGCAGCACCCAGAACGACCCCTTGCGCAGCCCCCTACGCTGGGGAGATGGCGCGTCGAACCGGGTGAGCGCCTCGGTCAACAGCTCCGGGACCAACTCCCCATGGGTGCACACCACTGTGGGGAGCCCATCGTCGAGGAGTCGCGTGAACGCCTCCCGGGCCCGCGCCACCTCGTGACCCCGGCCGCCCCGACCCACCGTGAAGGCGGGTTCGGTGCGCATCCCCGTGTCACACTCGACCGTGTACGGCAGCAGCGACTCGGCGCACCGCGCCGCCGACGACGACACCGCGCGCAGGTTCCCGTAGGCGCCGAGCACCCTGGGCAGCGCCAGGGCGTCGGCACGCCCCGTCTCGTCGAGTGGGCGCAGCAGGTCGTCGCCGTCCCAGGAGCGTTTGTCCCCCGCGGACAGGTGCCGCAACAGGACGATGGGGAAGGTCCGGGCGGGACCGGCCCGAAAGTCGTCGATGACCTTGGCGTCGTGTGCGTAGGTGAGTCGCTCTCCGGCCCGCTCCACCGGCACCCACTCGACGCACTCGATCTCGTCGTTGGGTTCGTAGTCGATCTCCCCACCCGGGTTTCGGGGGGTCGCCGCCCACCACTCCACCCGTTTTGGCCAACCGTCCTTGAGGTAGCGTCGCGTCGGCAGCCGACGGCCGAGCACGGGGACCAGACCGGTCTCCTCCTCGACCTCGCGGACCGCCCCACCGATGGGGTGCTCACCGTTCTTCGGCTTGCCCTTGGGCAGGGTCCGGTCACCGTGGTTCGGACGGCGGACGAGTACGACCTCAAGGCCGTTTCCGCCCTCGCGCCACAGGACGGCACCGCCGGCCCGGATGGGTTCCAGGTAGCCGCCCGGGTTCACGCGTCCACCGCCCGTAGGTGACGGTCACCGCGAAGGATCTCCTGGAGGTCGCCGAGTCGCCCGCCCTCCTCATCGTGGGTGGCACGGTCCCACGTCCCGTCGGGTCGCATGTGCCAGGTGGAGGTGCTGTCGGCCATCGCCAGGTCCATCAGGGCGACCAGGCGACCACACTGTTCGGGGTCGGCGACGCGCACCAGCGCCTCCACCCGACGGTCGAGGTTGCGCGGCATCAGGTCGGCGCTGCCGATCCACACCTGGGGTCGCCGACCGTTGGCGAAGACGAACACCCGGGAGTGTTCCAGGAACCGGCCGAGGACGCTGCGGACCCGGATGTTCTCCGACAACCCGGGCACACCGGGGCGCAGGACACAGCTGCCACGCACCCACAGGTCCACGTCGACCCCCGATCGGGAGGCCCGGTAGAGGGCGTCGATGATCTCTTCGTCCACCAACGAGTTGACCTTGATGCGGATGCGCGCGGGCTCGCCCTTCTCCGCGTTGGCGATCTCGGTGTCGATGTGTCGGAGCAGACCGGAGCGCAACCCGGACGGCGCCACCATGAGCCTCCGGTAGCGCTGCCCGTGGGAGAACCCGGTGAGGCTGTTGAACAGGTCGCTGACGTCCTCGCCCACGTCGGCCGCGGCGCTGAACAGGCCCAGGTCCTCGTACACGCGTGCGGTGCTCGGGTTGTAGTTGCCGGTGCCGATGTGGCAGTAGCGGCGCAGTAGGCCTTCGTCGTCCTGGCGGATGACCATGGAGAGCTTGCAGTGGGTCTTGAGGCCGATCACGCCATAGACCACGTGGCAGCCCGCCTCCTCCAGCTTGCGGGCCCACTGGATGTTGTTCTGCTCGTCGAAGCGGGCCTTGACCTCCACCAGGACCACGACCTCCTTGCCCTCGCGGGCCGCTTCGATGAGCGACTCCACGATGGGAGAGTCTCCGCTGGTGCGGTACAGGGTCTGTTTGATCGCCACGACCTTCGGGTCGGTCGCGGCCAGCGCGAGGAAGCGCTCGGTGGTGGTGGCGAAGGACTCGTAGGGATGGTGGACGAGGATCTCGCGTTCGAGGACGGCGGCGAACAGGTCTCCGGAGGTCAGCGCGCGCGGTTCGACCGGAACCATCGGTTGGTGGCTCAGGTCGGGACGATCGGCGTCCGCGATCTGGGAGAGTCCGGAGAGGTTGAGGGGGCCGGGCACCCGGTAGATCTCCTCGTCCTCGGCACCGAGCTCGTTGGTGAGGATGGTCAGGACCGCGTCGCTGATGCTCTCCTCCACCTCGAGTCGTACGAGGGGTCCGAAGCGGCGACGCAGGAGTTCGTTCTCCAGGGACTGGACGAGGTCGTCGGTCTCGTCCTCGTCGACCTCCAGGTCGGCGTTGCGGGTGACACGGAAGGCGTGGTGTTCGACCACCTCCATGCCCTCGAACAGCCGGGGCAGGTGGGCGGCGATGATGTCCTCGACCGGGACGTAGCGGCCGCCCCCGTGCTCGGTGAGTTCGATGAAGCGCGGCAGGGAGGCGGGCACCTTGACCCGTGCGAACATGCGTCGGTCGTCGCCGGGGTCCCGGACGGTGACGGCGAGGTTCAGTGAGCGACCGGAGATGTAGGGGAACGGGTGCGCCGAGTCGACGGCGAAGGGCGTCACCAGAGGGTAGACGGAGCGGTCGAAGTATCCGTGCAGGTACTCGCGTTCGCCGGTGGCCAGCTCGTTCCAGCGGACGATGCCGATGCCCTCCTGTGCGAGGGCCGGGGCGACGCTCTCCTTGAAGCAGGCGGTCTGTCGTGACACGAGTTCGTGTGTGAACAGGGAGACCCGCTCCAGCAGGGCCCTGGGGTGGTGCCCGCTGGCGGAGGGCACCGAGAGGCCGGTGGCCAGGCGTCGTTTGAGTCCGGCGACGCGCACCATGAAGAACTCGTCGAGGTTGCTGGAGAAGATGGCGAGGAACCGCGCCCGTTCCAACAGGGGGACGTCCTCGTCCTCGGCGAGTTCGAGGACCCGCTGGTTGAAGCGGAGCCACCCTTCCTCACGGTCCATGAATCTGTCGGGGAACGGTTCCGCGTCGCCGGTCTCCGCGGGTGTCGGCGCTGTTTCCGTGCTCACAGGTGGCAGACTCCCCCTCTTTCATGACCACGCGGTGACATCCCCATTAGAGGGAAATGACCGCGATGAGGCCCTTATGCATCATCTGTACCCATACGTGCGATTCAGATGCCGACGTTCAGGTCGGGCGGCAGGATGAGCACGAAGATCGCCACGCGCAGCAGGACGTTGATCCAGGTGTTGCGGTAGCAGGCCCACAGGTAGCCGTAGAGCATGCCGGCGGTGGCGTAGGTCAGCATGGACATACCCGTGTCATGCATCAGGTCCGTCCCCGTGAGCTGGGACACCGCGTCGTAGGGCTGGATCAGCGCGTAGGTCAGCGCGAACACCACGGACGTGGCGATGATGCCGCCCCAGCGCCCCAGGAGGATCTCCAACCGGGTCTGAATCATCCCGCGGAAGAAGATCTCCTCACAGACCGCGATGAAGGTGAACGCGAGCAGCATGGCGTACAGGGTGAGCGACGGCGCCGGCAGTCCGATGTAGGGCACCATCAGGTACCCGATCACCAGCGTCGCCGCGAGGACCGGGATCAGTCCCAGCCAGCGCCAGGGTTCCCTCACCTTGAGCGCGACCGTGGGCATGAGGGTCCCCTTGCCCTCCACCGTGAGGCCGGAGCGGTCCATGATCAGCAGGGGGAGCGCGAAGAGGAACAACAACCGGGACACCAGGGACACCGACATCGCCAGGTCCGGGGCGGTTCCGGTCTCCTTGCCGTAGAAGGCGAGCACCCCGGAGAGCACCACCATCGACAGCACGAAACAGATGAGGAGGAGTGCCTGCCAGGCCAGCTCTCGTCCGAGCGGATGCCCCTCCATCGCGATCCGCACCCGCCGGTCCAGTTCGTCCCTTCGTCCCAACGACCAGACCAGGCCCCAGGACAGGAGACCGGCGAACAGCATCGGCGTCCAGGTGATCAGTAACAGGATGGACGATTCATCGAAGACCTGGTCCCGAAGGACCGGGTGGGCGAGCAGCGGCCCGACCACGAGGACCACCGCGAGCGCGATCATCCATGTGAGCCCCCATCTTCGCACTATGGCCACAAGAGTCCCCCCTGCCTCAGAACCACCATTCTGCCCCGGGGAAAACTAAAAGCGACTTAATGACTACGGTATGTCGTTACCACGTGTGACCATGGAAAAGGGAGCGGCCCGGACCGTCGCGACGGTCCGGGCCGCTCCCCGCGATATCGGTGAGGCCTCTAGTGACCGTTCTCCAGGACCGATTTGAGGAAGGACTTGGTCCGCTCCTGCCGAGGGTCCCCGAAGATCTGGTCCGGGTGGCCCTCCTCGGCGATCCGTCCCTTGTCGAACATCAGGACACGGTGCGAGACGTCGCGGGCGAATCCCATCTCGTGTGTCACGCACAGCATCGTGATGTCGGTGGTCTCGGCCACCTCGCGCAGCACGTCGAGCACACCGGCGACCAGTTCCGGGTCCAGGGCAGAGGTGACCTCGTCCAGGAGCAGGATCTCCGGTCTCATCGCCAGGGCGCGGGCGATCGCCACACGCTGCTGCTGACCACCGGACAGCTGGGTCGGGTGGGCGTCGATCTTGTCGCCCAGACCCACCAGTTCCAGGAGCTCCTCCGCGCGGTGGCTCGCCTCGTCCTTGCCCAGGCCGAGCACGTTGACCGGCGCCTCCATGATGTTCTTTCGGACGCTCATGTTGGGGAACAGGTTGAACTGCTGGAACACCATGCCGATGTGCTTGCGCTTGGCACGCAGGTACTTCTCGCTCGCGCGGGTCATCCCGGCGCCCTTGCGCATGTGGCTGAAGGGCTCTCCGTCGACCCAGATGTGACCCTCGGTGACCTTCTCCAGAGTCATCAGCAGCCGCAGGATGGTGGTCTTTCCCGAACCGCTCGGTCCGATGAGCGTCACGCGCTCACCAGGGGCGACCGCGAAGTCGAGGTGGTCCAGGACCGTGAGGTCGCCGAACCGCTTCACCACCTGATCGAAGACGATCAGGTTCTCCGCGGCGGGGCCGGCACCGTCGCCATCGACACCCGGTGCCATCGTGTTCTCGGGGGTATCAGACGGCGGCATATCGCTTCTCCAGTCGTCGAATCAAAATCGCGGAGGGGATGCTCACGACCAGGAACAGGAACCCGACCAGTGTGAACGCCTCGACGATACGGAAGTCGGCGCTACCGACGCGCTGGGCCTCGGTGAGCAGCTCGGCCACACCGATGGCGAACAGCAGGGGGGTGTCCTTGAACATCGCGATGAGGTAGTTCCCCAGTGCGGGGATGACCTTGCGGATCGCCTGTGGAAGGACGATGGCGCCCCAGGTCCGGTGGGACGGCAGGCTGAGCGCCCGCGCCGCCTCCCATTGGCCCTTGGACACCCCCTCGATCCCCGACCGGTACACCTCTGCCGTGTAGGCCGAGTAGTGCACGCCCAGGACCAGGATGCCCACGGTCATGCCGGAGACCGTCGAGGGCGCCAACAGGAAGACGAACACCAGCTGCATGACCAGCGGTGTCGTACGGATGAACTCCATGACGAAGTGCAGGATCGGCCCGAAGACCGGCACTCGACGAGCGATCGCGATGACCAGGCCCAGAGCGAGGGCCATCAGGTAGGCGACGACCGTGATCTGCACGGTGACCCACAGGCCGCCGAGCAGGTCGGGCATGACGCCGATGATCCACTCGAGATCCCAGAGGTTCACTTGGCCACCCCCACCTTGGTTCCGATCGTGGGCGGTCGCAGCATGGAGAGGATCCCCTGGCCGCCGGACGGCAGCCGTCCCAGCTTCCGGTTGGCACGGCGTTCGAGCAGTCGCATACCGAAGATGAGCACCTGCGCGATCAGGTAGTAGAGGACGAGTGCGCCGCTGTAGGCGACGACCGTCTCACCCGTGGCCTCTCTCAGCTGCTGGGCGACCGCGGCCAGGTCGGCGACACCGATGAGGTAGGCCACGGCCGTGGCCTTCATCAGTTCGATGACCAGGTTGCCGAAGGTCGGCAGCATCTGGGCCCAGGCCTGCGGGATCACGACCAGGCGCATCCGCTGGAACCAGTTGAAGTTGAGTGAGATGGTCGCCTCGACCTGCGACCTGGGGACCGCGTTGATGGACGAACGCACGACCTCCGCACCGTAGGCGCCCACGTTCAGGCCCAGGGCCAGGATGGCCGCGAACCTGTCCTCCAGCTGGAATCCGGTGGCGATGGGCAGCGCGTACGCCATCCAGAACATCAGCACCAGGGCCGCGATGCCGCGGAAGACCTCCACGTAGATCGTGGAGACGGCACGCGGCAACCAGTGGCCGGCGGTGCCGAGGATCCCGAAGATCATGGCGAGGACGAACGCCAGGGCGGCGCCACCGATGGTGAGTTGAACGGTGACCCAGGCTCCGTCGAGGAACCTGGGCAACCGTTCGACCAGGAAGTTGATCTGTTCCAAGAGGGATCAGCCCTCGCAGAGCTCGGCGGTGCTCGTACCGTCGGGCAGGTCGTCCTCGGTGAAGCCCCACTCCTCGCCGAGTTCGAGCAGGCGACCGCTCTCGGTGAACTCGGCGATGACGCGGTTGATCTCCTCCAGGAGTTCGGTCTCGTCCTGTCGCACGCACAGGCCGCCCCAGCCCTTCTCCTCGTTCCCGTCCATGACGGGGAAGAAGGGCTCGCTGACGTCGAAGTCGCCGCCGCGTTCCTGCAACAGGTAGTGGTGCGACACGCTCAGCATGGAGATGGCGTCCACACGGCCGTTCTCCAGGAGTTCGTAACCGGCGGTCTGGTTGCCGATGAGCTCCATCTGCTCTTCCGGAACCCCGAAGTACTCGGCGTAGGTCTGCTCGACCGAGCCGTTCAGCACGGCGAGCTTGAGGTCCGGGTTGTCCGCGAAGTCCTCGAAGTGCTGGATGTTCTCGGGGTTGCCCGCGGCGACCATGAAGGCCTCCGGGGAGGTGGCGGTCGGTTCGGAGAACGCGACCTGCTCGCAGCGCTCGGGCGTGATGAACACACCTGCGGCGAGGACGTCGAAGCGGTTGGCGTTCAGGCCCGGAATGAGACCGTCCCAGTTGACCGGGGAGGCCTGGATCTCGGGGACGCCCAGTTCCTCGAAGACGGCCTGGGCCACGGCCGGCGACTGGCCCGCCGGGTCACCGGCGTCGTCGACGAAGCCGAAGGGGATCTCGTTGGCGAGTCCGACCGCTACGAAGCCCTGCTCACGGAGACGTTCCAGGAGGGAACCCTCTCCTTCGCCGCCGGCGCCGCCCTCGTCGACCCGGCTGCACGCCGCGAGACCGGCCGTTGCGAGCCCCACGCCTCCCAAGCGGAGTGCGTCTCGGCGGCCCCAGGTTCCCCGCCGACGCGCTGGTCCCTGATTCTTCACGACTGCTCCTCGAAAATTCGAGAGCGGGGTCTCCGCCGAAGGACAGGGCGGGGACTCCGCACATTCGGATGGTGGATCGCCTCAAGTGGCTGATACCGCGGGTCTGGCCCGCGAACCAGGCCGCCGGCCGGGTACACGGGAGAACGGCGCTGGTACGGAGTCTCTTCTCCCCTGGCCCGCTCTGCAGTAACTGAACATGTTTAGTCCGTTATGCACTGGTTATGAGCTGCGGAAGGTCGGGGGACCGGACGGTAAGACCTAGTCAGGCCGGTCACCTGTACGGGGTGACTATGGGTTCCTTCGCCCGTCACCCTGGGCTTCCTCTTCCAGGAACGACGAGGGGCGGGGGCCGAAGCCGGCCCCCGCCCGTCGATGTGGTCCTACGCGACGCCTTCGACTTCCTCCCCCCGGCTGAAGCCCGGGGGTCTGCGCCGCTAAGAACCGATCAGGCGTCCTCCTCCACGACCAGCGGGTAGACGCCGTTCTCGTCGTGGACCTCGCGCCCGGTGACGGGCGGGTTGAACACGCACAGCACGCGGAAGTCCGTCTTGGGGCGGACCGTGTGCTTCTCGTGGCCGTTGAGCAGGTAGAGGGTGCCCGGCGTGATGATGTGCTTCTCTCCGGTGTCCTCGTTGGTCAGCTCCGCCTCACCCTCGATGCAGTGCACGAGCTCGATGTGGTTGGCGTACCAGAAGGTCGACTCGGTACCCGCGTAAAGGATGGTCTCGTGGAAGGAGAATCCGACCTTCTCCTTGGCCAGGACGATCCGACGGCTCCGCCAGTTCTCGGTCTTGATGTCGGCGTCGGTGTCGTTGACCTCGTCCATGCTGCGAACGATCACTTGGGGCTCCTTAACGTTCCGGTGCGCGTGAATATGCGCTGGTTACACGGTACGGGGCCGGTCGATGTACCCCGTTGGGAAACATCGACCGGCCCCGAAGTCGTACTTACTCCGGTCAGGCCGACTTGGCGCCCTTGACGGCGGCTCGGGCGGCGTCGGCCATGATGTCCAGGCCGGCGGTGAGCTCCTCGTCCGTCATGGTCAGCGGCGGCAGGAGCTTGGCGACCTCGTCCTCGGGACCGGAGGTCTCCAGGAGCAGGCCGCGCTCGAAGGACTCGGCCGCGACCTTCTTGGCGAGACCGCCCTCGGCGTCGAAGGCCAGACCGCGGGCCAGACCGCGACCACGGACGTGCGCGCCGAACTCGGCGTGCTCGGCGGCCATCTCGGACAGGCGGGCCTCGACCATGGTGCCCTTGGCCAGGGTGGCCTGGGCGAAGGAGTCGTCGCTCCAGTAGCGGCGCAGGGCCTCGGCACCGGTGACCATGGCCGGGTTGAAGCCACGGAAGGTGCCGTTGTGCTCCCCGGGCTCCCACACGTCCAGCTCGCGCTTGAACAGCGTGAGCGCCATCGGCAGACCGTAGCCGCTGATGGACTTGGACAGCGTGACGATGTCCGGGACGATGCCGGCCTCTTCGAAGCTGAAGAACCGACCGGTACGGCCACAGCCCATCTGGATGTCGTCCAGGATCAGCAGGATGCCGTATTCCTTGCACAGGGCGGACAGACCGCGGAGCCACTCGGCGCTGGCGGCGTTGATGCCGCCCTCGCCCTGGATGGATTCCACGATCACGGCGGCCGGGGCGTCCAGGCCGCTGCCGCTGTCGTCGAGCAGCGTGCGCAGCCACAGGAAGTCAGGGGTCTTGCCGTCGAGGTAGTTGTCGAACGGCATGGTCGCCACGTGGTCCAGCGGAACGCCGGCGCCACCGCGCTTCATGGAGTTACCGGTGACGGCCAGGGCGCCCAGGGTCATGCCGTGGAAGCCGTTGGTGAAGTTGATGATGGTCTGGCGACCGGTGTACTTACGGGCCAGCTTCAGCGCGGCCTCGACCGCGTTGTTGCCGGCGGGGCCGGGGAACTGGACCTTGTAGTCCAACCCCCTGGGTTTGAGGATGACGTCATCGAAGGTTTTGAGAAACTCCCGTTTGGCCACGCTGTACGCGTCGAGGCTGTGGACGATGCGGTCGTCCATGAGGTAGTCGATGAGCGGCTTCTTCAGCTCCGGGTTGTTGTGCCCGTAGTTCAGCGAACCGGCACCCGCGAAGAAGTCCAGGTAGGGCTTGCCACTCTCGTCGTATACGTGAGCTCCGACCGCCTTGTCGAAGACGACCGGCCAGTTACGGCAGTATCCGCGGACTTCGGACTCGAGGCGTTGGAAGGTCTCCATCGTGATGTTCCTTGGTTCCTTTCCCCAACTTCGTGGGCTCATGGCTTAGACGAGGGGTATGGGACAGGATCGCGTTCGATCCATTGCGGACGGTCAGTCGTCTGGGTTGTCGCTCGTGGGCCCGATGGGGCCGATACGCACGAGGTCCTCGGGTTCGTGGGGCTCGTCGCCGCCGGACGGGAAGTGCTCCTTGGTGAAGAGTGGGCTCCACACGTCCTCAGTACCCCAATTTCGGGCAAATGACGCAAATAGGGCACGAGAGGCGGCGTTGTCCGAGGTGACGGTCGCTTCGAGGTACCGCACACCCTGATCGGCGAACGTGTCGCCGATGAAGTCGAGCATCCGGCGGGCCAGCCGCTGTCCGCGATACGCGGAGTCGACGGCGACCTGCCAGAGGAAGTAGGTGTCCGAGCTGTCAGGACGGACGTAACCGGTGACGTAGGCCGCCACCCGGCCGTCGGTGTCCTTCGCCACGACGCTCGTCGCGGCGAAGTCCCGGCACCACAGCGTGTAGGCGTACGGGGAGTTCACGTCCATCCCCGCCTCGCCGGCCAACCGCCACATGTGCGGCCCGTCCTCCGAGGAGGGGTGCGTCAAGCGCACGCCCTCATGGCCCGCGCCCTCGGCGGTCCGGTGACCCTGGGCCCCGTCGTCGTTTCGGTCGCGTGCTTGGAGGTTCGTTCGTTGTTGTGGCACGTCGACCGAATTTAGCGAACGAAGTTCAAAGATGTTTCAGCGAGATCCCGCACAGATGTTTGGGCTGATCCTGAACGGGTATGGCTCGTCTATTTAGCAGCATGAAGACGACCTGACCAGCACTTTCGGGCGGGGCGCGCACTCGACCGAAAGCCCTGGTCACGCCTTGCCCAACAGGGGATTCGGCGACCACGCGAGCCCCGGACCTTTCGGGGCACTCCCTCGCCTCCCGGCGAGCGGAACACATGCCTCGGGGTCAAACATAGAGCCTGAACAGGCAATATTAAGCGTGCGTTAAGTCACATCAATTCGGTGGGAACCTCGCGACATAACGCCCGAAAGACCTGCGGCGCACCTCACACAGTACGCGCCCACCCCCTCTGGCACCCCTGCGCACAAGCGGAAACCCCCGCTGCGCAGGCGACACGCCGGTCGTCACCTACCGCCCCGTTCGCCCCACCCGCTCGGCGCCCTGCGGGCACCAAGGCCCCCGGTACGGACGAACGTCCTTGATCATTCGCGGTTTTTGGAGCAGACTCTGCGTAGTACGACCTCATGTAGTACTACAATTGGTCGCAACGCTTCGTCGCAGCCCGCCCGGGTCAAGAGCCCTTGGTCGGGTCGCACGACACGAACTTCGCCCACCTCACCGCGGCCACATCGTCGGTGGGGACCAACGACCAGGGATCGGAGGCGTCCGTGAACCGCCTGTATCACGACAGTGAGGACTGGGTCGAGCAGGGCAACTGCCGCTCGTACGACCCTGAGATCTTCTTTCCGGTGAGCAGCACCGGGATCGGTCGCGTCGACACGGAACAGGCCCTCGCCGTCTGCCGCAGCTGTACTGTTCGCCCGGAATGCCTGCGGTGGGCGCTACGTGCCGGAGAGGCTCATGGAGTCTGGGGTGGGACCACCCCCGAGGAGCGTCGCTACATGCGCCGCGAACTCGCACCGGCCGTCTAGAGCCCGTCCCTCGGAAACGGGCGGAGCCGCCGGATGCCTCGCGCGTTCGGCGGCTCCCCTGTGCCCGGCCCCCATATCTCCCGCCCCTCGTGGGTCTTGCGGCTCCCGGGGGCACGGCTTAGGTTCGGTAATCGTGCGACCCGCTCACGGCACCCTTCGGTTCACGCGCACGGCGCTCCTCGCCGTGGCGTGCACAGGGCTCGCCTGGGGAGGGCACAACCTCTGGTCGGACACACCCGCCGGGGTCGGGGGCTTCCTCCTGACCACGGCGTTCCTGGTCGGCCTCCTGTGGCGCTTCACCAGGATCATGCGGGGCTTCGGCGACATCTTCACCGCCATGGCCCTCGTACAGGTCGTACTGCACATGGTCCTACAGATGACGGCGGGCCCCGAACTCCATTCCGCGGGCACCGGCCACGGCGGCCACGGGCTGCTCACCCACACACTCGGCCTCACGCCGGGCATGTTGTTCGCACATCTGTGGGCCGCCCTGCTCGCCGCCGCGCTTCTCGCACACGGCGAGTCCGCGCTGTGGTTCCTCGGCACCACCCTCTCCCGGGCCCTGCCACGGCCCCTGCGCGCCCACGGTCTCCCGTTCCGCGCGCCCGAGCGCGCGCACGTCGCGCTCCCGTCCACCGCGCCCTCTCCACCCGCGTTCACCGCACACGGGCCCCGCGGGCCTCCCGGTTCACCCGCGCCCCTTCCTCCTGTCGTCGTAGTACCCCGGTACCCGACGCCAAGGGGCAACCCGAATCGCATCCGAACGGCCCGAGAGAGAAGAACCATGTCGAGAACCCGTACCGCAGCCCTGATCACCCCCCTCGCCGCGGTGGCCCTACTGCTGGCCCCCTCCCCCGCCCTCGCCCACGACGTGCTCACCGGCTCCGACCCGGAGGACGGCGCCACCCTGGAGACCGTCCCCGAAGAGGTCGTGCTGACCTTCAACAACGCGCCGATGGAAGGTGGCGAGGGAAGCGCGATCGTCGTGACCGGTCCCGACGGTGAGACCCAGTACGAGGACGGCGCACTCGCCTTCAGCGACACCGAGGTGTCCGTGGGGCTGGCCCCGCTGGACGAGGCGGGCGAGTACAGCATCGCCTACCGCGTCGTCTCCTCCGACGGCCACCCGATCCAGGACACGATCGCCTTCTCGGTGACCGACGAGGCCGTCGCCGAGGCTGCTCCGGAAGAGCCGGCCGAGGAAGAGCCCGCCGAAGCCGAGGAGCCCGCGGCCGAGGAGGTCGAGGAGTCCCCGGCCGCCGCCGATGAACCCGCCGCCGAGGGCTCGTCGACCACCACGCTGCTGTTGGTCGGTGGCATCGCCGCCCTCGCCGTCATCGGCCTGATCGCGGTCCTGGTGGTGCGCATGCGCAAGAGCCCCGGGTCCGGCGAGAACCGGTAGAAGACACTTGAAGGGGCTCGCACGCGTCGGCGTGCGGGCCCCTTCGTCGTCGGTTCGTGCGCCTCAGCGGCGCCGGGCGAGGAGGATGCTGATGTTGTCCTTGCCGCCCGCGCCCATGGCGGCCTGCCACAGGGCGTGCACGGCGGCCTCGTCGCTGCCGGCCTCCGCGATGATGCGTTCCATCTCCTCCAGCAGCACCAGGTCGGAGAGCCCGTCGCTGCACATGAGCCAGGCGCTGGGATCGGCGGCCTCGTCACGGCCCACGTGCGGGACCATCGAGCCGCCGGAGCTGCCGCCCAAGGACTGGGTGATGAAGTTCGTGGTGACGGGGCGGCCGTCCTCGGAGGGCGGCAGGGCCGGGGAGTCGTCCTCGGAGAGTTGACGCAGATGTCGACCCTCCAGACGGTAGGTCCGCGAGTCACCCACGTTGAACCAGAAGTTGCCGTCGTTGTTGAGCAGGACCCCGGCGACCGTGGTGCCCATCCCGGAGAACTCCGGGTGTTGGGAGGCGTGGTCCTTGATCTCCTCATCGATGTGGGTGAGGAGTTGGGCCACTTCCTCGGGGTTGTTGAGCCGAGGACCCATCTCGGCCATGCGGTGCACGGCGTGTTCCGAGGCGATCTCACCGGCGGCCTGGCCACCGATACCGTCCGCCACCGCGAGGATGACCGGTTCGGTCACCGGCAGTACGCAGCGGACCGGGGAGGTCATGTTCGCACTGGCGACGGTGAGAGCACCCATGACAACGGAGTCCTCGTTGGCGGGGCGAATAGCGCCCCGGTGCGTGAGGGCCGTGACAATGACTTCCCCACCAGCGACACCCATACGCCCTTCCTCCCGTTTCGTCGGCCTTGGCCGGTTGCCCGGCAGCCGCCGGACCTTGATCGAGTCCCGTTCAACGTCTGGATTCTGTCACCGTACCGAGACGGAGATCGCTCAAAATCCGTGTACATCATGGCGGAAAACGCTCGGAAGCGCAGTTCCCGTCCGCCTTTGTACCGCCAAAAGCGTGGAGACGGAGGACTGGGGGGCCACTGAGTCGTCCCGACCCGGTTCCGGTCCGACACTAGCGTTGCTCAGGTCCGACCGACAGTGCCGATCGGGAGGTTCGACGAACCAGCAGCCCAGGGCCCGGTTCCGGGAGGACCTTGGGCGACCGGAACCGGCCGTTCCACCAGGTTTCGGGCGCCCGACGGGAGCAAGGGCACGTTGTCGGCCTGCCGAGGGTCTGGCACAATGGAGCCCGTTGGGTGTCTAAGACGCAGACACACACGACCTCCGCCCCGCGCGCGAGCCTCGAACACAGGTACGCCCGGTGGCGCTCAACCTCTCTCCAAGGTCGTTTGGTGTGGTCTGTCATGCGTCGCTCCCTTCATCCTCCCTCCCATGAACCACAGCACCGTTCGCACTCCGTGCGCGCGGCTCTTCGTGCTGTCCCGCCCTCCTCGGCCATGGGGCCCGGACCCGCGCCCGCCACGTTCCCCTGAAGACCCCACGCCGGTCCGTGCCCGACGGCGTCCGGTGGTTTTCACCCCCATGTGAAAGCACCGGTGGCCATAGGGCATGGCGGCCCGACCCGTACGCCCCGGAAGGATTCCGACTCCCCGCTCCGGAGTCCCCCGGGACCAACCACGACGGACACCACGGCGGTGTCCAAGGAGTTCAGCCCAGTGAAGATCGCCATGGTCGCCGAACACGCCAATCCCCTCCCCGCGCACCGCGGCGAACCGGCCTGCCCGGTGAGCCTGCACGTGTGCGCCGTGTCCCGACAGCTCGCCAAGCGCGGTCACAAGGTGACCGTCTACGTCCGCCGCAGTGACCCCGAGCAGCCCGAGGGCCGCACGCGGATGGCCCGCGGCGTCTCCGTCGCCCACCTCGACGCCGGGCCCGCCCGCGTGCTCCACGAGACCGACCACGCCGAGCACACCGGCGCCTTCGGGACCGCGCTGGCCGCCGTCCTCGACGAGGACACCCCCGACGTCCTGCACGCCATCGGCTGGACCAGTGGTCTCGCCGCCCTGCACGCCCAGGCGCACAGCGAGAAGGACCAGAGTGGCGTCCCCATCGTCCAGACCTTCCACTCGCTCAACGCCAGCGAACAGCGTTCCGGTCTCGCCCACCGACCGGACCGGGCCCGGATGGAGACGATCCTGGCCTCCCGTGCCGACCGGGTCCTGGTCAACTCCACCGACCAGCAGGGTGAACTGGCCCGCCTGGGCGTGCCACGTCACCACGTGAGCGTCGTGCCGTTCGGTGTGGACTCCGACCACTTCAGCGTCGAGGGCAGCGCGTCCGCAGAACCCTGGAACGCCCGCCGCGAGGAACGTTCCCGCCTGATCTCGGTCACCTCCCTGACCGAGGCCGGTGGCGCCGAACGCCTGGTCGAGGCGATGGTCCGGTTGCCGGAGGCCGAGCTGCTGCTGGTGTCCACCGCCGACGACCGCACGGTCGCCCTCGACGAGAACGCCCGCCGCGTCGAACTCCTGGCGAAGGAGGCCGGCGTGGACGACCGCGTGCACCTGACCGGCCCCGTGGAGCGCAAGGAGCTGCCCCGCCTGCTGCGTTCGGCCGACGTGTACGTCTCCGCGGCCTCCTACGACCCCTATGGCGGCACCGTCCTGGAGGCCATGTCCTGTGGCCTGCCGGTCGTGGCCACCGCCACGGGCGCCGTCCCCGGCGCGGTGCTGCACCGTACGAGCGGCGTGCTCATGCGCTTCGGTCGTCCCGACGAGGTCGCCCGGTCGGTCCGCTCGGTCCTCAGCACACCCACCATGAGCAGCGCCTACGGGATCGCCGCGGTCGACCGCGCCCGCTCCCGTTTCACCTGGCAGCGCATCGCGGTGGAGACCGAGCTGGCCTACGAACGCTCTCGCCCACAGCAGACCGAACGCGACCACTCCGACGAGGACGAGACGGAGCTGCTCCTGTCCGGTTCCTCCCACTGAGCGGTCCACCCCCACCGATGACCTTCGAACACCAGGGACTGCTCTACCGCGGAGAGAGACGGTTCCACGAGGTGACACGGAAACGACTTCGCACCGCGGTACGCGAAGACGGCCACACCGTCCTGGCCGTAGCGGATCCGGCCGCGCTCCTCGACGGGCTCACCCCCGAGGAGCGCGGCCGGGTGCACGTCGTCGACCGTGACACCCTCTACGACGCCCCAGGGCGCACGCTGGCGGCCCTGCACCGCATGTCCCTGGCACACGACTCGGTCACGGTGGTGGGCCAACCACCCGTTCCCGCGGACGGCGCGATGGAGAACCGCGAGTGGCACCGGTTGGAGTCCGTGCTCAGCACCGCGCTCGCACCGATGCGCACGCGTCTGCTGTGCGTCCACGACGACCGGGGGTTGCCGCCGGGCGCGCGTTCGGCCGTCCTGGCCACCCACCCCGTCCTGGTGGGCGACGAGGGTCCGTACGCCAACCCGGCCTACCTGGGCACCGCGGCGTTCGGCCATCGGCGCCCGGCGCCGGAGCCGTTACCGGTGACGAGCCCGGTGCACCGTCTGGAGATCGAGCGGTCCCTGCCACGGCTGCGGGACGATCTCGACTCCTTGGCGCGCGCCCTGGACCTGCCACGGGAGCGGGTGGACGGTCTGGTGGTGGCGGTGAACGAACTCGCGGCCAACGTGCTGGAGCACGGGGCGGGCAAGGGAACCGTCCAGATGTGGCGTGGCCCTGACCGCTGGGTGTGCGACGTCTTCGACGAACGCGGCGGGCTCTACGACCCCTTGACGGGATACCGTCCCGCCGACGGCCTGCGCCCCCGCGGATACGGGCTGTGGATCACCCGCCAGATCTGCGACTTCATGGAGATCTGCGGGGACGAGTCGGGGTCGCTGGTGCGGTTGCACTTCGTGGATCCCGTCACCGGCGAAGAGAGCGGCGCGGAGGCGGGAAACGGTGAGGACGTGCGCACCACGCCGGTCGGTCCGTGAGAGCGGGGCCCACCGCCCCGGCTCAGCCACCGAGTTCGGAGACCGCGTCGCCGGTGCTGGCGCCTATCGGGATGACCTGATCGATCCCCGCTATCACGAACAACCGGTTGACCTGCTGCTGTGGCTCGGTGACGACGAATCCGACGTCCAGGTCACGGGCCTGGCGGAACGCCGCGACCAGCACTCCGATGCACCGGGAGTCGCAGAACCCGACCTTGGCCAGGTCCACCACCACCCCCTTGGGAGCGTCGCCGAGGACCTCGTCCAACGCCTCGGCCAGTGCCGGGGACGAGACCGCGTCCATCTCACCGACGGGTGTCACGACGGCGACGCCATCCTCGCGGCGAATCGAGATGTCTGACGTCACGGTCGGTCTCCTTGTCGTTCACTGCGCCGGGTGGTTCCCGGTCCCGCCGTGGGGCGGGCCGACCGCCGTCGCGCGCCACGACGGTCCCGAACCCTCATCATGCCGCGTTCCGGTCACGCTCCGGACTCACCGCGGTCTTGTTGCCAGGTCTTTCACCGGGATCCCACCATGTTCATCGCGCATTCGCGCGGACTCGGTTCACCGTTGACCGCTTACGTCCCGGTTCAGCGGCCGTCCGCACCGTTGCGACGCATCCGCGGTTGCGGACCCGTGTTCTGCGCGACGAGGTCCCGGGCCACGTCCACCACCCGTTTGCGATTGCGTTGGGCCACCTCCCGCAGGGCCGCGAAGGCGGCGTCGGCGTCGCAGCCCCGTGCGTGCATGATGATCCCCTTGGCCTGGTCGATCACCGTACGCGCCGACATGGCCCTACGCATGTGCGCGGACTCGCGGGCGGCGTCCGTCTGCCGGAAGGCCGTGTGCAGGGCCATCGCCGAGTGCTCGGCCAACAGGGCGGTGAGTTCGGGGCCGACCCCCTCGTCGAAGGCGTCCGCGCGGCCGGAGTGCACCCCGAAGGTGAGCACCCGGTCCTCGTCACCGTCCCCGGGCAGGGCGCTGGGCTGGGTGATGGAGGAGCGGTCGCCGCACTGGACCGCCATGCTCGTGTACCGGGGCCAGCGCTGCTCGCGCAGCACGTCGGACACCCGGACCTGGCTCATCTCGCGGACCGCCTCGACCGTGGGCCCCTGATCGGTCGTGTACTGGTGTTCCAAGGCCTCGGACAGGTCGGAGTGGGAGGCCCCGTAGTCGGTGACCACGTGGCGACGGGACCCGTCCGGGCCGACCACCTCGCGCCACAGCACCACGAGCGCCGCCGAGCAACCGGGGACGCTCAGCGCCGCGGCCCGACTCATCTGGTCCAACGCTCGTTCGGGAGTGGTGTTCTCCTCCTGCCCGAGCGCGCCGATGTCACGGGCGAGGTGTTCGATCCACACCGTGCGAACCTCCTCGACTCGTGCCCCTCTCCCGCACCAACGGTAACCTTCGAAAAAGCCTCGACCGGACGCCGGACCGTTCCGGCGAGTCCTCGCCCACCATCGAAGACCACCGGGAGACCGTGAGCGTGTCGGACAACCTCGCCGATCTGCAACGCGAGATCAACGCGCTGAGCGAACGTGTCGCGGCGTTGCGCAACACGCATACCACCTACCCGGACGACGCCGGGGGTACCGCTGAAGCCGCCCTCGCCGAGCTGGAGTACGCCGAACGCCTGCTCGGCGACGCCGGCGGTGAACTGGTACGCGCGCTCAGCGGACCCGTCGAGCCCCGTCGCAGCGGCGACGACAACGACCGGGTCCTGCTGCGCGCGATGTTCAACGAACTCAGTGTGCCCGTGGTGTTGCTGGACCACGACGGCTACATCCGTCGGATCAACAACGCCGGCGCCGAGCAACTGGGCGGCGCACCGGGCTACGTCACCGGCAAGCCCTTCGCCCACTTCGTCGACCTGCGCAAGCGCGCGGCGATGCGGTCGTGGCTGGCCGCGGTGCTGCGCGGTGACGGCCCCGCGTCCTTGGAGTCGCGGCTGGCGCAGCGCGGATGGGCCGAGGACGTGCACCTGACCCTGACCCGGTTGGAGTTGCCCACCGAGGCCCAACCCCTGGTCCTGGTGGCCATGTCACCACCGATGAACGGCGCCGACGAGGACGGCCCCTCGCCGTTGGAGCCGGAGGTGGAGGACCAAGTGGTCGTGCTCGCCGCCCGCCGCCTGGACGTGCTGACCCGGATGACCCGCCTGCTGTTGCGCGGCACCACCCCCACCAGGGCGTTGGCGCTCACCGACGCCGCGGACCTGCTGGCCGACTCCTACGCGGACTGGGTGATCATCGACGTCTGCGACCTGCCCGAGGACTCCCGCGTGGCGCGCCGCGCCGCCGTCGTCGGCCCGGCCGACGCCCCGGAGGGTCAACGCGACGAGCTGGCCGCGCTGTCCCCGAGCGACTCCGACATCCCCGGAGAGGTGCTCGGTCGCGGTCAGTCGTTGCTGTTCCCGCTGATCGAGGACGAGACGGTGCTGGGCCACATGGGCGCGGGCGCTCCCGTCCTGGCGGTGTTGGGCGCCGGTTCGCTGCTGTCGGTGCCGCTGCGCGGCAGCCGGGGCGTGCGGGGCGCGCTCACCCTGATCCGGCGCAGCAACCGGGGCAGCTTCCGCCTGGCCGACCTCGGCCTGATCGAGGAGATCGGCGAGCACATCGGCTTGGCGCTGCCACCCCGCCCCAGGTGATCGGCCCCAGGTGATCGGCCCCAAGGGGTCACCCGGTTCGGGTCCGGAGATCCTGGGTTCGTTCCAACACCGTGCAAGAGGAGTCGAGCCGCGAG